>CAZIOH010000080.1:0-30643 GCA_964540815.1 uncultured Myxococcales bacterium | reverse complement strand
GCATCTGGTTGGCGATGCCGAACAGCGGCCACAGGGTGTTGATGCCACCCAGCGGATCGACCGCCCCCTGGTAGAGGAAGTAGCCCCACAGGCCCACGCAGACCAGGGTGGCGAGGACGTTGCCCAGGAGCGACTCCGTGCGCCTGAGCGGCGGGTGGATCAGGCCGGCGATCTCCTGGATCATGAAGCGCCCGACCCGGGTCCCCGCGTCCACGGTGGTGAGGATGAACAGCGCCTCGAAGAGGATGGCGTAGTGGTACCAGAACGCCATCATCCGCTCGCCGGGCAGGATGCCGTGGAGGAGCTGCGCCATCCCCACCGCGAGGGTGGGTGCCCCACCCGCCCGGCTGAGGATGCTCCCCTCGCCGATGTTGCGGGCGGTCTGTGCGAGCTCGGCCGGGGTGATGAGGAAGCCCCACCGGCTGATGGTCGCCGCGGCCTGATCGACCGTCGAGCCGATCACCGCGGACGGCGAGTTCATGGCGAAGTACACGCCCGGGTGCAACGAGGCCGCGGCGATCAGCGCCATCATGGCCACGAAGGCTTCCATCAGCATGCCGCCGTACCCCACCATGCGGGCGTCGCCTTCGTTCGAGAGCAGCTTGGGGGTGGTGCCCGAGGCGATGATCGCGTGCCACCCGGAGACCGCGCCGCACGCGATGGTGATGAACAGGAAAGGAAACAGGTTGCCGGCGAACACCGGGCCGGTGCCATCGATGAACCTGGTCAGGGCCGGCATCTGCAGGGTGGGGGCGGAGACGAAGATGGCGATCGCCAGGAGCGCGACCGTGCCGATCTTGAGGAAGGTGGACAGATAGTCGCGCGGTGCCAGGAGCAGCCAGACCGGCAGCACCGACGCGAAGAAGCCGTAGCCGATCAGCAGCCACGCCAGCGGCCTCGGACCGAAGTCGAACCATGGCCCGAGCACCGGCGAGGCCGCCACCCGCGCCCCGAATGCGATCGAGGCGATGAGCAGGGCGAAGCCGATGAGCGACACCTCGAGGATGCGCCCCGGCCGGATGGTGCGCAGATAGACGCCCATGAGGAGGGCGATGGGGATGGTGGAGGCCACCGTGAAGGTCCCCCACGGGCTGTGGGTGAGCGCCTTGACGACCACCAGCGCGAGCACGGCCAGCACGATCATCATCAACATGAGGACGCCCACCATGGCCACGATCCCCGGCGCCTCCCCCAGCTCTTCGCGCAGCATCTGCCCGAGCGTGCGCCCCCCGTGTCGCAGCGACAGCGCCAGGATCATGAAGTCCTGCACCGCGCCGGCAAAGACCACGCCCACCAAGATCCACAGGGTGCCCGGCAGGTACCCCATCTGCGCCGCCAGGACCGGGCCCACGAGCGGCCCCGCCCCGGCGATGGCGGCAAAGTGGTGTCCAAACACCACCCACCGGTGCGTCGGGACGTAGTCGAGGCCGTCGTTTTGAAGCACGGCCGGCGTCGCCCGGCCTGGATCCAGGCGCAGCACCCGTTCGGCGATGAAGCGGGCGTAGAACCGGTAGGCAATCAGGAAGACGGCCACCGCCGCGGTCACCAGCCAGATGGCGTTGATGGGCTCACCGCGCCGCAGGGCCACCACGCCGAGACAGGACGCCCCCACCAGCGCCAGGCCCCCCCAGCCGAGGGAGCTCGCCCATTTCGGTGTCGACCGGTGCGCAGAGTCGGTGCTTGTCATCGAGAGCTCCTCCGTCGGGTTGCGGGGTGCGTCCAGCTGGGGCCGAGGCGAGGCCGATTGGTATTTCTGACATGCTCGTCCCTGTCCGTCGATCCCAGGATGGCGATGCGATGGCGACGTGATGGCGGTGTTCCGCTCCGGCCCCTTTCGTGTGTCGGGGGTCAACGGCCTTGACCGCGCTGGCGCGCTGCATGTAAGAGCACTCCCAAGCGCTGCGTGGCGGGTCCGCGGAGCCAGACCATGACGGTCGAGCGTGTGGCCTGGACCTTCGGAGGAGATATCGATGCGCCGTCTGAGCCTGATGGGACTTCTGCTCACCAGCTGTGTTTACGCCAACGTCAACACGCCGCTGTCCTACCGGGCGCCTACCCTGAACGAGGTGCAAGGACCGCTCGGCGCCCTGGCGCAAGGAGAGGCCTGCAATCAAGCCATCCTCGGCCTCGTCGCCTGGGGAGACGGGGGCTACGCGGCCGCCGTCGAGGACGCGAAGCAGCGTGCGGGCGCGCGCCTGCTGGCCGACGTGCGAGCCGACACCAGGTTGTTCAACGTGCTCTTCGTGTACAGCAAAGCCTGCACGCGGGTGACGGGCTATGCGGTCCGTTGAGGGACGAGATGCGCACCCTGTCGACCGTGGTCGTGATCGCCTGCCTGTTCCCGGGCTGCGCGCCCTTCATCGGCCAGACCCGCGATCCGTCCTACGCTGGTAGTGGACCGGGCGCCATCTCGCTCCCGCCGCTCGTCGTCTATCAGAATTCGGTTGGTCCACTGTCGTATCGGTCCGAGGCCGCGGGGGGCTCGGCGCCCGCGCGCGAGGTGCGCGGCGAGGCCTGTCAGTCGGCGCTGACTCTGCCGGTCGGGTTGGTGTTGGCGGCCATCAAGTCCGGAAACACCGCCTATGCCACGGCCTTCCTCAGTGGCGGGTGGGGGGAAGGTGGGTACGCCGAGGCGGTGTCGGCCGCCGCGAGCTCGGCGCCAGATGCCCGCCTCGTCAACGTCCGCGCCGACCTGCACACGCGGATCATCCTCGGCATCTGGCGCGAGCAATGTGTCCGGGTGGTGGCGTCGGCGGTCGCGGTGGCGGCATCCGCGCCCGCGCCCGCCAATTGACCGGACGCCCGACGGGGCGTGACCCGACGGGGTCGATTGATGCTAGTGTGACCCCGTGTCCAGGGTCCTGCGTCGCCTCGTAGACAATCTCTGGCTGCTCGGCATCTGTCGCGATGTCGCCACCTGGCGCGCGCTCAAGTCCCGTGGTCCACGCGGTGCGGACCGCGGTGAGCTTGGCCACTTGAGGTTGCGGGGGCTGCGGGGTGACCTGCTCTTCCGACCCGACGCCACCGACCTGGCCGTGGTGTGGGAGCTGTTCCAGGGCCAGGAATACGCGTTCGAATATGGCTGGCCGTTTCGTTCGATCCTCGATTGTGGGGCGAACATCGGGGTGTTCCTGGCCTGGCTCCTCCGCGCGTCGAGCGGCCACCCCGTTCGCTATGTCGCCGTCGAGGCGGACCCCGAGGCCTTCCGGGTCTTGACCAGGCAAGCCGAATCCATGCGGGCCGGGGACTCGTGCACCTTGCTTCAGGCGGCGGTGTGGGACCGTGACGGCGAGGTCTCGTTCGACGACACCGGACCGAGCTGGGGCCACCACGTTGGTGAAGGCGGCCAGCGCCGGGTCAAGGCCATGACCCTCGCCACCATCCTCGACCAGGCAGGGATGCAGCACTGCGATCTGCTCAAGCTGGACGTCGAGGGCGGGGAGCGATCGGTCTTGCCCTCGCTCGTGAGCTGCGGAGAACGGATTGGCGCGGTCGTCGCCGAGCTGCACGACGGCCTCGACTATGCGTGGTTCGCCTCGGTGGTCGAGAGCGCGGGCTATCGGGCCTTTCCGCCCGGTCGCCTGTTTCGTTCGCACCCCGGTGCCCTGCGGATTGGCTCCGCGCTGGAGCAGCAGGCGAGCGCCCGCCGTTAGGGCCCGCCGCGAAATCAGGTGCCCGGAGGGCCGTCGAGGCGCCCGGCCGGCAAGGCGCGACGAGGAGCAATACCGAGCGTAGTTCGACGAGGAGCAACGCAGCCGGCCGGGATGGATCGACGGCCAGCCGGGTGACTCATTTCGCGGCGGGTCCTTGGGACCCGGGGTCCGGTCAGGGCCTTCACCTTCATTCGATCGGCGACTCGGCCCCCTTGGGGTGGCGCCGGCGAAATCGGACGTGCCCCCCTTCCTGATACTTCTCGAGGCCCATGCTCCAGGGAGATTTGGCGTCCTCGGGCCGCGCCGAGAAGTCGCTCAGCTCCTGCAGTCCCCGCCGCGAGGCACTTTGCCCGACCTGGTTGAAGATCCCCACGGTGTCGGCGTGCAACATCTTCGCGGCGTACCACAGGCGGCTCAGGTGAACCAGGTTCTCGCGGGCGTCGAAGCGGAAATCCTCCAGGCAATAGGCCGTGAGACCGTCCTCGAGGTGCCTGGGATCCTTGTCGACCATGGCCCACTCCGCGCACCGGTCCCCGAGTTGCAGCAGCGGAAGCCAGTACTCCTTCGGTATCTGTTCCCGCACCTGCTCGCGCAGCCAAGGTTCGGCCTTGCGATAGGCCCGGGCTATCTCGCTGAAATCGTCATCGAGCGGCGACGGGATGGCGTCTGGCAAGCCGGTCTTCGCGGCTTCCAGGACCTCCACCAGCGCGAAGAACCCATCTCCGGCCAGGTCCACTTTCCCTGCTAGGGCCATGGATGCTCTCCTTTCGTCGACCGCCCGGGCTGCCCGAGGCGGCCCCGATCCGTGGGATCACCGGGTGCTCACCCCTCATCACCAGGTGAGCTTGCCCGAGAACGGGGCGGCGAGCCACCGATGCGTCCAGGCCACGCCTGGCCTGGCCTGGCCTGGCCTGGCCTGGGGGCACCTGCGGCGGCGGCCGGACAGGGCCTCGCGACCCCGTGAGGCGGATCGGGCCCGCGCGGGTATAGTCGCGGATCATGCCAGCATCCAAGATCGCCCTCGTCTACCCGCCGAGCTGCGACCCGACGGCGCCGTACCTGGCGGTGCCGATGCTGACCGGCTTCCTGCGCGCCCACGCGGTCGACGTGCTGCCCATCGATGCGAACATCGAAGCGTACGACGGCCTGCTGCGGACCGCGCCCATGGCCGCCCTGCGCGAGCGCGTCGAGGATCGGCTGCAACGCCTGGACCGCCGCCCGTGGCTGGATCACGGGCAGCAGCTCGAATACCACGCCCTGTGGCAGGCGCGCGGCGACGCCCACGCGGTGCCGGACGGGATCGACGAAGCGGTGGCCATCCTGCGTGACCCGGTGCGGTTCTTCGACCCCGAGCTCTACGCGCGCGCGGTCGACACGGTGGATGCGGCCCTGCGGGTGATCTCGGCCGCCCATACGCCGCTGCAGCTCGACTTCACGGCCTATCGAACCCCGTTCGCCCTCACCACGCCCGAGGAGATCGCGCGCGACGCGGAGCCCGAGCGAGATCCCTTCGACGCCTACGTCGTCGGGCAACTGGCGCCGCGGCTGCGGGCGGCGGGCGTCGGGGTGGTCGGGATCTCCCTGTGCTTCCCGGGACAGCTTCAGCCCGCGTTCGCGTTTGGCCACAAGCTGCGCCGCGAGCTGCCGGGCGTCCACCTGACCATCGGCGGCCCCGCCATCACGCAGCTCCTGATCCGGCTGCGCGGGCCGGCGCTGCGGGCGGCGCTCGGGCCCTTCGATACGGCGGTGGTCTACGAGGGCGAGCACACGCTGCTCGCCCTGCTGCGCGCGCTCGAGCAGCCGGGGGATCCCCGCGCGCTGGCGGCCATCCCGAACCTGGTGCACCGCGATCGGCTGCAGGGGGCCAGGTTCACCCCGGGCGAGGCCAGCGAGGACATGCGCGACCTCCCCTCGCCCGACTTCGAAGGTCTGGCCCTCGACAAGTACTTCTCACCCCACCTCACGCTGCCCTACGATCCCACCCGGGGTTGCTACTGGGGCAAGTGCACGTTCTGCCACTATGGCCTCGCCGAGGTCGGCACCGCCAGCTACCGGGAGCGGTCGGTGGAGACGGTGGTCGCCCACCTGTCGGCGTTGTCGGCGCGCCACCAGACGCGCCACTTCTATCTGTCGCAAGATTCCGTCGCCCCGCGGACCATCGTCAAGCTGGCCGCGGCGCTGGCGGACGCCGGGCTGAACCTCCGGTGGGCCACCGATCTCAAGCCGGAGCGTTACCTGACCGCGGAGCGGGCGAAGACCCTGCGGAGCGGCGGCGCGGTCGCCTGCGCCCTGGGCGTCGAGTCGGCGAGCCCGCGGGTCCTCGGGCTCATCGACAAGGGCGCGCCGGTCGCGGTGGTCGCTGAGGTGATCGACCGCCTCGCGTCCGCCGGGATCGCCGCCGAGGCGATGTGCTTCACGGGCTTCCCGACCGAGAGCTACGCCGAGGCGCTCGAGACCCTGCGGTTCCTCGAGGAGCGGCGGGACCAGGTGGCCGCGTTCATCGTCGGCGAGTTCGACCTCACCCACGGCGCGCTCGTCGCCCAGTCCCCCGAGCGCTTCGGCATCCGGGAGATCTGGCAGGTGGAGGGCGACGTCCTCGGGACCGGGCTCTTCTTCGAGGAGGCCGTCCCCTCGAAGCGCGGCGACGAGCCCGCTCTGCTCGATCGCGCCCTCGACGAGCTCTCGGCGGGCTGGCTGCTGCGGCGGTATCCCTGGGCCGGCTCCCTGTCGACGGCCCACACGGTCCTTTACTACGACCGTCATGGCAGCGACGTCTTTCGCCGGATCGCCTCCACGGTGCGCGGCGGCGTGATCGGCGCGCGCTCCGCGATCCTGGAGGCGCGGTTCGACCTCGAAGCCGCGGCCGATGCGCTCGGCCGCGAAGGCGAGATCTGGCAGGACCTCGTGCGCGTGAAGCGAGAGGTCTCACGCCAGGCCCACGCCGCGCTGACCGACGGGGCTCCTCGGCTGCACCCGAAGACGAAGGCCGGCCTCTACCGGATCGTGGCGGCCGAACCGCCAGTCCGCGTGCGCGGCCAACGCCGGGCCCGCCGGCCATCGAACTCACCGAACGCGCTCGGGTGACCTCCACCCCCGTCCCAGATCCGATCTGCCTTGACTCGTATATGCTTGTTCGCGTATATACGCTGCATGGAATCTGCCTTCGCGATCATCGCGGAGCCAAACCGCCGGACCATCCTCAGCCTGCTGGCGGCGTCGGAGCGATCGGTCGGCGAGATCGAGCGCCGGCTGCGCCTGCCGCAGACGTCCGTGTCCAAGCACCTCCGCGTGCTGCGAGAAGCCGGCTTCGTGGAGGCGCGGGTCGAGGCCCAGCGGCGGGTGTATCGGCTCAGGCCGGATCCTCTGATGGAGGTCGATGCGTGGCTGGCGCCCTTCCGGCGACTGTGGACGACCCACCTCGATGCACTCGAACGCCACCTCGACCGAATGGCGCAAGCTCCCCAACCACCACCAGAGCCCCAGACCTCCAAACGTCAACGAAAGCCCCGAAGGAAGGAAGCAAAGCCATGAGCCACCGTGATCAGTACGCGCCCGGCCCCGCGACCGGAGCCGATGTCGAGAAGGACGGAGAGAAGTGGACGCTGGTTCTGGTCCGAGATCTCCGGCATCCGCCGGCGATGGTCTGGCAGGCCCTCACCGAGCCCGCGCAGCTGTCCGAGTGGGCCCCGTTCGACGCCGATCGAAACCTTGGCAGCGCAGGGCCGGTGAAGCTCTCGACGGTCGGGACACCGAGCCCGACCGTCTCCGAGACGAACGTCACCCGCGCCGAGGCCCCACGGCTGCTCGAGTACAGCTGGGGAGGCAATGATCTCCGCTGGCAGCTCGAGCCGCGCGGCGGCGGCACGCGCCTCACGCTCTGGCACAACATCGATCGGGGCTTCATCTCCTGGGGCGCGGCGGGCTGGCACGTCTGCTTCGACGTGCTCGATCGCTGGCTCGCCGGTCAGCCGATCGGGCGCATCGTCGGCCCCGTCGCCCTGCAGCTCGGCGGCTGGCAGCGCTTGACGGTCGAATACGCCGTCCAGTTCGGCGTGGAAGCCCCCGCTTGGCCCTCGCGCCCACGGAGTTGAGCATGCCGCGCACCAAGGGGAGCGCCATCGGCTTCTGGATCGTCACAGCCCTCTTCTGCCTGCAGATGGGCTTCACCGCCTACGCGGAGCTGCGCCTGCCGCAGGTGGCGGCGGCCTTCACCCACCTCGGCTTCCCGGCCTACTTCCGGGTGGAGCTCTCGTGGGCCAAGCTCCTCGGCGTGGTGCTGCTGCTCGCGCCGGTGCCCGCGCGGCTCAAGGAGTGGGCCTACGCCGGCTTCGCCATCGATCTCGGCTCCGCGGTCCTCGCCCACCTCGCGGTGGGCGACGGCCCGGAGGCGTGGGGCTGGGCGGCCGCCACCGGCGTGCTCTGGGGACTCTCGTACGGCGTCTGGCGCCGTCTGCAGGCCACACCGGCGAGGGCCATTCGGTAAGTCGGACCTCGGGCGGCGGGACTCGGCCGTCGGGAAGACGAAGACGGCGGTTCGGGTCACGGACACCTGTCAACCCTCGTCGAGGCGGAACGCCGCTCCACGCCGACGACGATGGATCCCCTTGCACGACCGACGGCCAGATCGATCCCATCGGGATGAATGCCGTATGCTGGGTCTGCGATGACGGGCAAGCTCCGAAAGAGAGTCGTGGTGATCGGGGGAGGCTTCGGCGGCATGGCCGCAACCCGCGCGCTCGCGCGGGCCCCGGTCCTGGTGACGCTCCTCGATCGGGTCAACCACCACCTGTTTCAGCCCCTGCTCTACCAGGTGGCCATGGCGGGCCTGTCACCGGGCGAGATCGCGGTCCCGATCCGCGCCGTGTTTCGCAACCAGGAGAACGTGCGGGTGTTGCTGGCGGAGGTGAGCCGGGTGGACTTCGACGCCAGACGGGTGGAGATGGCCGATGGTCCAGCGATTGACTACGACTACCTGGTGCTGGCGCCCGGCGCCGAGAACAGCTACTTCGGTCACGACGAATGGGCCCTGGTGGCACCCGGACTGAAGAGCATCGACGAGGCCATCGAGATCCGCCGGCGCGTGCTGGTGGCCTTCGAGAACGCCGAGCGCGAGCCCGATCACGAGCGCCAGCGCCGTCACTTGACCTTCGTGGTCATCGGGGGCGGTCCCACCGGGGTCGAGCTGGCGGGGGCCATCGCCGAGCTCGCCACCTTCGTGCTGGCCAAGGATTTTCGCGCCATCCGCTCGGACGCCACGCGGGTCATCCTGCTCGAGGGCGGCCCCCGCATCCTCGCGACCTTCGATGCGACGCTGAGCGCGCGCGCGGTCGCGAGCCTCGAGAGGATGGGCGTCGAGGTGCGGACCGGCACGCGGGTCACCGCCATCGACGCGGACGGCGTGGAGGCGATGGGAGCGACGGGCGCGAGCGAGCGAATCCTCGCCTCGACCGTCCTGTGGGCCGCCGGTGTGCGTGGCTCTGGCCTGCTCCCGCGCAGCGGCCTCGAGGTGGACCGAGCGGGGAGGGCCCGGGTCGAACCAGACTGCTCGCTGCCGGGACGTCCCGAGGTGTTCGTGATCGGTGACGCGGCGACCTTCATCCCTGCCGGGACCGAACACCCGCTGCCCGGCGTCAGCCCGGTGGCGATGCAGCAGGGGCGCTTCGTGGCGCGACAGATCGCGGGCGGCCTGGCCGGCAGGCCCCGGGGCACCTTTCGATACCTCGACAAGGGCTCGATGGCCACCATCGGGCGCAGCCAGGCGGTCGCCGAGGTCGGACGCCTGAAGCTGAGCGGCTTTCTGGCCTGGGCCACCTGGCTCCTGGTGCACATCTTCTACCTCATCGACTTCCGCAACCGCATCCTGGTCCTCCTCGACTGGGCGTGGGCTTACTTCTCGTACCGCCGCGGCTCACGCCTCATCACCGGACCTCGTGGCCGCGCCCGGAGCGCGAATCTTACGTGAGCCAGGTACCAGTCGCGCAGATATTGCACCGCTAACCGATGGCTTCATCCAGCAGCCCGGCACGACGCGAACCGAAGGCATGGGTCGGAAAATGCAGGGCGACGACGTGGCGCAGTCCACGGTTCACGATGCGCACACAACACAGAGCGGAGGGTGACCATGAACCTCAGATCTTTGTCGAGACCGTCGGTTGTCGTGGGCGTCGTTCTGTGTGTCGTCGTGGGGTGTGGGGACGGGCCCGCGATTGATCAGGCACAAAGTGAGCTGTGCCAATCTGACGAAGCGGCGGCCAAGCAATGCTGCAAGCACGCCTATCCCTCGGAAAGGAGGCGTGAACGCTGCCTCGTTGATGCGGCGCACGGGCGAGGGCTCTGCGCTCGGGGCCACGGACGCAAGGACGGCGGCGGCGGACCCGATGCTGCCGACGCCGGAAATCGCGACGGGGCGGTCGGCCTTCTCGACGCCAGCAGAGACACGCGGGCCGACGGCGCAAGAGACGGGGCGGTCGGCCTTCTCGACGCCAGCAGGGACACGCGCGCCGACGTCGCAGGAGACGAGGCGGTCGGCCTTCTCGACGCCGGCCGAGATACACGGATCGACGCCGCGGGAGACGGGCTCGACGGTGTCGCAGGTCGTCTGGATGCAAGCGGAGACGGCGACGCCGGAACGTCCGCGTGCGTACCGAGCCAGGGGGCGTGTGGCGGCGCCACCCCGTGTTGCTCAGGCGAAACCTGCACCGGCGGAGTCTGCGGAGGAACGTGTGCCACGTTCCACGAGTCCTGTGACAGCGCCTCGTGCTGCACTGGTTTTCGGTGCACGAACGGAGAATGCGTACCGACCTGCGGCCTTCCCGGAGTGACGTGCGACTCTGCGGATCCTTGCTGTGGAGGAAGTCTCTGCGTGAATGGCATCTGCCTCGATCAGCTGTGCCGGCCAGTGGGCTCCCCGTGTGGTCCGGGCGTGTCGTGTTGCTCCGGGCTGACGTGCCAGCAGAGAGTCTGCGCGGTACCGCAATGCGCATCGCTCGGCAGCAGCTGTGACTCCACGATCGGGTCGTGCTGCGCGCCATTTCAATGCGGTCCAGCCGGTCGGTGCCAGTCGCCGGGATGTGGCCAGTTTGGCTGCTGCCAGCCAACCGGAACACCCTGCTTCATGGGGCCCTGCTGCAGCGGCCGATGCGCGGCGGACGGTGTCCTCTGCCTTTGAGAAGTGGCCGTCCGGATTCCCCCGGCAGTTGCTGGCCGCCGGGTCAGCCGAGGTCGTAGCTCTTGAGCTTCTCGTAGAGGGTGCGCAGGCCGATCCCGAGCCGGCGGCCGTCCGGCGGGTTGCCCCCGGTGGCGGCGACGGCACCCACGATGGCCGCCCGTTCGAGCTCGCACACGGTGGTCGGGGCCCGCACCCGCGCCCCCACCGCGCCCCAGGGAACCCCGCCGGGCGCGATGTCCCCCCGTAGGCTCCCGCACCCTGCACCCGCCCCGGCGTCGGCGTCCGGGCCCGCGCCTGGGAGCGAGCCCGCGGAACGGGCGCGGGTTCACCCGCGGCACCGGAAGCCCTCGGACCAGACGGCCAGATCCTCGGCCGCGATGGCGTCGCCCTCGGCCAGGATCACGCTGCGATCGAGCACTTGGCGAGCTCGAGGACGTTGCCGGGCCAGGCGGCCTCGGCGAGGGCCCCGGCGGGCATCGTCGGTCAGGCGGACGCCGGGTCGGCCGAGGGCGCCCGCTCGGTGAGGGGTTCGATGTCGGCGCGCCGTTCCCGCAGCGCCGGAGCCCCTGACCGGGATCGCCACCGGTGGATTCACCGCCTCGGTGACCGTGGCCGTGAACGCGTGACGGTCCGCTCCCAACCCTCTGTCCGAACCGTGGGGCCGCGAAGGCCGGAGGTTCGGGGCGGCGAAATAGGTGGACTTTCCCCCGGCAGTTGCTATCTGCCGTCCCCATGACGACCCCGGCCCTGCCTGGATCTCCCGGCGCGGATGGCTCTGCCAGCGTTGATGGCGGGTTTGCCGCGCTCGGTCTCTCTGCCAGCCTGTGTCAGGTTGTGGCCGAGCTCGGCTTCGTGACGCCCACGCCCATCCAGGCCCAGGCGATCCCCTTGCTCCTGGCGGGGCGCGACCTGATCGGACAGTCCGCTACCGGGAGCGGCAAGACGGCGGCCTTCGCCCTCGCGGTCCTCCAGAGGCTGAAGCTGGATGAACGCCTACACCCCCAGACCGTGATCCTGTGTCCCACGCGCGAGCTGTGCGCGCAGGTGGCGCGCGAGCTCCGCAAGCTCGGGCGGCGCGAGGCGGGGCTGCAGGTCACGATCCTGGCGGGTGGGCAGCCGATGAATCCGCAACTGGCGGAGCTGCGCCGGGGCGCCCATGTGGTGGTCGCGACTCCGGGTCGCGCCCTCGATCACCTGAACCACGGCTCGCTCGATCTCGGCGGCGTCGCGACGATCGTGGTCGACGAAGCCGATCGGATGCTGGACATGGGGTTCGGGGCGGAAGTGGAGAAGCTCCTCGGCGGCGCGCCGACCCCGCGTCAGACGGTCTTCTTCTCCGCAACCTTCCCGCGATCGATCGACGCGATGACCAGGGCGCACCAGCGAAATCCCGAGCGCCTGACCATCGGTCCATCCGAGGATTCCCGGGCCGAGTTGCGCCAGGTGGCCTACGTGGCAGGAGACGACCAGCGCCGCCTGGACTTGCTGCTGGCGGTGCTGCGGACGACCTCACCCGAATCGGCGATCGTCTTTTGCAACTTCAAGGCGACCGTCGCCCGGATCGCGCAGGCGCTGGTGGCGGCGGGGGTCAGCTGCGCCGGCATGCACGGCGATCTGGACCAGAAGGATCGCGACTTCGTCCTGGCGAGATTTCGAAACCGCAGCCTTCGGGTGCTGGTGGCGACCGACGTCGCGGCGCGCGGCCTCGACATCGAAGGGCTGGATCTGGTGGTGAATTTCGAGCTGCCGTTTCAGCCCGAGATCTACGTCCATCGCATCGGCCGCACCGGCCGGGCCGCCAAGGCGGGGATGGCCGTGTCCCTGGTCGGACCCCAGGACCGCGCCAAGGTGAAGGCGATCGAGGCGACGATCGGGTCGCCGCTCGAGCATCGCGCGTCGCCGCCCTCGGCTGGTGGCGACCGCGCCGACGAACGGGGACCGTCCCTGTCGACGGGCGCCCCCATGGTGACGTTGTACATCTCGGGCGGCCGCAAGGACAAGGTGCGCGCCGGTGACATCCTCGGCGCGCTCACCGGAGAGGCCGGCGGCTTCCAGGGCACCGAGGTCGGCAAGATCGAGATCCACGATCGGTTCTCCTACGTGGCGATTGCCAGGGACAGCGCCGATCGCGCGATCCAGCGCCTCGGCGCCGGTCGCATCAAGGGCAAGAAGTTCAAGGCCGGCCTGGCGGGCAGCCACACGGCCATCGCCAAGCCTGGTGACTCGAAGCGGCCGGGGGGCACGCGACCCCGATCGACACCGTCGGCCCCCCGCGCGGCCATCCGCTGAGCGGGTCCTCAGGACCCGGGGCAAAATTTCTCAGGCAGTCTGGCCGCGGATCCATTCCGGCCGGCTTCGTTGCTCGTCGGTTACATACCGACGGGTATTCGCCCTCCTCGCGCCTCCCCAGCCGGACGCCTCCGCAGCCAGAACTGCATGATTCATTTTGCCCCGGGTCCTTACCCGCCCGCGCCGGGGGTCGAAGCGCCGGGCGGGGAGCCAACGCCAGCGGCACCGGCACCGGCACGGGGCGTGCCGGTCTCCGGCATGAAGATGCCGACGATGCCGAGGGCGGCCGCCGCCACGGCCGCCAGGAAGAGGAAGCCGGCGTGGGAGCCGAGGTGGTGCGCGATGCTCCCGGCGATGCCTTGGCTGAGAGAGGCGCCGATCCCCACCGCGGTGCTGACGGCTCCGAGCGTGAGGTTGAAGCGCCCCCGTCCCGCGCGTCAGATCGGCGATCACCTGGGCGAGGATCCCGGCGACGCCGCCAACCGTCAGCGCCAGACCCCACTCTTTGCTGATCCCAGCGGCGGCCCGCCAGATAGATGGCCAGGAATGGACCGACACCGGTCTGGACGTCGGCAAGAAGAAAGTTGAGGCCGTCGAGCCCCCGCAGCGCTCCTCGGGACGGAGCCACGTGTGCCATGGCGGGAGCGTCGGAGATCGGAGGACCGGGCGAGCCGGGTCCCAGCAGGGCGGTGGCGCGTGGCGCGCGATCAGGTCCGGGAAGCTCTCGCACGCCCGTTCGCCGGGCCCTTCCCCATGCCTCTTGCCCCCCTTGCCTCGCCTCTTGCCACGCCTCTCGCCAGGCCTCTCGCCTGGCCTCTTGCCAGGCGCTCCACCGCGTGGGCTTCCAGCACCACGGCGTCCGTGCCGGTGCGCCGTTCACCCGTGGCTTTCACCCGCTCCCCGACGCGCAGCTTGTACTTCCGGGCCCCGTCCGGCTTGGTGTGGACGAAGGTTCCGTCGTCCAGGTGGCAACCATTGACCTCGCCGTGGAGAGCATAGTTGAGTCGCACCACCGTGCCGCTCGCCTCGGACTCGGCGGCCCCGTTCCTGGCCGCGAGGTAGACCGGGTGGTCGCCCTCATCGGTCTCGAAGTCGGCCTCGAGATCGATCTCGGCACCCACCCGCATCGCACGGACCAGCGCCTCGGCCTCGTGCTTGGGAAAGTTGATCTGGATCGACCCAGACGCGGTCTCCACGATCGCCCCTTCGATGTGACCCTTGGGGCTGATGTTGAACGCCGAGAGCTTCCCCCGCAGGTGGGGCAATGACGAGTGGCGCTTCTTTTTGGAGCTCTTCTCGGACATGAAACCTCCGTGACGGCGATGACCAGCCCACGACGGCTGTGCCCCAAGGAGCTGCATTCGCCGTGCCCGTCGGACTCCTCGAGGAGGGCGCGGGATTGCCCCGCCGTCCGCGCGCCAGGCGCTCCTTTCCAGTGACGTCTTCCTTCCGAATGCCTTCGAAAAGGTACATCGTCCGGTCCCCGAGCGACCCGTCGGAGGGGTGACGCCGGCGTCGACTCAGGGGGGCGTCAGAGGCTGGAGCCGGTCTCGGTGTCGCTGGTCGCGATGCCGTCCGGCTCCTCCGTCCGCCACTGTTGCATGGCCTCGGCAGCGGATCGATCGAGGTGCACCTTGTCGTCGACCCGGGTCACCCAGCTGGTGGGTAGGGAGTGGTGCTGGCCGTTGCTGTCGCGCTCGAGCCTGATTCGGTCACGCCCCTGGAGGCGGTCGACCACGGCGAACTGGCCGTCCTCGGAACAGACGACGGGCATCTTGGGCTTGATCTGATCAGCGTCGGACATGGTTTGCTCCTCACCGCTCCAATCCATTCGTTTCCGATCCATTCGTTCAATCGTTCAGAAAGCGTTCAGAAAGCAATCAATGTGCCGCAATCGACCCGCGGGTGCCAGCGTTTCCTTCCTTTCGCCCTGCACCCTGCACCCTTGGCCTTTCTTCCTCCTTCCTCGTCCGTTCGGGAGTCCCAGGCCCGAGACCTCTTGATCGGCCGGCATTGGGCGTAATATGGCGGGCCATGAGAGCTGGCATGGACGTCCGGTCAGCGTTGGCGTTCCTGGCCCCGAACCTGGTGCCGATCTTGGTGCCGATCTTGGCCGCGCTCCTGGGCACCGCAGGGTGCGGCGGCCAGTCGCTCGAGTCAGGGGCGGGCGGCGTGGGCGGGGCTGCCGCCGGCCCAGGCGGGAGCGCCTCGAGCGCAGGGGGGGCGAGCGCGGGCGGAGGCGCGGCCGTGGCCCCGGACTACAGCCATTCGCCCTGCTACGGGCAAACCGCCAGCACCATGGTGTACGACGGCAAGACCCATCAGCTGAATCCGGTGTCCGCGACTTGCCGAGCCGAGGGCACGCAGACTCGCGTGTATGTCGCCGATGCTCTGTTCGGAACCAACGTCAGCCAGGCGGAGGTCGACGGTTTCATGAAACGGTACGAGCTCCTCGGCAGCGCCAAGAGCTATCGCCCGGACCTCGGCGCTCTGCCGACGGACGAGCTGGTCTTCGGTGATCTGCCGAGCGCGAAGCTGCGCGACGGCAAGATCGACATCTTCGTGATCGACACGAGCGGCGCGGGCGAAGGCTACCTGTGCAGCTGGTGCGACACCCTCGCCCTGCACATGGACGGCACGCTGCTCGACGCGCTCGACGGAGACAAGTCGCTGGGAATCGCCGCGCATGAGTCCTTTCACGCAATTCATCACGGGTACGACATGGACGAGACGGTCTGGGTCGACGAATCGATGGCGGAGGCCGCCATGACCGTGAACGGGTACGGGGATCCCGATTGGCTGACGAGCTTTCTCGAGAAGCCGAACATCGACTGGGGCCCGGGCTCGAACAGCATCGCGAAGTTCAACTATGGCGCCGGGCTGGTGTTCGGCAGCTACCTCTGGGAGCAGGGGGGGCCGGATCTGATGCGCGCCATCACCCGCGAACCCGCCAACGGCTGGGACGGCATCGACGCCGCGCTGGTCTCGACCGGGCACACCCAGACCGGGTTCGAGCTGTTCCTGGACATGGCCGTCGCCCTCTACCTGGACGACCCCGCACGCGGCTGGGGCTTCAAGAGCATGGACTTCAATCCGCCGGTGTTGCGCGCGACGCTCGCCGCTGGCGCTCGAACCACCGGCACCGTTGCACCCTACGGCTTGATCTACGAGGTGCTCGGCGATGGCGTGCAGAGCATCCGCGTGGACGCGGGCGCGGCGGTGACCGCGCAGCTGGTGGCGGATCGAGATCCCGTCGTCGTGACCCCGCTCGTCCTCGGCACGGACACCCCGGTGACGTTCTCCCCGGGAGTCCTGGTGCTGACGGCGAACGCGGCGACCCAGTACACCGCCACCGCGCAGTGAAGGCCCAGAGCTTTTCTGATCGCCGCCCGGTTGACGCATCTGCCCGCCGCCGCACGCCGATGGCGTCGAGGAAGCCGCCGGTCGTGCGACAGCGCCGACACGTGGGCTCTCGTCGCAACCGCGGCTCGTGATCCGCGCGTGCCATCGCCGATCGGCTCCAGTCATCGACGAGCGAGTCCGCCCACGGAAGAGCTGGGAAGCTCGAACGGCGACGGCGTCAAGCCCGTCGCGGCAGCCGCCACCATGGTCGGTCTTCCGGTTCTGGCTCACGGCTCAGTTGGTGACGAGTCCCACCATCGTGCTGCTCCGGAAGGTGCCCGAGTGCGGCGTGCCGAGCTCCGAGAACAGGAGGAAGGCTTCCCCTCCGAGCATCGCATCCTTCGTGTGCGGCGTGATGGTGAGGTTGATCGTGTCACCGTTGTGGCCGGTGGCCCTGTCGAGCGACAGCGACAGGTTCGACGACCCGTTCTTGAGCTCGTTCGCGTCGAAGACCCGGACGGTCCAGTCGGCCCCCGTGTCAGCCGAGCTGTACAGGTTGAGGGGGATCGTCAGGGTCGTTCCGAGCGGTATCTTGATCCCCTGCGTGGTGAACGGGCGGCCGAGCCTGACGGTGTAAGAGACCGGGCCGAGCGCGGGGAACGTGTTGAAGTAGGGCCCCGCGCTCCGGGTCGGAACACACGGCTCGGCGGTGGCCTCGGCAGCCGCGTTCGACCATGAGCGCTGGATCATGTACTGCGAGCCGGGGGGGATGAAGAAGGCATCCTCGTTGAGGACGCACATGTCCGCGAGCTCGCCGCCGCCCGTGACCGAGCTCCAGACCAGGTGATCGTGATCCGCCCCGAGAAAAGCCGGGGTCGTGTGGGGGAACGGATCGGTGGCCGTCTCGACCAGCTCGTGACTGATGGCGATGGTCCGCAGGTGCAGCGCGCTGTCCGCCCCGCCTCCCACCCCGGGGCACGCGCAGGCGACCACGTAGGGGAGCGCGATCGGTCCTCCGGTCGTCTCGGAGTGGTAGCCGTCGAAGTCGGTGCAGCAGGCGCCCTGGGTATCGCTCTCGATCGTCCCGGAGGGCAGCGCGAACATGTAGATGGTGCTCGGGTCGGCGGCACCGAAGGCGGGGTTCGCACCCGAGGTGCTCTCGATCAGCATCGCCTGCAGCTCGGCGTCCGAGATCACGGGCGGCCCCACCTCGGACAAGGTCACGGTGGGCAGCACGGTGAGCGGACCGACGCCGTACTCGGAGGTGGTTTCGCCCCAGTACGTCGTGCGGGTCAACTCCTGCAAGAAGGCCCCGACATCTGACGCTCCCGTGTCACCCGTGTACAGGATGGGCAGCACCTTCGGAGCGGTGACGACCGGGCCGCCCGAGTTGATGACCTGCGGCAGGGTCTGGTGCGGCGCTGGGACGAACGGGCCCCCGGCCGTGGCGGCTGCGCCCGCCCCGCCCGTCGCCCCAGCGTCGGCACCGGGCGCGCCTCCTCCTCCTTCTCCTGCTCCCCCTGCTCCCCCTGATGCTCCTGCGGTATCCGTCGTCGAAGCGGCGTCCTGCACGGAGGAGGTCGCCGCAGCGCCGCCGCCACACGCCGTCAGCACCAGCGCGCCAAGAAGTGCGCGAAAACAGGAAGAGAGGACGGAGAATATGATCTCTTGGCGAATCGCGATCTCCTGGTGGAGATGATAGCCGGTCTCCCGACGCCTGCATGGGACTTTGCGACTTTGCACCCTTGCAGGGTTTGCTTGAATGCAACCTCGCGCGCCCCATCGATCCTGCACGATCTGCCGTCGCTCGGTGTCCTCGACGCGGCACCGCGCGCGGCATCACGGTTGCATTCTGGAGCTGGTCGTCGTCCACAGAGTCGCAAAGGAGGCCTGCGCATGAACCGGTTCCTCGTGGCCACGCTCCCCGTCCTCCTCGTCCCCGTGATTCCGCTCGCCCTCGCGACCTCGTGCATGAACGGCGGCGTCCCTGGCGCCTCGGGCTCGGGAACCGGCGCGACCGGAGGATCGGTCGGCCAGATCTCCCAGCCTCGCAGTGGAGGAGCGACGGCAACCACCGTCGACACTGGAGGCGGCGCGGGACCATCCGGGGGGCCCCAGGTCGCCTCCACCGCAGGGACGGGCAACGGGGGGGGCCTGCCCTGCGATGTGGCCACCGTCCTCAAAGCCAAGTGCCAGCTCTGTCATGGCGCCACGCCGCAGTACGGCGCCACCATGTCCCTCGTCACGTACGCCGACACGCAGGCGCCCGCCAGATCCCAGCCGTCCTCGAAGGTCTGGGAGATGATGCGCACCCGGATCCACGCCACCACCACGAGTGCCCCGACCCCGATGCCGCCGAACGGACAGCCGGCGCTCACCACCGGGACGGGCGGCGAGCTCGCGGTCCTCGACGCCTGGTTTGCGGCCGGCGCCCCGTCGTCGACGGTCGCCTGCGGCACCGGCGGCGGCGGCGGCGTCTCGACCGGGACCGGGGGCACGCCCGGCGGGACGGGCGGCGGGCCGTCCGGAGCTGCCGGGCAAACTGGCGGTGAAGCGACGGCGACCGGCGTCGGGCCGCAATTCCTGCCCTGCACGCCGAGCCACATCATCACGGCGCACGCCCCCGGCTCGACCACCACGAAGTATCCGGTCCCCGACCCGACCAACGACGCGTACGTGTGCTTCAACTTCAAGTCGCCGTTCGCGGCCGGCGAGCAGGCGACCGCCTTCGCCCCGATCATCGACGATTCTCGGGTGATCCATCACTGGATCCTCTTCGGAAGCACGACCAGCGTCGGCGACGGCGCGATCCAGGCGAACTGCGTGGCGCCCTCGGCCACCGCGGTCCACGTCACCGGCTGGGCCCCGGGCGGACAGAACGCCGTGCTCGACCCGGACGTCGGCCTGAAGCTGGACTACCCCTACTTCCAGCTCCAGGTGCACTACAACAACCAGCGCTACGCAGACGGGGCGGACGCGAGCGGCGTCGCCATCTGCAGCACCACCATGCCCCGCACCAACGAGGCTGGCATCGTCACCCTCGGGCCAGGGTTCTTCTCGATCCCGGCCAAGGCCAGTGATTATCCGGTGAGCGCCAGCTGCACGGGAGGGCTGGCCACCGACGGCAAGACCCCCATCACCATCATTGGCACGTCCCCGCACATGCACCTGCTCGGGACCGGGTTCACGACCACCCACATGCGTGGCGGCACGGACATGGGGGATCTGTCGAACATCCCCCTCGGGTCGTGGAGCTTCGACAATCAGAAGCACTACGCCATCACGCCGCGCCGCCAGGTTCTCCCGAGCGACACCCTGAAGACCACCTGCTTCTACGACAACCCGACCAGCTCCCCGGTCTCCTTCGGCACCCGAACCACCGATGAGATGTGCTTCGACTTCATCACCGTCTACCCCTACGCCGCCGCGAAGAAGGGCTGCCGCATGTGATGAGCGCGGCGATGCCTCATTTGCCGCGTGGCCGCTCCCTTTGGACCTGGCTCGCGGTCATCAGGCTGACCCTCGGCTGGACCTTCAGCTGGAGCTTGGGGTGGACCTTCGGCTGGACCATCTCGTTGAATCTGGCCCTGTCGCCACCGGCCCTGGCCGATGGGGCCTTCCCCGATTCGAGCCGAGTCCTGCTGCCGGCGGGGCGACCCGACCAGGTGACGCTGGCGACCAACTTCGGGCTCATCGCCACCGACGACGGCGGGAAGACCTGGGAATGGTCCTGCGAGACGCCCCTGCTCACCCAGGGCCGGTTCTACCAGGTCGGCGTGCCGGGACGCACGGTGGCCACCTCGCTGTGGGGAGTCGTTCGCTCCGACGATGACTCGTGCACCTGGTCGGGGGCATCGGGGGCGATCACCGAGGTGAACGTCACCGACGTCTTCGTGAACCCGGCCGCCCCCGAGCGGGCGCTCGCCATCGGGGTGCGGGACGATCAGGACATGGGCTTGCCCCAGCTCGCCTATGCCTCCGAGGATGGCGGCGCGACCTTCGGTGCGCCCATCTTTCGTGCCTCCGGCGAGGTGGGCCTGCTCGGCATCGAATCGGCGGCCAGCGATCCGCGCGTCCTCTACCTGGCCTCGTACACGGCGCCAAGCCACGCGGCGATTGCCCGATCCGACGACGCCGGGGCCACCTGGACCACGGTCGACGTCGAGCCGATGCTCGGACCGGGGCTGGTGCGCATCGTGGCGGTCGACCCGAGCGATGCCGGTACGATATTCCTGCGCCTCGGACAGGCGTCGGGTGGCGAGGCGCTGGCGGTGTCGTCGGACGGCGGGCGGACCTTTCGCGCCGCCTTCTCGGTGAGCGGCATGCTGACCGGGTTCCTGCGCCGGAAGAGCGGCACGATCCTGGTGGCCGGCACCTCGTCGGACGGGTCGTCGACGGGAGCACGCTCGGGCGACGGCGGCTCCTCCTTCCAGCGCTGGGAGGGCGCCCCTCATCTGCGCGGCCTCGCCGAGCGCGATGGGGTCCTCTATGCGGCGGCCGACGACTCGGTCGACGGATTCGCCCTGGCGACCTCGACGGACGACGGCGCCACCTGGAGACCGATGCTCCGCTACGCACAGGTCGACCGCATCAAGCCCTGTGTGGCCGCCGCGTGTGCCAGAGCCTGTGCCGGGATGGTCGACCTCGGTCTGTGGGGGCCCGAGATCTGCGCCGCCCCCGCCGCCGACACCGACACCGGCCCCAGCGTCGCTGGCGCCACGGCGACCGGTGCCGCGACGCCCGACGCCGGCTCGGAGACGATCTCGCGGCCCACCGCCGCAGGCTGCAGCTCCGCCGGCCCCCTCACCCCGGACTCGGCCGGACGCGAAGAGCGCCGCCTCATCGCGTGCCTCGCCCTGGCCGCCATGCTGCTCAGGCGGCGAGCCCCACGTCCTCCACGGAAGAGTGGGCCCCTCTCCCCGCTTCGCGGGGCGAGGGGATAGGAGGGGACCTCGCCTTCATGCACAGCCCGACCCGCTACCCCCACTCGAGCTCGCACTCGAAATCCCGGGCGCTCGGGAGCCGAGCCCCGCCCGACCCGGCCGTTGCGCATCCCGGGCGAACCTTGTAGCGTGACGCGCCCCTCGCCTGGGCCAGGGCGTAGAGGTCTGCGCCCTTCGAACCCGGGTCTCCAGCATGGATCTGCGCGAGGTACCTCGACACCTGTTTCGCCGTCACCCCTGGGAGGTGGCGCGGGCGCGCTTCTTTCGGGAGTCGCTGAAGCGAGAAGGTCTGCTCGACGAGCCGGCCGCTGTGCTCGACGTCGGGGCGGGCGACGGATACCTGGCGTCCCAGGTGCTCGCGTGCATGCCCCGAGGGAGCAGCGGGGTGTGCTTCGATCCGCACTACACCGGCGACGAGATCGCGCGCTTTTCGGCCTCCCTGCGCACGTCCTCCCTGAGCTTCTCCGCCTCCCGCCCCCAGCGGCGCTTCGAGCTCATCCTGTTGCTCGATGTGATCGAGCACGTGGAAGATGACCGGGGGTTCCTCGACCAGATCGTCTCCGAGAACCTGGCGCCCGGAGGGGCGGTGCTGGTGAGTGTTCCCGCCTGGCCGCTCCTCTTCACCCAGCATGACGTGGACCTGAGACACTTCCGGCGCTATGCCCCGCGCGCCTGCCGCCAATTGCTCGAGCAGGGACACCTGGCGATCGTCAGGTGCGGCGGCCTGTTCCACGGCCCCCTCCTCGCTCGAATGTTGACGGCTCTGCGCGAATCGGCGGCGCGCCGGATCGGCCGGCGGGTGCCACCTTCGGCGCACCTCGGCGAGTGGCGGGCGGGGGAAATCATGACGAGCGCCGTCGATGGCCTGCTGTGGGCGGACAACTTCCTTTCGCACCAGGGCGCTCGGCTCAGGTGGTCGCTGCCGGGACTGAGCTTCTGGGCGCTCTGCCGCGGGGCGACCCCTTGACGGACGTCGCCTTGGTCGTCCCCTGCTTCAACGAAGCGGAGCGGCTCGACGACGGGGCGCTGCTCCGGCTGGTCGACGGTGATCCGGGCGTGCATCTCATCCTCGTCGACGACGGCTCCGAGGACGCGACCGCGTCTCGGTTGCTGGCGTTGAGCCGAGCTCGCCCTCGGAGGATCGCGGCCATCAGCCTGGCCCGCAACGGCGGAAAGGCCGAGGCCGTCCGCCAGGGGTTGTTGCGCGCGCTGAGGGAGCCGGTCGAGCTCTTCGGGTACTTCGACGCGGACCTGTCCACGCCGATCCCCGAGCTCATCCGCCTCATCGAGACCATCCGCCAGACCGACGCCGCCGTCGTGATGGGCAGTCGGTTGTTGCGCCTCGGCAGCACGATTCAACGGAACCCCATCCGTCACTACCTCGGACGCATCTTCGCCTCCGCCGCCTCGCTGCTCCTTCAGGTGCGGGTCTACGACACCCAGTGCGGCGCCAAGCTGTTCCGGCGCACGCCAGCCTTCGAGGCGGCCCTGGAGGAACGCTTTCTTTCCCTGTGGGCCTTCGACGTGGAGCTGCTGGGACGGCTCCTCGTCGGTGGGAAGGCGGCCCCCGGATTGGAGCTCGGGCGCTTCCTCGAGGTGCCCCTGGTCGAGTGGCGCGACGTGGCCGGCTCGAAGCTGAAGGTCCGGGCCATGACCCGCACCGCACGGGATCTGGTCGCGATCGGTCTCGATCTGCGCCGGCGTCGTCGCGACCGAGGCGACGGATGACCCCCTTCAAGGAACCCGCTTCTGAAACCCCTCGATGCGAAAGACCAGCGTGCGGGGATCGCCGGACACGGCCACCGGCTTGGCGTCCGAGGACAGACCAAGCTCGGTCGCCCCCGGCAGCAAGGTCATCTCCTTCGAGTAGACCCTGCCCTTGGCGCCGACCTCGAAGGACTCGACCTCGTGCCCGGTGGTCACCGTGAACCGGGACGGCTCCAGCTGGGCGGTGGAGATGAACATGTCGATCCTGATGGTGGTCGGCCGATCCGACAGGTTGACCAGGGACAGGACCCCGTTGCCCGATGACCATCGCCAGATCTTGCCCCCCCAGGACTCGGGCTCCGAGAAACCGCGCGGCCAGAGCGACAGCACGACCGGGTGCAGGACGGCCTCGCGCGTGTCCGCCCATTCCTTGGCGGTGAAGGTCTCTCGATAGCGGCGCGTCCACTCGACCAGAGAGAAGACCGCGATCCCCTCATCTGGGCTCACCAGCGGCCGCAGCCGAAGGATCTCGGTCAGGTTGTCCTCGAGGACCGCGGCGCGATCCGGGTACCCCGCGCGGTCGATGTAGATCGCGGAGAAGCCGGCGGCGGCCAGCGATTGCACCAGCTCCCCGGGCGACAGCAGCGCGATGTCCTTCTGCCAGCGGTCGGTGGCCCGGCCACGGATCGCCCCGAAGCTCCAGCGCAGGGTGCGCGAATGCAAGTATGGGGTCAGCAGAGCATAGCTCGACATCCCGACGTTCCACCCTTCGGGAAAGGGCAGATAGGGAAGTTGAAAGACCATGCTCGACGGTGGCAGGGACTGCTCGACGCCGTGGATGAACCTCTCGTCCTGCCGATACTCCGCCTTCAGTCGGGCGTACGGGGGAACGAAGGCTTCCGTCGTTTGATCCAGAATCGCGAGGACCGCGACCAGGGCCAGCAGCGCCCTCCCGATCCACCGCGTGGCCAGGCGGCGCCCACCGAGGCCCGGCCAAGGACGGTCACGGATCCGGTCGAGGGCGATTCCCACCCTCACCAGGGAGAAGAAGGCGATGAAGACGCTGACCCGGTTGTAGCCGCGGATCATCGGGGAGACCAGGATGGCCAGCAGCGAGCCAAACCCTCCGATGGTTCCAAGCAGCACCATCGCGAGGTTGAGGCGTGACAGGAGATCCGGGAGGACATCCGGTCCTGCTGGTCCTGCGGATCTTGCCGGTCCTGCGGATCTTGCCGACCTCGGAGGCCGAAACAGGCCCGCGAGGAGCAACAAGAAGCCAATCGCTCCGACCAACCCCAGGGCGGCCGCGCTGTTCTCGTTGACCAGGGGCCCCTTGGCGTAGGCGTTCATCAGCCTGGCCAGCGCCCGCAACCGATGCTGCGGGACGGGCAAGATCAACTGGACCACCTTCAACCCGAAGATCTCCGCATCGGAGGGAAGGCGCACCGTGGCCTCGACGTCGTGGCCATGTTCCGCCATGTGCACCAGGCTGGGAGACAGATTGGCGAGCAACCCGACCGCCAGCACCCCGAGGAGCACCGCCGCCGCGACCGCGGGATACGCCCTTCGCCTCTCCCAGGCAGCCAGGGCACCCGCGACCGCCACGAGGAAGGCGGAAAACAGCGCGTAGTAGACCCCCGTCGCGGACACCAGCAGACAGATGAGGCAGGCCGCGCGTGCGCGAGGGCTTCGCCAGTCGAGCCTTGCCGGCATCCCCGCTTCGGACAGCTCGGCCTCGGGAAAAAACACCGCGTCCTTCCTGATCAGCCACCAGCAGACCAGAACGGCTGGGGGGACCAGGAAGTACGCCGACAAGATCAGGTGCCCCTGTCCCCGGAAGAAATGGTACGGCAACAGCGCGAACAGCAGTCCGATCAACCCCGACACCACGAAGGACTGACCGAAACGACGGCAGACCGCGGTCGCCGAGACGGCGGCGAGCGGGAAGGTCAGGAGGTAGAACAGGTTGTAGACGACCACATCGCTTCGCACGTCGTCTCGGACGAAGAGTCGGACGAAGAGCGCGATCAATCGGATCAGCAAGAAGTGCAGGTTCTCCGGCATCGGAAAATCGAGCAGGTTCGCGCCGTCCGGCATCCCCAGCGACGGGTTGGGCGAGTACCATCCATTCCGGACGATCGCCTTGACGAGCATCTGCTGAAACGTGGCATCCCCCCCGGTGCCGACGGGGATCGTCAGGTCGGCGCGCCAGAGCTGAAGCACGGCGCAGACGGCCGCCATCGTGGTGCACGCCACCGCGGCATATGCCCCGATCGCGCGCACGCGCGAGGGCCACGGAGTCGCGCGGGCCGGCCCTGGGGTCGTCGTCACGCCCGAAGGGTACCGACCTTCGGGCTCGAATGTAATACCAGCGCCCGCAAGTTCGAGCCTGCCGTTCTGGCAGCCGGGTCACGGTCCTTTCTGGATCGACGACCAGCCGGATCGTCTGGCCTTGCGGCCGGCCCTCACATCCCGTACCCCGCCGCCACGATGTTCGCCTGGACGGCGTTGGTCGTGGCCTCGGAGGCCGCCCCCGAGGTCAAGACACCCTCGTAGAAGTTCCCCTGCCCACCGGCCGTGTTGTCGCCGCCGATGCCGAGAATGATCGCGCCCTGCTTCTTCATCGGGTTGTAGCCGTTCGCGCGCATGCCGTCGTACATGGTCGTCAGGGGGCCCATCTGCGCGTTCCCACCCCGCAGCGCGAACGATCCGGCTCGCCCCACCACCAAGGCGGTGACGTACGGGGAGGTGAGCGGCGTGACCATGGGGTTGGCGGCGAAGCTCGGTCCCGCGAAGACGCCGTTTTCCATGTCCGCCATCACCCACGGACCGGTGCCACCGCCCTTGCCCTGATGCGTGTAGTTGCCGAAGTACACGGCCTCCATGGTGCCCGCGCCGTCGTCGGTGTTGTTCGTCTCGGCGTTCCCGTAATCCCAGCAGCAGTTACCGTTGAAATAGGTGCCGCTCGTCACCATGTACTCGGTCTCCGGCTGGTCACCGGTCGCGACGCCCGTGGTCTTGTCGTTTCGGTAGCCGTATCCCGGCGGCAGATGGACGCCGTACACGGGGTGACCGGAGATCGTGAGCTTGAGGGCCGCGGCGTCGGCCAAGGTGTCCGGCGTCGCCTTCCTCTGCCCCGGGGGCGCCTGCGTGAGATGGTTGTTCTTGCCGGACTGGTCGTAGATGATGGAGATCGTGCAGGTGGTGCCCGCGCAGAAGGTGTCCTGCGTGGCGGCGTTGGCGAAGCCTCCGGCGCTCAGCACCCCGATGTCCTTCGTCGTCTTGTCCGACGCGCGCGTGACCTGGTAGAGGTTTCCCGCGTATGCGCCGAAGAGCGCCCGCACCGTGCTGTGCGCGGCGACGCACGGGGTGCTCCCCGATGCGAAGATGTCGCAAACCCCGGTCCCGCTCGGCGTTCCCCCGGTGGTCCCGCCCGTGGCGACGACGCCCGTGCCGCCGGGGCCGCCGGGGCCACTCCGGCCCGCGACGCCGCCCGGGCCACCGGGAGGGCTCCTGCCCGCGGTGCCCGGGGAGCCGGTGGTGCCGCCCGAGGACGGGCTCTGCCCGCCGCTCCCCGGGTTGCCGCCGCTCGCGCCGGTCAGGCCGCCGCTCCCCGTCGTGTCGACGGCGCTCGACGAGCCACCGTCACCCGAGCTCGGGCCGCCCGGCCCGCCGCCGGTCCCGACCGACTGTCCGCCAGTGCCGAAGACGCCTCCGGAGCCCTGGTTTCCCCTCGGCCCCATGGTACCCCCGGAGCTCGCCGTCGCTGCCCCCCCGCTGCCCCCGCTCTCGCCGCTGCCGCTGCCGCATCCGCTGCCGAGCACCACCGTCGTGCCGAGGAGAAGCGCCAGTCGCGCCAGCGCGGGCGCTGGAATCCAAGAAAGGCCCGAGCCAGTCTTCGTCAATAGGCACCCCTGTGGATGGCGCGATGGGAGGTCGGCATGTCCAGTGTGAGTTTCCCCAGAGCGAAGTTCGAGGCGCCGGGGGACCTAACGGCCGCCGCGCCGAATCTCTCGGAGTGTCGAGAAAGGGTGCGATCAGAGGCTCGGCCTGGCGGTCGACGCGGATTCCAGCACCTGGATGGCCTCGCCGAACCGGAGGTTCTCCATGTGCAGACAGAGCTGGGCATGGGGTCCCGCGCCCAGACGCCGCTCGAGCTGCGACGAGATGGCGCCGAACCGACCGACCGCCGACAGGTTCTGCTGCCGCAACAGCTCCATGAGGCCCTCCAGCAGCTGCGGATCGGGCTCGGTCTGGTCCGGACGGGCCCCGGGCCTCGGCGAGCGGCGCGGGCCATTCAAGGCGGGCTCGGCCTCCCGG
Source organism: uncultured Myxococcales bacterium (assembly GCA_964540815.1). Classification (GTDB taxonomy): domain Bacteria; phylum Myxococcota_A; class Polyangia; order Fen-1088; family Fen-1088; genus CAZIOH01. The sequence continues at coordinate 3,221 of CAZIOH010000080.1, read as the reverse complement.
AGGAGCTGATGCAACTCGAGGGCGAGCCTCGAGGCCAGATGCACCGTTCGCTCGAGATCGCCTGCCCTCGAAGCCGCCTCGGCCTCGGCCGCGAGGTGCTGGATCGACTTCGCCCCCAGCATGCCCGCGCTCCCCCTCAGCTTGTGCATCCGCCCCGCATAGGCAGCGAGCACCAGGGCGACGGCCCCCTCATCGGGGATCTCGATCGCGGAAAATTCCTCGAGCAAACGCCTCAGCAGCGAGAGGAAGAGATCCTTGTCACCGCCAAAGCGCTCGCGGACCTCCGTGGAGGCGATCCCGTCGATCTCTGGCCAGGGCCCGGGACCTCGCTCAGGCCCCGGACCGGTGCCCTCCCCTGCCGAGGCCGCCGCCGGGATCGGCAACCGCGCGTGCTGACCGCCCGGCGGCTTGATGTGACGCAGGATGCTCCGCACCAGGGCCTCGGCGCCAAAGGGCTTGACGATGAACGAGTCCATCCCCGCGTCCGCCGCTCGCTTGCGCTCGCTGCTCAAGGCCCCGGCGGTGAGCGCGATGATCGGCAGATCGATCAGCCCGAGCTCGACGCGGATGCGGCGCGTGGCGTCGTGGCCATCGAGCACCGGCATCTGAACATCCATCAGCACCACGTCGATCTCCCGGGGCGCGGCCCGGAGACATTCGAAGGCATCCTGACCGTTGCTGGCCAGGCGCACCTGGGCTCCCTCCAGCTCCAGGATCCGTCTGGTCACTTCCAGGTTGATGTCGCTGTCGTCGACCACCAGGACCCGCACCCCGTGCAGCGCCCGCGCCCCGTTGTCCGCCGAGGAGCTCTCCTGACTGGCCAGCGCCTCCGGGGAGGACAGCCCGAAGTCGAGCACGACCTTGAACTCGCTGCCCAGCCCCGGGGTGCTCTCCAGGCTCACCTCGCCGCCCATGAGGTTGGTCAGGCGCTTGACGATGGAGAGGCCGAGGCCGGTGCCGCCAAAGCGCCGGGTGATGGAGGTGTCGGCCTGCGAGAACGGCGCGAAGAGGCGTGATTGCATCTCCGGCGCGATGCCGATGCCGGTGTCGCTGACCACCAGGAACAGGGTGACGCCCTTCGTCGCGTGGGGGCGCCAGCGAACCCGCAGCTTGACGTCGCCGGTGGCGGTGAACTTGATGGCATTGGCCAGGAGGTTGGTCAGGATCTGGGTGAGGCGGGTGGCGTCTCCTTCCAGCGCCTCCGGGAGATCGGAGGCGGCGTCGACCCGAAAGCCGATCCCCTTGGCGTCCGCCTGCACGGTCATCACGTCGGCCAGCTCCTTGAGCAGGCGCCGGGGGCTGAAGGCCGCGCGCTCGACCATCAGCTCGCCGGCCTCGATCTTCGAGAGGTCGAGCACGTCGTTGATGACGCCGGTCAGGGACTTGCTGGCCAGCTTGATCTTACCGAGGAACGCGGCTTGCTCCGCGTCGAGCCCGGTCTTTCCCAGCAGGTAGGACAGGCCGATCACCGCGTTCATGGGCGTCCGGATCTCGTGGCTCATGTTGGCGAGGAATTCGCTCTTGACCCGGCTGGCCTGCTCGGCCTTGTGGGTCACCTCGCGCAGCGACTCCTCGTACTGCTTGCGCTCGGTGATGTCGCGAGCCGCGGCGAACACGCCCTGCAGGTTCCGGTCGCGATCGTAGAACGTCGTCGCGTTGTACGACACCACCGTCTCCTTCCCGTCACGGTCGCGGGCGGTGAGCTCGTAGTTGGTGACCTTCTTCTTGCTCAGCACCAGGCGGATGGCCGCCTCCGCCCGCTCCGGGTCGGTGAAGAAGTTCCGGAAGGGTGCACCGATCAGCTCATCCCGGGTACAGCCGGTCAACGCCTCCATCTGCTTGTTGACGTCGGTGATGATGCCGGGGGCGTCGGTGGTCATGAGCGCGTCGATGTTGGATTCGAAGAGGGACCGGGTATAGAACTGGTGCTCCCGCAGCCGGTGACCGAGCTGCTTCTGGTCGGCCTCGATCAGCTTGCGCGCGGTGTTGTCGGTCCCGATCAGCAGGTAGCCGATGATCCCGCCGCCCACGTCCCGCAGGGCGGTGACCGACACCACCGCCGGGAAGCGGCTGCCATCCTTGCGGATGTAGGTCAGCTCGTAGATGTCCTCGATGCCGCGCGAGGCCTTGAACACCAGGGCCTCGAAGCCCGGCGCGATGGAGGTCTCGAGCTCGATGCTGAGGGCCTTGGCCCGGGCGATCACCTCTCCGGGATCGGAGATGTCCGCGGGGGTGATCTTGTTCATCACGTCGGCGGCGGCGTAGCCCAGCATCCTCTCGGCGCCCACGTTGAAGATCTGGATGACCCCCTTGGCGTCGGTGGCGATGCTGGAGAAGTTGGCGCTGTTGAAGATCGCGCTCTGCAACGCCCCGGCCTTGAGCAGCGCCTCCTCGGCCCGTTTGCGGGCGGTGTTGTCCGTGCCAATCAGCAGATAGCCGATGATCCCCCCTTGCGCGTCGCGCAGCGCGGTCACCGAGACGACGGCCGGAAAGCGGCTGCCGTCCTTGCGGATGTAGGTCAGCTCGTAGATGTCCTCGATGCCGCGCGAGGCCTTGAACACCAGGGCCTCGAAGCCCGGGGCGATGGGGGTCTCGAGCTCCATGCTCAAGGCCTTGGCCCGGGCGATCACCTCCTCGGGATCGGAGATGTCGGCCTGGGTGATCTTGTTCATCACCTCGGCGGCCGCATAGCCCAGCATGCGCTCGGCCCCCACGTTGAAGATCTGGATGACGCCCTTGGCGTCGGTCGCAATGCTGGAGAAGTTGGTGCTGTTGAAGATGGCGCTCTGCAGGGCGCCGGCCTTGAGGAGCTCTTCCTCCGCGCGCTTCCGCGCGGTGTTATCGGTCCCGATGAGCAGGTACCCGATGATGGATCCCTCGGCGTCGCGCAGCGCCGTCACCGACACCACCGCCGGGAAGCGGCTGCCATCCTTGCGGATGTAGGTCAGCTCGTAGATGTCCTCGATGCCCCGGGAGGCCTTGAAGACCAGGGCCTCGAAGCCCGAGGCGATCGAGGTCTCGAGCTCCAGGCTGAGGGCCTTGGCCCGGGCGATCAGCTCCTGGGGATCGGAGATGTCGGCCGGCGTGATCTTGTTCATCACGTCGGCGGCCGCGTAGCCGAGCATCCGTTCGGCGCCGACGTTGAAGATCTGGATCACCCCCTGGGCGTCGGTGGCGATGCTGGAGAAGTTGGCGCTGTTGAAGATCGCGCTCTGCAGGGC
>CAZIOH010000079.1:29261-31016 GCA_964540815.1 uncultured Myxococcales bacterium | reverse complement strand
GGTGCAGGCGCAGCCGGTACCCGTCCACCTTGCGGCGCACGGAGATCATGCTGTAGTGGTTGTTGGTCAGGCGCAGCTCCAGACCCTTGCCCGGTGGCAGATAGGGCTTGAGGGCCGCCGCCAGGGCGCGCTCGTGAATCTGCAGGTCGTCCACCACCGGCAAGCGCGCCTGCCGCGGCGCTGCCTCCGGGCGCAGCTCCCGCCGCGACTCCGCGGGCGCACCGAGCGGCGTCGTCCCCTCCGGGCCGGACGGAGCTGGCGGGCCAGCATGTGGAAAGAGCGAGAGTTGCGCGTTGGCGGACGTCGAGGGACCGAGGGGGTCCACGGCAACGGGTCGATTCAAGTTGGCCTCTCTTTAAGCATGCTCTCCCTCGGTCGAGCGGAGAAAAATGCTAGCAGTGCAGGGGGGACCCCGCAAAAAACCCACCATTTCCGACCTCACCGTACGCGTGGGCAGTCCGTCGGCGGTCGTCTCCTTGGCCGGCGGAGACGACGGCGCGGGGGTCGATCCCTCACCCGGGGATTTGACCTTTTGTTGTGGATTTCTTTTCCCCGGCGCGGGAAACATCCTTCGATGCAAGTGACGGTGCTGTATTTTGCCATGCTCCGAGAGCGCCGGGGGGCGAGCCAGGAGACCGTCGAGTTGCCGGAGGGCGGCGACGTTGCCACCGCGCTCGCGGTGATCGCCAAGAGCAGCCCGCAGCTGGCGCCGTGGCTGCCGCGCATCCAGGTGGCCGTCAACCAGATCATCGCGCCCGCCACCCAGGCGCTGGTGGACGGGGACGAGGTGGCCCTCATCCCCCCGGTCTCGGGGGGGAGCGCCGGTCACCGCATCCGGGTCACCTCGGAGCCCCTCTCGCTCGACGCGGTCATCGCGTCCGTGATGCGACCGGAGTGCGGGGGGCTCGTCACCTTCAGCGGCATCGTGCGGCGCAAGGGGGCCATTCCGAACGTGGTTCGCCTGGAGTACGAGGCGTACGAGGCGATGGCGGTGCGCATCCTCACCCAGATCGCCGATGAGATCGAGGGCGAGGTTTCCGGGACCGAGGTGGCGATTCACCATCGGATGGGCGCGCTCTTCGTCGGGGATGTGGCGGTGGTGGTGGCGGCGGCGGCTCCCCACCGGGCGGAGGCCTTCACGGCCTGCCGTTCCGCCATCGATCGTTTGAAGCACCGGGCCCCCATCTGGAAGAAGGAGATCGGCGAAGAGGGCGAAATCTGGATAGAAAACTGCTGCTGACCGCGTTTCCGGCGGTCCCTCGGGGCGGCTGCCTGTCCTCTCAGTGCCAGGCCGGGGTGAGGCCGCTCGCCTCGAGCCTCGCCTCCTCGGTCGCGCTCGGCTCGTCGAGGCTCGGAGGCGCGGGCCCGGGGGCAACGCTCAGCTTCCCGGTGGCGGTGTCAAAGGACAGGGTGACGGTCCAGGTCTGCCCGTGATGGATGGCGCTTCCGGTGACGGTCTGCTTGGCGATGGTCTTCTTCTCGAGGTCGAGCGCCTCCGCCTGGATGTCGAGCGTGCCGGTCTGATCGTCGAGCTTGAACGCCGCCGAGGTGGGCAGCGGAATGGCCGAGGTGTTGTCGGCCGCTGGCAGGGTCCCCACGCTTTGCCGGGTGGTGCCATCGGGGGCGTGGACGGTGAGCGAGACCCGGATCCCGTAGACGGCGGGCAGGGTGGTGCCCTCGAAGCTCAGGACCAGGTAGGTCCCCTTGCTGCACCCCGACATGGTCGTCAGCACCGCCACCGCCGCCAGGAACCAC
>CAZIOH010000079.1:0-29161 GCA_964540815.1 uncultured Myxococcales bacterium | reverse complement strand
ATGGTCGTCAGCACCGCCACCGCCGCCAGGAACCACACAAGGAACCACGGACGGAACCACGGACCGAGTCCCAGGGAACCGGGGCGGCTCCAGCGTGGGCGGACGATGGTCATGCCCGACGCCCGTCGCGAGGCCCACTGGCGAAAGATGCGGGCGACCATCGGGCGAACATGGGGGACATCGTGTGCCGATCCATCACTTGAACGTGGGCGCGTAAAGGCCGAGGGCGGTGGTGGGCTGCTTGTCCGCGTTCCCCGCCACGGCGATGGTCACCACGACCACCGCCCCCACGGCGACCCAGAACCACGCCCGCTTGTAGAACGGTGTGCTGCCCGTGGTGTCGCGGCCGTCCGTAATCGCGGGGCCGGGCGCGCCGATCGTCGGAGCCGATCCGGATCCGGTGATGGCGAGCCCGGAGGTCGTCACGAGGGGGGGCGGCACGAGGGCCGGTGGGGTGGGCCCTCCGGCGGCCGACGGGGCCGATGGGATGCGGTCAATCGCCGTTCCGGTCGCTGTCCCCGTCGCGGCGCCGGTCCCCGTCCCGTTCCCCGGGCGCCCGTCGGGCGGCGTCACCGCCGCCCGGGGCAAGGGCAAGGGCGCCTGAAGGGGCGGATGCGGGGTGGATGCGGTCGCGGGAGCCGAACCACCGCCCGCGGAGGGCGAGACGGCGGCGCCCGGCGGGGGCGGGATCGCGGTCGTCCCGACCGCCGGAGGCGTGGTCACCGCGGCTGCTTCTTTCCGCTGCTGCTCGGCGGCCTGTCGCTGCTGCTCGGCGACCGCCTTGTCGAGCGTGCGGATGCGCGCCTCGACCTCCTTTCGGTTGGGGGCGTCGGGCATGTTGCGCAGGAACGACTTGTAGAACAGGAGCGCCTGCGCGTCGTCACCGCCGAGGCGAAAGGCCTGCGCGATGTTGAAGAGCAACAGGGGGTCGGGCTTGGCGTTGTAGGCCGCCTTGAACTCGGCGATGGCCCTCGGGAACTCCGCCAGATTGAACGCCTTGGTGCCTTCCTCGTAGTGCTTGCGCGCCTCGGCCGCCAGCGCCTCGTCCGAGCCAGTCGGTGCCGCGGCGCGGGCGGAGGTGCTCGCCATCACCAGGGCGAGGAGGCACACCACCGAGGTGGCCGGGACCCACCGTGGCCGCGGCGTTCGACCGAGGAGCCGGGCGCCCCGGCCGCCATCGAGACCTTGCGAAGGGTGAACGCCCACGTGGTGGCCGATGGTATCCCGGGCGGGCTGTCCCAGCAAATGTCGCCGGCCAGAGCTGGCCAGTTCCCGGTCTCGCGCCCTGCCCGTTCGAGTCGCCAGCCGAGGGCACCCGCCCCCGGTGCGGCACTGTCATTCGCGCGCCTCGACAATCCTCCGCCGCGGCGCATACTCACCCGAAGGGTGGGCGGGGAGATCGGAGCCGCGGAAGGGAGTGTCGACACGTGTTCCTGACCGTGATGGTGATTGGCCTCGTGGGCCTCGTGATGATGGCGTTGCCGGCGCTCGGCGGCCACCATCTGTCGCACACCGGCATGCATGGACCTGCAAACGGACCGGGACCCGGCTTCGGGCACCCCGCGGGAGGGCATCCCGTCGGTGGGCACGGCCCTGGCGGGGCGGTCGTCCGGGCTCATGGCGCGGCTCTGCCCGCTCTTGGCACCCCCACGAGGCGACGGTTCATTCCATCTCCCCGTGCCGTGTTCAGCGTGCTGGCCCTGTACGGCGCCTTCGGGAACGCACTGGTTCACGCGGCCCATCTGACGAGCGGCAGCGCGGCGCTGCTTGCCCTCGCTCCCGCGCTCCTGGTGGAGGGCATCCTCATCCGACCGGTCTGGAACCTGCTGTTCCGTTTTCGGGCCGAGGCGACCGCTCCTCTCGAGGAGCTCATCCTCTGCGAGGCCGAGGCCGTGGTGCCATTTCGCAATGGAAGGGGCGTGGTGGCGACGATTCGCGACGGGCGGCGCATCCAGCTCGGCGCGCGGCTCTGTGATCGAGACGCGGCCTCGCCGGTCGTCTTCGGGCAGCGCCTCCGGATCGAGGATGTGGACGCCCGCCGCGAACGCGTGACCGTCTCGCTGCTTCCGGAGGACGAGGGGGCGAGCCATCCAACCTGAAGGAACGGCCAAGGAGAGATCATCGTGGAACCATCATTGATTCTGGTCGGCGGCGTCGTGGCGGCGGTGTTCGTCCTGACGTCGATCATCATCACCACCTTCCTGCGCAGCGTGGACGCGGGCGAGATCTTGCTCGCCAGTCGCGGCCGACACCTGCAGATCTACCGAGGGCCGTGCAAGGCCCTGATCGTCCCGATCATCACCCAGACCCGCCTGATCCCCGCGCAGGCCATCAACGTGGACATCGAGATCACCGACCAGACGGCCGACGTCGACGCCAACGGGCGCTCGGCCCCGGTGAAGGTCACCGTCCGGGCCTCCGCCATCGTCAGCGTGGGTGAGGACGAGGCCATGGTCAACACCGCCGCCAACAAGTTCTTCTCCAAGTCCGGTGACGAGCAGCTCTCGACGCTCACCGATGTGCTGTCGTCGGCCGGTCGGCGCGCCATCAACCTGCTCAAGCACGATCAGCTCTTCAGCGTCCGGTCGGTCGGGACGGCGCCGTCCACCGATCTCGCGCTGGCGCCCGCCGCGTCGACTGCCCTGGCGCTTCAGCGCGGCGAGGACGACGAGCTGGCGGTGATCATCAAGGACGCTTGCTCGCGGGAGCTGATGGACATCGGCCTGTCCTTCAACAGCCTGAACATCAAGGCCGTCTTGAGCGAGGTCGCCGAGGCGCGACGGCGGGAGTCTGGCGCTCGGGCCAAGGCCGACGCCGACGTGGTCCAGGCACAGGAAGAGCAGCGGGCGCGGATCGCGCAGCTCGAGGCCGCTCAGAAGATCAACGATCAGGAGCGAGCGCTCAACATGCAGATCGCCTCCAACGGCGCTTCGATCGCCAAGGCGGAGGCGGAGAAGCAGGCCGCCGTGCGCCAGCAGCGCGAGGCGGAGCTGAACGCCAGCCAGATCACCCAGGCCCGCGCTGACGCCGAGCAGAACGTCATCAATCAGGAGGCGGAGGGGCGAGCGCAGGCCGCTCGGATCCGGGCGGTCGCCCAGGCCGAGGCGGAGGCCATCCGCATCAAGGCGCAGGCGCTGATGGAGGCAGGGGGCTTCTACCTCGATCTCCGTCGCCTGGAGATGGCGCCCGAGCTCACCGCGCAGGTGGCCAAGGCGCTCGCCAACAGCCAGTTCGTCAACTTCGGCGGCGGGGGTGGTGGGGGTGGCGGTGGTGGTGACCATGGCGCGGTCACCACCGGGTCGGACGACGTCCTCCGGGTCGTGCAGACCCTGATGGCAGCCCAGATCGTCACCGGCAGGGGCCTCGGCGACACCAACGGTGACCCCGGGAGCCGCCGGCCCGCCGGGAACGCGACGGGCCTCGCCACCAACGGCCCCCTCCCCGCACCGCCCACGCGGCGGTGATCAGCGCAAGACCGCGGGTGCAACACCGCCGGTGACCCATCAGCACAGATGAGGCGGTGTTTGTTTGGTGGAACACCATCCACTGAGCCTCACGTGTCGCCCGCCTCGTGCTCGGTGCGCAGCCTTCCTACCGGGACTCGGGCCAAGCGAGCGAACCCTCACGTCGCGTATTCGCGTTCGAGCTGCTTGGCTGCGATCTCGGCGCCGTTCCGGCTGACCTTTCCGGACAGGGCGCGCGCCCTCTCCAGCACGGCGGGCTGGAGGGCATCTCGGAGGGACGTCGTCAGTGACTCCTCGGTCATGCTGGCGTGGGGGTTGGAGGCCCCGAGCCCGAGGGCCAGGATGCGGCTGGCCCAGTAGAACTGGTCACCGAACATCGGCGTGATGACCTGGGGGACTCCAGCGCGCGCCGCCGCGGCCGTGGTCCCAGCACCGCCGTGGTGGATCACGGCTGCCAGCCGCGGGAAGAGCAGGTCGTGGCTCACGTCGTCCACCGCGATGCAGTCGGGGGCGTCGTCGATCCGATCGAGCTCGGCCCAGCCTCTCGAGACGATGACCCTGCGGCCCAAGGCGCGGGCCGCGCCGATGAGGCGACGGCTCACCTCGCCCGCCGCCGGCATGCTGCCAAAGCCGAACAGGATGGGCGGTTCTCCACCGTCGAGGAAGGCGCTCAGCGCCGCGGGGAGGGGCCTCTCGTCGGTGAGCACCCAGGTGCCCGTCTGGAAGACTATTCGCGGCCCAGGGGTGGCCGGTGCTGGTGCCAGCGTGGCATCCGCCGCGAGCCAGGTGCGGTCGGTCAGCACGTGGTCGAGGACGTCATGGATCGGCGCCAGGCCAAGCCGCTGGCGGTTGTGGTTGACGCGCCCGAGCGCGCGCTCATTCCACGCCTTGGCGGTGTCGCGCCACTGCTCCTCGATGCTGGCGCGCGCGGTTGCGGCTGGGGTCTGGCCCGGTGTCGGCGGCGGCGCGAGGTCGGGCGACGGGAAGGCGACCGGGGTGTGGACGGCCGTCACGCAGCCAATGCCCGCGCGCTCGGCGATCGACCTGGCCCCGTACTGGTGCGCGTTGGCACCGACGATCACGTCGCAGCCCTGGGCGGCGTCGCCGATGGTCTCGAACTGGTCCGCGATGAGGTCGGGCAACGCTTCGCGCAGCCGACGCAGCTCCTCGGGAGTGAGCTTGGCCGGACCGCCGGATCCTTTCGGGGGCATGCGCATCTCGACGCCCATCGGTACGGCCTCGAGGCCGAGGCGCTTCGCCCAGTCGACGAAGTTGGGCGAGACGCACAGCCGCACCGCGTGCCCCAGTCTGCGCAGCTCGAGCGCCAGGGCGAGGGCGGGCTGAACGTCGCCCCGGGTCCCGACCGCCGCCAACAATGCGCGCATGACGTTCTGCCTCCTCAGGTCCTGGCCAGGAGCAGCTCTTCCGAGTTGTTTGGCGGGCGAAGCCCGTCGGTCCTGCCCGCGAAGTAGCGTTCGCCGAGCGCGGCGGCCGAGACGTGCTGCACCTGCTTGAAGCCGGCATCGCGGGCGAGGGCCAGCATCTCGCCCGGCGTGAAGAAGCTGATGAAGGGCGTCCCGCTGGCTCGCGCACCTTGTGCGGCCCGCTCCATCCCGGGGCGCACCTCGGGATCGGCCATCTCGATCGGCAGCAGGAACGACATGGCGAGCGTCGAGCCCGGAGCGAGCGCCGCGACCTGGCGCAGCGTCGTCACGATCGCCTCCCTGGTGAGGTACATGCTGACCCCCGTGGACGCGACGACCGCGGGGCGCCGGGGATCGAAGCCCGACGCGGCCAGCCGCTCCCACCACGCGTCACCCGACTCGAAGTCGACCGGTACCAGCCGCAGGTGCGACGGAACGCCGAGGCCGAGGTCGATGAGGCGCTGACGCTTCCACGCCTGCGGGCCCGGCTGATCGATCTCGAACACGCGCACGCGGGAGGCGAGCTCGGGGCGACGCTGCGCGAAGGTGTCGAGGCCCGCTCCGAGGATGACGTACTGCCCGACCCCGCCGGCCGCTTGCTCCGCGACGAGATCTTCGATGAAGCGGGCGCGAGCCACGATCGCAGCGCGGAACATCCGCGTGAACGGGCTCATGTCCGGCCGGTTGCGCCAGCCCTCGTCCGGAGCCGCCAGCTTCAACCCGATCTCGTCGACCAGCACGTGGGGCGGAGCGTCGGCCTCCACGTGCAACGCCCGCCACAACGCAACCCGAACCGCCGTGTTCTCCGGCTCTGCTGCCTGCTCATTCGGCATCGAATTTCCCCTTTGGGTGTCTTCTCGTTGTCCACACAACGTACCAGCGTTGAACGGATCTTTAACGGATCTTGGCCGTCATCGGCCGTCCCTGACGCCGGCGACGTGAATGCAGACCTGGTCGGGAAATCGCGATACCATCAACCCTCGGCCGTTGACCCGACGAAATGGGATGGGAGGTTGCGATGACGCGACAGGCAGCTTTCGGGATGGCGGTGCCCCGGGGAATTCTGTGCTTCGCTGCCGCGACGTTGCTCGTCGCGTGCCAGCCGGGCCCGGGCGGCTCGAGCGGCAGCGCTGGTGGGCCACCCGCGCCAGCCGGCACGACGGGCAGCGCGAACGGGCAGTCCGCGGGAACCGCTTCCGGCACCGCCGCCGGATCGGCGAGTGCGGGCACCGCAACGGGAGCTGCCTCGGCCGACACCGCCGCGCCCAAGGGCGTCTCGTGCTTCGAGGAAGGCGAAGTCCTCCCCGTCTTTGGCCAGGCTGGGGGCGGTGGGCCGGCGCCCCTCGGCGTGCCCTCCAAGGTGGCGCCGCTCAACATCGGGCCGACCACCGTCCTGCCGACCGCGCCCCCGGCCATCAGCGGCGGCACGCTCCTGGTGCTTCCGGGGGACGTCACGGTCGTGGCGGCCGATCCGGATCGCGACCAGATCTACCTCGTCGACCTGGTCGCGGCTCGGGTGACCAGCACCGTCGTCTTGCAACCCGGTGACCAGCCCGGGCGGGTGATCGCGGATGGGGCGGGGCGCGTCGACGTCGTGCTGCGCGGTGGGGGGGCGATGGTGACCCTCGATCCAGCCAGCGGCGTGGTCCTTCAGCGTCGGATGGTGTGCGCGGCGCCGCGCGGCCTCGCCTACGACGCCAGGACCGATCTGATTCACGTCGCCTGCGCGGGTGGCGAGCTGGTCAGTCTTCCGGCCGCCAGCGGCGACGCCGTCCGCCGGGTCCAGCTCGACGACGATCTGCGGGACGTGGTGATCGATCGGGACCACCTGCTGGTGAGCCGCTTTCGTTCCGCCGAGATCCTCACGGTCGACGCCACGGGTACGGTGACCGCCCGGACCGGTCCCGGGACCTTCCGGTCGGCGCAGTCGCGCGGGGGTCAACTCTTCACGCCGTCGGTGGCCTGGCGGATGGTGGGGATGCCGGGAGGAGGCGCCGCCATGATGCACCAGCGCGGCGTGGACGATGAGATCCAGCGCGGCTTCCCCGGGCACGTCGTCCAGGGCAGCTACGGTGGGATCTCCGATCGGACCGAGACCTGCAACGGGATCGTGCACAGCGCGGTCAGCCGCATGATGCCGGACGGGACCATCGCGTCGGGACCGGCGCTGGCCGATGTCCCGCTCCCCGTCGACATGGCCATCTCGGCCGACGGACGGCTCATCGCGATGGTCTCGGCCGGGAACGACGGGAACACCCAGATCGCCCGGATGGCCCCCGCGCACGTGGGTGAGGTGGATGCCGTCACGCAGACCAAGCTCGCCTCGTGCATGTCCCTGGCGGGGTCGACGGGGTGCTGGGGCAGCACGCCCGGATCGCTGGCCTGCGCGTCGATTCAAAGCGCGGCTGGCCAGGTGATCGCGGTGGCCTTCCTGGGAACGGGCGACGTGGTGACCCAGTCCCGGCAGCCGGCCTTCCTTTCCATCGGCGGCGCCAGCATCACGCTCACCGCGGACAGCCGGAGCGACACCGGCCACACCTTGTTTCACGTCAACTCCGGCGCCGGCCTGGCGTGCGCCTCATGTCACCCCGAGGGGAGCGACGACGGGCGGGCCTGGAATTTCACCTGCACCGGACGCCGGCGCACCCAGTCCCTGCAGACCGGTATTCGCGGGACCGAGCCATTTCACTGGGACGGGGACGAGCGCGATTTCACCCAGCTCGCGAGCGACGTGTTCACGGGACGCATGTCGGGTCCGCCGCTCTTGTCGGATCAGGCCGATGCGATCCTCTCGTGGATCGATCGCCAGCCCCGCATCCAGCGCGCCGCGCCGGCCGCCGCGGCCGCCGCCGAGCGCGGGCGGGCGCTCTTCAATCGCGCCACCGACGGGACCTCCTGCGCGACTTGCCACGCCGGAACCCACCTCACCAACAATCGGACGGTCGACGTCGGCACGGGCGGGGCATTGCAGGTGCCTTCGCTGGTGGGCCTGGCGAATCACCCTCCCTACATGCATACGGGGTGCGCGACGACCCTCCTCGACCGGTTCGATCCGGCCTGCGGCGGCGGCGACAAGCACGGGGCCACGTCGGGTCTGACACCGTCCGATCTGAAGGATCTCGTGAGCTACCTGCAGACCCTGTGAGTCGAGCTCGCGCCACCGCCTTGGGCAGGGCCGGGGGGACAAGACGGCTTTCCGTCGCCCGGCTGATCGTCTTCGCCTGCGCCGCCCAGGGCGGCGGCGGTTGTTCGACCCCGAGCCCAGCGACGGGAGAGGCGCAAACCCCGCTCATGGACAGCTTCGTCGCCGAGCTCGGCGCGGCCATGTGTGGGTGGCAGTTTCGTTGTTGCGCGGTGCCCGAGATCGAGACCGCCGGGACGGGCGGATACCTCACGGAATCGGCCTGTCGACCGGTCGTGACCCGGGCCATCTCCGAGAGGCTGACGGAGGCGCGCATCGGGCTCGAGACCAACCACCTCTCGTTCGATGCGGCGGTTGCGGCCTCTTGCATCGCGCAGTTCACGAAGGGGGCCTGCAATCGTCCGCTCGATCTCCGGCCGGGCGTGTTGCTGGTGATACCGCTCCTGCTCTGGGATCGGTATGCGCTGTGCCCGAGTCCGTTCATCGGCCAGCTCCCGGCTGGATCGGAGTGCTTTCTGCCCAGCGAGTGCGCCCCCGGCCAAAGCTGCACCACGGGAGGAGACGCCGCCTGGAGCATCAGCGCCAGCGCCCTGCGCGCCCCCTTGGCGCTCGGTGACATCGTGCCGGGCGCGCGCGGCCACTGTCAGCCCGACGGCCAGCCGGGCACCCCCTGTTCGGCCTCGACGGACTGCGCACCCGAGCTCTACTGTCGCCGCGGCGATTCGGTGTGCGCCAGGCCAGCCGAGGAAGGCGAGGTGTGCTCGACCTCGCAGGACTCGAACATGGGTGCCATCTTCGCCATTGCCTGCGCGGACAGCCCCCGCGATCTGCAGTGCGGGGGCGGTCGATGTCACCGCTTGCCCCAGCTCGGGGAGCCGTGCCTGGAAGAGTCCCCGACCGGTCCGATCTGCGACCTGTCCCTCGACCCGACGGTCGCGTGCGTGGGCGCGGGCGTGAACGGTGCTGGCGTCTGCCAGGCGCCCGGCCAGATGGGAGCCCCTTGTGTCATGCAGGGGGGAGGCCTCGCTCCGTGCGCCCCCGCCCTGGCCTGCGTCAGCGACGACCCGACCGCCACCGCCGGAGTCGGCCGCTGTGGCGCCCCGCCTTCCGTGGGTGCGCCCTGCTCCCTCGACCAGCGCTGCGCGCCCCCCGCGATCTGCTACGGGAGCGCCAGCGACCCTGGCACTGGAATTGGTGGCATCGGCACTGGAACTGGCCCTGTCACTGGCAAGTGCGTCTTTCCAGGCTCGTCCCGCGCCGGCAGCATCTGCCAGTCGGATCTGGAATGCATCTCCCTCCACTGCGGGATGGATCCGGGCCAGAGCAGCGCCACCACCTGCGGGCCGAGCACGGCCGAGCAGTGTGCCGGAGCCGAGCAGTACGTCGCCTCGCCGACCCAACCCGCCATCGGGGCCACCGCCGGGACCACCTTCGGGGGGCCCGTCGCCTCGGCGCCGCCCTGAAGCTCGTCCCGAGGCCGAGCCAGCACCGGACAGGGGACTAGGGCAGGATGGACTTCAGCACCATGGTCATCAAGAAGCCGGTCACGAGCCCCATGGAGGCCGTGCCCTCGAAACCATGGCTGTGGGACTCGGGGATGATCTCGTTCGAGGTCACGTAGATGAGCGTGCCGGCCGCCAGGGCCAGGATGAAGGGCATCAACGCCGAGGTCTCGGCGGTCAGCAATCCACCGATGAGGGTGGCGAGGGGGGTGACGAGCCCCGCCAGGGTGACGATCGCCGTGCTGCGGCCGATGGTCACCCCGCCATGCCGGAGGGGCGCGGCCATGACGATTCCCTCGCAGGCGTTCTGCAGGCCCACCGCGATCGCCAGCAGCAGGCCGAGGCGTGCGTGCTCGACCGCGGCGAACCCGGCCCCGATCGCCAGCCCCTCGGGGATCCGGTGGATGGCCAGAGCGCCCACGATGGCGTATCCGCGCCACGCATCCGGGCCGGCTCCGTCGTCGACGCGGTCGTGGTGATCGTGGCCCGGGTGGTGCCCGATGTGCTGATGGTGGCCGCTCGCGTGGCGGTGGGGAATCAGACGATCCATCAGGGCGGCGAGGCCGGCTCCGATCGCGAAGCCGAGGGTGACCGCCCCCAGGCGCCCGGCGACGAGGCCGCCCGGACCGCGAACGCCTGCCAGCGCCTCACCGAGGAGCCCGAGGGTGGCGGCCGCCAGCATCAGCCCGGCCCCGAGCCCGAGGACCCCGTCGTACACCCGGCGGGGCAGCTCGCGCACGAACAGGAACGGCGCGGCGCCGAGTCCGGTGGCGAGACCCGTGGCGGTCGCGGCGATCAGAGCGGCGCGCATGGGCGCAGGGTTTTACACTACTTCGACCGCGCCTCGCCTCCGGCCTGGCGACGGAACATCCCGGTCCTCATCCCTTGCCCTCCCCGTCCGACACAGCCGCCATCACCGCCACGTCGCCGTCCGCCTCCCCTGGCAGCGGGCCAGGCTCCGAGCGCGAGCCGGGCGGGGTGGTGTGCTACATCGGGCTCGGCGCCAACCTCGGGCCCCGCGCAGAGACCCTCGCGGCGGCGGTGGCGGCGCTCGAGGCGCTCGTGCCTCTCCGCGAGGTGCACCGGTCACGCCTCTTCGAGACCGTGGCCATCGCCGATCACCCGCAGCCGCCCTACTTGAACGCCGTGGTGCGGGGGCGGACCACCCTCGGCCCCTTCGAGCTGCTGGCCGCGTGCCTGGCCATCGAGGCCGCGCTCGGGCGGATCCGCCCGGCCGGGGTGGCGAGGGCTGCGCGCCACATCGATATCGACATTTTGCTCTACGGCGCCGCCGTCATCGAGACCCCATCGCTGCGGGTGCCGCACCCCGAGCTCCTCGATCGCCCGTTCGTGCGCATCCCGCTCGCCGAGGTCGCGACGCCCGGGCTCGTGCACCCGCGGACCGGCGAGGCCCTCGATCTGGCCGCGCCGGCACCGGGCATGGTGAAACCATCGCCGCAAGTCTGGCCGCCGCGAGGCGCGGGCGCCCGGTCGAACTTGCCCTCACCAGCGAATCCGGAATACCATGACTGGGTCACGGGAGGATCCATGTCGGAAGGTCACTCAGATGAGGGTCCAGCGTTGTGGGTCGAACGTCGACGAGCCCATCGGATTCCGCTCGAGATGTGGGTCGAGGAGACCACCGAGAACGAACGCTACTTCCGCCGCGCCGGGGATCTGTCGCGTGGGGGGATGCGCCTCGATCATACGATCCCCTTGCCCCGCGGGACGCTGGTGAACCTGACCTTCACGTTGCCCGGGGACAGCCGGCCGGTCGCCGTCACCGGCGAGATCGTCTCGAACGGCGGCGCCGAGGCGCTGCGCATGGGCGTGAAGTTCGTGAACCTGCTCGCGGACTCCCAGGCCCAGATCGACGCCTTCCTGGCGCGGGTGGCGGCTGATTCGACGACCTGAGGTGCGTCGCTGGTCCACTCCCTCGGCGCTCGCCTGGCTGATGATGATCGGCGCCTCGAGCGGGCCACCGCTCGGGTGCGGGGAGCTGCGCGGTCGCAAGAAGATCCAGGAGGGAAACGCCGCCTACAAGCGGGGGGACTTCGTCGCCGCGGTGGCCCGCTTCGACGAGGCCGCGGTCGATCTGCCGGAGCTGCCGCTGCTGTGGTTGAACCGCGGCTACGCCTGCCGGGAGCTGATCTTGCCGGGCGCGGATGGGGCCGCCAACCGGCAGGCGGCCCAGTGCGCGCTCGAGTCCTTCAAGCGCCTGCGCGCGCTCGCCCCGGGCGATCCCCGCGGCGACACGCTCTACGTGCAGACCCTCTTCGACGTGGGCGAGTACCGGACCATCGAGCGGACCTTCAGCCTCCGTCACGAGCGGAACCCGCGCGATCTGGACGTGATCCTCGGCCTCGAGCAGGTCTACGCCCGGATGGGGCGCTGGCGCGATGCCCTGGCCTTCTATCGCAAGGCCGCCCTGCTGCGCCCGACGGACGCCGAGTCGCAATACGCCGTCGGTACGTTCGCCTGGCAGGTCCTGCAGGCGCACGGAGGGGGACCAGCCGCGATCGCGTACGATCCCCGACCCGGACGCCAGGCTCCAGCGCCGGCGGGTGGATCGGACACGTCGAGCCCGAGGCGCGACGAATCCGTCGACGTTCGAGCGGCCGAGGCGACTCCCGCCGCCTCCCCGCCTGCACCCGCGCCGGGCGACATCGTGGGGGACGAGCGGGTAGCGCTGGCCGAGGTGGGCATCGACTACCTGCAGCGCGCGCTCGCGCTGCGGCCACACGATGCCGCCGCCGCGACCTACATCGGGCTCCTCTACCGTCAGCTGTCCCTGGCGTACCTCGACCGCAGCCAGGCGAGCGCATGGCAAGCCGCGGTGGCGCACGCCCAGGAATACACCGCGCGCGCGGCGGAGCCCTGACCCGTGAACCGCCATCCAGCTCCCCTCCCCTCCTCCTGCGCCGACGCCCTTGCGAAGGGGGTGATCTAGTGGCCTTCGAGGCGCTCGCGCGCTCGATGGCCTCTGGGGGCGGGCCCTCGCCGGCGGCGCCGCGCGCGCGCTCGCGACGGCTGATCACCGCGATGTCCATCGTGGTGCACGGCGTGGCGGTGGTCGCGGCGGTCGCCTACTCGTACTGGCACATCGAGGAGCTCTCCCCGCCGACCGTGACGGTGACCTTCGTGACGGCGGCTCCGCCCCCGCCGCCGCCCCCGCCGGCGCCGCTCGGGGGAGGGGCTGGCTCACCCGCGGCGAGGCGCAGACCGCCGAGCCCGCCCAAGGTCAACCCGGTGCCTCGTCCGAGCACGCCCGAGCCGCCGAAGCTCGTTGCGCCCACCGTCGAGCCTCCGCCAGCTCCGCCCCCCCCGCACCCGGTGCCAGCCGAATCGCCGGTGGCGGAGCAACCTGGACCTGCAGGCCCAGGGGTGGCGGGCGGATCCAAGGCAGGGGTGGTCGGTGGCGTGAGCGGGGGGATCCCGGGCGGCACGCCTGGAGGCACCGTGGGTGGGACCGGGGCGGGACCGCCGAGCGCGGCCCCGGTCGGCGCCCGCTTCCTGCCGCCGCAGATGGGCGCCGCGCAGAAGCTCTCGGGTCCGGAACCCGACTTTCCGGCGGTGCTTCGGGCCACTGCCGGGATGAAGTACGGCGTGAGGGCCAAGGTGTGCGTCGGGACCGCCGGCTCGGTCGACGGCGTGCTCATCCTCAAGCACGGCCCGCCGATGCTCGATGCCAGCGTGACCTCGGCGGTCAAGACCTGGCGGTTCCGGCCGCTGGTGGCCAACGGAACGCCAGTACCATTCTGCTACTTCGCCAACTTCGACTTCGGGTCCAGCTAGGAGCGCCAAGCATGAATTTCACCGTTCTCGGTCTGTGGCAAGAGATGGGCCTGGTCGCCCGCGCGGTGGTGGTCGTCCTCGTGGCCATGTCGGTCTACTCCCTGGCCATCTCGGTGGACCGGGTGCTCGTGTACCGGCGCGCCCTGTCCGCCTCGGCGGGTTACCTCCGGGCGCTCGGCCCGCTCATCGGACAGAGCGGGGCGCTCGAGTCGGCGCGGGGGGTCGAGGACAAGTTCCGCGGCAGCCCGGTGGCCCGGGTGGTGGGGACGGGCGTCTCGGAGTGGGTCAAGGGCATGGACGTGCGCCGGGCCGGCACCGGTCACTACGACGTCGTGGACGCGGTGGTGCGCGGGATGGAGCGGACGAAGGATCGCGAGCTCGCCAACCTCAAGCGGGGTCTGCCGGTCCTGGCCACGGTGTCCTCGTCGGCGCCGTTCGTCGGGCTCTTCGGCACCGTCGGCGGAATCATCACCGCCTTCCAGAAGCTGGCGGATCCGGCCAAGGGCGGCGGTGGAATCGGCACGGTCTCCGCCGGCATCGCGGAGGCCCTGGTCACCACCGCGGTGGGCCTCGGCGTGGCGATCCTGGCGGTGTGGTTCTACAACTTCTTCACCGCCCGGGTGGACGATCTGACGGTGGACGTCGACGAGGCGGCGTCGGAGCTGGTGGACGCCATCCTGAAGGACGTCCGGCTCGACCCGCGCGCGGAGACCACGGACGCGTGATCGCCGTCGGCCTCCGTCTCCGTTCCGCCGGCGCCGGCCGGGCTTCCTGGCAGCGCGGGCGCGGTCCCCGGTCGAGCAACGGCGGGGGCCCCGGGGCCGGGGCCGGGGCTCGGCCGGCGGCCAGGCGACCGGGGCCGGATTCCCGTCGGGCCACCCCGCGGCCGCGGCACAGCCTGCGCGCCGACATCAACATCACCCCGCTCGTCGACGTGGTGCTGGTGCTCCTCATCATCTTCATGGTCGTGACCCCCATGCTCAGCAAGGGCGTCAACGTCGATCTGCCCATCACCCAGCACCACGACAAGCGGGGTGACGACAACCGGGACATCGTCGTCGCCATCACCCACCTCGGCCAGATCTACGTCGGGAGCACCCCGGTGTCCCTGGACCGCCTGGCCGGGGCGGTCACCGAGGAGCGCCGGCATCACCCCGACAAGGCCATCTTCCTCAAGGGGGACACCCGCATCGACTATGGCCAGGCCCGCCGGGTCATGGAGGCCCTGCATCGGGTGGGCGTGGAGCAGATCCAGCTCGGCACCGAGGAGGAGGCGAGCTCCCGATGAGCTTCGGCGCCAGCTCGGGACCTGGGCGCCGCCCCTCGAGCGAGATCAACGTGACCCCGCTCATCGACATCGTGCTGGTGCTGCTGATCGTCTTCATGGTCATGACGCCCGTGATGCTCAAGCAGCTGGTGGCCGCGGTCCCCCGCAAGGCGGTCGACGAGCGGCCCGAGCCGCCCGGCGCGGCTCCGCTGGTGCTGCGCCTCGATCGCGAGGGGAACGTCTCCCTGTCGGGCGAGCCGGTGGCGCTCCCGGGCCTCGCGGCCCGGGTGGCCGAACGCCTGGCGCACGATCGGCGCAAGCTGGTCTTCTTCGACATCGACGACGGCGCCAACTACGGCCATGCGGTGAAGGTCATGGATCTGTGCAAGGGGGCCGGGGCGAAGACCCTGGGAATCGTCACCAGGGACTGAGCGCCCCGACATGGATGCCGGCGGATGCCGGCCGAGCGTCGATCCCCAGAACCGAAAACTTACGTGCCGCGCCCGACGGGTATACGATTGCCGGTGCCGGGATTGTGCCTTCAAGTTTCCGTCCGCCGAGGAGAAGAGGAGAATTCGATGCGCAGGATGATGCCCAGCTTGGGATTCGCGGGGTTCACGCTGAGCTTGGCGAGCACCATCGCCTGGACGGGGTGCCAGCCCTCCAACGACGTCCCCGCGGGGGCCCCGCTCCTGCTGAGCTTCACCGCGACAGCCCCGGACGGCACCGCGCTGGTCTTCGACGGTGCCGTCGCCACCGGGGCCGGCTCGCCCCTCTCGCACTTCCTGGCCCTCTTCGATCGCTTGCTCGATCCCACCCAGCTCTCGGCCCTGGACGGGGACGGCGGAATCTTGCCCCAAGGCGACGTGGTACGGGTCACCTCGACCCCGGCGGTGGATCCCCTCACGGTGCAGGCCACCTACACGCCGAATGGCTTCGTTCCCCCGCTCGATCCCGACGCCGGCACGCCC
Source organism: uncultured Myxococcales bacterium (assembly GCA_964540815.1). Lineage (GTDB taxonomy): Bacteria > Myxococcota_A > Polyangia > Fen-1088 > Fen-1088 > CAZIOH01. Next base: position 13,596 of record CAZIOH010000079.1, on the reverse strand, counting down.
ATCTTCGCCTCGGCATTGCCGGAGGGGCCGAGCCTGGCGGTCGTGCCGACGGCCGCGCTCCCCTGCGGCACGGTGGTGTCGGTCGCGCTCAATCCCGCCAAGATCCGCTCGCACGATCAGAAGGTGCCCTTCGCGCCCAAGGACACCACCGTCCCGACCCAGCTGACCTTCACCACCGAGCCGTTCACCGCCACGCTCGGCTTGCCCCAGCCACCGACGACCGACGGCGGGGCCGACGCGGGCGCCGACGATGCCGGCGCCGACGACGCCGGGACCCCGGTCAGTCCGGGGGTTCCCGTCGGCGCGACCGCCACGGTCACCTTCAACACCCTGGTGGGCGCGGACGCGGGGGACCACATCACCATCACGGTCACGGTCGGCGCCGAGGTGGTGCCGGGCTTCGGTCCGGCGGTGGTCGACCCGGCGAATCCCAATGTCTGGAACGTGGCCCCGCCCGCGACCGGGTGGCCGGCGGGAGCCACGGTCACCGTGACGGTGGATTCCGAGGTGACCGATGGATACGGGGCCAAGCTCGGAAGCGCGGTCTCGGGCTCCTTCGGGGTGGCGCTCTAGTGTTGCTCACGCCGATCACAGGAAGGACGATGATGACGTTCTCGCGTTCGAAGAGCCTACGGGCCTCGCGCCCCGGTCCCGGTCCCGGCCTGGTGCGGCCTCCGGGTGGACGACGGCTGCATCTGGTCCTGATCGCGGGCCTGGCGCTCGGCCTGGCCTGGCTCGGCCCTGCGGGCCGCGCCCGCGCCCAGGACGTCAAGGGGACCATCATCGGCCACGTGACCGATCTCGCGAGCGGCCAGCCGCTGGCAGGCTTGACGGTCATCTTGCAGGGGCAGCAAGGGGAGGACGCCACGCTCACCGACGAGGCGGGTGACTACACCTTCACCAACCTGGCGGTCGGCACCTACACGGTGCGCTTCTACAGCGCGAGCTCTGCCATCAACGTGGATCGCTCCGATCTGCACGTCTCGGGTGGGGCCACGGTCCGCGCCGACGCCGCCATGCCGAACGCCGAGCTTCATCAGGAGACCTACGTCATCAAGCGAAAGGCCGCGGCCATCGACGTGGGGAGCGCGCGGCTGGGCATGACCTTCGACGAGGACTACATGGAGAACGTCCCGGTCGAGCGCACCTACGGGGACCTGATGCTGAAGGCCCCCGGCGCCTTCCTCGAGTCGTCCGGGTCGGTCTCGGTCGCCGGGGCCAGCGGACTCGAGAACGTCTACGTGATGGACGGTCTCAACGTGACCGGCATGGACATGGGTGAGATCATGAATCGCAAGGCCGACGCCCAGGGCGGCTCGAACCTCACGCTCGAGTTCGTCAAGGAGATGCAGCTGAACACCGGCGGCTACCGGGCCGAATATGGCGGGGCCATGGGGGGCGTGGTCAACGTGGTCACCAAGTCCGGCACCAACGAGTGGCGTGGCTCCGCCTTCGGGCTGCTGTCGCCGTACTGGCTGGCGGGCACCCCCAAGTCGGTCGCGCGCCTCGACAGCGCGCTCTCGGGCGCCGACTTTCCAGACTTCGACACCAACGTGGGCGTCGAGGTCGGAGGTCCCATCATCAAGGACAAGCTCTTCGTGTGGCTCGGGTTCGCGCCGCGCTTCGAGCGGACCCACTTCTTTCGCGACGTCTACGCGCGCACCGACACCAACGGGGACGGGATCGCCGACGTCGGCGCGGACGGCAACCCCATCCTGAATTTCCTGCTCCGCACCCGCACGCCGGAGCTGCGGCAGAGCTACCAGTACGGGGGCAAGCTCGACTTCAACGTCGCCCCCGAGCACCACCTCTCGGTCGGCATCTTCGGGACGCCCACCTTCACGCGTCACGTGCGCAACTTCAGCGGCGCCGAGGCGGTCGGCGATCCCGCGTGGGCCCTCGGGCAGCTCCACAAGAACAACACCGACATCACCGTCAACTGGACCTCGCGCCTGTACGAGAACCGCCTGCGCATCGACGCCACGGTGGGGCTGCACCGCGAGGACTTCAGCGATCAGAGCCCGTCCGACAGCCTCAACTCCACCAACAACCTCCAGTGGGTCGGGGCACCCTCCGCCACGCCCGCGCTCTCGAGCTTCGAGAACATCGGAGGATGCGAGATCCAATCCAACGGCTTCGACCCTTGCCCGGTGCAGGGCTACTACAACGGCGGCTACGGGCTGGTGAAGACCTACCAGGCGAACCGCTGGTCCGGCGACGTGAAGGCCTCCTTCGACTTCGTCAAGTACAACGAGATCAAGGCCGGCGTCCACGTCGAGCTCAACACCTTCGATCAGGATCGCTACTTTTCGGGCCCCCCTGGGCAGCGCAATTTCCTTTACAACGATCTCAGCAGCAACTCGACCTACGTCTGGAACTTCTTCAGCCTCCCGCGCGGCAAGTATCCGTTTCAGTTCTCGGACGGCGATCTCACCAACGGTCAGCTGTCGGATCTGGCGAAGACGCCGTATTACCAGGATCACCTGGTGGCCGACGTGAAGAGCCTCAACACCGCTTACTTCGTGCAGGACTCCGTGCGCCCGATGCAGAACCTCACCATCGATCTCGGCCTGCGCATCGAGAATCAGCGGATGTACGACTTCCGCGGAGACGGCTTCCTCAATCTGTACAACCTCGGCCCGCGCGTCGGGGTGGTGTGGGATCCCAGCAACGCCGGTCGTTCCAAGGTGTTCGCCCACTACGGGCAATTCTTCGAGACCATCCCGCTGAACCTGGCGGCGCGTTACTTCGGCGGCGAGGGCATCTTGCTCACGGCGGTCGACAGCTCCCAGTGCCCCGTGCCGCAGGCGCAGTGGACCGGGAAGGGCGGTGAGGCCACGGGCTGCCCGGTGCAGGGTTATGTGCCCTACAACGGGGGCAGCTCCTACCCGGTTCAGCCGAACATCCAAGGGCAGCACCACCACGAGATCGTGGCGGGCCTGAGGCAGCAGTTGACCGATGATCTGGTGGTTGGCCTCGATTACACCCACCGCTGGCTGGGCGCGATCGTCGAGGATGGCACGGCGAACCTGGACACCTTCGTGCTCGCCAACCCCGGTCAGGTCCCCCAGGGGGCCATCGACGATCTGAACCAGCAGATCGCGGCGAAGCAAGCGCTCCTGAACCAGGACATGGCGAGCGGGAACGCGGCCAGCCAGCAGATCCACGCCGCCGAGATCGGGCAGCTGCAATCCGTGCGCGACAACCTCAAGGGGCTGGGTGCGCTGCCCAAGCCGGAGCGGACGTATGATGCCATCACCTTGCTCGCGTCCAAGCGCATGTCACAGAACTGGATGGTGCAGGCCTCGTACACCTATTCCCGCCTCTTCGGGAACTACAATGGCCTCTACGACGTGGACAACAACTACGCGGCCCCGAACGGCAACAACGCCTACGACTACCCCGATCTCGTCTACAACAAGCGCGGCCCGCTCGCCAACGACCGGCCCCATTCAGGTCACCTCGATGGGTACTACCAGATTCCCGCCGGGGAAGGGGCCTTCGTGGTGCTCGGGGCCAGCTTCTCGGCGTACTCCGGCATCCCCCGGAACTACGTGGCCGCGGTCTCCCCGGGGCAACCGTTGGTCTTCCTCTTGCCCCGCGGGTCGGCGGGCCGCACCCCGACCGTGACCCAGACCGATCTCAAGGTCTCCTACCATCTCAAGATCTCCCAGATCTTCTCGGCAGAGGCCTTCCTCGACATCTACAACATCATGGATCGGCGGACCGCGCTGGCCGTCGACGACAACTACACCAACGACGTGGCCAGCCCCATCGTCAACGGATCCGTGAATGACCTGAAGTACGCGCGCAACGCGAGCGGCGCCCCGATCTCCAAGAACGCCAACTTCGGCAACCCCACCGCCTACCAGGCGCCCATCTACGGCCGCGTGGGCCTGCGCCTGTTCTTCTGACGCGGCTTCGCCGGTCTCGGGAAGGGGAGGACCGGAGCGCGGGAAGGGGAGGACCGGAGCGCGGGAAGGGGAGGACCCCTCCCCGCGGGCGCCTCCCGGGACGACGAGAAGCGGGCCCGGAAATGCTTTGCCAGTGCCGTCTCCGGTTGGCAAAGCCAACCTCCGATCCACCGCATGGAGGGCGTGCACGCGGGCCGAGGTCAACCCGAGACTGAAGCCCAACCCCTTCCTATTCCCTCGAGGACCCGAGGGCAAACGGTCTGTCGTGCCTGGAACCTTTGGTCACCTCCCGCTGTTCAGGCGAGCGTAGCGCGGCTTTGCCGCGCGGAGCGAGAGGGGCGCGGGGACGTGCGAGCGGCAGCGAGTCACGTCCCCGATCCATACAAGGGTAAGGGAGAGGGGCCCACTTCGCCGGGGTCAGTCGCCGCCGGGATTGTAGAAGCCGGGCAGGCGTGGGCCGCGGTCGCGGAAGCGGCCGTTGCGCTCGCTGCGGTCACCGCGATCCCGGTCCCGCCCGAAGCCGCCGCCATTGCCGCCGCCACCGGGACGTCGGCCGCGCCGTCGCCCTCCACCGCGGCCCGCGTCGTTTGCTTGGGCCTGAGCTTGGCCGGATCCCTGGCCGCGGTTTCCGCCGCGCGGCGGGTGTCCGGGGCCACCGGCATTTCCGCCGGAATGGCCCGCGCCATTTCCGCCGGTGTGACCATTGGCTTGCCCCGGGGCGGCGACGCGCGCGCCTGCACCGCTCTGCGCGCGCGGCATGACGGGCAACGACAGCGTCTCGGCGGCCCGCCACTCGCCGTAGGGTCGGATGTTGGCGTCGCGCACCGATGCCCACTCCGCCGCGAAGGGCAAGGCGGGCGCGCCGGAAAGGCCCTCCGGGCTCGCCTGAGCGGAACGGTCGGTCGAGAGGTCGGCCGATTCGATCTCGGGAGGGGTCGCCGCATTGGCCTCACCCGGCGGGCCGCCACCGACACCCGCGCCGCCACCGACACCGGCACCGACGTCGACCTCGCCGCCTGTCGCGCGCACGGCCTCGGGGGGGCGCTCCGCCGCAGGGCTCGGTGCCACCGACAGGGGCCGGGCGAACGCCTCCTCGACCCAGGTCGCGTATTCCTCGATGATCGCCTCGCCCGACATGAGCACAGGAGATGCGCTCGCGTCGTCGCCAACCCCGTCCCAGATCGTCGGGTCGAAGCTTGCCTCCGAAGCGGCGGGCGCGGGCACCTCCCACGCCCGAAGGGGCGGCAGGAGGTCGGCGGGAATCGGGGTCGCGAACGCCGCCATCGGGATGGCGGGCGGCACCACGCCCGGAGCCTCGCGCCGCGCCGGCACGCCCTGCGGCGTCCTCGGCTCCACCACGCCCGGCCGACGCCGGCGCCGCGGTCGCGCGTGGAAGTCCGTCGCGGCGTGCAGCCCGTGCCGGATGTCCGCCGACCCCGGATCGAAGACCTCGCTGTCGAGCCCGGCGCACGAGTCGCACAGACCGCACGGCTGCCCCTCGGGCTCTCCAAAGTACACCCGCAGCATCTGCGCCCGGCAGCGCTGGGTGTTCATGTAGGCGAGCAGGGCGGCCAGCCGTCGCCGATCCGAGATGCGCCGCGCCTCGAACACCGACGCGGCCTTGTCGATCTGCGCCCGGGTCGGCTTGGGCTCGACGCCCTTCCAGCGCGCGGCCTTGACCTCCTCGGCCACCCCCATCGCCTCGAGCACCGACAAGATCACCCGCACGCGCCGCTCGGGCAAGGCCATCGAGAGCGCGAGATCGCGCACCGACACCTCCTTGCCCTCGTCGCTCCACGCGTAGAGCCCGTCCGCGACCATGCGCGCCTGGGTCTTGGTGGGATGGGCCTCGCGCAGGAAGTGCTCCTGGATCTCGATGTCCTCCGGCTGAAACAGCAGCACGCAGCGCGCGGGCTTGCCGTCACGCCCCGCGCGTCCAGCCTCCTGGACGTACGCCTCGGGAGATCCCGGCATCTGGTAGTGGATGATGTAGCGAATGTCGGGCTTGTCGATGCCGAGCCCGAACGCGTTGGTCGCCAGCATCACCACCTTGCGGCCCGATTGCATGAACGACGCCTGGGCCTTCTCGCGCTCGTCGCCGGTCATCTTCCCGTTGTAGCGCTCGACCGGAATCTTGCCGTGCCGGAGCGCCACGTACAGATCGTCGACCGCCCGCACGGTCGCGCAGTACACGATCCCGGGGCGACGCAGGCGCTGGATCAGCTTGCCGAGCTGGCGCAGCTTGTCCGCCTCCCCCGCCACCTTGCGAACGTCGAAAGCCAGGTTCGGGCGGTGAAACGACACCCGGAAGACCTTGGGGTCCCGCATGCCGAGCTGGACCAGCACGTCATCGGCGATGGCGGGCGTCGCCGTGGCCGTGAGGGCCAAGATCGGCGGCCGCCCCAGCACCTGGGCCGCGCGCCGCAGGCCGAGGTAGGACGGACGAAAGTCGTGACCCCACTGGGACACGCAGTGGGCCTCGTCGACGGCGAACAGCGAGAACTTCACGCCCTCGAGCGCGGCCTGCACGGTCGGCGAACCGATCGACTCCGGGGTGATGATCACCAGCCGGATCTTCCCGTCGCGCACCGCCTGCAGATCGGCGGCGCGCTCCTTGGCGGTGCGGGTCGAGTCGATGCGGGCGACCGCCACGCCGGCGGCCTGCAGCTTGTTCACCTGATCCTCGATCAGGGCCAGGAGCGGCGAGACCACGATGGTCGGCCCGGGCAGAACCAGCGCGGGCAGCTGATAGGTCAGCGACTTGCCGCTGCCGGTGGGCATGATGGCGAGGGTGTCGCGTCCGGCCAGAACGGACTCGATGATCTCGGCCTGTCCGGGCCGCAGGCCGCGCAGCTTGAAGACGTCGCGCAGCTGGTCGAGCGCGTGGCGCAGCGCCGGCGACGGTGGCGGTGCCGGTGTGTCGGGCAGCACCACGGTCGCCTCGGCGTGGGGAACCGCCGCCGGCAACAGAGCTTCGAGCTCGGTGGACGCCGCGATCGGAATCCGCCGCGACGTTCGCGGTGCCTCCGGCGCGGACTCGTCGGCGGATCGCTTGATCACCACCGTCGGGATCTGATCGTCGGCGAGCCCGGCGGATGCACCTGCGAGGGAAGCCGAGGGCGCTTGGCTGGGTGCATCGTCGGAATCTAAAGATTTAAGGGACTCGGTGCCGGTTTCGCCGTCGGCGATGACCGTCGAGCCCTCTGAACGTTCGTCAGAACTCAGGCTGAACTCCTAAAATTATCAGCGGGGCTGCCGTCGGGCGAAAACCAGCGCCCACGTGAACCCGCCACACCCGCAACTTGGACCACTCGCCACTGCCACCGTGTCGAGGCTACCGGCTGGTGACCTGTAGACCCCGGTCGTCGGTGCGGCACGTGGCCGCAAAGCACAGACGATTTGAAGAGGCTAACATGCGATTTCGGGCATCGCTACCAAAAAGGTCTGGCCATTTCGCAATTTGCCCGCCCGAAACCAGTTCCTGACCGTGGTGCATCCATGTCGTTTCCGGGATGGCACAGGGGTTGCGAAACCGGCCCGCATGTCCTCCTCGTCGCACCCGAACACCGACGGTCCACCCCGTGCGCGCCTCGAGATCCACGGCGTCACGTCCATGACCGACGCCGAGTTGCTCTCCCTGGTCCTCGGGGCGAGCACGTCGATCGGGTGGAGCGGGCCGTGCCGATCTGGCAGGGTCGCCACGACGGTGATCGACCTCGCACGCGGGCTCCTCACCACTCACGGCGGGCTGGCGGGCCTGGCCCGCGCCTCTCTGCACGAGCTGCGCGGGAGTCCCGGAATCGGCGCCGCACGGGCCTCGGCCGTACAGGCCGCGCTCGAGCTCGGACGGCGGTCGGTCGGGGAGCGTCCGGCACACGGACGGCGCATCGCCTCCGCGGACGATATCTGGTCGCACCTGCGGGCTCGCCTGGCGGTCCTCGCGATCGAGGAGTTCTGGGCGGTGGCGCTCGACGTGCGCCACCGCGTGCTCTGGGAGTCTTGCCTGGCCCGCGGGTCGCTCACGGCCGTGGAGGTCCATCCGCGCGACGTCTTCCGACCGCTGATTCGTGGGGGCGCGGCGGCGGCGATCTTCTGTCACAACCACCCGTCCGGTGATCCGTCTCCCTCGCGGCAGGATCTCGAGCTCACGCGTCGGCTGCGCGACGTCGGCGAGCTGTGCGGCATCCAGGTCCTCGATCACGTGGTGGTCGGCACCGAAGGGTTCGTCAGCCTCGCGCAAGATAGGCGGGCGGGGCTCTCTCTTTCACCTTGATCTGGTTCGAGCAGGGAGTAAAAACGCGGCCAGCGTCTTCGCCCTTCCCGATGAAGGGGAGGCGCCGGTTCCGGTGACCACCAGGAGGACGGACATTCCATGGCCATGACCACGACCCCGAGCGGTCTCCAGTACGAAGACACCACCGTCGGTGCCGGCACCCAAGCCGTCGCGGGCAAGACCTGCGTCATGCACTACACCGGCTGGTTGTGGACGGACGGCAAGAAGGGGACCAAGTTCGACAGCTCGCACGATCACGGCAGCCCCTTCTCCTTCGCGCTCGGCAAGGGCCAGGTGATCAAGGGCTGGGACGAGGGCGTCGCCGGGATCAAGATCGGTGGCAAGCGCACCTTGCTGATTCCGCCTGGACTCGGCTACGGGGCGCGGGGCGCGGGCGGCGTGATCCCCGGCAACGCCACCCTGCTGTTCGAGGTCGAGCTGCTGGAGCTTCGCTGACCGGGTCACCCCTCGGGTTTGCCGCTCGTCGGTCGGGTCGGCGACTGCTGGTCTTCGGGCTCGGGCTGGGGCTCAGCGCGACGATGTCCGTTCGCCCACGAACGGCCGGCGCTTTCGTGGACGAGCTCGGCAGCCGGGCGCTCGCCATGGGAGGTGCCGGCCGCGCTGACGCCAGGGGCGACGAAGCCATCCCCCTCAACCCGTCGGGCATGTCCCTGGCACGCCTCTACTCGCTCGAGGGGCACTATCAATATGCCTCGCAACCGGGCGAGCAGTTCGGGCACGTCTCTGTGGTCGACTCGACCTCCGCGTTCGGGCTCGCAGGTGGGGTCTACTACGCCTTCCGGACCGCCGCGGTCCCCGGGCTCTCGCGCTTCACCGGACACGAGGCGGGCGTCGCGCTCTCGATGCCGTTCAGCGAGCTCCTCATGCTGGGCGTGACCGGCAAGTATCTGCGGCTCGCGGGGGGCGCCCCGGAGCCGGATGGCTCAAGCTCGCATGGAGGACTCACGCTCGACGCCGGCGCCACCATCCGCCTGGCGTCGGTCCTGACGCTGGGCGTGGTCGGGTACAGCCTGCGCGATCTCTCCACCACCCGCGCGCCCCTCTCGCTCGGCTACGGGGCCGCGCTCGTCCCCCTGCCCGAGCTGACCGTGGCCATCGACGTATTTCACGACTTCACCACCTCCGACCCGACGCGCGGGGTGCGTACCAGCGTGGCGGCCGGGGCCGAATTTCGTCCCGCCACCCGCATGTCGTTTCGGGGGGGCGTCGGCGACGATGGGGGGCTGGAGCACACCTACCTCAGCGCGGGCTTCGCGGCCATCTCCGAGGCGGGCGCCGTCGATCTGAGCCTGCGGCAGGATCTGACCGGCAGCGCCAGGGGCACCACCTTCGTCGCCAGCCTGCGGGTCTTCGTTCCGCAGCCCTGACGTCACCCGGCGTTCTTCGTTCGGTCATCGGACCGTTCGACCGTTCAGTGCACTAGACTCCGGCTCTCCGATGGCGGGATCGACACGTTTGCGGAACCTTCGCGCCGGGCGGCTGTCCATGGAGAGGTGGGAGGAGCCGCCGCAACCGCAGGACACGCCGCGATCGAGGTCGCGCTGCGGGGCTCCGCGCGCGACGAGCCGCCAGCCGCCAGGCCCTCGGGTCCGCGAAGGTGGGTGCCCTTCGAGATGAGCGTCGCGGAACGGTTGCTCATCGCCCGACTCAAGGCCCGCGACGAGGACGCCTTCAACGAGATCGTTCGGCTGCACGGCGACAAGGTCTTCAGCCTGGTCTACCGGATGATCGGCAACCGCGCCGAGGCGGAGGACCTGGCCCAGGAGGTCTTCGTCACGGTGTTCAAGACCGTGGACAGCTTTCGCGGCGAATCGAAGTTCTCGACCTGGTTGCTGCGGATCGCCGCCAATCACTGCAAGAACCGGATGAAGTACCTGTCGCGCCGGCCCACCGACGGGGCCGCCTTCGACGAGGCGGCCGAGGAGCATGCGGCTGGCGGCGCCGCCGCCGGACGCGCCCCGCCCGTCCAGGGCCACATCGAGGCGCCCGACGTCCTGCTCGAGGCGGCCGAGATGGAGAGGATGATGCAGGCGGCAATCGAGACCCTCGAGGAGGATCATCGCCTGCTCATCGTCCTGCGCGACGTGGAGGAGCTGTCCTACGATGAGATCGGCGAGGTGACGGGCCTCGCGGAGGGCACCATCAAGTCGCGCTTGCACCGCGCGCGCATGGGCATCAAGGAATACCTGGCCAAACACACCCGCTGACGCGCGGGTCCCACCACCCCCGATGCACGCCCCCATGGACCATCAAGCCGCCGCCGATTCTTTCTCCAGCTATCTCGAGGGCGATCTCCCCGAGGAGGTCAAGCTCGCGCTCGAACAACACCTCGGGACCTGCATCCAGTGCCGCACGGAGCTCGCGGCCTTCCGCCAGGCCCTCGGCGGCCTCGGGACGCTCCGTCAGCCGGCGCCCGAGCGGTTCTTGCCGCAGATTCAGCGCCAGATCTTCCTGCGCTCGAAGGGCCGCTTCTTCGGCCGGAGGTGGATGCTCTTCGGCCGGATTCCCTTCGAGTGGGTCTCACTCGTCATGATCATCGCGATGCTGGTCTACTACATCGCGGCGCTGCGGGGAGCCCCCACCGCCGTTCACCCCGCACCCTGAACCGAGAGGTGGCTGGGGCCGCTCACGACCGCCAGCCCGAGCGCGGGCGGCGACTCGAGCTCGAGCAGGAAGCGCTTTCGGAGCAGGCCCCCGCCAAAGCCGGTCAGGGCTCCGGAGGCGCCCACCACGCGGTGGCACGGGATGATGATGCAGATGGGGTTCCGGCCGTTGGCGGCACCGACCGCCCGCGCCGCGGTGGGGGCGCCGATCGCCCTCGCAATGTGTCCATAGCTGACTGTCCGGCCGTGCGGGATGGCGCGGAGGGCCTGCCACACCCGCGTCTGAAACGGGGTCCCGCGCGGGTCGACCGGGACGCTGAAGGCCCGGGACTGCCGCGCGAAGAAGGCATCGAGCTCCCGCCGGGTGCGGTCGAGCAGGGCCGCGTCCTCGGGCGTTCCCGCGCCTGCGCCCCCGCCCCCGTGCACGCGCGCCGCCGCGAGCGCAGCGGGGTGGTTGGCGAAGTGGCAGCCGACGAGTCGACCTGCATCGGCGATGAGGGTCAGGGGACCTATCAGGCTCTCATGGATGTGCGTGCGCAACGGTGGCTCCTTTCGGGCGCGAGGAGGTGATGACGGAGGGCGTGGGCGCCGCGGCGTCGCGTCGCGCGTGACGTCCCCACAGGTGCGCGGCGGCGTAGCCGCGCCACGGCCGCCAGGACTCGCTCGCCGCCTCGAGCCCGTCGGGAAAGGCCTGGCGCAATCCGGCGTCTCCCAGCGGGAAGGCGTCGGGATCGCCGAGCCCCCGGAGGGCGACGTACTCGCGCGTCCACGGCCCGACGCCGGCCAGCCTCTCGAGCCCGGCCCGCCCGCTCGCGATGGCCCCGCGCGCGAGACGGAGGCGCCCCTCCACGACCTCCGTCGCCAGCCGCACGACCGTCTCGGCGCGCGCCCGGGGCATCCCGAGGCGCCCGATCCGTTCGGCGCCCGCCTCGGCCAGCCGCGCCGGCGTCGGGAACAGCCGGTCGAGCCCCGGGTGTCCGGTCTCGATGGGGGCCCCGATGTCGCTCACCACGCGGGCCGCCAGGGTGGTGGCGGCCTTCACCGTGACCTGCTGTCCGAGGATGGCGCGCACGGCCAGCTCGAACGGATCGAGCGCGCCCGGCAGGCGCACGGCCGGGTTGGCGTCCACGTCGGCGGCGAGCGCCGGGTCGCGGCCGAGGGCAGCGTGGATGGCCTCCACGTCGGCGTCGAGATCGAGCGCCCCGCGAACGGCGGCGATGACCTGGCGGAACACCGGCATCAGTCCCTCGCCGAGGGTGAGGATCGGGGCCGGCCCGTCGGCCAGCGCCAGCGCCAGCACCCCCGCGTGCTCGCCCACCGCGAAGGTCCGCACGAGAGGCGCCGCCTCCATCCGGGCGATCCGGCGCCGCTCGGCGTGACCGAGCGGTCCGGCGCCGTCGAACGGCCCACGCGGGGCGAGCACGAACGCGAAGCCGGGTCCGCGGTCGGACGCCTCGTCGCGGCGGCGAGAAGGGACCTGCCGCAGCCGCGACGGAGGGAGCCCGTAGCGCTCGCGGAAGAGGGTGTTGAAGCGCCGCACGCTGCCGAAGCCAGCCGCCAGGGCCACCTCGATCAGGCTGAGGCGCGTGTCGTGCAAGAGCCGCTTGGCGGTGAGCAGGCGGTGGGTCTGGGCGAGCTCCACCGGCGTGGCGCCGAAGGTCCGGCGGAGCACCCGCCGCATGTGGCGGTCGGTGACCCCGAGCTCGGCCGCCAGCTCGACCAGGGTGCCACCGTCGAGCGCGCCCGCCTCGATGCGCCTCATGGCCGCGTGGGCCAGGCGCTCGGTGGCGTCGATCGGGGCGGCGCCGGGGGCCAGCTCGGGGCGGCACATCAGGCACGGGCGAAAGCCGGCCTTCTCGGCGGCCGCGGCCGAAGGGAAGAAGCGCCGGTTCGCGCGCTTCGGTGTTCGCGCCGGGCACACGCAGCGGCAGTAGACGCCGGTCGAGGTCACGCCGGTGAAGAAGAGCCCGTCGTAACGGCGGTCGCGGGCCTCGGCGGCTCCGTGACAGAGGGCTTGGTCGAGCTCGGGCGACATGACGGGAGAAATATGCGCTCTTGCCCGGCGGCCGTCTCGCCGGAATCGGACCCCGGAGCAAATCCCCGGTCGGTTCTAGACGGAGAAGGGCCAGGCCGTGACCGACCACCGGCTCTTCCGGAGGAACTTCCAAGGTTTCGTCGAGCGCACCTGTGGTAGCAAACTCTAAAGCACCTAGCGGAGGGACCCAAGTCAGAACGCGATCGTCCGCCGAAACCGTCCACACGGGAGTGACTCTTCGTCGAAATACGGGTGGCTCCGTCCGTCCAACGACCTGCCGTTCAGCGGCGGCGCGGAGCGCCGTCCGGCAGCAACGGCGGATTATGCGGCTCTCCAAGCACCCGGACATTGTGCCGCGTTTCCGGCTCAACAGGTAGGGCGGCGGCGCGTTTTGCCCAATACCACCGCGTTTGATCGTGGGTATATGACTCCTTCGGTGCCAATCCATACGCCAGGGTCGCCTCATTGATGGTTCCATGGACCAAGAGATCAGCCAAAGATTGCGCGGTACCCGACGGGTCGTATGAAAACGTTCCTTCCATGGCAAAACTAGCGCAGTGAAGTGCGAGGTAAAGGTCTGCGAGGCGCTGCTCGACTACCTCGATCTGACCGATCAAGTCAGGTCCTTGTGGCCCATGAGTTCCTGGATTGTGCGTGTGTCGTATCCGTCTTCGAGCAGGTGGGTGGCGAAGGAGTGCCGCATGGTGTGCGGGGTCGCCACCTGGGCGACGTGGGCACGGGCGGCTGCTT
>CAZIOH010000078.1:30295-31918 GCA_964540815.1 uncultured Myxococcales bacterium | reverse complement strand
GAGTCGGCTGGCCCCCGTCACACCCCGAAGTGGCCGGTGAACGTGGTGAAGATGGCCAGCTGCCAGCCCTGCGAACGATCGCTGCTGCTGTTGAGGGTGGCGCTCTGGCCAAAGAGGTAGTGGTACCCGCCCTCGAGCGTGGCGCCGATGCCGAAGTACGGGCCGAACAGGCGCTCGACGCCACAGCTCCCCTGCACGAGGAACCCCTTGGCCGAGAGCTGGGCGTTGTCGATGGGGAGATGAACCGGGGCTGGCGTGCCGAGCGCGAACCCGGCGCCGAGGCCCGGGCGCAGGACCACCTCGACCCGGCGCGGGTGACCGGCGATGTCCTGGCCGCCGCCCACGAGGGGGATCTCGAGGCTCGAGCCGAGCAGGGCCGTCGACAGGGTCGAGGACGCCCCGTGGCTGTCGATCATCTGCAGGAAGCGGAGGGAGAAGTCGACCACGAACAGGCGGACCCCGAGGTTGACCCCGGAGGCGAAGCCCTCGGACGCGTCGAAGAAATCCGGCGCGCCGCGGGCGGTGCCCCCGCCCGTGGTCCCTCCGACCAGCACGCTGCCGTAGAGGTCGACCCACTTGGTCTTGGTCTGGGCGCGAGCCGAGCTCGACATCCCGGCTGCCACCACCGCGAAGGTCAGCGCCACGAGGAGGGGCGTGGAGGCGGGAGCCCGTCGTCGTCCCCGCGCCCGGCGCGGGGACGACGCGCCGGCGATCTCGCCTTGCCGGCCTTGGCCCGGGCTCGCGGGGATCGGGCTCATGTCGGGTTTCCCAGCAGCGCCTCGACCCGCGCGGGATCGAACCCGAGCAGCAGGCGTCCGCGCACATCCAGGACCGGGACCCGATCGGTGGGGACCCCGGCCCTCGAGGCCTTCTCGGCCAGCTCGCTCGCCGCGTCCGGATCGGCCTCGATGTCCTTGTCGGCGAAGGGAATCTTCTTGTCGGAGAAGTACTGCCGCGCGGCCCGACAGGCGCCACACCAGGACGTCCCGTAGATGGTCACGACCGGGGTGCCGGCCACCGAGTGGATGCCGGCGTCGCCGGGGGCGAGGGCATGGGCTTGCCCTGCCGCCGGGTGGGCGCCGCGCAACGACGACGCGCCCGGGGGCAGCTGAGCGATGGCCGCGGTCTCGAAGACCTCCCGCGGCAGCGGCTTCGCGAGGGTCTTCCCGGCCTGCAGCAGCTCCTTGACGCTCGCCACGTAGACCTCCTCGGCCTCGGCGTTCCTGGTGTTGCCCGGGTCGACGACCCGGACCAGCTTGCGTGCCACCTCGGGGATGATCTCGGGCTTGTCGGTGGTGGCGAAGGTGCCGTTCGGCTCGACGTAGGTGAACAGGAAGCGGCCCTCCTTGAGGACCTGCAGCTCGCCCACCACGGGAGGGACGGCCGGCCGCTCGGGCAGTGACCGCCGGCAGCCCGGGCCGGCGGCGACCCCGACCGCGACGAGCCCAAGGAGTCGACAACCGAGGAAGGGGCGCAAGAACAAGGGGAGGACAGGCAGCCGGCGAGGTGGGGTCTGACGGGAGTTCCTCTGGGGGGCGGTCACGCCCGCGATTCTACCAGCCTCTCCCCCCGAGGGCTCGACGAACGCCCGCGCCCCGAAGGCCCATGCGTGTGACGGAGCGC
>CAZIOH010000078.1:14961-30195 GCA_964540815.1 uncultured Myxococcales bacterium | reverse complement strand
CCCGAGGGCTCGACGAACGCCCGCGCCCCGAAGGCCCATGCGTGTGACGGAGCGCCATCCTCCAAGATCACTCGGCTTCGTGCGGTGGATCGGAGGTTGGCTTTGCCAACCGGAGACAGCGCCAGCAAAGCAGATCCGGGCCCGCCTCTCGTCGTCCCCGGGAGGGGCCGCGGGGAGGGGTCCGCCCCTTCCCGCGCTCCCGTCCCCGGGAGGGGCCCGCGGGGAGGGGTCCGCCCCTTCCCGCGCTCCCGTCCCCGGGAGGGGCCGCGGGGAGGGGTCCGCCCCTTCCCGCGAGCGCCGAAGGCGCGTCCGGTCCGGCCCCTTCCGCGAGCCCCGAAGGCGCGTCACGCGTCAGTTCAGGGACACGAGCTCGGCGCCGTCGCGCGGGCATTGCGTCGCCCCCGTGTGGATGCGGTCCGAGCAGGTGGGGCAGATCTTGGTCGGAACGCTGCTGCCCGGGACCGGCGGAGGTCCGACCGAGAAGACGCCGGCTGCTGCGTCGGGATCCGCGCCAGTCGGCCCGGGGGACGAATGGGACGAGTGGAATCTGGCTGGTCCGGACGCCCCCGCCTGCGAGCGGGTCACCCGCACCGCGCCCCCGGACCCGACCGCGCCGAGGCCCGCCCGGCCCTCGGCCGAGGCCGCGACGTCGCCTGGGTCCCGCCCGGATTCCAGCCGCTGGCCATCGAAGGGACAGAAGCGGGCACCGTCGTCCGCCAGGAACTGGCGACGGCAGGCTCCGCAGCGGAGGCGCTTCAGCGCCGGGCCCGGCGCCGTCGGGCCCATCCCCGCCTCGCCGAGCGGCCGTGCGTCGACCGGGCAGAACTGGAAGCCCGTCGGATATTGACGCTGGCAGGCAGGACACGCCCGCCCGCGGCCAGGACCGGAGCCGAGGCCGCCTGCGGTTGGCGTGGCATCGAGCGGTGCCGCCTGCGCGCGCGGCCGCCCACCCGCGTCGGCGTGCTCTGGCACGAGCGCCATGCCCGATCGAGCCGCTCCCCCCAGCTCGACCGCGGCAGCAGCCGAGCCTGGGCCGCGCTGGCGAGCAAGAAGCCGAGGAAAAAGACGACGAAGCAGACGACGAACAGGAAGTCTGGCGCTCGCCCGGGGTTCCCTGCCGAGCCCGTCCCCAGGCTCCCGACGTGGATCGTTCCCTCGAGAGGCGGTCGACCACCGGCGCAAGCGCGGGACCGTCAGCGCCAGCACCAGCGCCAGCGACAACGCCAGCACCGCGAGGAGGAAGAAGAGTTGCTCGTTGGAAATGGACATGGACGATGATCGTCAGACTCGCCGTCGGGCTTCACGACGGCGCTCGGCCTGGTGTCGCATCACCGACCGAGGGCAGGACTTGGGACTCAGGACCTCTTGCGTCTCTTCTTGGATTCATTGAGTGGCTCGGATTTGGGGAGCGCCAGCTTGAGCACCGCCTGGTCCACGGCTTGTTTCAGGGCCTCGCGGATCGCGTCCTTGCTGAGGGCTTCGGCCTCGGGTTCGACCCGCGACCCCGGCACGTCGGTCTCGTAGCTCGCCTCGCCGTCCCCGCCGAACGCAATCTTCTCGCCGGGCAGGGTCGTGCCGAGCAGGGCGAGCCGAACCGAGACCACCAGGTGCTTGAGCCTGCCGCCCCCCTCGGGGGGCTTGGCTTCCTTCTTGAGGGAGGTCAGCTTGACCACGAGCTCGAAGCCACTCAGCTTGCGCCGCTCGAGCTCGGAGAACAGCGCCTGGCGATTCTTGGTCGCGCCCCCGGTCGCCCCGACATCCGACGCCCATTCGCTGCGGGAGGCGAGCTCCTGCCGGAGCGCCTCCTCGACGAACGCACGGGTCCCACCGTCCATCGGAACGTTGGCGCTGGCCTCGACCCCCCGAAGCTCGAAGTAGTACTTGGGCGCGACGTGCGCGTGCTCGGCGGCGACGGCCGTGGAAGCCGGGACAGCACCTCCGAGGGCGACCACCCCGAGCGCGAGCAGCAACCAGGCGACGGCCCTCGGCCGGGCCGAGGCCGCGGCCCAGCCCCAGATCGACGGCACCGGAGGGCGAGACAAAGTGAGCCGACGCATCCGCGACAAAGTCCGGCAATTGTATACTGCGCGCGTGCCGGTTCGAACCCGTACTGTCGTGGGCCTCGGAATGATCACCCTCACCCTGCTCGGCGTGGCCACCATCTTCGGTGCGAACCTGATGGCCGTCCTGTCACCCGACCCTCGCGCCGAGGCCCCGGCAACGGCAACGGCAACGGCGACGGCAACGGGGCTGGCCAGCCGGCCCGCGCCTCCGGCTGGCGTCGCGGCGCCGGGAACGGCGGCTGGAAGGGCGCCGAGTCCACCCAGCATGTTAAGGTCGCCGTCCACGGACGGCGGATCCTGACCACCGTCGACCAACGACCCGCCACGAGGTGCCATGATCAAGTTGACCATCACGGAAAAGGGCGGCGACACCCGCGCGCTCTCCTTCGACAAGGATGAAGTGTCGATCGGCCGCGTTCAGGGGAACGACATCGTCCTTCCAAAGGGCAACATCTCGAAGCGCCACACGAAGCTCTCGTTCTCCAACGGCCGGATTGCCATCGCGGATCTCAAGAGCACCAACGGCACCTACGTCAACGGGCGACGGATCAGCGAGCCGATGTCGGTCAAGGCGGGCGACAAGGTCTTCGTCGGGGATTTCCTGATCGTCATCGATCCGAACGAGGCCGCCGCGGAGATCTCGGGTTCCCGCCGGGGTCCGCCCCCGCCCCCCCCGCCCCCGCGGGCCAGCGCGTCGGGGGCGGCGGCGCCCTACGAGAACGAGGCCGCCGTGCAATCCGAGGCGGACGCGGCGCTCGACGCGTCGGCGGCCGGGCTGGTGGGTCTCGGCAGCTCGCGCGGACGTCCGCTCGCGCCGCCGCCCCCGCCGCCACGCCGTACCGTCGTCACGTCGGCGCTGCTCGGCGACAGCTTCGACATGGGCGCCGAGGCGCCACCCTCTCCGGCGGATGTCGCCTCCGACGCCGCCGACGACGTCGGAGAGGACGCCGACGGCCCGGCGGAAGGCGAGAGCCACGCGGGAGGAGAAGAGAACGGCGCCGGCCGGGGATTGGCGTTCGCCGGTCCAGGCGCTGGGGCCACCGTGGGCGAGGACGACGAGGTCGCCGCCGCGCGCATGTTCGGAACCGCGCCGGCGGTGGATGAGGACGCGGTCGGCGCCGTGGAGGGCCAAGCCGCCGGGTCGGAGGACGCCGCCCTCGCTCGGTCGCCCTCCGAGGTCGTCGACGCCCCCGCCGGTCCGGCCCCTGGGGACGAGGAGGGCCAGCTGGCCTTCCCCACCCTCGACGGGCTGCTGCTCGATGCGGCGGTGACGGCCATCATCATCGCGCCGACCGGAACCGTGCAGGTGGAGCGCACGGGCCTGTGGGAATCGATCGCCACCCTCGGGGATGGCACCAGCCTCGCGGAGCGCGTGTGGCAGCTCGCCAACACCGCGGTCCCCCCGCCCCCGTCGGACAATCCCGTGGTGGACGTCCGCCTGCCCGACGGCACCCGGGTCACGGCGTTGTTTCCCCCGATCACCCCGCTGTCGGTGTGCGCGGCGATCCGGAAGTCGACCGTCCCCGAGCTG
Source organism: uncultured Myxococcales bacterium (assembly GCA_964540815.1). GTDB lineage: Bacteria > Myxococcota_A > Polyangia > Fen-1088 > Fen-1088 > CAZIOH01. The sequence goes on along the minus strand of CAZIOH010000078.1, from coordinate 26,601 downwards.
AGCCTGGCCGAGGTGTCGGGTCACGGCGACGTCGAGCGGATCCTGACGGCGGCGCTGGCCAGCCGGCGGAACATCCTCCTCGCGGGCGATCGGCCGGCCCTCGGAGCCCTGGCTGGCGCGATGGCGGGCGCCATCCCCGCCGAGAGCCAGGTGCTGAGCATCGGCGCCGGCACCAGGTATCGCCAGGGCTGGATCGAGCTCGCCCCCGGCGGTGAGCCGTCCGCGCTGATTCGCGCGGCGTCCGCCTTTCGGGCGGATCACCTGCTCGTCGCCGATCCCGAGGGCGGCGATCTGCCGGACCTGCTGCTGGCGGCGGCGCGTGGGCAAGGCGGCCTCGTGGCCGCGGTGTCGGCGCGCTCGGTGAGCGAGGCACTGGTCCGATTGCGGGCGTTCAGCGTCGGGGTGGTGGGGGCGGAGGCCTTCGTTCCGCTGGTAGCGAGCACCGTCGATCTCGTGGTGTTCGCGGCGATGGATCGCGACGGTCGGGTGCGGGTGGTCGAGGTGGTGGAGCCGGTCGGGCATGGCCCCGAGCTCACGTCGTCGTTGGTGGCGCGTCGAGGCAACCTCGGCCATCCCGAGCCGGCCTGGGATCTGCGCGGGGTCTCGAGTCGTCTGGGGGAGGCCATCGCGATGGCGAGCGACGCTCTGCCGGCACACCTGGTCAGGCCGCACTGATTCCCTCGGCGGCGCCCGGGTTCTTCGATCGCTTTCGGGAAGCCGTGGCCCGGCTGCCGGCCGGGCTCGTGCGCCCCTTCCGGGCGGCGCGCCCGGAGGAGATCGCGGCGGCGGAGCAGGCGCTCGGTCGGGCGATCCCGGAGGCGTACGCGTCCTTCCTGCGATCGTTCGATGGAGCGGACCTGTTCCACGAGGCGATCCTGCTCGCCGGGGTGGGGTCCGAGGCTCCGCGGGCGCTCGTGGCGCTCAACCCCGATCGCCCGGTGGTCGAGCTGGTGTTCGCCGAGGCCGCGGACGGCGATCGCTTCGCGCTGGCGACGGACGGGCACGTGGTGAGGCTGCGGGCCGAGCCGGACCCCCCCGGAGCGCCGGCGGCGAGCGGCGAGCGGTGGCGGTGCGGGTCGGACTTCTCCCGCTGGCTCGACGCCGCCATCGCCCACGAGCGCGTCCTTTACGACTCGGACGGCGAGTTCGCCGCCGAGGCCTTCGACCCGGAAGATGGCGAGATCCTGCCCGTCATCGCGCTGCGCCAGGCCGAGCGGGCGTTGCGGGCGGATCCCGGCTCGGCCGAGGCGGAGCACGAGCGCGGCGTGGCCCTGCGCCGGCAGGGCCGCCTCGAGGACAGCGTGGCGGCCTTTCGCCGCGCGACCAACCTCGATCCCCCGAACCCGTGGCCGTGGTTCGACCTCGGGCGCGTGGCGCTGGCGATGGGCACCGCGGGGGGGCGCGTGGCGCTCGAGGCCTTCGAGGCCGCGGCCAGCCGGCTCGGGCCCGGTCCGACCGGCGCGCGCGCCTGGGCGTGGGCCGCACGCGCGGCGGCGCTGTGCGCGCTCCCCGAGCGCCTCGCGCGCTGTCGCGCCGAGGCGCTCGGCCGGGAGGCGGGCCTCGCCGAGAGCTTGCGCCGGGCACGCGATGCGGCCGCCGCCGCCCTCGAGGCCGGGGAGGGCGATCCCGAGGAGTTGCGCGAGGCCGAGGCCTTGCTCGAGGCCCTGGAGGGCCCCGTCTTGCGAGGACGCGTGCGCTTGCCGACGCTCTCGGGCAGCGGCGTGACCCCGCCAGCCCCCGCCCCGAGCAAGCCCCCGCGCGGTCGCTGAGGACTCACCGTCTTCCCCGTCCTCGTCCTCGTCCTCGTCCTCGTCCTCGTCGCCGTACTGGTACGCGTTCCCCGTCGCGTCAGTCGCGTGACGAGCACGAGGACCGGTCTTAGGCTTCGGGGCCCGAACCTCTGATTCAGGGACCGCGAACCGGCTGAGGCCAGGCCAGCACCGCGAAGGCCACCACCGGACCTGCCCCGTCGTCGCCGCGCAGGAAGGCCACCACCCGGCGCGCGTCGGCGGGCACCGCGACCCCGACATCCTCGGTGCCCGGGCCTCCCATGCCATCGCTCCCCTGCCCCGGTCCGACGGGGATCCGCCCGATCTCGCGGCGCCGCCCGCCGGCATCCTCCGCCAGCAGCCGCACCTCGCCCCGTGGCGCACGCGTCCCACCACCGTCGGCGCTGCCCACCCGCGCCTGCACCCGCCCCCCCGACACGTGAAGGCCGATCCGCGCGCGAAAGAGATGGTCGACCAGGCCAGCCGCGTAGCCCGCGATCTCCGGAAGCACGACCCGTGCGGTGTCCCCATAGACCCGCTGGTCGAGGAAGAAGCGCACGCGGCCCGGAACCCGCTGGTAGGCCAGGAGGGCACGGGGAGGGGCTCCTGGCGCGTCATCCGGAGCGAGCACGTACTGGACCTGCCCGAGCGGGCGCAGATCCAGGCGCGGCACCCCGGGCAGCGCGTAGGTGAGCGACTGGCGCACCGCCCCGAGCACGTCGAGGGTGCTGGTGTCGCGGTCGATGGGAGCGTCCTCGGGCACGGTCCCGTCCGAGAAGAACCGTCGCTGCGTGCGATCGGCCAGCCCCTGCCCGTCGGCGCCGCTGAAGTACTCCTTCCAGGTCGGGCGGCGCACCACGGCCTTCGGCCCGGGCACGCCGATCACGCCGTAGCGATCGGCCACGGCCTGCTCGTACGCCGACGCGCGATCGAACGGGCTCCCCGAGCCGCCGCGAAGGTAGGCAGCGCGGAAATCGTTGCGAACCTGGGCGGGGTTCCCCATGTCCTCGAGCACGGTCAGGACACCGCCGAGCGACAGGAGGCCACGCACGAGGGCCGCCTCGCGGTCGGCGCGCTCGGGCGCGGCCACCGCCTGCTCGAGGCTGGAGAACAACACCGGGAGGCCGAGATCGTTGGTCGGTGACTCGAGCCAATCGAGCGCCGAGAGCCCCTCGAAGGAGAAGGCGGTCCCGGTGGCCATCGCGCGGAGGCCCCCCGAGTCCGCCGCCAGGCGCAACCCGTGCCCGAGATCGTCGAGCGCCGAGGCGTCGCGCAGGCCCATCTTGGTGCTCGGATCGAAGAAGAGGTTCTGCAGCCGCTCCGGTGGGGTCTTGGCGATCACGGAGCCCGCCATGACCCACGACAGCGCCGTGGCGCTCCCGTCGTCGAGGGGGCGATAGCCGGCCGCCGGATCGAGCGCGAGGAGCCTGCCCCACAGCAGCCGGCGCTCGACGGTGGCGGGCGCGTGCGTGTCGGCGTCCGAGCGCGGAGCGGCGGTCGCGCCGGCGACCGGACCGAGCGACAGAGATTCGAAGAGGCCGAGCGTGCGCCCGAGCCGGTGGGCGAGCACCTCGTGCAGCGTGGAGGCCACCACCGCCCTCTCGGTCAGGCCGGCGTTGGTGGTGGCGGGATCGTAGGCCCGCGCCGCGTGGCCGGCGATGCCGAGCCAGACCCCGAGGCCAGCGGCCACGCCGAGCAGGACTCGGGCGCGCACGCCCCGAGGGGGCTTCGTCCGAATGAAAGGCAACCGCCGCCGCCTCTCTCCCATCCCCTCGCCCGGCGAAATGAAGTGGGGCCCCACTTCACTCCAGCGCGGCGCCGCAGGCACCTTTGCGGCAGGGGATGGGATGGGAAAGCGGGGCTCGGCGTTCAGGCGTGAGAGGTGGCGAGTCACGGTCCTTCTCCTGGGCTCGGCGCCGGCTCCAGCGTCGGCGTCGGCGCGGGCACGCCCGGGGCCCCCTCGGGGACGTCGTCGTTCAGCCCGGACGCGGGCGGGACCGGCGGGAGATCGGCCAGGCGCGACTCCACCAGCTTACCGAGCTTGAGGATCTGCTCGGGCTCGACGCACTGGCTCGCGCCGCAGGTGAGGGACACCACCACCCCGCGCTCCCGCACGAAGAACACGAGGCCCTGAATCTGCCCGTCGCGCGCGCGAAACGAGTTGTCTCCGAGCTCGTCGGTGGCGCGGGCCTGCGGCAACTCCTGCTGCAGCTTCTGATACTGGACCTCGGAGGCCGCCGCGCCGAGCCGCCACACCCGCAGCCCGACGTCGAAGCTCTCGGGCTTGCCCTCGGCCTTGAAGTGGCGGCTGTCGTAGAACTCGGTGGTCGGCAGATCCCCGAGCTTGCGATCCTCGAACGCCCCCACGTAGCCCGTCGAACCGCGGATCTCGTCGTCGCTCAGCAAGCCCGCGATGTCCAGCGTGCGGCGCCCGAATGTGCCCGCCAGACCGCCCGCGGGGCCGGCACCCGAGCCGAGGCCGAGCTGGGCCCGACGGCCGACCTCGCCCTCCATCTCGAGCGCGGCCTGCTCGGCCTCCCAGGCGGATGCCTTGTGAAGCTCGGGGCCACCCCCCATGAACATGAGGTGGCGACTGTGGGCGAAGCCCGGCTGCCAGGCCTCGAGCCGCACCAGATTCCCGCTCTGACTGAAGTCGCGGCGCGCGTCCCGGCCGGGGAACCGCCGATCGCTGCGCCAGGCCACGTACCCCCGCCGGTAGACGATCAGGGTCGCCCGGCGCACGCGGGTCGACAGGCCCGTGGGCAAGCGCGGCAGCCGCGGGATCGTGTAGCGTCCATCCGCGCCGGTCTGGGTGACCACCTCGTCCGAGCCCACCGGGCCGGCCGCGCCGATCCCCCGCTCGAAGGCCCACGCCACCGCGACCAGGGCCCCGCTCACCGGACGTTCGGTCCCGGCGTCGATCACCTTCCCGTCGAAGGGGCCGAGCAGATCCCCGGGGCGGACCGAGTCGGGACGGACCGGGAAGGGAGCCGGATGGACGATCGGCCCGCACCCGGCGCCGAGCAGGCCGGCGCAGCAGCCCAAGAAGGCCACCCCGACCGCCACCGCGACCGCCGCCCCGCCCCCCCGGGCGACCACGGCACCGCCCGGAGCGCGGTGTGATTTGACCCTCGGGGTCGGACTTGTTATTCGTCGATTCAAGGTGGCGTGACGCTGGCGATTCGGTTTCCCAGGGCTGCGTGCCAAAAACCAGGTGCAAGAACCAGGTGACGTTCGCCTGTTAGCAGAGGATTCCCTCCACCGCAATCGGGTAGCTCCCTGGGGAGCTGGATAGGACCCCAATGACGAGCCATGGGTTGTCTCGAACCGTCGGTCATCGGGCCCAATCGGGACACCGAGGGGTGCTCCCCAAGGTCCACGGGCGGCTGGTGTCGGTGCTGCCCGACGGGCGGGACGACGTCACCTACCCGCTCGAAGGGCCGCAGGTGGACATCGGGCGGTCCGCGGGTGCGATCCGCATCGACGATCCTCAGCTCGCCGCCCGCCACGCCCGCGTGACCGTGACCGCGGGGGGCGCCCTCCTCACCCCCCTCGAGCCGCGCAACGGCGTCTACGCCCGCCTGCGCGGCCCCGCCGAGCTCGACGACGGGGACCAGCTGCTGCTCGGCCGGCAGGTCCTGCGCTTCGAGACCGTGCCCGGGCACGAGCGCCGGGTGGCGCTCGCCATCGAGGACGGGGTGGTGCTCTTCGGGACCCCGAGCCCTCCAGCCTGGGGGCGCCTGCGCCAGCTGATGGCGACCGGCCTCGGCCGGGATCTGTACCACCTCGCCCGCAACGAAGTGACGGTTGGCCGCGAACGGGCAGACCTGGTGTTCGGGGACGACGAGTTCCTGTCGCGCCGTCACGCTCGCCTGTATCTGCGCGCGGGACGTCCGGTGCTCGAGGACCTCGGCAGCTCGAACGGGACCTACCTGCGCATCCGCGCCCCGCACCCGCTGGTTTCGGGAGACATGCTCAGACTTGGCGACCAACTCTTGCGATTCGAGCTGGGTTGAGGCGACACTAGAGGAGTCCACGTCCCGCCGAGCGTCGGTCTTCTACCCATCCATGAGCCCATCCGAAATTCAACTGGAGGTCTTCGGTAAGACCGACGTCGGGCTGATCCGCGAGCACAACGAGGACAACCTCCTCATCGCGGATCTCGGCGGGGGCCTCAAGGAATCCAACCTCGAGCGCGCCACCGAGCTGCCCCTCGGCGAGCACGGGGCCCTCTTCCTGGTCTGCGACGGGATGGGCGGAGCGGCGGCCGGCGAGGTGGCATCGCAGATGGCGGTCGACGCGATCTTCGACGTGATGGCGGAGGGGGAGGCGCGCCCGGCGCGCGACGCCTTCGCGCGCCAGCTCCGGCGGGCGGTGGAGACCGCGAACGAGCGCATCTTCCAGCAGTCACGCGACAACCAGAGCGAGCGTGGGATGGGCACCACCTGCACGGCTGCAGCGGTGGTGGGGGGCACGTTGATGGTGGCGCAGATCGGGGACTCGCGCTGCTACGTGCTGCGCAACCAGGTGCTGGGGCAGGTCACGAAGGATCAGTCCCTGGCCTGGCAGCTCATCGAGGCCGGGGCCCTCACCCACGAGGATGCAAAGGCCTTCGAGCACGCCAACATCATCTTGCAGGCGCTCGGGGTCCAGGATCGGGTGGAGGTGGTGATGTCGCAGGTGGCCTTGCGGCGGGGGGACACCTTGTTGCTCTGCTCGGATGGGCTGCACGGTCCGGTCAGTGATTCCGAGATTCGCGAGATCCTGGTCGGGGAGTCGGACCTGAAGAAGGCCGGCGAGTCCCTGCTGCAAAAGGCGCTCGAGCGCGACGGTCCGGACAACGTCACGATCGTGCTCGTGCGCTTCACGGGTGGCGGGCTCGCCGTGCCGGCGCCGGACGAGCGGGCCGAGTTCGTGGCCTACGACCCGGGGCCCGATCCCATCCCCGAGCGGGTGGGGGGTGTCGACAGCGGCGGCCAGTCCCTGCTCGCCACCATGGAGATCCGGTCGCCGGAGGGTGGCGGCGAGCCGGCGCGCAAGCTGACCTCGGTGCCGGGCGAACCACGGGCGGACGCGGCGGCGCGCGCGGTCGGTGGCGCCGCGCCGGCGGGGGCGGGGGGGGGCTCGGTGTCGGCCCTCGGGCATGCGGGCGGCGGCCGGCGGCGCTTCTTCGACTGGCGCGATGGGGTGTCGGCGGACGACGCGCGATCGGTGGCGACCCTGTTCCTGATTGGTCTGCTCGCGGTCGCCGCCGGTGGGATCGTGGCGCTCAAGTGCGATGGCGCATCGACCCGCCCCTCCCACGAGGTGACCCGATGAATTGCCGGGCCTGCGACTCGCCGCTCGAGCCCGATGCGCGGTTCTGTGGCGAATGCGGGACGCGGATCGCGCTCGAGGGGGAGGAATCCGCCGCCCAGGTCTCCGGTCCGACCCCCGCGTCCGGCGCCGGACCCGCCCCCGCCGCGGCCCCACCTTCGGGCCCGACCACCACGGATTCGGGGACGGCTTCGGCTTCGGCTTCGACCGCGCCCGCCGGAGCTTCGGGCGCGCCCGCCGGGTCGGTGCCGGCGGCCGTCAGCCTCGACGCCGAGCCGTCGAGCGGGCCCTCGCGCGGCGAGATCCTGGCGGCCACCTCGCCGAGCCTGGCCCGCACCCAGAGTGCGAGGGACCGGGCCCGCGCGCTCGACAAGACCCTGCTGACGGCGCCCCCGCCCGAGGTGGCCGCGTTGCTGGCGCAGACAGCGCCGGGAGGCAGCCGAGCCGCGGCGGTGGCCGCCGCCGCCGCCAGCAACCAGGCTTCGCCCCGCCGGGCGGCGGCCCGCGCCCCCGCCAAGGCCGCGCTGCCCCCGACCCTGCTCAGCGAGCGCAAGTCCGAGTCCCACGGCTCGCGCGACGACATGGTCGGCCGCACCCTCAACCGACGTTACCTCGTCGGCGAGAAGGTCGGGGAAGGGGGCTTCGGGGCGGTGTTCCGCGGCAAGCAGCTCGCCACCGGTCGGGACGTGGCGCTCAAGATCCTCCACTCGAGCAACCTGGGAGACGCCACGATCGTCGCCCGGTTCCGGCGTGAGGCCGAGGCCTGCTGCCGGCTGCGGAACCCCCACACCGTGGTCACCTACGACTTCGACCAGACCGAGGACGGGGTGCTGTACCTCGCGATGGAGCTGCTCAACGGTCGGAGCCTGCACCACCTCGAGAAGGCCGAGAACCACCTCGATCCCTATCGGGTCCTGCGCATCATCGACCAGGTGGCCGAGGCCCTCGGGGAGGCCCACCAGAACGGGGTGGTCCACCGGGACATGAAGCCCGAGAACATCTACATCGAGCGGCGCGCCGGCGAGGACTACGTCAAGGTCCTCGACTTCGGCATCGCCAAGATCATGTCCGACGACCGCGCGCAGCCCGCCCTCACGGCGGTGGGGCAGACGCTCGGGACCCTCGAGTTCATGTCACCCGAGCAGCTGCGCGGACAGGCCCTCGACGGCCGCTCCGACATCTATGCGCTCGGGATCGTGGCCTACGAGATGCTCACGGGGGATCTGCCTTTCGGCAAGGCCAAGGCGGCGGTCGAGATCATCAACTTTCACCTGCAAAAGGCCCCGCCCCTGCCCTCGCGGATGCGGCCCGACCTGCGCATCCCGCACGAGGTCGACGAGGTGATCCTCAAGATGGTCGCCAAGTCCCGGGACGCCCGCTTCAAGGACACCGCCGCCCTGCGAGCCCATATCGCCCAGGTGCTGAAGGTGGCCGACAAGCACGCCCGTGGCCTCGAGCCGTACCGGCTCTACGGGGTGATCGCGGCGGCGGCCCTGATCGTGAGCGGGCTGGTCTACTTCCTCAGCCGCTGAACAGCCGCCCCGGTCTACTTGACCGCGGTGAAGAACCGCCGAAAACGGATCGAACGCAGCCAGGCCATCGGATCGTGGAAGAAGCTGCCGTCCCCGGCCGACCCGCGCGACCACCAGACGACGAGCGCACGACCCTTGATGAGGTTGTGCCGCACGGAGCCCCAGACCCGCGAGTCCGACGAGTTGTCGCGGTTGTCCCCCATCACGAAGACGTGCCCCTCGGGGACCACGTAGGGTCCGTAGGGCAGAGGAGGGGGACGCTCGGATTCCTGCAGCACCATGTGGTTCACCCCGTCGAGGTGCTCGCTCCACAGATCGCTCTGGTGCTCGTTGACCCCGTCGGTCGACTCGCTGTATCGATAGACGCCCACCAGCTCGCGCGACATGGGTCGCCCGTTGATGAAGACCTCGTTGTTGCGCACCTCGACGGTCTCGCCCGGCAACCCGACCACGCGCTTGATGTAGTCGGTGGAGGTGTCCTGAGGATACTTGAAGACGATGATGTCGCCGCGCTTCGGCTGGCTGAGCTCGAGGATCTTCTGGTCGGTGAAGGGGACGGAGAGCCCATAGGAGAACTTGGAGACGAAGATGTGGTCACCCACCTCGAGGGTGGGGATCATCGAGCCCGAGGGGATCTGAAACGCCTCGACCACGAAGGCCCGCAGCAGGAGCGCGATGGCGATGGCGATACCGATGGACTCGGAGTACTCGCGCAGGGTGGACTTGCGGGCGAAGGCCAGCTTCTGCTCCATCACCTCGTCGAGGGCCGCCAGCGCGGCCCGCAGCCGATCGAGGCGGGCCGGGAGCCCGTCGTCCTGAGAGCCGACCGGCTGGCGCGCGGCCGCCGCCAGGTCCCCGTGACCGCCGCCCGGGGCGGGTGTCGTGGCCCCGGCCATGGCGGCCTCGGCCTCGGCGATGGCGGCGCTGACGGCGTCCGCGGTGGCGCTCGGGATCCGGTACCCCTTGCGCCGGAGGATGCGGCGCGCCTCCCCCACCAGGTGGCGGCCCTCGGCACGCGTCCGTCGCCACGTGCTGCGCTGTTGCCACCAGGACAGAAGCGACGTTTCCATCAATCCACCTTGAGAATGGCCAGGAAGGCCTCTTGAGGGATCTCGACGTTCCCCACTTGCTTCATCCGTTTCTTACCTTCCTTCTGCCGCTCCAGCAACTTGCGCTTGCGGGTGATGTCGCCCCCGTAGCACTTGGCCGTGACGTTCTTGCGCAGGGCCTTGATGGTGGTCCGGGCGATCACCTTGGACCCGATGGCGGCCTGGATCGCCACCTCGTACTGCTGCTGGGGGATCAGCTCCTTCATCTTGTCGCACAGATCACGCCCCTTGATGTAGGCGTTCGCGCGGTGCACGATCAGCGAGAGGGAGTCGACCCGGTCTCCGTTGACCAGCAGATCCATCCGGACCAGGTCCGCCTCGGCGTAGCCTTTGGGCTCGTAGTCGAGGGAGGCGTAGCCGCGCGAGACCGACTTCAGGCGGTCGTAGAAGCCGAACACCATCTCGGTCAAGGGGAGATCGTAGCGGATGATCACCCGCTTCTCGCCCGCGTAGGTGAGCCCGGTCTGCTTCCCGCGCTTGTCCTCGCAGAGCTTGAGGATGCCCCCGACGTACTCCGGCGGCGTGTGGATGGTGGCCGCGATGAGGGGCTCCTCGATGCGCTGGATCTCGCCCTCGGCCGGGAACTTGGCGGGGTTGTCGAGCTCGAAGGTCTCCCCGTCGCGGCGCAGGACCCGGAAGCGCACGGTGGGCGCGGTGGTGATGAGGTCGAGGTTGTACTCGCGCTCGAGCCGCTCCTGGACGATCTCCATGTGCAGGAGGCCGAGGAAGCCGCAGCGAAAGCCGAACCCGAGCGCGGCCGACGACTCTGGCTCGCGCGAGAACGACGCATCGTTGAGGCGCAGCTTGTCGAGGGCGTCCCGCAGGTCCTCGTACTTGGAGGAGTCCACCGGGAAGATGCCGGCGAACACCATGGGCTTGGCCGGCTGGAACCCGGGCAGGGCCTCGACCGCGGGCGTCCCCGCCTCGGTGATGGTGTCGCCGACCCGCGCGTCGCCGACGTCCTTGATGGCGGCCGTGAGGAACCCCACCTCCCCCGGCCCGAGCTCGGGCATCTCGCGCGCGAAGGGGGCGAAGGCCCCGATGGTCTGGATCTCGTACTCGCGGGCGGCGGCCATCAGGCGGATCTTCTGCTTGGGGCGCAGGACCCCGTCGATCACCCGCACCAGGATCACCACCCCGCGGTAGGCGTCGTACCAGCTGTCGAGCAGCAGCACCCGCAGGGGCTTGGCGGCGTCCCCCACCGGCGGCGGCAGGCGCTTGACGATGGCCTCGAGGATCTCGTGGATGCCGATCCCTTCCTTGGCCGAGGCCAGGACCGCCTCGGAGGCGTCGATGCCCACCACCTCCTCGATCTGGCGGCGCACGGCCTCGGGGTCGGCCGCGGGGAGGTCAATCTTGTTGATGACCGGGACGATGGCCAGGTTGTTGTTGACCGCCAGGTAGACGTTGGCCAGCGTCTGCGCCTCCACGCCCTGCGAGGCGTCCACCACCAGCACCGCGCCCTCGCAGGCCGCCAGGGAACGCGAGACCTCGTAGTGGAAGTCCACGTGGCCCGGGGTGTCGATGAGGTTGAGCTCGTAGGTGTTCCCGTCCTCGGCCGGGTACGAGAGGCGCACGGTGGCGGCCTTGATGGTGATCCCGCGCTCGCGCTCGAGATCCATGCTGTCCATGAACTGGGCCTTGCGCTCCCGGTCCGTGAGGGCCCCGGTGGCGTCGAGCAGGCGGTCGGCCAGCGTGGACTTGCCGTGATCGATGTGCGCGATGATGGAGAAATTCCGGATCAGCTTGGTCGGTGTGAGCATGGTGGGCGGCCGGGCGGGGCGCGGAGCATAGCAGCCCGCCTCGGAGCCCGTCGGAGGAACCGGACGACATCGGACCCGCGCGGTTCAGCGCGGCTCGACATCGCAGGCGGCGCGGTCAGCGCGGCTCGACATCGAACGTCAACTGCCCGGG
>CAZIOH010000078.1:0-14861 GCA_964540815.1 uncultured Myxococcales bacterium | reverse complement strand
GACATCGCAGGCGGCGCGGTCAGCGCGGCTCGACATCGAACGTCAACTGCCCGGGCAAGTTGCGCTTCTCCCGCTCGAGAACGAGGTCGATCCCCTGGCGGATGAACTCGGCGACGGGGACCTTGGTCTTGTCGTGGAGCTGCTTCAGCCGTTCGTTCTGCTCGGGCGTGATGTAGATGGTCGTGGAGATCTTCTTCCGGGCCATGTTCGTGACAATGCATGGCCATATGTCGAGTGTCAAAGCCAACGGAACCACCCGACTTGCCGACCTGCCGACGGCGACCAGCAGCGGGACCCGCCGACGCAACTTGCGAGACGCGGCCTTTCCGCCTACTTTATGAAGCCATCATGACTCAAGTGTCGGGCCGACAAGCGTTTTTCCCCCGGACGCGCCGCGCCGCCAGCCGGCAGGTGTTGACCGCGGTCTCCGTTCTCGGCGCGGCGTGCGCCCTGGGGTGCTCGAGCACCCCCAAGCCGGTGCCCGTCACGCAGGCGGCGGCGGGGGGAAACGTGACGCCGGCGCCCCCGGTCGACCGCACGCGTTGCAAGTCCGATGGCAAGCAGGTGATCGAGGCGGACACCAACCTCGACAAGAAGCCCGACGTCTGGAAGTACTTCGTGACCAACGCACAGGGTACCCAGGTCCTGACCTGCCGCCAGGTCGATCTGAACCACGACGGCAAGGTCGACATCACCTACTACTACGACGACAGTGGGCAGCAGCCGAACCTGGACGAGGTGGACCTCGATTTCGACGGACGGGTCGACCTCACCACCTACTACGTGGGGGGTCGCAAGGTCCGCGAGGAGCTGGACACCAACTACGACAACCAGCCCGACGTCTGGAAGATCTACGAGGACGACCGGCTGGTGCGCATCGAGCGCGACTCCGACTTCAACGGCAAGGTCGACCAGTGGGAGTACTACGAGGCCGGCAAGCTCGATCGCATCGGGTACGACACCTCCGGCTCGGGTCGGGTCGACAAGTGGGATCGCTCGCCGGAGGGGGCCGACGAGGCCGCCGACGCCACCAGCGCCGCCCAGCTGCAGGCCAACGCCAAGTCCGCCCCGCCGGCGGCCGCGCCCCCCGCCCCGCCGCCGGCGCCCACCGCCCCCCCGGCGAAGTAGGCGCCGACCATCAACAGGCGCCGGTACCATCGCAAGCGATCTGATCTGATCGTGATCGTGGCCAGCACCGTGAGCATCCTGCCGCAACGATCGCGATCACGAACCACGGGACTTGACGGCTCGCCTCAAGCCGGCGTCCCGGACAAGCCGAAGCCGTCGTGGAGCGAGCGCACCGCCAGCTCGGCGTACTTGGCCTCGATCACGCACGAGATCTTGATCTCGGAGGTGGAGATGAGGTGCACGTGGATGTTCTCGTGGGCCAGGATCTCGAACATCTTCAGCGCCACCCCCGCGTGCGAGCGCATACCGACCCCGACCACCGACACCTTGGAGAGGTTCTGCTCGGTGCGGATGTCGTCGGCCGCGCAGACCTCGGCGCACTGCTTGACCAGGATCTCCTTGGCGCGGGCGAGATCGCTCGCCGGCAGGGTGAAGGTCAGGTTGGTGCGCCCGTTTTGCACGTGGGCCTGCACGATGACGTCGACCACGATCCCCGCGGTGGCGAGCGGCCGGAACACCTTGGCCTGCAGCCCCGGCAGATCGGCCACGCCCGACAGGGTGATCTTGGCCTCGTCGCGCGTGGCGGTCACTCCGGCAACCAGTACGGATTCCATGGCTTTCTCCTCAGGCACGACCCATGTCCCTTCGTTGTCGTTGAAGCTCGAGCGCACGTGGATTGGAACCTGGAACTTCATCCCGAACTCGACCGACCGGATCTGCAGGACCTTGGCCCCGAGCGAGGCCAGCTCCAGCATCTCCTCGTAGCTGATGCGGTCGATCTTGCGTGCGGTGCGGACCACGTTGGGGTCGGCGGTGTAGACCCCGTCGACGTCGGTGTAGATCTCGCAGGAGTCCGCCTTGAGGGCCGCCGCCACCGCCACCGCGGAGGTGTCCGAGCCGCCGCGCCCGAGGGTGGTGATGTTCCCGTCCTTGTCGACGCCCTGGAAACCAGCGATGACCACGATCTTGCCGGCGCCGAGCGCGCGGCGGATGGGCTGATCGTCGATGCCCTGGATGCGGGCGCGGGCGAAGGCGCTGTCGGTCAGGATGCGCACCTGGTGGCCGAGCAGCGAGGTGGACTGCCCCCCCTCGGTCTGGATGGCCAGCGCCATCAGGCCGCACGTCACCTGCTCCCCGGTCGAGGCCACCACGTCGAGCTCCCGCTCGTCGGGGATGGGCGCGAGCTGCTGGGCGAGGCCGAGCAGCCGGTTGGTCTCGCCCGACATGGCCGAGACCACGACCACCACGTCGTGCCCCTTGCGCTGGGTGGCGAGCGCGCGCCGCGCCACGTTGCGGATGCGATCGATGGTGCCGACCGAGGTTCCCCCGTACTTCTGGACAATCAACAAGGCGGCGCGAATCTCCACCAGCCCACGGTTCGAGTCAAGTGGACATCGGGCACCGGGCCTCGGGCCTCGCGCCTCGGGCCTAATCCGGCTTGGCGGCCTGGATCCGGGCCAGGGACTCGCGGGCAGCGGCGATCACCAGGGCCTCGGTTTCGGAGGCGCTGGCATGCGCGAGGGCCTGAACGATGGTGTCGTCCGCGTCGTCCGCGCCGATGCTCGCGCGGCGAGCCCTGCTCGCGACCGGCGGGTCGCCGAGTTTCGCGCCACCGGGCTTCGTCGGGGGCTTCGTCGCGAGCCAGATCTTGGCGAGAGCCCGCGCAGCCTGCGCCCGCACCGGGACGTACTCGTCGTGGCGCAGGCGGTCGATGAGCGCCGCGATGGCCCGGGGATCGCCGATGTCTCCGAGCGCATCCACCATCTCGCGCCGGTTCTGGACCTCGCCGAGGTGCTCGAGCAGCACGGGCACCGCCCGCCGATCCCTGAGCTTGCCGAGCTGCAAGACGATCAGCCGGCAGGTGAGCACCTGGTCGCTGCAGCTCCCGAGGGCCTGCCCGAGCACCGGGACACCCGCGGCGTCCCCCCGGGCGGCGAGCGACAGGGCACCGCGCAGGCGCAGCGCCATCGGCAGCTGCGGGTCGTCGAGCGTCCGCTCGACCCGCTCGATGGCGGCGCGGTCCCCGAGGCGCACGGCCCCGACCGCCGCCCACGCGGCCACCGTCGCGTCGGGATCCCGCGCCGCGGTCATGATCGCCTGCGCGGTCTCGGCGCGCGCCGGCAACGTCACCAGCAGCTGCGCCGCCTCGCGCCGCACGGGCAGGGGCTCGTCCTTGGAGAGCATGAGCTCGGCCAGCGCCGGCCCCGCCAGCAGATCGCCGAGGCGCCCGCGCTCGATGGCCCGCGGGACGCGCTCGCCGTTGGGGTTGGCGGCCCCGCGGGCCAGCACCGGCTCGAGCCGCACGTGGCTGTCCAGCCAGTCGTCGAGGCGGGCGCGCAGCGCCGCCGCGCGCTCGGGGCGCTCGTCGGCCAGGTTCCTGCGCTCGCCAGGGTCGCTCGACAGATCGTGGTAGGCGCAGAACCCCCAGCCGAGATCGCAGATCAGCTTCTCGTGTCCGAGCGCGATCATCCTCTTGTCCTCGACCTCGGCGAAGGCGGGCGGCAGGCGCCCTTCGGGCGCCGGCGGATCCGCCAGCCACGGCCCGAGATCGGTTCCGCGCATGCGCGCCGGCACGGGGATGTCGAGCAGGTTGAGCAAGGTCGGGGTGACGTCGATCAGCTCGACCGGCGCGTCGATCACCCTCGGCTTCACGCCCGGCACGCTCACCACGAGGGGGATGTGCACCTGCTCCTCGAACAGCGACGAGCCGTGGTAACGCCCGCCGTGCTCGTCGAACTCCTCGCCGTGATCGGCGGCGAGGATGATGATGGTGCCGGGCCGCCGGTCGCGGACGTAGGCCACCAGGCGACCGATCGAGGCGTCCGCGTAGGCGATCTCGCTGTCGTAGCGGTCGAGGTCGGCGCCGCCGAAGGGGAACTCGGGGTGGGCGTCGTAGGGCTCGTGCGGCTCGAAGAAGTGCACCCACACGAAGGACTTCTCGGGCTTCTCGAGCTCGAAGTAGCGAATGATCTGGTCCACCCGCTTCGGGGCCGGCAGATACTCGAACTTGACGTACTCGAACGAGAAGTGGCTGTCGGCGTAGGGTTTGAGCTTCTGGGCGTCGACGAAGAACACCGCCGGCGGATAGAAGACCGCCGTCCGCCAGTTGTACTGACGCAGCACCGAGGCGATGGGATCGTGCACCTCCGCCGGGGCCAGGCGCGCCAGCGTGGGGAAGTACTTGCCGGTGAGCATGGTGGCCACCGAGAACGAGGTGTGCGGCGCCTGCGCGTAGGCCCGCGCGAAGCGCACGCCCTGCGCGGCCAGCTTGTCGATGTGGGGCGTTGTCGGGTGGCGGGTGTAGCCATAGGCGCCGACGTGATCGGCGCGCAGGGCGTCCACCGTGATGATGAGGACGTCGGCGTCGGGGCGACGCGGTCCCTCCGGGAGCGGCGGCAACCGGGCCTCGAGGTCATCGGCCGCCCCGGCGCGCGCCGCCGGCGGCCCTCGCCAGATCCGGCTCGGCAGCGCGCGGACCAGCTCGGCGGTGGCGGCCGTCCGCTCGGTGACGGCGAACCGCAAGGTCTGGCTGCTGCGGGCGCGCGCGACCGCGAGCGCCGCCACGCCGCTCACCGCCAGCGCCGCCAGGCCGGTGGCGAGCGCCCGCCACCGCCGGCGCGCGTCGGCGGCCGTTCCGGCTCGGCCCGCGGCCGCGGCCCGGTCCATGAGCGCGTGCACGCCGAGCAGCGCCGCCACCCCGGTGGCGAGCGCCAGCGTGGCGTGGAACCACGGATAGAGGCGCCGCAGGACCAGCTGGTTGGCGAGCTCGGCCACCGCGGCCGAGAGCAACCCGCCCACCCCGAGCACGAGCCGGCGCGCGCGGGTCGACCGAGCTCCGCTCCCCGAGCCGGCGCGCGCAGCCCATCGGGCTGCCCAGAGCACCGCGGCCGTCCCGACCAGCGCGAGCCCCACGGCGATCGCGCGGTGGCCGGGGATCTCCGCCGCCTTGCGCCCGCGGAACATGGCGAAGGCGTCGACGGCGAAGATCGGCGCGCAGGCCGCCGCCACCAGGGCGGGCCCGAGCCAGAGTCTCGCGGCGGGACCTCTGCCTCCCTCGGGCCCTGCGCGCCGCACCAGCCAGGCGCCGACCGCGATCGCGGCCCCGGCGACCAGGCCCGCCAATCCGAGGGTGCCACCGGCCAGCGCCAGCAGCCACCCTGCCCTGGCCGGGCCGAGCCCACCGATCCCGCGGAGGATGGCCCACCCGCTGTCGGCGAGGCCGACCCCCACACCGGCCAGCACCCCGGCCAGGGGCCAGCCAAGGAGCTCCCCCGCGCCCGCGCCCGCACCCGGGCTCGGTGCGGCGGGCGCGCGCGAGCCTTCGCCCCCTCGGCGCGCGTCCGTCATCCAGCCTCCGCGGCGTAGACCGCGGCGCCCGCCCAGCGCGCCGCGATGGCCTCTCGCAGCCCGCGGTGCGGAGCCGCCGACAAGGTCGGATCCGCCGCGAGGATGGCCTCCGCCTCGCGACGGGCCTCCCCGAGCAGCCGACCGAGCTCACCGAAGTCGGCGAAGCGGAGGCGCGGCATCCCCGACTGTCGCTCCCCGAAGAGCTCGCCGCACCCCCGCTGCGCGAGATCGGCCTCGGCGATGGCGAACCCGTCTGCGGACGCCTCGAGCGCGCGCAGGCGCTCGACGGCCCCCCCCGCCGCCGAAACCGAGACCGAGGAGGTCGACCGGCTCGCGGTGGCCTTCGCGTCGGTCGTTCCCACTCCGGTCACCAGCAGACACTCCGAGGACACCTTCCCGCGTCCCACCCGGCCGCGGAGCTGGTGCAGCTGAGCCAGCCCGAAGCGCTCGGCCTCCTCGACGACCATCAAGCTGGCCTCGGGGACGTCGATCCCGACCTCGATCAACGTCGTGGCGACCAGCACGTCGAGCGCGCCGGCCGCGAAGGCCCGCAGGACCGCCTCCTTGTCACGGGCGGGGAGCGCGCCGTGGGCCAGCCCGACCCGCGCGCCCGACCCGAGCACCCGCGACAGCTCGGCGTGCCGCGAGATCGCCGTGACCGCGCCCTCGCGCGCCGAGCTCTCACGCACGGGACAGACCACGAACGCGCGCCGTCCGGCCGCCACGGTGGCCCGCAAGGCCTCCTCGCTCTGCCGGCGTCCCGCCTCGCCGAAAAGGATCCGGGTCCTCACCGGCTGGCGCCCCGGTGGGATCTCGTCCAGCACGGTGAGCTCGAGATCCCCGTACAGCGTGAACGCCAGCGTGCGCGGGATGGGCGTGGCGGTCATGACGAGCAGGTGGGGCAGGACGCCCGTCCCCGCGGGATCGCGCTCCCGAAGCTGGGCGCGCTGGGCCACCCCGAAGCGGTGCTGCTCGTCGACGATCGCGAGCCCCAGCGCGGGCAGGGCCACGCGATCCCCGAGCAGCGCCTGCGTCCCGACCAGGATCCCGACCCGGCCCGCCCGCGCCAGCGCCAACAGGGTCTCGCGCTGGGGCCGTGGGGTCGACGCCGTGAGCAACGCCAGCCGGATGCCGAGCGCCTCCGCCCAGGGCCCCATGGTGCGCACGTGCTGCTCGGCCAGGACCTCGGTCGGGGCCATGAGCAGCGTCTGCCCCCCGGACCGGGCGACCTGGGCAGCGGCCGCAAAGGCCACCGCCGTCTTGCCGCTGCCCACGTCGCCCACCAGCAGGCGCTGCATCGGCACGGGGCGGGCGAGCTCGGCGTGCACCTCGGCGATGGCGCGCGCCTGGGCCCCGGTCAGCGCGAACGGCAAGGTCGCCACGATCCGCGCGCGGGTCTCGGCGGCATCCGCGCCGCAGGCCCACCCGGGCTCGGCCTGAGCGGCGAGACGCCGTCCGGCGAGGCCGACCTGAATGACGAGCAGATCCTCGAGGGCGAGCCGGCGATGCGCCGCCGAGCGGCCGGTGACGAGCTCGGCGAGCTGCCCGGCGTCGAGCCGCGCCCCGTCGGGCCGGTGCAGCTGCCGCAACGCCTCGGCGGCGGATGGCAGGCCGAGGCGCCGGCAGATCGGTGGCGGCAGCGCATCCGGGACGCGGTCGGCGAACCGGGCGACGGCGGTCGCCAGCAGCTTCTCGAGCGCCCGCGCCCCCACGCCCGGCACCACCCCGTAGCGTGGCCGCACGCCGAGCCCCGTCACCGCCGCGGCGGTGAGGTTGGCGGGGTGCACGAGCTCGGGCTTGCCGCGCGGTCCGAAGCGCAAGGGACCCGCCAGCGTCACGTCGGTGCCCTTGACGAACGCCCGGCCCATGCCCCCCGGCACCCGGAACCAGCGGGCGATCAGGCGGTGACCGTCCTGCTCGAGCTCGACCGCCAGGAACCGGCCGGGGAACACGCTGACCTGCCCGACCGTCCCCCGCACCACCAGCACACGGCCCTCAGCGCAGTGCGGAACCGTGGAGAGCGGCGTGATGACCCGCAGATCGTCGTAACCCCGGGGCAAAAACCCGAGGAGATCGGCCACCGTGCCGAGGCCGTGCGCGGCCAGGTGGGCGGCCGTCGCGGGGCCGACGCCGGGCAACACCGAGACTGGACACTCCGCGGCGGGCGTCGCGTCCTCCTCCTCGACCGTCGCGGCCTCGGGCACCTCGGGCACCTCGTCTCTTGGACGAGCGGCCGGCGGCCGGACCCGGCGTTGGGCGTTCACGACGACGCGCTTCCTTTCGACCTTCGCGACCTTCGCGACCTTCGACCTGCGCCTGGCGCCTTCACCGCTTGTACGTGAACTTCAGCTCGTACTCGCAGATGTGAAAGACGTCGCCCTCGTCGATCCGCTTGTTGTCGATCCGCATTCCCTTGAAGTCGATGCCGTTGGTCGACCCCAGATCCTTGATGAAGAAGGTGCCATTCCGCCGGATGACCGCCGCGTGCTTGCGGGAGATGTTGCCGTCCTTGATGGGCAGGTCCGATGACTTCGAGCCGCGGCCGATGATGAACTGATCCTTGTCGATGCGGTACCTCTGCTGGTCGAAGACCAGATACAAGACGGGCGAGCCCGTCGCGCCCGCGCCCGCGCCCGCCCCGTCGGCCGGCGCCGTGGCGGCCGAGGGCCGCGGGGCCGATGCCGACGACGGCGGCGCGCCTGCTGCGGGAGCGCCCGCGGGGGGCCCTCCCGCGCCGAAGGCCGGACGACCGAAGCGACCTGGAACGGCGCCTGGCGGATGGCTGGCACCGGGACCGTAAGCGATGCCCGGGGCGGAGCTCGGGCCCGCCCCCGACGCGGGGCCCGGACCGGGCCTGGGCGGGATCCCCGCGGGCACACGATGAAGGGCCTCCGCCGTCCCTGCCCCCACCATGCCCGACAGCGGTCCCGCCGCCGCCCGTCGCCTGCTGGTGTCGTCGCCGGACGGCGCCGGCGGCGACCCCGCCCCCACGACCCCGAAGCCCGGCGAGGAGTCGCGGCTCCCGGTGGTCTCGTACCCGGCGATCTGGGCATAGGCGGCGAGCGCGTCGTTCACGAGCTCGTCGATGGACTTCTCCTGATCGGCCGCCATCAGCTCGAAGGTGCGCCACAGGTGGTCCCGGAGATTGATCTGTCGAACGCTCGAGCGGCCGGTATCGCCGTCCTTCGCCATCACGTCCGGCTCCGGACAATCCCGGCGACGACCGCGGCTTCCTTGCCAATGGAGTCTCCGGCCGGAAAGCCCTTCGGCGACGCCCCGTCCGTGGACAGTCGTCCGAGGGCGGCCGCATCGGCCGAGGTTCCCAAATGTTCGAGCGTCATGACGGCGGTCATCCGGGTCAACGCGGACTTCGAGGCCAGGCCCTTGAGCAGCTCCGCCCTGGCCCCAGCGCCAACCTTCTCAATCAGTTTGACCAACAGATCCTCGACGTCCACTTTCTTGTAGCTCGCGCCCGGCGGGAACGCATCGAGGCCGGCGTTGATTCCATCGCCCTTGGCGACCGCCAGGAGGGACTCGAAGGCCCGGTAGCGGACCACGTCCTCGCGATCCGTCCGGATGATGTCGATGAGGGCGGCCCGGGCCTCGAGGCCCCCGATGCTCTCGATCACCCCGAACATCTCGTCCCGCACGGTGCGGTCGGCCTTGGGATTGGCCGCCACCTTGATGGCGAGCCCCAGCATGGCCGGCTCGCGGCGCTGCTGGAGGGCCCGTGCTGCCGCGGTGGCGTCGTCGTGGCGCCCCGACTCGATCTGCTCGCCGAGGAACTTGCGGCCCGCCACTCCCCCGAGCAGACCGATGGAGCGCCACACGGGATCGGGGAGCGGATGAATCGTCCGGGCGCGCTCGACCAGGTGGACGGCGCCCTTCTCGCGGGCGGCTTCGTCCCCCAGCTGGACCAGCAGCTCGGTCACCGCGGCCACCGCCGGAGGCTCGAGCGGCTCCCCGAGGAGCCCGGCCAGCATCTCGCTCGTCGGCCCTGGCGCGGCCGCCAGGATCTTCTGCACCGAGTGCCGGCCATTGCGGACGCGCCCCACCCGCAGATCCTTGGCCAGGAGCTCCCGCATGAAGGCGTCGATCCGCCCCTGGGAGGCCGGATCGGCGAAGGCCCGGACCGAGAAGAGGGCGTCTCGGCTGGCGAGCGCCTTCTCCGGGGCGGCTCCCTTGGCGCCGTCCATGAACACGGGGATCAGGAAATCGACAATCTTTCCGCGAACGTCAGGCGAGGCGACCGCCGCCAGGTCCTTGTCGACCTCGTCCGCGCGCCCGAGGTCCACCAGGGCCACCGCCGCCTCGGCTCTGAGCTTGGGATCGACCGAGCCGTCGGCCAGCGCCGCCTCCAGCTTGGCCGGTCCCTTCTCGGTGGTCTTCCAGAGCTGGATGTTGTCGGACGACACGCTCGTGCAGCCGAGGAGGGTGGCAGCGACTGACATCATCGCCACGGCCATGGTCACCGTCACGGCCACGCCGGCCAGACCGGCCCCCCAGCGATCGTCCGCCGTCGCCACCACCGTCGTCCTCGTCGACGTGGGTGCCGAGCGCGGCTCGCGAAAAATCCAAGCTCTCGGGGCGGGCGCCATGGGCGTCGCATGTTATCCGCGCCCTGATCGGAGCGTCAAGGCGAGTTCAACCCCACGGCCGTGACCACGTGGTCGGCCTTTGGGCTAACATGGCGCGGTTGGCGTTCATGACGATGAGCCGCGCGCGCCGCGCACACTTCGGGGGGGCGCCGCGCGCGAGTCGACGCGCACGGCGAGCGGGGATGGTCACGCTGGCGGCGGTGCTGCTCGGCGCAGGGCTCGATGCTGGCGCGGTCCCCATCGACGAGCCCCAGGTGGGCGGCATCGGCTTCTCGGGCCCCACCACCGGAGATGTCGCCGCCATCTACTGGAATCCGGCGGCGCTGGCGCTGATCGAGGGGCCCGAGCTCACGGTGTCGGGCAACCTTCGGCTCACCACCACCACCGCCACCTTGAAGGATCCCACGACGGGCGCCGCCTATCCGTCGGCCCGGTCGAGCGACTTCAGTCATCCTGCCCTGTGGCCCCCGTGGCCCCCTGGACCGGGCACCTTCGCTGGCCTGGCCTACAACGTGGGCGGGGATCGCTTCACGCTCGGGGTGGCCATGTACCTGCCCTTCGCCGAGCGCACCTCCTACGAGCTGCCCGCCCCACCGGCCGCCCCCACGAACCCGGTCCACTTCCACCGGATCACGGCCGATCTGCGCGATCTCGCGCTCGTGCCGGCGCTGGCGGTGCGCCTCGCCGGGGATCTGCGCTTCGGCGTCGCACCCGGGCTGCTGTTCTCGACCGGTCAGCTCTCCTTCGACCAGCCGACCGACGACACGCGCTACGCGCTCGATTCGGGCCAGGGCCTCGGCTCGGCCCGGTTCGCGGTGACGCTCGGGCTCGGGCTCTATTATCGACGGCGCACCTGGGAGCTCGGGATCTCCTTCTCGAGTCGTCCGTGGGGCGGCGACGTGACGGGCGCGTCGGTGGTGGGCGCGAGCAACGTCGCCATCACCCGCCCGGGCAGCGCATCGGGGAACGCCCCGGTGGTGACCTGCGCCGGTCACCCGGATGGCAGCGGATGCGTGTACGCCGAGATGATCTCCAAGCTGCCCTACACCCTCACCGCGGGCGCGGCCTGGCATCCGCGCCCTGGCCTCGAGCTCTCCGCCATGGCCCGGCTGCTCAGCTTTCCGGCCGACGACGTGATCGACATCCGCCTCACCGGGGTGAACCTCCCGAGCTTCGGGGTGCCCGAGCACATCGTGCTGTATCGCGGTTACGGGACGGTGCTCGATGCCAGGGTGCGGGCCGCGCGCTGGATCACCAAGCGGCTGCACCTCGGGGTCGGGCTGCGGTTCGAGACGGGCGCGCTCTCCGCCTCGGCGGTGAGCCCCGCCACCGTCGACGGAAACCAGCTCGAGCCAACCGCCATGGTGGCCTTTCAGCCTCTCAAGCACCTGTTCATCGGGGCCGGATACGGCTTCACGTTTCTCTTGCCGGTCACCACCACGGGGTCGGTGTTCGATCCGGGTTTCGCCACCCGCTGCGCGTCGAGCGGCCACGACCTTGGCAGCGCGGACTGCGCGGCGGCCAACCAGGGGCGCGCGCGGCCCTCCGCCGATGGCACGTACGGGCGGGTGACCCAGACCTTCAGCCTGTCGGTGACCACCCAGTTCTGATAAACCACCGACCGTGCCCAACCCTCGTCGCCGGCGGACGCGGATCGGGGCCCGGGGTGGCAACGGAGCACCCGGGCTCGTCGCTCCGTTCCTGCTCGGCCTGATCGGTGTCGCGGCCTCGTGTGCCTACGTGCGCCAGCGCGCCAGCGGAGGCAGTCCCATCATGCGCAAGAACACGTCCCCGCCCCCCGACGCTCCCATCCTGGTCGCCGAGCTCGGACGCCTGACCGTCCGCAAGTGGAGGCTCGGCAACGGGCTCGAGGTCATCACGGTCCCGGACCCGAGCGCCACCAGCGTCAGCTACGTGACCACCTACCGGGTGGGCTCGCGCGACGAGGATGCCACCCGGCACGAGACCGGGCTCGCCCACCTGTTCGAGCACCTGATGTTCACCCAGAGCCGAGGGTCGGCGGCGGGCGCCTTCGATCGAACCATCGAGTCGGCGGGGGGCTCGAGCAATGCCGCCACGGACTACGACTGCACCGCGTACACCGACGAGATCCCCGCCGAGGTGCTCGGGCAGACCATCGCGCTCGAGGCCGATCGCATGGTCAACCTCGATCTCCTCGCGCGGCAGGTGGCGAGCGAGCGCGACGTGGTGGTCGAGGAGCGGCTGTCCTCGGTCGAGGACAGCGTCGATGGCAAGCTCGATGAGCTGATGTATGGTCAGGCCTTCCGGCGGCATCCCTATCGCTGGCCGATCATCGGCAGGATGGAGGACATCCAGGCGTTCACCAAGGACAAGGCGCTGGGATTCTACCGGCGCTTTTACGCTCCGAACCGGGCGGTCATCTCGGTGGCCGGACGCTTCGACGAGTCCGCGACCATCGCGCTCATCCAGTCCGCCTACGGAGGGATCGCGGCCGCGGCCGAAGGGCGTGGCGGCGACGCCGGCGCCGGCGCCGAGGCGCCGCCCGAGCGCGCGCCCACCACGCTGGTCTCGACCTCCATCCCGAGCCCGGTGCCTGCCGATCGGCTGGTGTCGGGCTATCGGGCCCCCGGCCTCGGCGACCCGGATCGGGCGGCGTACGAGGTGCTGGCGGAGGTGCTGGCCGGCGGGCCCTCGTCGCGTCTTCACCGGCGGCTGATCGTCGAGGCGCAGCTGGCCTCGTCCGTCCTCGGGCAGGTTCCGGCCACGCGCGATCCCGGGCTGTTCGCGATCTGGGTGCAGCTCACGCGAGGCCACACCGCCGAGGAGGCCGACGCGATCCTGGTCGCGGAGGTCGCGCGCCTCCTCGAGACCCCCTTCGCGCCCGCCGAGCTCGACGCCGCCCGGAACCGCCTCGAGACGGAGCTGTGGCGAGATCTCGGCTCGAGCCGAGGGCGCGCCGAGATGCTGGGGCACTTCGAGGTGGTCGCAGGGGACTTTCGCCTGCTGGTCGGGCGCGCGGCGGCCTACGCGCAGGTCGGCGCGGACGACGTGGCCCGGGTGGCGCAGTCCTACTTCGGTGACCGGGCACGGTCGGTGGTGATCGCGCGCCCCTCCCCTTCACGCAGCCCGGCGCCCTCTCCCGGCACCCCGACCCCGGCCACGCTGCCTTCTCCCTCTTCCTCTCCGTCTCCCTCGGGGACCACGCCGCCGGCCTCCAGTTCCACCTCCACGTGATGGAAGACCGACGAGCACCCGCGCGGACGCCCGCCCGCCTCTGGCTCACGGGCCTTCTGTCCATCACCTCCCTGCTGTCCATGTCCATCACCCGAACCGCACGCGCCGCCTCCCCCGCCCCCGCCGCCTCCTCCGACGGGGGCACCGCCGGCGTGGGCCGGCGCCCCCTTCCCGGATCGGCTGCCCCTGTGGTCCGCCGTCCAGGTCCATCGGGCGGGCTCATCCTGGTCGAGCCACAACCCGCGCTGCCGCTCGTGCGGGTGGTGGTGGCGGTGCGGGCCGGCTCGGCCTGGGATCCGCGCCGCAAGGATGGCCTCGCCAACCTGGTCGGTGAGCTGGCCCGACGCGGGGCCGCCGGCCTGTCGCGGGTCGAGCTCGACCGGCGGCTCGACGCGCTCGGCGCGACCCTCGACGTGCGCACCGATCCCGATTCCTTGCGCTTCGAGGGCCACGTGCTCGCGAGGTACCTCGATGCCTATCTCGGCATCCTGTCGGACGTGGTGCTGAGGCCCGACTTCACGGCGGCCGAGCTCGAGAACACGCGGCGCGAGATCCTGGCCACCATCGACGAGTCGCGCAACGACGACCGCACCCTCTGCGCGCGCTACTTCGAGCGACACCTCTACTCGGACCACCCCTACGGCCACGCGCCGGACGGCGACCGCCAGAGCCTCGGCCGCCTCACCGCGGCCGACGTGCTGGCCTTTCACCGTCGCCACTTCGTGGGCCCGAACCTGGTCTTCGCCGCCCACGGCGACGTGACGCCGGAGAGCTTCGCCGCCGCGGTCGAGGCGCACTTTCGGGCCTTGCCCGCCGGCAAGCCGCCGGGGCCCAATCCCCTCGCCATCCGCGCGCCGGTGCCGCCCAAGGGGTGGCGCATCTCGATCATCGACAAGCCCGAGCGCCAGCAGGTCCAGATGATGTTCGGGCACATCGCGGTTCCCGCCAGCGATCCCGACTTCGTTCCCCTGATGGTCGCGACCTCGTCGTTCGGCGGACATGGCATGACGTCCACGCTCATGGACGAGGTGCGGACCCGGCGGGGCCTGGCCTACGGGGCCTACATGAACCTGTCGCAGCGACTCGGGGCG
The DNA here is from genome assembly GCA_964540815.1 of uncultured Myxococcales bacterium. Lineage (GTDB taxonomy): Bacteria > Myxococcota_A > Polyangia > Fen-1088 > Fen-1088 > CAZIOH01. Next base: position 481 of record CAZIOH010000078.1, on the reverse strand, counting down.
GGCGCCAGCACCGCCTGGGTGTTCTCGGCCCGGAGCAAGGCCATCACCACCCTCAAGCTGGCCTTGCGCCTGTACGTGGCCCTCATGGACAAGGGAATCGCCGACGGGCAGCTCGCCCTCGCCAAGACGTTCCTGGCGGGGTCGCTCGGCTCGGAGATGGACGATCCTGACAGCCGGCTCGAGGCCCGCGTGACCGCCGAGATCACCGGCCTTGCCTCCGACTTCGTGGACACCCTCCCGGCGCGGGTGCGCTCCACCAGCGCCGCCGAGGTGCGCGCCGCGATCGGCCGGCGGGTGCACGCCCGCGACATGGCCATCACCGTGGTGGCCACCGCCGCCGATTTTCGCAAGCGGCTGGTCGATTCGAAGGTCGCGCCGAGCGCGGTCGACGTGATTCCGTACGAGGATTACTGAGCTCTCCCAGATCTCCAGCGTCCTCGTATTCGTCCTCGTCGCCTTCCTCGTACTCGTATTCGTTCCT
>CAZIOH010000077.1:0-32503 GCA_964540815.1 uncultured Myxococcales bacterium | reverse complement strand
ACCCTCGGCTGGCGCTTCAACACCGACCGCATGGTGATCGACTACACCCGCGAGTGCTACCTCCCAGCGGCCGGCGCCCTCAACTGCCGCATGCCCAAATAGGCGGCGAGCTCTCGGGTGTGACAGAAATCTGACGCAGGGAGATCCGACGCGGGAGATGGCCGCGAGATTAATCCCGGGGGATTGGGCGCCGATGTACCTCGGCGATGCTCATCCGACTGTCGAGGGGACCTGCGCCGGGTCCGGGGTGGACCTGCAAGCCGGCTTGGAAGCCGGCCCGGGCGCTGATGCTGATCGCGGCGCTGTGCCTCTCCCCGGTCACCGAGGCCCGATCGCTCGGGCCCGCGAGGACCGAGCGGAAGCCCGTCCCCCGCCCCATCCGGGTGGCGGCCGATGGGATCGCGGAGCCACCCGAGGAGGCCGACGGCCTCGACGCCGACACGGGGGGATCGCTCGGGCGCGCGCCGGCCCAGATCCTGAGCCGCCTCGAGATGGTCTCCCTCTCGCGGAAGCACGCGCTCGATCTCGCGACCCTGATGATGAGCGGCGAGTCGGAGCGTGAGCAGACCGTGCGCGAGCGCGATCTGGTGCGCCTGTCCTGCGTGCAGGAGCACTTGCTGCAGATGAAGCTGGTCAAGAGCGTGGCGAACGACGCGGTGGCCGCGCTCGCCCGGCCCGACGTGCAGCAGGACGAGCTGCGGCTCAGGCACGAGTTTCGACAGCTCGAGATGGGAAAGCAGCAGCTCGAGCAGCACCTCGAGGAGATGCACGAGTGTGTCGGGGCCGAGACGCCGCTTCCGGACGGCCCGGCCCAGATCGCCGGTCAGACCCCGGCCGGGCCGGGGGAGCCCGATCCCACCGCCGTCAACGTGACGAACCCGCCCACCGAGCGCCCCGCCGCCGCCAGCCCGATCATGTAGTGACTGCGTGCGTTCACGGCCGCCGAACCCACCCGGGGGAGGCGGGCGGGGGACCGGGCGCGCGGCAAACAGAATCGAAGGTTTCTTGCCAGGGCCGCCAGGGAGTGATTACAATTACCTACATGGCCCGCTCTATCGCGAGTGGCACGATATCCTTCGGGTTGGTCTCCATCCCCGTCGGCCTGTATTCGGCGACCCAGGCGTCGGCGTCGGTGTCGTTCAATCTGCTGCACGCCAAGTGTGGGACGCGCTTGCGACAGCAGTACATCTGCCCGCTCGACAACGAGATCGTCACGCGCGACCAGATGGTGAAGGGGTACGAGTTCGCCAAAGATCGCTACGTGACCTTCACGACCGACGAGCTCAAGGCGCTGGAGGAGAAGGCGACCCAGGCCATCGAGATCGCCGAGTTCGTCCCCCTCAGCAAGGTCGATCCGGTGTACTTCGACAAGCCCTATTACCTCGGCCCCGAGAAGGGCGGCGAGAAGGCTTACCGCCTGCTGGCCGAGGTGATGAAGGAGAGCGGCCGTGCGGCCATCGCGCGCTACGCCGCCCGCGGCAAGCAGTACATCGTCATGCTGCGACCGGTGGAGGGCGTTCAGGGCGGTGGCGTGGGGCTGGCGATGCAGACCTTGCTCTACGCGGACGAGGTCCGCTCGATCTCCGAGGTTCCCATCGCGGCCGCCGACGTTCGTCCGAGCGAGCTCAGCCTGGCGCGGCAGCTCGTCGATCAGATCGCGTCCGAGACGTTCAGCCCCAGCGACTACGAGGACGACGTGCGCAAGCGCATGCTGGCCGACATCCAGCGCAAGGTGGACGGCCAGGAGATCGCGGCCGCCCCGCCCGCCGCGGAGCCGGCGCAGATCATCGATCTCATGGAGGCGCTGAAGGCCAGCCTCGGCCAGCAGGGCGCCCGCCGTGGCACGCGGCCCGCGGCCGCGCACGCAGCGGCCGACGAAGGTGATGCCTCGGAGGCGGAGGGCAACGACGCCCTCGACAGCCGCAAGCCCGCCCGCCGCGCCAAGGCCGGCGCGCACGACGGGCAAGCGGACGCGCCCGCCTCGTCCGCCGAACCACCGGCCAAGGTCGAGCCCCGCAAGCGCGCCAGCAAGCGCTGAGCGTCGACGGGGGACGTGGACCTGGGGCTTTACGAGCCCGGGAGATAGAGGCGGGCCACGAAGCCGAGGGCCCACCCGACGTATGTGACGATGACGCCGCACATGGTCGCCGCGAGGAGAAAGGACGGAAGTCTGGCGGCGACCCAGGCCCGACCGGAGAGCGCGGGCCTGGTGGGGCGCTCCGTCGTCGGGGGAGCGGCGGCGAGGTGCAGGTGGGCGCGCGCGCGGACACGAGCTGCCAGCGACTCGCTCGGGATACGTTCTGGCAACTGATCGGGATCCGACCACATGTCGGCCAGGCGCGCCTCCACCGCCGCGGCGCGGGCGCGGGTCGTGGAAGGCTCGTCGCTGGGGTGGTCCGTGTGGGGCGTTCGTTTCATGGTTCGCTTCAGGGTTTGCTCAATCGAGTGCTCTCGGCGTCGAGGATCGCCGCCAGCCGGGCCCGGGCTCGCGTGACCCGTTGTCGCAGGGCGGGCGCCGCGACGCCCAGCACCGCGGCGGCCTCATTCTGACTCAACCCTTCCACGCTGACCAGCAGCAGGAGCTCCCGGTCCTCGACCGTCAGCGCGAGCAGCGAGCGCTCGAGCTCGGACAGCGCCAGCCCGTGCTCGGCGCTGCTGGCGGACGCGACGGTGTCGGCGGGGTTGGCAGGCAGGTCGTCGACCTCGGCGGCGGCGGGGTGACGACCCGCGGTCCAGTCTCCCCGGCGCGCTCTTTCGTGCCGGAGCTGGCTGACGAAGAGGTGGCGCGCCACCGTGAAGAGCCAGCTTCCGAGGTCGGAGCCATCGCACAGCGAGGCCGCCTGCCGTGAGAACCGCAGCCAGGTCTCCTGGAACAGATCATCCGCGAGGTCGGCGCGTCCGGTGAGGCGAAAGAGGAAGGCGTAGACCCGGTCCCGGTGACGGTCGTAGGCGAGATCGAACCCGCAGGGATCGCCACGCTTGAGGCGTGCCAGAGCATCGCGGTCGCCCTGATGGTGGTCGCCCCGGACTTCGCCCCGGATTTCGCCCCGGACTTCCGCTTGCCGGCTGGCCTGGTCGTCGATGCGCCGGTCGGATGACACCCACCACCCTAACGCGTCCCGGGCGGCTGGTGTGACGGATGCGATTCTCGAATTCACGAGCGCACGGGCCTTCCACCCATCCGATCTTCTTCGGTCACACGCGCGTGCCGGGCGGCGTTCGTTGCAAAGAAAGTGAGGCCGACCAGATGGGTACGCTGATGACCGAAGGTGGTTTTCCCATGTTCCTCGTGCTGGCCTTCGGGCTGGCGACCCTGTTGCTCGCGGCGCGATTCGCCCGCCAGCCCGACGGACGTTCGCCAGCGCCGGTGTGGTCGCTCGCCATCGTCACGATCGCGACGACGGTGACGGGCGTGGCGGCGGATCTGGCGGCCGTTGGGCACCACGCCCCCCGCTTCCTGCAAGAACACGCCGGCGACGGTGCCGGCTACGATCTGCCCCGCGTCCTCATTCAAGGGTTCGCCGAATCGATGGCGCCGGCCATCCTCGGGAGCACCTTCGTCGCCCTCGCCGCCCTGCTGATCGCGGTGGGGCTGTTGCGGCGCTCGCCCGCGAGCCGAACCGGTGCGTTCCTAGCTGTGGATTGACAGGGGCTTCTCCACCCTCGCGCTCTGGCAAACGGATTGGAAATCCGTAAGCTCGCGCGGCTTGTTCAAGTCGATGCGGAGTGAACGCCTGTGTCATTCGTCCCCGCCAGGGGCGAGCCAGGCTCCGGGGGCCGGTCGGCGGGCGGCTCTGGAGCCGCCTTGGCGGTGAGGATGGCGGACGGGGGCACGAGGGCGAAGGCGAAGGCGACGGCGACGGCGACAGCCGATGTCCGCACGTGGCTTCGGCGGAATGGCCACGCCGAGGTGGCCCGCCAGATCGACGATCTCGTGGCGGCCTGGGCGAGGGGCGGGAAGCGCACGCGGCGGAACTGGTGGGACGTCCTGGCGGGCGGCAGCCGCGGTCGCCCACGTCGGGTGGGGGGCGTGACCTTCCCGGTGCTGGCCGAGGCCGCGGCCCGCCAGGCAAATGCAAATGCAAATCGAAAGCTCCGCCCGGCCGAGGTCAGGGGGAGGAAGGTGAGCGGTGGCCGTCCGGCGGCCCGCGCCAAGGTGCCTCCCGCTCCTCCACCGACACCGGCTCGGGCACGGGCTCGGGTGTCGCGGCGCTCCAGCGCCGCCAGTCACCCGACGCTGGCGGATGCCGAGGCGGACCGGCGGCGGGCACGCCCGTTCCTGAAGTGGGCCGGCGGCAAGCGGGAGCTCCTGCCGGAGATTCGACGCAGGCTGCCAGCCACCTTCGCCACCCTCCACGAGCCGTTCGTGGGCGGTGGTGCGCTCTTCTTCGCGCTCGGCCCCCGGGCGGCGGTGCTCTCGGACTCGAACGAGCGTCTCATCCGCGCGTACAAGGGGGTGAGGGACTCGGTGGAAGAGGTCATCGCCCTCCTCGAGACGTACCCCAAGAGCAAGCCGTTCTTCCTCGACATGCGTCGGCGCGACATCGATGTCGCATCGGACGCCGAGGTCGCGGCCTGGATGATCTACCTCAACAAGACCGGCTTCAACGGGCTCTACCGGGTCAACAGCCGCAACATCTACAACGTGCCGTATGGAGCCAAGCCCGAAACCCGAATCTGCAACGCACCAAACCTGCGGGCGTGCGCGGCCGCGCTCGCCACGGCCGACCTGAGATGCGAGGACTTCTCGAAGGTCGCCTCCCGCGCGCGCCCGGGGGACATCGTCTACTTCGATCCGCCCTACATCCCCGTGTCCGTCACCTCCTTCTTCACGTCGTACACCAAGGGTGGCTTCGGTATGAAGGATCAGGAACGGCTGCGGGACACGGCCCTCACGCTCCGCGACCGCGGCGTCTTCGTCCTGCTCTCCAATTCGTCCGCCCCCGCCGTGACCGAGCTCTACGGTGCACACTTCGACTGCATCCGCATCTCGGCATCGAGGCGGGTGAACGCCGATCCCAGGGGCCGTGGACGGGTGGGGGAGTTGCTGATCGTGGCTCCGCCAGGCGCTCCGCCAGGCGCCCCTCCCGTCTCGACCAAGGGCAGCCGCCGCACCGGGTGAGGGCCAGGGGTCGCGAGGGCTGACACCGAGGTCGGCCCGAGCGGAGACGAGACTACACATCCGTGCAGGTCTGGGCGCGGCGAGGGCTGAGCGCTCGCCCGTGCGAATGCGCCGGAGCCTCGCCGGGGGCATCTTGCGCTATCATCGCGCGCACAGTGAGCAGTGGTTTCAGCGCGCACGACATCACGCGCATGCTGGGGGTCCCGGCCGGGCGGTTGCGCGCGTACGTCAAGGCCGGGCTGCTCTGCCCGCAGCGCGGCGACTCGGGGGAGTTGCGGTTCTCGTTCCAGGACCTGCTCTTGATGCGCACCGCGGAGGGGTTGGTGACCGAGCGCTTGCCGCCCCACCGCATCCGCAGCGCCCTGGTCAGCTTGCGCGGACGCCTGCCGCCCGAGCGCCCGCTCACCGGAGTTCAGCTCGGCGCCGTCGGCGGCCACGTGGTGGTCCACGACGACGGCAGGGCCTGGCACGCCGACTCGGGACAGGTCCTGCTGTCGTTCGCCGAGGTCCCCGGCTCCTCCGGTCCATTCGAGCTGGGCAGCGATGGAACCGAGCCGAGGCGCTCGGCTCCTACCGGGGTGCTCGCCCCCTTCGATCGCCCCCGCAAATCCGACAAGGGCAAATCCGCCTCGGCAGGACGCCCCGCCGCCGCCGCTGACCTCCAGGCCAGTCTGGACGCCGCCGCCACGCTGGTCGAGGGCCCGGATGGCCCGGCGCTGGAGCCAACCGCCGCGGATCTCTACCAGCTCGGCTGCAACCTGGAGGAGGTCGCTCCGGAGGCCGCGCGCGTGGCCTACCAGCGCGCGCTGACGCTGGAGCCAGACTTTGCCGAAGCCCACGTCAACCTCGGGCGCCTCATGCACGAGTCGGGTGACTTGCCCTTCGCCGAGGAGCACTACCGCGCCGCCCTCGCCCTGCGGCCCGGCGATGCCACCGCCCAGTTCAACCTCGGGGTGGTCCTCGAGGATCGCGGGCGCTTCGCCGAGGCGCTCGCCATGTACGAGGCCACGGTGATCACCGTCCCCAACCACGCCGACGCCCATTTCAACGCCGCCCGGCTCTACGATCGCGGCGGCAACTACGAGGCGGCCCTCCGCCACCTGCGCACGTACAAGTCCCTGACCGAGGCGTGAGCCAGCGCGCAGGCGACGAATTCGTCAGGGCGTGTCGTGATCCGAGCGGGCCCGGGTACAATTTCCGCATGCCCCCGTGGACCTCCGCCCGCTCGGCGGGTGGCGGACGCCGGAAGCCCGAGCCCCTTGCGTGGCTCGCCCCGGAGCGCGCCCGCTGGCTCCAGGCACGGGCGCGGGCGCGGACCTGGGTGGTGGCGTCGACCGTGGCGCTTTTGGCCCTCGGCCCGCTCGTCCGCCCGGCCGAGGCCACCACCATCGCGGGCGCCGCCATGAGCGTCGACGACGTCGAGTCCGACGACGCCCAGAGCGAGGACACCGCCCGGACCGCCGCCATCGACTGGCGCACCCTGCAGACCGCCCACTTTCGCATCCACTTCTACGAGAGCGAGCGCTACATCGCGGCCCGCGCCGCCATCATCGCCGAACGCGCCTACGACAGCTTGACCCACTACCTCAACTGGCAGCCGCGCGGCCGGATCGACATCACCTTCATCGACAACACCGACAGCGCCAACGGCTTCGCCAGCTCCCTGCCCAACAACTTCATCTACGGCTACGGGGTCCCGCCTGAACCGCTCTCGAGCCTGAACGACTTCGACGACTGGCTCGACGTGCTCATCTCGCACGAGCTCACCCACGTGGTCCACCTCGACACCATCCTCGGGCTGCCGCGCCTCATCGACATGATCTTCGGAAAGATCGTGGCCCCGAACCTGGTCCAGCCCAACTGGTTCATCGAGGGCCTGGCGGTCCTCAACGAGTCCCGCGTGACCACCGCCGGGCGCATCCGCAGCTCGATCTACGACATGTACCTGCGCTCGGCGGTGCTCGAGGATCGCTTCCTCGACATCGACGCCGTCTCGAACGGCCCCCTGGCCTTCCCCTACGGCGAGGCCGCCTACCTCTATGGCTCGCACTTCCTCAAGTACCTCGAGCAGCGCTTCGGCTCGGAGAAGCTGGCCGAGATCTCCCACCGCTACGCCCGTCGCCTGATTCCCTTCGGCCTCAACCGCGTGGCCCGCGAGGTGTATGGCCAGCGCTTCGACCAGCTCTGGGACGACTGGCACGCCTCCCTGCGCCGCCACTACACCGTGACGGTGGACGCGGTGACCCGCGCCGGGATCACGCCCGCCCGGCGCCTGACCTTCGACGGCGAGGGACCGATCGGCGGCAGCCCGGGCCCCGGGATCGCCCCCCGCTACTTCTCCGACGGGCGCGGCGTGGTGATGCTGCGCGAGAACGGGACCCAGCGCCCCGCCTACGTGCTGCTGGATCCGCGCACCGGCCACACCCGCGAGCTGTTCGAGGCGCACTCCGCCGGCGCCGCCGCGCCCACCTTCGACGGGCGCGGCCTGGTCTTCCAGCAGGTGGCGCCGAAGCCCCTGCCGCGGCGGATCGGGGGCGGGGATGCCGCGGGCTGGGACGATCTGTTCCGCGTCGACCTCGCGTCCGGGAAGGTCCAGCGCCTGACCTTTGGCCAGCGCGCCCACCAGCCGGACGTCTCGCGCGACGGCCACACCATCGTCTGCACCGTGGGCTCGACCCCCGGCACCCAGCAGCTCGCGCTCGTACCCATGACCGGGGGCGTGCCGCGCGTCCTCATCCCGAACGCGCCCGGGGAGATCGCCTACTCGCCGTCCTTCTCCCCGGACGGGCACCGCATCGCGTACTCGCGGTTCAAGCCCGGGGGCTTCCACGACATCCACCTCTTCGACCTCGACACCGGCCAGGACCGGCCGCTCACCGTCGACCGCGCCATCGACGTCGAGCCGCGCTTCTCACCGGATGGCCGCTTCGTGCTCTGGTCGTCGGACCGCACCGGCATCTACAACATCTTCGCCCACGAGCTTGCCACCGGTCGGCTGTACCAGGTGACCAACGTCCTCGGTGGGGCCTTTCAGCCCACCGTCTCCCCCGATCTGAGAACCCTGGTCTTCTCGGGATATTCCGCCGACGGCTACGACCTGTATTCCATGCCCTACACCCCGGAGAAGTGGCCGGAGGCCGTGCCATTCGCCAACCCACGCGACGATGCCCGGCCCGTCACCTGGCCGAAGGATGCCCCGCCCGCCATCGAGGAGGAGTATCAGTACCACCCCTGGCGGTACCTCTACCCGCGCTCGTGGGGCCCCCCCACCCTCTCGCGCAACGATCTCGGGCTCGGCGCCGCCCTCGGCGTGACGGTGAACGCCTCGGATCCGGCGGCGATTCACTCGGCCTCGTTGACGGCGCTGATCCCCACCGCGCTCGATCCGTCGGTGGGCCTCTTCTACAGCTACGCCCGCTTCTGGCCCCTGCTCTCGATCGGCCTCACCCGGGCGGCCACCACCGAGGGCGATCTCTACGTCGACGGCCGCTCCACGCTCTACCGGCGCCACCTGCAGAGCGGCTCGGCCAGCCTCGGCCTGCCGGTGCTGCGCACGGTCGAGTCCAACGCCGATCTCTCGTTCTACTATCGCTACCTCGACTACGGCCCCGCCGAGAGCCTGCCGGTCGCCGACCCCACGGGCCTCGCCACCGGGCCACCCGAGACCGGGCCCTACGCCGACTTCGGGGTGGGCTGGAGCTTCTCCAACGCCCACTCCTGGAACCAGTCGGTGAGCAACCAGGAGGGCCGCACGCTCGCGTTCAACGTCAGCTTCTCCGATCCCTCGCTCGGTAGCCGCTTCCACACCGCACAGGTCAACTGGAGCTGGAGCGAGTACTTCACCCCCCCCTGGGCGCGGCTGCAGGCCTTCGCCCTGCAATACGCGGGCGGGGTCGGCACCGGCGACAAGCGCTCTCTCTACAGCCTCGGCGGGTTCGCCCACCAGGATCTCGTGCGCTCGCTCTTCTACCAGAGCCGGCAGTGCTGCTTCTTCCTCCAGGGCTACGCGCCGCAGTCCATCAGCGGCGATCAATTCCACCTCCTGGCGATGGAATATCGCGCCCCCATCTGGAAGATCGAGCGCGGCTACGCCACGTTTCCGGTCTACCTGCGCCGGATCCATGGCGCGCTCCTCGGCAACGTGGGGAACGCCTTCTACGGCGATCTGCCGGCCCACGGGTGGAAGGTCGGCATCGGCGCGGAGCTCCGGCTCGCCTTCAAGCTCGGGTACTACTACGAGAGCCTGCTACAGTTCGGGGTCGCCAAGGGGCTATCGACGGGGGGAATTACCGACTATTACTGGGTGACGTCCTTTCCCATCTACTGAGGTTTGTCTCGAGGCTTTCTTCGGGGGCTGCGTGGATAGAAAACAGCGCTTCTTCATCTTCCTGACCGCGCTCTTCGTGGCCGCGCTGGTGACCGGTGACTTCGTCGGCGGAAAATTTTTCGTCTTTCTCGGGCGGAACTTCTCGGCCGGGGTGATCCCCTTTCCCCTGACCTTCGTCCTCACCGACGTGGTCAACGAGTTCTACGGGACGCACGGCGCGCGGCGCCTGACCTACGCGGGCCTGGTGGCCGCCATCTTCGTGTGGCTGGTGATCAACCTGGCGCTGGCCCTGCCGACCAGCCCCGATTCGCCCATCTCCGACCTGGCCTTCCGGGGGGTCTTCGGGACCTCGGCGCGCCTCTACGTGGCGTCCCTGGTGGCCTACATGGTGGGCCAGCTGCTCGACATCTCCGTCTTCCAGATCCTGAGGCGCGTGACCGGTCACCGCATGCTGTGGCTGCGCTCGACCGGCTCCACCATCCTGTCGCAGGCCATCGACAGCGTGGTGGTCAGCTTCGTGTTCCTGGTGGGGACCCGTCCCCTCGGCTTCATCCTCGGCAACGCGGCGAACAACTACCTCGGCAAGCTGGCCATGGCCGTCTTGCTGACGCCGGTCATCTACCTCGGCCACGGGGTCTTCCGTCGCTTCTTTCACATCCAGGAGAAGGACTCCCCGGCGGTGGTCTGACGCGCACCGGAGGACACCGATGCGCGCCAGAGTCCTCTGGCTCAGACCCGCGGCGGGACGGCCACTGGTGCCTGGGCGCCAGGATCCGGGCCGGCGATCAGGCTGCCGAGCTTTGGCATCTCCGTCAGCACCAGCGCCAGCAGCTCGTCCATCCGCTTGACGTAGAGGATCTCGATCTCCTTCTTGGGCTGCTCGGGGATCTCGATCACGTCCTTGCGGTTCCGCTCCGGCAGGATCACCCGCTTGATGCCCGCGCGGTGCGCGGCCAGGAACTTCTCCTTGATCCCCCCGACCGGAAGGACGAGGCCCCGCAGGGTGATCTCCCCGGTCATCGCCACGTCGCTGCGGACCGGCTTGCCGGTGAGGAGCGACGCCATGGCCACGAACATGGTCACGCCCGCCGAGGGCCCGTCCTTGGGGATGGCTCCGGCCGGGATGTGGACGTGCAGATCCACCTTCTCGAGGAAGTTGTCCTCGAGGCCGAGCCAGCGGGTGCGGGAGCGAATGAAGGACAGCGCCGCCTGAGCCGACTCCTTCATGACGTCGCCCAGCTGTCCGGTCAGGACCAGCTGGCCCTTCCCGGTCATCTTGGTGGCCTCGATGAAGAGGATGTCGCCCCCGACCGGGGTCCAGGCGAGGCCGGTGGCCACCCCCGGCTCCGCGGTCCGCTCGGCCACCTCCGAGAAGTGCTTGGCCGGACCCAGGAACTCGGCGATCCGCTCGGGGGTGATCCGCTCGATCTCGGCGGCCTTGTTCTCGGCCACCAGCACCGCGATGGCGCGGATGACGTTGGCCATCTCGCGCTCGAGGCTGCGAACCCCGGCCTCGCGGGTGTAGCTGTCGATGACCTCGGAGATGGCCGCCTCGTCGAAGAGGATGCGATCCTTCGAGAGCCCGTGCTCCTCGAGCTGCTTCGGCACCAGGAACTGCTTCGAGATGTTGAGCTTCTCCTCGCGGGTGTAGCCCGGCAGCTCCAGCACCTCCAGCCGATCCCGCAACGCCGGGGGGATCGGATCCATCACGTTGGCTGTGGCCACGAACATGACCTTGGACAGGTCGAACGGCACCTCGAGGTAGTGATCGGAGAAGGAGTGATTCTGCTCGGGATCGAGCACCTCGAGCAGCGCCGCCGCGGGATCGCCGCGGAAGTCGTGCCCCAGCTTGTCGAGCTCGTCCAGCATGAAGACCGGGTTGTTCGAGCCGGCCTTCTTCATCCCCTGGATCAGCCGCCCGGGCAGCGATCCGACGTAGGTCCGTCGGTGCCCGCGGATCTCGGCCTCGTCCCGCACGCCCCCGAGCGAGATGCGGATGAACTTGCGCCCGAGCGAGCGGGCGATCGAGCGCCCGAGCGAGGTCTTCCCCACCCCGGGAGGCCCGACCAGGCACAGGATCGGCCCCTTCTTGTCGGACTTCAGCTTGCGCACCGCCAGGTACTCGAGGATGCGCTTCTTCACCTTCTCGAGGTCGTAGTGATCGCTGTTGAGGATGTCGCGCGCCGCCTGGATGTCGAGCTTGTCCTCGGTGGTGACCGACCAGGGGAGCTCGACCAGCCACTCGAGGTAGGTGCGCGTGACGGTGTACTCGGCCGAGGAGGGCTGCATCACCTTCAGCCGCTCGAGCTGCTTCATGGCGACCTTCTCGACCTCGGCCGGCATCTTGGCGGACAGCACCTTCTCGCGGAAGTCGTCGAGGTCACCGCCCGAGTCGTCGATCTCGCCGAGCTCTTCCTTGATGGCCTTGAGCTGCTGGCGGAGCACGTACTCCCGCTGGTTGCGGCCCATCTCCTCCTGGACCTGGCTGTTGATCTTCTCGCGGACCTTGAGGACCTCGTGCTGGCGAGACAGGAATTGCAGCACCTTGCGCAGGCGGGTCTTGAGATCGAACGTCTCGAGGACGTCCTGCTTCTCGTCCACCTGGACGTCGAGGTTCGAGGTGATGAGATCGGCGAGCTGCCCCGGCTCGGTGACGCTCTCGACCAGGGCGGCCGCCTCCTTGGGGAGCTCGGGCATCAGCTTGATGACGCGCTTGGCGACATCCTTGAGGTTCATGACCAGCGCGTCGAGCTCGACCTCGACGCTCGGCCCGTCCGGCAGAGCCTGCACCCGGGCGGTCATGAAGGGATCGACGCCAGTCCCCTCGATGACGCGGATCCGGGAGACCCCCTGCAGGATCACCGAGAAGTTGTCCTTCGCCAGCTTGATCACCTTGAGGATCCGGGCCGCGCACCCCACCCCGTACAGGTCGTCGGGGCCCGGATCCTCGGTCTTGGCGTCCCGCTGGGTGACGATCCCGATCACGGGACGCTCCTTGGAAATCGCTTCCTCGACCAGCCGAACGGACTTCTTGCGCCCCACGTCGATCGGGATGATCGACCCGGGGAACAAGACCGAGTTCCGGAGGGGCAGGATCGAGATGACGTCAGGGACCTCGACCGGACCCTCGGGGGCATTCTTTTTTACGGAGGCCATCTTACCTTTCAGTCTAGCGGCGTCCGTCGACTTCCGCCATTGCGCGACGCCGGAAGCCGGGCAGGTCTTCAGGGGACCGGGTACTCAGCGCCGTTTTTCGGAAGCCGGCTTCGGCTGTGGGCTGAGCGCGTGCACCGTACCACCCCCACCCCCAGCATGGCCGCCGGCACCGCCACCTCCACCACCCTCTTGACCGCCGACGCCGCCCACGTCGCGGCGAATGGTGTGGTGGGCCAGCACCTTGGCCTCGATGCGCCTGGCCACCTCGGGATGATCGCGAAGGTATTGCTTGGCGTTCTCACGCCCCTGCCCGATGCGCTCGCCCTCGAACCCGAACCAGGCGCCGGACTTTTCCACCGCACCGCACTCCGAGCCGAGATCGACCAGATCGCCCTCGTGGCTGATTCCCTCGCCGTACAGGATGTCGAACTCGACCTCCTTGAAGGGCGCCGCGAGCTTGTTCTTGACCACCTTGATGCGCGTGCGGTTTCCGACGACCTTCTCGCCGTCCTTGAGCGCGCCCACCCGCCGGATGTCCAGGCGAACGCTGGCGTAGAACTTGAGCGCATTTCCCCCGGTGGTGGTCTCGGGGTTGCCGAACATGACCCCGATCTTCATGCGAATCTGGTTGATGAAGATGACCATGGTGCTCGACTTGGAGATGGTCCCCGTGAGCTTGCGCAGGGCCTGGCTCATGAGCCGGGCCTGCAGACCCACGTGCGAATCGCCCATCTCGCCCTCGAGCTCGGCGCGCGGCGTGAGCGCCGCGACCGAGTCCACCACGATCACATCCACGGCGCCCGAGCGGACCAGCATCTCGGTGATCTCCAGGGCCTGCTCGCCGCAGTCGGGCTGCGACACCAGGAGATCGTCGGTGCGGACCCCGAGCTTGCGGGCGTAGCCGACGTCGAGCGCGTGCTCGGCATCGATGAAGGCGCAGATGCCGCCGAGGCGCTGGGCCTGGGCCACCGCGTGCAGGGCGAGGGTGGTCTTGCCCGACGACTCAGGACCGTAGATCTCGATGATCCGGCCGCGCGGAAGCCCACCCACGCCGAGCGCGATGTCGAGCCCGAGTGAGCCCGACGGCACCACCCGGACCTCGGGCGCCGCCATGTCCTCGCCGAGGCGCATGATGCTGCCCTTGCCGAACTGCTTCTCGATGGTGGAGACCGCGAGATCGATGGCCTTGTCGCGGTGGGGATCCCGCTCGCGCGGGGCGGCGGTCACGGGGGTGGGCGCCGGGGGCACCGGCACCAGTTTCGCGTCGGCTTTGCTGGTCGAGGACTCGCTCTTGTCGGTCGTGGCCATTCTGGTCTCCTTCTCGCTTTCCTATGGGCTGGGCTGCTGGCGTCTCGGGAGCCTGGGTCCGCGCAGCCCGGCGCGCCCACGCAAGACATAGGTGGAACCTTGAGCTGAGCCGTCCTGGAAGCCTGCCTGGGGGCCCGCCGGCGCCATCCCGGGCGCGGCGGCCACGGCGAGGATGCTCTCGTACAGATCGACGGCGTCGACGGCGAAGGCGCCGAATTCCTGGGAGTCCACCTTCCGGATGGCCAGGCGCGCGTCGAACGGGCGCCGGCAACGACCGACCGTCACGTGGGCCCGGAATGGCCCCACCGCCGCCGCGGGGCTCGACCGTCGGTCGGACCGGTGAGGCGAGGGGCCTCCCGCCACCAGGCTGCCGTCGGCATCGGAGGCGCCGACCGCGGCCACCGTTCGCGCCACCGTCTCGGCGAGCGCCGTGAGGCTGCCCGAAGCGTCCTCGAGGACGCCGGCCCAGATGACGGTGGCCTCCGCGGGATCGGGGAAGGCGCTGAACCCGGCGATTCTCGCCTCGAACGGCGACACGTCGGCCAGCGTCAGCATCAGGGCCGAGGTCAGGGCGTCGAGCCGTGACACGGCGATCTGTCCCAGAAATTTCAACGTCACGTGCAGGTTCTCGGGCTTGCGGATCCATTTGACGTCCGGCTTCCCGACGTCTGGCGTCGGGTTGGGGTCTGCGGCGAGCAGTGCCTCCAGCCGCCGCGCGGCCGACCAGATGCTGGCCCGCAGATCGGAGGGCAAGGGCAGGCCGATGAAGGCTCGAATTCGCTGGTGGCTGGGGCTCGTGGGGGCCAGATCCGTCATCCGATCCGTCTCGTCATCCGTCTCGTCATCCGTCTCGTCGTCCGTCTCGTCCGACTCATCGTCGGCGGCCGTCGAAGTAACGCCGCGCCAGATCCATCGCGAAGTAGGCGGCCGCCCGACGGACCTGCTGGCGTCCCCCCGAAAACAGCTTGGTCGCGGTCCGGGTGGTCCCCGGCCCCACGCACGCGAAGCACACCGTCCCGATCGGTTTGTCGGGGGTGGCGCCGCCGGGACCCGCGATTCCAGTGACGCCCACCGCCAGGGTCGCCCCCGTCATCTTCTGAACACCATCGGCCATCTCGCGGGCGCACGGCTCGCTGACCGAGCCGAAGTCGGCGATGGTCTCTGGCTTGACCCCGAGGACCTGGCGCTTGACATCGTCCGAGTACGCCATCACGCCGCCGAGAAAGTAGGCGCTCGAGCCGGGGACCGAGGTCAGGAGCTCGCCGGTCATTCCAGCGGTGCAGGACTCCGCGAAGGCCACCGTCGCCTGATGCTCGCGCAGGCTCCGCCCCACGACCTCCGGGAAGGTGTCCTCGTCCACCCCGTAGATCCCGGGGCCGATTCGCTTCCGGAGCTCCCGGTCCAGCTGGTCGATGATCTCCTTGCCGCGCGCCGGATCGGGATTGCGAACCACCACCTTGACGTGGTTCTCGGGCGGCGCCGTGCGAAAGTGCAAGGTGGCGCCCTCGACGTGGGACAGGAGGCCAGCCAGGCGGTGATCGATGTGCGATTCGCCCATTCCGTAGATGTGCCAGGTCCGCACCACCGCCGAGGTCACCTTGGACTCGGCCAGCCGCCGGGCCAGTCGCGGCTTGGCCTCGGTCAGGAAGATCTTCTCCATCTCGCGCGGCACGCCGGGCAGAAAGAACGCCTCGGCGCCGCCGATGTCGACCCGGAAGCCAGGCGCGATCCCGGCACCGTTGGGGAGCGCCTCGGCCGTGGCCGGCACCCGGACCTGGCGGAGGTTGTTGGGCGTGAGCTCGAAGCCGTGGGTCGAGAAGCGCTGCTTCATGGCCTCGAGCGAGGCGGCGTGGGCTGGGCTGTCCACCCCGAGCAGATCCGACACCACGTCCACCGTGCGATCGTCCTCGGTGGGACCGAGCCCCCCGGTCGCGATGATCACGTCATACGTGGCGCGCAAGCGCACCAGAGCGGTCCGGATGTCCGTGGGATCGTCGGACACGACCACATGCTCGCCGAGCTCGAAGCCGAGCTCGAACAGCCGCTCCGAGAGATAGGCGGCGTTCCCGTTGGCCACCTCACCCCGCAGCACTTCGTCGCCAATTGCCAGCAGGGCTGCCCGGGGGCCGTGAACGGGACTAGACATTTGAGCAGTACCGTACCGAGAGCGCGGCGCGCTGTCAATTCCTTCTCGCCCGGCCATCGAACTATTGGGGTGCCGGGCGATTGGCGTTCCGGGTTCCGGCGGATCCCGTGTTCCCACGTTGACCGGATTGCCGCCGGTGGATAACCTGGTTTCCGTTCCGTGATGAGAATTCGCTACGCCGCCAAGACCGACGTCGGGATGAAGCGAACTCACAACGAGGACTACTTCTCGCTGATCGAGGACGAGCAGGTCTTCATGGTGGCGGATGGGATGGGGGGGCACGCCTCGGGCGAGGTCGCCTCGAAGATGGCCACCGAGGCCATCCAGGAGTTCTTCTCGCGCAGCAAGGACGACGAGGTCACCTGGCCCTACAAGTTCGATCGGCACCTGTCCTACGTCGAGAACCGCCTGGTGGTGGGCGTGAAGCTGGCGAACCAGCGCATCTTCGAGGCCGCGCTCAAGGATCTGCGGCTCAAGGGGATGGGGACCACGCTGGTGGGCGCGCAGATCGTGGGCGACAAGGTCTACATCGCACACGTGGGGGACTCGCGCTGTTACCGGATCCGGGAGGGGAAGATCCAGCAGATGACCCGCGATCACTCCTTGCTCGAGGACTACAAGGACGCCAAGCCCGGCATGTCCGACGAGGAGCAGCGCAAGTTCCCGCACAAGAACGTGATCACCCGAGCCCTCGGAATGCGCGAGACGGTCCAGGTGGACATTCACATGCAGGAGATCTCGGACGGGGACATGTTCCTGTTCTGCTCCGATGGTCTGTCGGGAATGGTCGACGACGCCTCCATCCTCGCCGTGGTCACCGCCGCCCCCAGCCTCGAGCGGGCGGTCTCGGATCTGGTGGATGCCGCCAACCAGGCGGGCGGCACGGACAACGTCACGGTCCTGGCGCTCCAGTGCTTGTCGGGCCCGTAGGACGGTGACGGTCCCTCGGCCCTGGCGAGCACGCCCACGGGGGCGTTCCCGTGCACGTGCACGGCCGCGATCACCGGGCCGGCCACGCTCACGGCCAGGATCACGATCACGGCCACGGGTTTGATGGGCCCGCTCATGGGCCCCAGGCGGGCGGTGATACACTGTCCGGGTGATCGCGGCCTCCCGGTTCCGCTGGTGGCGTGTCCTCGGTTGCCTCGCGGTGGCCTGGTGGACGAGAGCGGCGGTGTTCGCGGCGGCGCCGCCCGCGTCCTTGCCGACGCCAGTGGCGGCGCCCGAGCGCGGCCCCACCGCTGGGGGAACCGCGGCGCCGCTGTGGACGACCTTGCCGGCATCGGCGCCCCGGAAATCGCCGCTGGCCGATCTGGTCGAACGGGCCATGCCAGCGGTGGTTCACATCCGGGGCGTGGTGACCGCCGAGGAGCACGGCGGCGACGGGCCCGCCAGCGATTCGGAGGGCGATCGCATCTCGATCGGGACTGGCTTCATCATCCACCGCGACGGATACATCGTCACCAACGATCACGTGGTCCGCAACGTCACCCAGCTGCGCGTGCGGTTCTCCGATGGACGAGAGATACCGGCCTGCGTCCTCGGCACCGATGGCCCGACCGACATCGCGCTCGTCAAGGTCGAGCGGGGCGCGCCCCTTCCGGTCCTGCCGCTCGGGGACTCGGATCGCGTGCGGGTGGGCGAGTCCGTGATCGCCATCGGCAATCCCTTCGGGTTCAACGGAAGCGTGACCGCCGGGATCGTCTCCGCCAAGGAGCGGGTGGTCGATTCGCCCCCGGTCAATCAGAGCCTGCGCAGCGCGCCGCGCCTGCCCGGCTCGCGGAACGCGCAGGGAGCAGAGAGCGCCCCTCGGGGCCAGCGGGCGGAGTCCGAGACCTACTCGTTCTTCATCCAGACGGACGCCTCGATCAACCTCGGCAATTCGGGGGGGCCGCTCATCGACCAGGCGGGGCAGGTGGTGGGCGTGAGCGCGGCGTTCTGGGCCGGCCACCCCATGCAACCCGCCCAGGGGATCGGGTTCGCCATCCCCATCAACATGGCCAAGGCGCTGCTGCCGCGCCTGCGCGATCAGGGCAACGTCCCACGATCGACCTTCGGGGTGGACGCCCAGCCCCTCGACTCGGCGCTGGCCACGGCCCTCGGTTTGCCGTCCACCCGAGGGGCGTTGCTGGCCAGCGTGGATCGGGGCTCACCGGCCGAGATCGGAGGCATCGAGCCGGGCGACGTGGTCATCGGGTGGGGCAAGGTGGCGATCGCCACCCGCGAGGATCTGAAGATCGACGCGCAGCTGACCATCCCCGGAACCCAGGTGGCGGTGACCCTGCTTCGCAACGGCAAGAAGCTCGAGCGGCAGGTCACCATGAAGGCGGCGTCGGTCAAGGGCCAGGTCGCGCCTCCCCATCCCTCCGGTTGCTCCTCCCCGCGCGGCGACGAGCAGGGCTCGCCGGCGCGCGAGCTGGTGGTGGTCGAGCTGCCGGCCGACAAGGCCGCCCGGTTGCCAGGGGGCAGGGGCGTGGCGGTGGGCGAGGTGCCGAGCGACAGCCCCGCCGAGGCCGCGGGGCTGCGGCCCGGGGACATCGTCCTGCGGGTGTCGACCGCCGAGATCCACGGCGCGGCGGACGTGGCCGCCGCCATCCGGGGCCACCACGGGGGCTTCATCCCGGTGCTGGTGCGACGTTCGGGCTACGACTTCTGGGTCGCGCTGCCCCGCGAATGATCCAGGCGTGGCCGATCTGGGAGCCTCCGGCATAATGGACCCAACCAGATGAGCACGGACGGCGGCATGGACGAGAAGACCTATCGCAAGCGCCTCGACGAGACCCTCGAGCGCATCGACCGGGCTTTCGACCAGGTGGACCCGGATCTGGCGGAGAGCAACCTCTCCCAGGGCGCGCTCACCATCACCATGCGCGACGGTCACCGGCTCATCCTCTCGCCGCAGCCCTCACCCCGTCAGCTGTGGATTGCCTTTCGCGATCAGGCCTGGCACTTCGACTGGAACGACGCCCGGGCCTGCTGGCTCGACGACCGCGGTCGCAACATCGAAGCGCTCTCCCTGGTGGCGACGCTGACCAAGGAAGCCGCCGGGGTCGAGGTCCTGTCCGCCGCCCGGCCGAGCTGACCCAGCTCCGACGGCCCAGCTGACACCGTTCGGCACCGCGCGGTCGCCCGCGCGTTCACCTGAGCGCGTCGGCCGGGGGGCTCGGCTGGGCGACCACCCCTTGGCCCTTGCGAAGGACCACCAGGGTGTCGAGCGACTGGACCTCGTTCGATTCACGCGCGAACACCTGGACCATGTTGCTGCCCGGCCACAACGGAACATCGGCCGCGAATTCCAGCTTGGTCCGGTCACCGGTCGGGCGATTGGACAGGTAGAACACCTTCTTGATGGGCACCTTGGCATCGCGGTTCCACACCCGGATGAAGACATCGCGCACCACCCGGTCGTCGAGGGCCTTGCCCTTGATGTGCACCGTGTCACCCGTCACCACCGTGGGGGCGGTGACGGTCAGGACGGGCGGCGTCACCTGCCATACGGGCGTGAACTCGGGCTTGACGGTGCCGCCATCCCTCACGTCGGCGGTGGAGAGGAAGGCCGCCCGCCCGCTCTCGAGCTCGACGCGCTCGAACCCCACCCTCGCGCCCGCCGCCGGCGCCGACCTCGAGCTCCCGACCGCGGACCTGGTCGCGTCGGCCAGCACCTGCCCCGTGACCTTGAAGGCCGCCCCCTTCGGCACGCGCCCCACGATGAGCGCGGTGTCCCCGGCCGCCTCGCGCAGCGGAGCGCCATCGTGGATCGCCGTGACCACCCCGGAGGCCGCGGTCGGCGCGGGGCCATCCGGCGCGATCTTGATCTTGATCTTGTCGGTGACGGATTCGCCGAGCGTCGTGTCGCCGACCGCCAGGTCGAGCTGATACTCGTCCCCCCGGAAGGCGCTCCCGACCTCATAGACGAACGAGAAGGTCTTGGATTCGCCGGGCGCCAGCTCCTTGGCGTCGAAGCGCCCCGCCGTGATCAGGATGCCCTCCTGTCCGGTTCCGTTCCGCAAGACCGCCTCGGTGTGCAGCGCCCGCCCCAAGCCGATGTTCTTGACCGTCACGAGCTCGCGAACCTGCTCCCCGCGCTGGACCAGCCCGTCGCGGTTCCCCTTGACGTCGTCCACCGTCTGGTAGGTGTAGGCGAAGCGCGGCCTCAGCTTGCCCTCGATGTCGAGGGTCAGCTCGGCGGGGGTGGTCTTGCCCTCGCGCTGCGAGAAGACCGTCCCGCGGATCACGTCGGTCCGGGTGAACGAGGACGTCGGCACCTTCACCACCAGCTCGTAGGTCTTGGTCTCGCCTGGGCCGATCTTACCGAAGACCATCTCGTTCTCGTCGAAGACCCCGTTGTCGCTCTGCAGGACCGCGCGGACCCGATAGGCCGAGGTGGTCCCGAAGTTCTTCACCTGGCCGATGACCTTGACGGTCTCCCCGGCGGCGATCTTCTGGTTCTTGTCGCTGCTCGCGAGGGTGAGGCGCAGGTCGGAAGCCGCCGGGCCGGTCGAGACGGCGGCCTGGGGTCCGAGCGACCAGTCCACCCCCAGCTTCTCCAGCGCCTGCCCGACCTTCTTGTCCTCGGCCAGCCGGACCTTCTCGAGGAAGGGATGGGCCGCGGCCATGAGCTCGCTCCGCCGCATGCCCTTGGCCTGTGCCAGGAAGTCGCGGGCGAACTCGATCAGGAAGTCGTTCTTCTCCTGCTTGTCGTCGTCGGCCTTGTCGTCGGAGGCCTCGCCGGTCTCGTCCTCGTCGTCGTCAGGGACCACCTCGTCGTCACCGTGGTTGGCCTTGTCGCTGGGCTTGGGCGCCAGCAGGTAGCTGACCGTCTCGGTCGGCTTCTCGCCGCGACGGGCGCTCGGGTGCTCGAGGTGCCACTCGAAGTCCGCCTCGCGACGCTTGTGGGCCGACGACTGCAGCCGGATCCAAGATCGCTGACCCTCCTTCTGCACCAGCATGGGGACGGTCTCGATGTCGGGGATGACGCCCACGCCCTGGATCGACACGTCCCCCGGGGTCAGGTACTGCGCCGTGGTCAGCTTCAGCCCCAGGCGATCGTCCTCAGGCTTGTCGCCAAAGGGAACCGGCGACGGGATGTCGAACAGGATCTGCACCGAGCCCTTGCCGAAGGTCCCCTCCCCGATCACCACGCCTCGGTCCAGGTTCTTCATCGCGCCCGCCACGATCTCGCTGGCGCTGGCCGAGTTCTGGTTGACCAGCACCGCCAGGGGCACGGTCGGCTCGTGACCGCTGTCGGTGGCGGTCTCGCTCTTGGGTTGGGTCTCCCCCACCCCGACCATGGACACCAGCGTGCCGCTCTTGATGAAGGCGTCGGCCACCTTCTGCGCCTGCTCGTACAGCCCGCCAGGGTTCCCGCGCAGATCCATGATGATCCCGCGCACCCGCTCCTTCTCGAACATCTGCAGCGCATCGGCCAGATCGCTGGCGCTGTTGGCCGAGAAGTGCTGCATGTGGAAGTAACCGATCTTGGAGGCGGCCTGGCCGGGCGCCGCGGGCACCGGCAGCACCCGGGCCGGCGGATCGATGGCGGGGGGCCGGATGATCGCGCGCGTGATGGTGTACTTCTTGGCGCCCACCACCCCGTCGCGCTCGATGTAGACGTCGACGCTGGTGTCCTCGTCGCCGCGCAGCCGATCCACCGCCTCGTTGAGGGTCATGTTCATGGTGGATTCGTTATTGATGCGGACGATGTGGTCCTTCGGCTTGAGGCCGACCCGGATGGCGGGCGTGTCCGGCATCGGGCGCTTGACCGTGATGCGGTTCTTCTTGTCCATCTCGATCACGATGCCGAGGCCACCGAACTTGCCCTGGGTCTGGGTGCGCATGTCCTTGTAGGTCTCGACATCCAGCAGCACCGAGTGCGGATCCAGCGTGTAGAGGAGGCCGTTGGTGGCGGCCATCTCGATCTCCACCAGCCGTCGACCCTCCTCCTTCTCGGGCACCGGCTGCAGGTTCGGCTGGATGAAGCGGAAGATGTCCTGCAGCTTGCTGCGCACGCTCCAGGGGGCGTCGACGTCCTCGATGGAGAACGTGCGCTGCTGCCCGTTGACCTTGACCGTCACCTGCCGGGGATCGCGCTCGGGCGCGCGGTCGATCAAGATCTCGGCCACGTCGCGCTGGACGAAGTCGAGGGCCCCCACCAGCATGCGCTTCGGATCGAAGCGGTTCTTGTCGAAATACCCCTCCGTGACCTTGCCGAGCGCGTTGGTGAAGATCTTCATCTGCGCGAGGTCGTAGTGCCCCCCCACCTCCCGGGTGGCGGCGCGCAGCGGGCTGTTTCCATCGACTCGAATGCCTTCGGTGCCATGACGAACCGTCAGCAACAACGCCGTGGCGGAGGCCACGACCAGAGCAATCAACTTGGCGAACCGCCGCATGCGCGACTCCGGAGAGGGTGGAGGGACCGAAGAGGACGGGCCTGACGGGGAAGGGCTGGATGTCGGGCTATCGATGAGGTCCATGACGGAGAGAGTGCCCTCTTGTCCCGCAATGATAGCGGCTGCTCCGGAGGGGCGCACGCGGCTTGTGACCGAATCGTCATATACTCGCCGGCCCAGGATGTCGCCAACCGAGCCGAGCACCGACGAGAGCGACGCCGACGCGGACGCGGACGCCGCCGAGCACCGCGTGAACGACCGCGCGGGCGACCGGGCGACCAGGCGACCGGGCGATGAAGCCAGCGCCGGGCTGGTGGTGGTCGCGACGCCGCTCGGCAACGCCGGCGACTTCTCCGACCGGGGGCGCGAGGCCCTGCGAAGCGCCGATCTGATCCTGGCCGAGGACACCCGCAGCGTGCGGCGCCTGCTCGCCGAGCAGGGCGCGGCGCGCGCCGGTCAGGCCATCCAGTCCTGCTTCGATGGCAACGAAGCCGAGCGCGCCGAGGAGACCGTGCGGCGGGTGGCCGCGGGGCAACGGGTGGCGCTGGTCTCGGAGGCCGGCACGCCCCTCCTGTCGGATCCGGGCTTCCGGGTGGTCGCCGCCGTGATCGCAGCCGGGCTGCCGGTGCGCCCCATCCCGGGTCCGTCGGCGGTCTTGACCGCGCTCATGGGCGCCGGGATCGCCCCCGACCGATTCACCTTCCTCGGCTTCCCGCCGCGGAAGCCCGGCGCGCGCCGCCGGCTCTTCGAGTCGCTGCGCGCAAGCCCGTTCACCCTGGTGCTCTACGAGTCACCGATGCGGACGGGCGAGACCCTGGCCGACCTGGCCGAGATCCTCGGGGCCACGCGCCTGGCCTGCGTCGCACGCGAGCTCACCAAGACCCACGAGGAGTTCGCGCGGGGCACGCTCACGGCGCTCGCGGCCCGCTACGCCGACCGGCGTCCGCTCGGCGAGGTGACGCTGGTGGTGGCGGGGGCCGACGCGGCCGAGACCGCGCGCGAAGCCGAGGAGCGGTGGTCCGACGCGAACGTGATGGCGGAGGCGAGCCGCCTGCTTGCGGGCGGCGCGTCGGCGCGCGACGTCACCGACCAGCTCGCGGCCCGCGTCGACCGGCCGCGCCGCGACATCTACCGCCTGGTGACCTCCGCCACCACCACGCTCGAGTAAACCACCCACCACTCCACCGCCACCCCGCTCACCCGTCCTCGTCCTCGTCCTCGTCCTCGTCCTCGTTCTCGCCGTTCCGGTCCGTTCCGGTCTGTTCCGCTCCCCTCCCCTCCGCGACCCTCGCCTCAGACGTCCCGCGTCCCCTCGCGGTCTCGCAGGCCGAAGTCCTTCATCTTGGTCTGCAGGCTCTTGCGCGAGATCTTGAGCTTGCGCGCGGCCTGGGTGACGTTGCCGTTGGTCTCGTCGAGGGCCCGGATGATGAGCTCGCGCTCGACCCGCTCGGTCTCCACGCGGACCGCCTCCTTCAAGGACCCGGAGGGTCCGTTCGGCCCCGCCGCCGCCGGGAAGGCCGGCCAGGTGATGGGGTTTGGCCCCGAGCCAGCGCTGGCAGCGCCGGCTCCAGCGCCGTGCCCATGTCCATGCCCCGTGGTCTCCTCGGTCGCGACCGGCACGGCGGCGTGCGTGGCATCACCACCGCCGTGAAAGATCTCGGGTGGGAGCTCGCGGGCCTGAATCTCGGGTCCCTCGCAGAACAGCATGGTTCGCTCCATCAAGTTCTCGAGCTCGCGGATGTTCCCCGGCCACTCGTAGGCCGTGAGGCAGGCGATGGCCGCGGTCGAGATCCCGGTGATCTGCTTCTTCAGCCGCTCGTTGAACTTGGTGATGAAGTGCTCGACCAAGAGCGGGATGTCCTCCCGCCGCTCCCGCAGCGGCGGGATGTGGATCGGGACCACGTTCAACCGATAGAACAGATCCTCCCGGAAGCCGCCCTGCTCGATCTCGTGCAGGAGGTCGCGGTTGGTGGCCGTGACCAGGCGAACGTCGACCTTGATGGTCTTGATTCCGCCCACCCGCTCGAACTCCGACTCCTGCAGCACCCGCAGCAGCTTGACCTGCATCTCGATGGGGATCTCCCCGATCTCGTCGAGGAACAGCGTCCCCCCGTGAGCCAGCTCGAAGCGCCCCGGCTTGGCGCCGACCGCTCCGGTGAAGGCGCCCTTGTCGTAGCCGAAGAGCTCGGACTCCATCAGGGTCTTGGGGATCGCCGCGCAGTTGATCTTGATGAAGGGACCCGCGTGCCGCGAGGAGTTCTCGTGGAGGGCCCGTGCGAAGAGCTCCTTGCCGGTCCCCGATTCTCCGGTGATGAGCACGGTGGAGGGCGTATCGGCCACCTTCTCGACCACCGAGTAGATCTGCTTGATGGCGGTGGACTGCCCGATCAGCCGGAAGCGACCCCGCTCGGAGGAGGGCGTCTCGGGACGTGCGTCCCGGCGCGCCAGCTCGTGGGTCTTCATGGCCTTGGCGACGATCTGGCGGATCTGCTCCTGCTCGAAGGGCTTCTCGAGGTAGTCGAAGGCCCCCAGCTTCACCGCCTCCACGGCGCTCTCCACCGAGCCATGGGCGGTGATCATCACCACCGGGACCTCGGGGTGGGTCTCCTGCAGCCTGCGCAAGAGCCCCATCCCATCGAGGCCCGGCATCTTGAGGTCGGTGATCACCGTGTGGACGTCGCGGTTCATCTCGGCCAGGGCGTCGAGCCCGTTGGCCGCGGTGATCACCTCGTACCCCTCGCGCTTGAGGATGGCCTCCAGCACGCGGCGCATGTTCAGCTCGTCGTCCGCCACCAGGATGCGCTTGCTCAATGGATCCACCGCTGACACCGTGCGCGCATCTTAACAGTCACCCTCTCTTCTTGAGCATTGGAGCCGCGCCCGCCAGCTGGCCAGCCGGCGGAGTTCGGCCGACGCCCGCGGGCGCGGGCGGGGGCGTCAGCGCCGCGCCCCCCCCCGACGCGGCTCCGCCCCCGGATCCAACCGGCGTCGGCCCGAGGCCATTCCCGGCGACCGCGGCGCGGGCCCCCGGGCCCGGCGAAGCCGGCGAAGGCGGGGGCGAAGGCGGGGGCGAGGCCGCGGGACCGCGCGTGCCGGGGCCGCCAGCTCCCTGCCCCTGCGCGACCAGCAACGGTGGCGGGGTGGCCGCGCCGGGCAGGGTAGCCGCCGGCCGGGGGGGAGCGGCCACCGCCGGCTTCTTGTCGACGTAAGCCGCGTAGGCGTCGGACTCCACCGGCAAGAGGACCGTGAAGGTCGCGCCGCTGCCCATCTGGGAGCGCACCTCGATGGTGCCCCCGTGGTTCTCGATGATGCGCTGGCTGATCGGCAAGCCGAGTCCGGTCCCCTTTTCCTTGGTGGTGAAGAAGGGAATGAAGAGGTTGCGCAGATCCCCCGGCGGGATGCCGACCCCGGTGTCCCGGAAGCGCACCTCGAGGAAGGCCGCCGCGGCGCCGCGCCGGGTGGCTCGGCGGATGCTCGAGGACACGAACAGGCGTCCCCCCTCCGGCATGGCTTGAACGGCGTTGAGCGCCAGATTCAGGAACACCTGCAAGAGCTGCTCGGCGTCGGCCCGCACGGGCGGCATCGCCTCGCCGAGGCTGGGGCTCACGTCCACCCCCCGCATGGCGCCCTCCTTGGCCAGGAGCTGCAGGGTCTTCTTGACCACGTCGTTGACGTCGAGGGGCTCCTGCTCGCCGCGGTAGGGCCGCGCGTAGTCGAGGAACTGCGACACGATCTTGTTCAGGCGGTTGACCTCCTCCACGATGATGTTGAGGAACTCGGCGGTACCGGCCGGATCCACCTTGGAGGCACCCGAGGTCGGCGGCTGCAGGAACTGCGCGGCTCCCTTGATGGCCCCGAGGGGGTTGCGGATCTCGTGGGCCAGACCGGCCGCCATCTGACCGAGGGCCGCCAGGCGATCGCGCTCCTTCATGCGCTCGTAGACCTGCGAGTTCTGCAGCGTCACCCCGATGGACAGCGCCACCCCGCGGAACAGCTCGATCTCGTCGGAGGAGTAGGCCTCGCGCAGGCGCTCGTCGCGCAGGACCAGGCCACCCAGCAGCTGGTCCTCGCCGGTGATCCCCAGCACCACCGAGCCGTTCATCTGGTCGAGCGTGCGCATCATGAGCTGCAGCCCTTCGCGCTCGTCGTCGGAGGCGATCCGGCGCGCCGCCAGCTCGCGCTCCAGCCCCTCGAGCGAGATGGTCCCGGCCCGCCGCAGGCGCTCGAAGAAGGCCCGGTGCGTGACCGCGTCGAAGCGCGACTCGGGGCGCGGGCCGACGTGTCCCGCCAGCTCGTAGCCCGAGCCGTCGGGATCCACCAGGTACACCGAGGCGTGGGTGATCCGGCGCGAGTCCTCCAGCGACGAGAGCACCCTCGGCACCAGCACCCGCATGTCGATCACGTTGGCTAGCTCGGCCCGCAGCATCTCGATGCGCCGGAGCAGCTCGTACTTCTCGCTGAACATCCAGCGGTTGATCGCCCCCTCTACCCGCCCACGCAGCGGCTCGACCAGGATCACGATGGCCGTCGAGGCGAGGAGGGTGTTGAAGAAGAACAGGCCGCTCTCGTCGGGTTGCACCCAGCGGACCAGCACGCCGTAGATCAGCGTCAGGATGAAGACCAGGGTCCCGAGCACCACCATCCGCCCGAGGAGCTCGTTGAGATCGAGCAGGCGGTAGCGGATCAGGTTCTGCGACAGGAAGTAGAGGTACACGATCACCAGAACGTTGCCGATGGTGAGGCCGAGCGGGAGGGCCTCGACCAGGCTGGCGGTCACGGTGGTGAAGCCCCCGATGACCAGGTAGAGCAGCCGGGTCTTCTCGACCCGCGAGGGGGTGGCCCGGTAGCGGCGGTGCAGGTAGTAGACCGAGAGGTAGAGCCCGGCGAAGACGTAGGCGGTGAAGGAAAGCCCGAACCAGATGGTGCGATCGATGGGCTCGACGAAGCGCGAGAACAGCAGCGCCGCGTAGCAGAGCGCCGCCCCCACCACCGTCGAGCGGGACAGCGGCGGGGGACCGGCCTCGTCGCCGAGGAACGCCTGGAAGAACCGCTGCGCCGTGGCCGGCAACGACACCGCGATCAGGAACGCCAGCCACTGCAGGAACGAGGATTCGATCCCCTTGGCCAGGAACGAGACCAGGAAGTAGACGGCCAGGTTGAAGGTCAGGGTCGCGAACAGGACGTGGACCCGCCGCCGGGGATCCCGCAGCAGGACCGAGCCCCCGATGGCAAAGCTGACAATCGCGACCACCAGCTGTGCGAGGTGTTGGATTCGCACGATCGCCCCATCTTAGTACAGATCCCGTCCCGTCCGTCCCGTCCCGTCCCCGTCGCCTCCGGTCGACGACGCGTCCGGGCTCTTGGCCCGCGACGGTCAGCGTCGAGCGACATTCGAGCAACGAGATGGGTACAGCCCATCGACGCAAGTGCCGGGGCAACCTGCTCTTTTGCCGGTGCCCTGGCCGTCTGCTAGATTCGAAGAACGTGAGCTTCCTGCCAGAGGAATTCCGAGCCCGATGACGAACGCGGCGGTGCTGGTCCTGAATCGGAACTATCAGCCGATTCACGTGACGGACGCCAAGCGGGCCTTCACGTTGCTCTACCTCGGTGTCGCGCGCGTCATCGATCAAGAGTTCCGGACCTTCGACTTCGAGAGCTGGGCGCAACTGTCGGACGAGACCGGGAGCCTGCGGGCCGGGGCCGACGTCATGCGGACCGTCAGTCGGGCCATCCTGGTGCCGCGGGTGATCGTGCTGCAGATCTACGATCGCCTGCCCAAGACCAAGGTCCGCTTCTCGCGGCACAACATTTACCTGCGCGACGGCAACACCTGTCAGTACTGTGGACGCGAGCTCCCGCGGGTCGATCTCAACCTCGACCACGTGGTGCCCCGCGCCCAGGGTGGCCGGACCAGCTGGGAGAACGTCGTCTGCTGTTGCATCGAGTGCAACCTCTCCAAGGGGGCTCGCACCCCGGAGCAGGCCGGTCTCAAGCTGCTCAAGGTTCCGGTCCGGCCGCGCTGGACTCCGACCTTCCGGGCCCACGGTGGCAAGGTGCGCTACCGGGAGTGGCTCCCCTTCCTCGGGATCGTCGACGCGTCCTACTGGAATGCCGAGCTGAAGGAGGACTGACCGGGGCCGACGCGCCCGGCTCGGGCTCGCCGGCCCGCCCGCGCCGAATTCCTGTGGTGCACCGCTTTTCTCGTGTGCGCGCGCTTTCCGTCTCGGTGACAATGGATGCGAGCCATGTCGGACCCCACCACGCCCAAGCCAGACGCAAACCTCGGCCTGTTCGACGGGATCGAGCCCGAGGAGGCGGCGGAGCTGCCGCGCGGTGCCGCCGCGTCGTCCGGAAGCCCGGCCGCCTCCGACACCTCCGAGGACGAAGGGGACGACCCCCCGGTCGCGATCCCGACCGACGAACCTGGCCCCTGGATGGTGGACCTCTCCGACCCCGTCACGGAGGCAGTCCCGGAGGCGAAGGCGCACGACACCGCCGGCGGCGCGGGTCCCGGCAGCTCCGCCGACGGTCGAACCGTCCAGCTGATCGCGCTCGCGTCCGGGCGGGGCGGCTCCGGTAAGTCCCTGCTGGCCGCCAACATCGCGGTGTACCTGGCCCAGATGGGCAAGCGGGTGGTGGCGGTGGACGCCGATCCCGCGGGGGGCGCGCTCAACTTCATGCTCGGCGCGCCGCGGCCCACCCGCGGCTTCAGCAGCTACCTGCGCGGCCGCGCGGACTCGCTCGAGGAGCTGGCGGTCGACACCGCCGTGGCGGGCGTTCGCCTGGTCGCCGGCGAGGCGCAGCCGTTCGGATCGCTGCGACCCAAGGTGGTCTCGAAGTCGGTGATCGCCGCGCTGCGGGCGCTGCCCGCCGACTATGTGGTGGTCGATCTCGGTCCGCCCGACTCGGTGCTGGGGCTCGACCTGTGGTTGACCGCCGACGCGTCGCTGGTGGTCTCCAGCACCGATCCGGCCTCGATCGAGGCGACCTACCGGTTCCTGAAGAGCGCCTTCCTGCGTCGCCTGCGGGGAGAGCGCATCGGCGAGAAGCTCCTCGCCCACCTCCCCACCCCCTTGCCGGCGGCGCTCGACATCTTCAGGACGGCGGTCGCCGCCACCCGCACGCTCCGCGACGAGCGAGCGACGGCGCTGCCGCTGCTCCCGATGGTCGCGGCGTCCGCGCCCGGCGGATCGTCTGCCTCCGGCCAGGCGACGATCCCGTCCGCGTCGACCCCGGCTGCGACCGGCACGCCGTTGACGGCGGCGTCGCCGTCGGCCCACGGCGTGCCCGTGCCCGTCCCTGGCTCGACCGAGCTCGTCGATCCTCCCGCGTCGCGGAACGCCGGCAAGCTCTCGGGGCTGGCCCTGGCGGTGGCGGAGCGGATGTCCGCCTACCGCCCACGCCTGGTCATCTCGCAGACCCGGTCCACCGCGGACACCAAGCTCGGTCCGCAGATGGCGACCGCAGCCCGCCGACGCCTCGGCCACTCCCTCGAATACGTGGGCCACGTCGAGATGGACGAGACCGTGGCCGCCGCCGCGCGCCGCAAACGCCCGGTGATGTCCGAGTTTCCCGAGGCCAAGATCTGCAAGAACATCGAGAAGATCGTGCGACGCCTGCTGTCGACCGAGTCGGATCGCAGCCACCCGTTCACCCTCCCGCGCATCGAGGACGAGCAGACGTTCTACGAGCTGCTCGAGACCGAACCCGGCGTCAGCGACGAGGAGGTGAGGCGGGCCTTTCGCCTCTTCAAGGAGATCTACGCCACGTCCTCCCCGATCGTCTCGGGGCTCTACGAGGACGCAGAGCTGACCGCCCTGCACGCGCGCGCGGAGGCCGCGCACGACATCCTGTTCGCGCCGGAGCGTCGCCGCCAATACGACCTCTCGCTGCCCGAGGCGGATCTGGCCCGGGCGGTCCGGCGGGCGGCCCAGGGCCCGCGCGGCCAGGTCGCGCCGGTGCCGCACCTTCGGCCTCTCGACGGGGACGAGGCCGCCGGCGAGCGCGCCGAATCACCCTCCTCGACCGCCGAGATCACGGGCGAGCTCCTGCGCAAGGTCCGCGAGCAGCGGGGGCTCGAGCTGTCGGACATCGCACAGCGCACCCGCATCAGCGAGCGCCACCTGCGCTCCATCGAGGAGGAGCGCTTCGACGAGCTCCCGGCGGCCGTGTACGTACGGGGCTTCGTGGGGCAGGTCGCCCGCATCCTGAAGATGGACGCCAGTCGAGCCGTCGAGGGCTATCTGCGCCGGTTCCACACCGCCAACGGACCGGGCCCGAGCACCCCGTCACTGAAGGAGCTCTGAGCGACGTCGCGGCCTGCCGCGCGGTGTGGAACGCTCAGGAGTACTGCGAGGCGATCTCGTCGAACGCCGAGGCGGTCTGTCCCCACGCGGGGGCCAGCTCGGTGAGGCGCTTCGAGACCTCGGGGAACCCGTCGGGTTCGTTCTTGAGCATCACCGCCCGGCGCACGGCGCCGGCGATATCCCAGGGCTCGAGCCCGGAGAAGAGGATCGCGGTCCCGGTGCGCGACATCGGCTCGTAGTCCACGAGGAAGTCCCGGCCGGCCGCGGCGTCGAGCGCGATGGGCAGACAACCGTAGCGCTGGGCCAGGGCCGGCGCCCGACCCGTCCGATCGTCGGCGTCGGCGAACAGCACCGCGTCGACCGACGCACGCAGGATCCGGCCCGACGCCTCATCGGCCTCCATCACGGTCAGGCGACCTGGGCTCTGCACGGCCAGCCGCCGGACCCGCTCGAGGATCTCGGGCTCGCCGTCGGGGGAGACCACGACGGCGACGTCGAGGGCGGCGAGCTCCGGCAAGGCCTTCAGCACCTCGAGCCCGCCCCTCCCGGCGCGCAGAGGGGCGATGCCGAGCAAGAGGGTGCGGGGACCCACGGTGAGTGAATAGCGCTTGGTGAGGGCGCGGCGACATTCCAGCTTCCCGGCCATGGCCTTGGGTGAGAAGTTGGCCACCAGCGTCCCGTCGGTGGCGGGATCGAAGGGGGGATCGTCGGCGCCGAAGCGCACGGCCACGCACGGCTCGTCGGAGGCGCGACCGGCCAGCGCCGCGTCGTTCTCGAGCAGGTGGGCCGACCAGGGACTCGGCGCCACGATGATGTTGGAGTACACCGCCCCGACCGCAGCCAGCGAGCGGCTACCGACCGCCTGGACAAACGCGCCGGTGGCGGACAGCACCTCGAACTCGCTGTCGTCGAGCGGCGCTCCCACCCGGCCATTCGGCAGCACGAACACCCGCGAGGTCGCCGGTGCGAAGGAGAGCGCCCAGGCGGCGGCTTCCCCCCAACCGATCGCCACATCGACCTTGGGCAGGCCCTGCTCGGCGACCGCGCGGACCGCGTCGGCCAGGATGCCGACCGCCTCGCCCCGGTTGGCGGGCGCGGCGCCGGCCACCAGAAAGTTGGCCTGGCTGAGCGGCGCGCGACCTTCGTAGAAGGGTACCTCTCGTGCCCCCGACGAGGCGGAGAGGGCCGAGAACGTGCGCAGGCGCCGAGCGAGCCCGGGCACCGACGACAGCGCAGCCGGATCGGCGAGCGAAATCACGGTCACCTGCGCCCCACCCGCTGCCAGGGCCCGACTGATTCCGGACAGCGACATGGGTGATTCACCAGACACGAGCGGCGCGACGGCGTCGCCCACCAGCAAGAACTGCTTAGCAGCCAAGACTATTCAGTCGCGCCACGCTCGTCCTCTTCGCCAGGGAACTCGTTGACGGATGGGTATTTCATGATCTCCTTGCGGGAGATCTTCCAAGCCTTCTGCACGATCCAGGAGAGCGACCGGTCCTGCCGGGTTGCCTCCTCCTGGATCTCGCGCAGCATCTCCTCGGGAAAATACAGGCTTTGTTTTCGCTTATCCGAGCCGCCCATGGGGCCTCCGGTTGGAAGACGTGGCTGCCGACCGATTGTCGTCAGCACCCGATGCAATAGGTGTGACAGTGTAGTGGCGTTTTGACGCGTCTGTCAAGCACGTCGATTGAATCGGGGACGTGGCTGGCGATTGTATCGGGGACGTGGCTCGCTGCCGCTCGCACG
>CAZIOH010000076.1:0-33682 GCA_964540815.1 uncultured Myxococcales bacterium | reverse complement strand
CACCGCGCGCTCCGCGGCCAGCGCGCTCACCAGGGCGCCGCCGTCGGTGACGCGATAGCGGGCCTGGCGGGCGGGGGGAAGCACCCGATCGACCACCTCGCCCTGATAGGCGGGGGCCCCTGGGCCATGCAAGGCCCCCCACAGATCGTCGAAGTACGGGATGGTGTTGTGGCAGAAGATGCAGGTCTGGTTCCACACCCCGCCCGCCCGCAGGCCGGGTCGCTCGCCAACCAGGACCGAGTACCCCTTGAGGCGAAAGGACCGCGTCTGGAAGACATAGGACACCGGCAGGAGCAACT
The DNA here is from genome assembly GCA_964540815.1 of uncultured Myxococcales bacterium. Classification (GTDB taxonomy): domain Bacteria; phylum Myxococcota_A; class Polyangia; order Fen-1088; family Fen-1088; genus CAZIOH01. The sequence goes on along the minus strand of CAZIOH010000076.1, from coordinate 33,383 downwards.
CGGCGCCAGGATCTCCGAGCACCCGCGCATCCGCCGCGGCGGACGCCACCTCGACCCCCGCGAAGTCCTCGCGGTAGCGGCCACCGATGACCTTGGTCACGCGGTACACGCGCTCGGCGCCGTCCCGGGGTCGGAGGCGCACGAACCGCTCGGCGCCGGCTTGCTCGAGGCGGGCGGTGTCCCCCTTGAAGGTGAAGGCGCGCTCGTGCCCGTCGAACGGCGCGCGAATCTCGGCGGTCTCGGGCAGGCGGGTCATCTTGTGCATGGGCGAGCGTCGCCAGGCGGCCACGAGATCGGCGTGGCACGGCGCGCACGCGGCCGAGCCGGCATAGTCCCCGCGCAGGACGTTGCTCGACACCGTGGTCACTCCCACGCCTGTGCCCGCCTGGGCGACGGCACTCGACCGCGACGACGCCGGCCAGCGCGCCCCGCACCCCGCCGCTCCGAGGCTCACCCACGCAAGGACGACGACGACCGTGCCCAGGGAAACGAGGGGCCCCTCTCCCCCACCCTCTTCCCGCTCCCGCGGGGCGAGGGGGCCGGATCTCTGCATCCCCTCCCCCCGCCGCCCTTCTCCCAGACCCCATCCCCCTCCTATCCCCTCGCCCCGCGGAGCGGGGAGAGGGTCAGGGAGAGAGGCCCCACCCGTTTCCCGATCCACGCCCGTCGGTCTCATGGCAGGAGCTCTGGTCGCGGCGCGAGGTCCCGGACCCTACGGCTTCGATTCGGCCGGTTCGAGCTTGTAGTCGAAGGCGTAGCGGTGCTGGCCACCGACGATCTCGATCGCCATGAGACCGGAGAGACCCTCGAGCTCGCCCGTGCCCGTGTCCGGCACGACCGAGACCTTGAGCTCGGGCTTCCCGCGCGTCATCGTCCCCGAGTGCTGCAGGACGAAGCCTCCGACGCGGCCGCCGAGCTTGCCACGCACATGCTCGAGCGCGACGTAGCCCGCCGATCCCTTGACCGGTGGCATGGCGCTGAGCATCTCGACGGTGCTCATGGCCTCGAGCTCGCCGTGAAACACCTTGCTGATCGAGACCCGGTTGAGGATCACCGTCCCGGTCGCGTCATAGGGCGGATGCGGATTCATGGTGATCTCGAAGGTCCCGGCCGCGCGAAGCTTGCTCATGACGCGAATCTAGCAGTCCATGGCCAAGGGTGCCGGGTGACGTCCGCGCGAAGTTGACGGTCGCCCCGGTCAGGATCAGCATGACGGCAGACATGACGTTCACCAGCCTCGGGACGGTCCAGATCAGCTACCTGGCGGATCGACCGGGCATCGGCACCGACCTGATTCCGGCCTTGCTCGAGCACTGGAAGCCCTGGTTTCCCGAGGACACCTGGGTGGCGCGCCAGCGTCGCCTCGAGCAGCACATGAACCGAGCGGTGCTCCCCGTCGGCTGGGTCGCGCACATCGGCGACGAGGCCGTCGGGACCGCCGCCTTGCGAGCGGCGGACTTGCCAGGCCACGAGCACCTCACGCCGTGGCTCGGGGGGGTGTTCGTTCGCCGACCGTTTCGCAGGCGCGGCATCGCCTCGGCCCTGTGCACGGTGGTGGAGGACAAGGCGCGCGGGCTCGGTTTCGAACGGCTCTACCTCTTCACACCCGATCAGCAGGCCCTCTACGCGCGCCTCGGGTGGAGCTCGGTCGAGCGGGTCGAATGGCGGGGCCTCGGCTGTGAGCTGATGGTCAAGGCGCTGCGTCCCTGACTCCCCGGCAGCGGCCCGACCGCAGGATGGTCCAGTGCGTCACGAGGGCTCCCTGAAAGGGGTGTGGTCCGGAAGACAACAGGTGACGCCTGGGGCGCAACGGCCGGTGGCAGGTCGGCCGCTTCAATTCACGTATATCCAGTGAATTAGCTTACTACAAAACTTGGCAGGTAACATGCAGCGCCACCCAGTACGCGGCAAAGGGTTGCGGGGGAATGGGCCCCCGAAGCCTTCCACGGTTCGACCGTGAGGTTCGGCCCGCCGTGACTCGAGGAGAATGGAATTGAAAACGCTTCGCGATCCAATGGTTGCCTTCATCTTCATGGGCACGGTGGCCATGGGTGGTTCCGGTTGCGACACGCACGCAGGCCCCAGCGGCGTGCATGAGAGCGAGTCCGCGGCCACCGCCACGATCAACGGGCTGAGCTCGATCAACGGGCTCAGCTCCATCAACGGGCTGAGCTCCATCAACGGGCTGAGCTCCATCAATGGGCTGAGCTCCATCAATGGGCTGAGCTCGATCAACGGCATGCTGTCGACGGCGTCGGGTCAGGCCACGATGAGCTATCTGGTGCGCTGCGCGCTCCCGGCCGGTCACAGCATCGTCCTCACCAACGCGGCGGGAACGGCCACCACGTACCCGGGGCAACTCGGCGTGGCGCCCGAGTGGGAGAACGGCGCTTGCTTGCAGGGCTGCCAGGAGAGCGTGAGCGCCTGTTTGCTCGCCCACGTCAACACCACGGGCAGGCACATCGGGCTGTGGCTCGACAGCGACATCCCCTCCCTGGGCTGGGGCCGCAGCACGGACTACCCGTATCAAGAGGGCTCGTTCTTCGGAAACATCTTCACGAGCCCCCCGAAGGCCTACTTCTGCAATGGCAAGGACTTCGATCTCGGAGCCGTCCCTGGCCGCCTCGGCGTCGGACAGGCCAACGCCCCCTACACCAATCCCTTCGCAGGCACCGGGTTCTGCCAGGATTCGTGCACCGAGGCCGATGCCCCCAGCACGGGCGATGGCTACAAGGCCTGCAACGGCTTCTCTCACGTCGTCACGGTGTGGCGGAACTTCGACGCCTCGACAGCCTACAAGGTGTGCAATCGCAGCACCGGTCAGTGCATGGACACGGCGTCGAGCTTCTTCGGACCAACGAAGTTCAACTGGACCAACTACTCGGGGAGCGCGAGCCAGAAGTGGAACATCGTCCAGGTCAAGCCCGGGAGCTACAAGTTCATCAACGGCAAGTCGGCCAACGTCCTCGATTTCAGCGGAACCTTCCTCCTCACGCAGAACATCGTCCTTCTCCCGTACGCGGGCACGTCCAGCCAGATGTGGAACTTCCTCTCCACGAAGGACGGCTACTACAAGTTCGTGCCCACCAGCAACCCCAACATCGTGCTCTCCATCACCGGCTGGTTGCTCGGCACCAACGCCGACCACAGTCAGCAATGGACGGTCGTCCCCGCACAATGACGCCCCCCGAAGCGTAGACGTTCCCGGCGCAGTCCACCGCCATTCCATCGCCACTGGCGGCGCGCGTCCCCTGGTTCGAGGGGACGCGCCAGCCGGGGGTCAGCGCAGGGCGGCCTGCCACCCCTCGGGGCTCTCGGGCTGGCCGCCCGAGGTCGTTCGGGGTAAAAGCTCGCCCGTGCGTCTTGGGTCAGCCCGCGCGACCAAGGCGAGCTGCGCAGCAGGGTGGTTCCTGCGACGGCGCGACCCAACCAAGACATCCACGATGACCCAAGACAGCGGCGCGCGGGGCAGTTCGACGGTCGATGGCTCACACGGCGGTGGACGCGCCCTCGGGGCCTTGGCCTTGGCCGGGCTCGCGACGGCGGGCTTGCTCCGGTTCGTGAATGAGCTCTCGCCCGTTCGGGGCTGGCTGGCGCTTCCCCTCGGCATCCTGCTGGCCTGGCAGATCGTCTTGAACGCCGCCTTCTTGTGCGGCGGATTCGCGATTGTCCGGAGGCTGCTGCCAGTCGAGATGCCGGTCCTCGAGAGGTTGTGCATCAGCGTGGCCGCCGGCGTGACGGCGTTCTACCTGTCGCTCTACGCCCTCGGCGCGGTCCATCTCTTCCGGCCGTGGGTGGCGGTGGTCCTGCCCGTGATCTTCCTGGCCGTCGGGGCTGCACCGGTGGTGGAGTGGTGGAGACCGCAGCGCTCCACGGGGTCGTCGACCGTCCTTGCGCCGCCGAGCACGGCACCGCTTCGAGGCATTCCCATGGCCGCGAGCATCTTCGGCTGTCTCGGCGTGGCCGTGGTCTATCTCGGCATCCTGTCACCGGCGGTGATCAACTACGACGCGAGCTGGTATCACCTGCCAGTCGCGGAGTCCTACGCCAGGGAAGGGCGCATCCTGCCGCTCGACGGGAACTGGCACAGGGAATACCCGCACCTCGCCAACATCGTCCATACCTGGGGCTTCCTGGTCCCCGGCTTGGATCAGCCCGCACTGCGGTGGATGATGGCCTTGCACACCGAGCTGGCGCTGTTCCTGTGGACCCTGGTGGGGATTGCCGCGGGCGTGCGGTGGATGCTGAGATCCGAGCGGGTGCGGGGGTCCTGGGCCGCCTTCTTCCTGTTTCCCGGGGTCTTCGTCTACGACGGGAACCTGAGCGGGGCCGCCGACCATGTCCTCGGGTTCTTCCCCGTCCCGCTCATGCTGCTGTCGAGCCGCGCCGCGGGGATGTCGACCAACGGAGGATTCCTCCTCTGGGGCGCGATCGCCGGGGCCGCGCTGATGACCAAGTATCAGGCCGTCTACTTCATCGCGCCGCTCGGGCTGTTCCTCGTCGCCCAGGTCTTTGAACGACGTCGCGATGTCCGGCCCATCGACCGGCGGCTGATCTGGCCGGCGCTGGCCCTGCTCGGCGGATTCGTGGCGGTTGCGGGGCCGCACTTCCTCAAGAACGTCATCTTTCACGGGAATCCGGTGTATCCGTTCCTGCAGGACTGGTTCACGGCCAGTCATCCCACCGTCAGGGACGCCGCGAGATTCGTCGAGAACATCGCGGCGGATCGGGTCTGGCGTGCGCCGCCTGAAGTCGGTCGACGGATCCGCGAATCCCTCGAGCTGATCTTCACCTTTCCGTTCAGGCCTCACTATTCCTTCATGGCGAACCTGCCCACCCTGGGATTCGCCTTCACCTTGTCGCTGCCCCTCTTGCTGGTGGTCCGCGCGCGTGGCCGGCTCGTGGCGGGGGCCCTGGTCTCCCTCGCGACGCTTTTCGTGTGGGCGTCGACCTATCGGGTCGATCGCCACATCCAGACCTTCCTACCACTCCTGGTGGTCACCACCTCCGCGACGCTCGTGGCTGCCTGGAGACTCGGCGTGGGCGCGCGCATCGGCATCGCGGCGCTGGTGGGAGCCCAGCTGATCTGGGCGGGCGATCTCTACGCCCTCGGCCTCGAACGCATCAACACGGCCGTGTCCCTCATCGCGAGTGGCCGCGAGGGCCGGGCGCGGACCCGCTTCGACGGCTTCTTCGCCGATCAGGTCGCGGTCGGTCGCGCCCTGCCCCGAGATGCGGTGATCCTGCTCCATCACTGGCACCCCCAGCTCGGCTTCGAACACCGGGTGTACCTGGATTGGGTCGGGTTTCAGGGCGTGATCGACTATCGCGAGTTTGTCTCCGCCCGTGGTCTCATGGCCAGGTTCCGAGCCTTGGGGATCACGCACATCGTGCACCTGCCCGGCGCCTTCCCGTCGCCCTACCTCTCCGAGATGGTGCTGTTCGAGAGCCTGGCGTTCGAGGCGAGGGGGCCGAAGACCCGGTTTGGACAGTTCGAGGTCTTCCCGCTCCCGGCCGCCGAGCCGGAGGCGCGGGCGGAGCTGCGGGTGCTGGTCCTGGGCCTGGGGCCGGGGATGGGCAGCTATGCGAATGGCGTCTACCCGGTGCGGGCGCTCGACAACTGCGACACCTTGCCGGCCTCGCTGCAGCACTTCAATCCTCCGGAGATCGCCGTCGGGCCGACCGGCACCGCACCCCTGTTGCAGAGCGCGGATGCGGTGATCCGGGACAACCGCTTTGCCCCCGATGCGCCGACGGCGACCGAGCTCGGGCGGGACTTCCAGGTTGCGACGAGCTTTCCCTCTCTGACCATCTACTTGCGCACCACCCCGGCTGATGGCAGGTCGCCCTTTCGGCGAGGGGCGCTCTGAGGCCGCGGGGCGATCTCCGGCGTGCGCAGGTGGCGGCGCTGGTGCTGCTGGTGGCCGCGATAGCCCTGCTGAAGGGGCTGCGGATGCCGAGCGCCTGGGTGGCGACCCACCTGACCTTCAACTACGGCCAGGGGTTCGTGCGGCGCGGGTTGGTGGGCGAGATCCTCTACCTGCTCCACGGCAGCGGCGGGGCGCAGCACTACAACGGGCTCGCGCTGGTCGCGATTGCGATGTTCGTTCTGGTGGTGGTCGCGACCGGGTGGCTCCTGCGGCGCACGCTGGCGTCGAGCCCGGGCGATCTCGGGCTCGCCCTCGCCCTGCTGGTCTTCCTGGCCTCGCCGGCCCTGGTGTTCTTCGTCCACATCATCGGGTATCTCGACGACTTCGCGGTCCTCTATGGCGTGGGCTTCGTGCTCTTCGCCGCCCGCGTGCGCCGCCCCCCGGCGCTGCTGGTCGCCGCCGCGCTCGCGGGGGGCGCGGTGCTGGCCCTGGTGCACGAGATGCTGACCTGGTCCTTCGCGCCAGCCATCCTCTTCGTGCTGCTCTGCTGCGCGGCGCGTGCCGCCGCCGGGGCCCCGCCGACCTGGCGCAGCTGGGCGCCGGCGCTCGGGGCGGGGGTGGCCCTGCTCGGGGAGGCCGTGGCGGTGGGGCTGCTCGGCACGCGCAGCCCGGCCCGCATCCAGGCGCTCGTGCAGTCCGTGGCGCCGCGGGTGGACTTTCCCCTCCGCGGCGACGCCTTCGATGTCCTCCACCGCAGCCTCGCCGAGAACCTGCTGCACCTCATGCCTTACCACTGGAGCCAGCCCGGCACCATCGACGCGCTGGTGCGGACCACGCTCACCGCCGCGCCCGGAATCCTCTTCCTGCTCGCCTACGGCGTCCACCTGCTCGGGGCCGTGGTTCCGGACCCGCGCTGGCGGCGCCTGCTCGTGGCGGCCTTCGTCCTCGCCGTGCTCAGCCCCCATTCGCTGAACGTCATCGGGTGGGACACGGGGAGGTGGAATTCTATCAGCCTGTGGGCGGCGTTGCTCTGCGTCGCCTGCATGCATCTCGTCTTGCTGCCGGCCGCGCCCTCGGACAGGACCCGGGCCCTCACGCCCTGGCTCTGGGCTGCCGGGGTGGTGGCCCTGGCCCTGGGGCTCTGTGCCAGCACCGAGCTGTTCGATGGCTACGTCGTCCAGTGGTTTCCTTTCGACGGCCAGTGGCGCTCGGCGCTGGAGCTCTGGCGGGGACACTTTCATTTCATCCCGCGCTACTGAGCACGGCGCCCGCCCGTCGCAGACCGACCGCGGGCCCGGTCCGAATGGCTGACCCCAAAAACCGGCCAATCGCGGTATACAGGCGACCGATGTCGAGGCCAACGCTGTCGCTGGTGCTTCCGATCTACAATGAAGAGGAGATCATCCCCGAGCTCGGTCGGCGGCTGACCGCCTTCTTCGACGACCTCGACTCCGAGAACCTGACCGCCAGCCCCCAGGAGCCCGGTGGGAGGACCAGCGCCCCGGCCGCCGCCGGCCGACCGGCCCGGGTGGGCGATGCGTGGGAGGTCATCTTCGTCAACGACGGATCGCGCGATCGCTCGCTCACCCTGCTCGGCGCCCTGGCCGCCACCGATCCGCGTTACAAGGTCCTGTCGTTCGCGCGGAACTTCGGCCACCAGATGGCCATCACGGCGGGGATCGATCGCGCCGAGGGCGACGCCGTGGTGGTGATGGACGCCGACCTCCAGGATCCCCCCGAGGTGGTCAAGGAGATGCTGGTCCGCTGGCGCGAGGGTTTCGACGTGGTGTACGCCGTGCGCTCGAAGCGCCACGGCGAGAGCTGGTTCAAGCGTTCCACCGCGGCCCTGTTCTACCGGCTCTTGCGCGCCATGCTGGGCGGCGTGTCCATCCCGGCGGACGCCGGGGACTTCCGGCTCATGGGCCGCCCGGTGGTGCTGACGATGCGCGCGCTCCGCGAGCAGCACCGCTTCGTGCGCGGCATGGTGGCGTGGGTTGGCTTCCGGCAGACGGCCGTGACCTACGAGCGCCCGGCCCGCTTCGCCGGCGAGACCAAGTATCCGTTTCGCAAGATGCTGCGCTTCGCGGTCGACGGCATCACCTCGTTCTCGACCGTCCCCCTGCGCATCGCGATCTGGCTGGGGGTGATCGCGGGGATGATCGCGCTCGCGGGGGGCGTCTGGGCCATCTACGTCAAGCTGTTCGGGCAGGGGGTCGTCCCCGGCTGGACGACCATCATGATCCTGGTCAGCGGCGGCTCGTCGGCCCAGCTGCTCATGACCGGGATCCTCGGCGAATACGTGGGGCGGATCTACGAGGAGGTCAAGCGCCGCCCCCTCTACGTCGTCCGCGACGAGATCAACCTCGGCGGCACCAGCAGCGCCCCCGTCGGTGGCGGGGCAGGGGCAGGGGCAGACAGGGTCGAGGCCGGACAGGAGTCGGCGGCCTCGGCGGGGACGCGCCTTCGCCCCCCCTCGGACGCCTGAGATGGAAGCCTTCCCCGAGCCCGTGACCGCCGCGACCGTCGAGCGCGATCTGTCCGAGCGGGTCCGCTGCCTGGCCGCGCTCGCCACGGTCGGTATGTCCATCGCTCTCGCGATCGGACAGCTGCGGAACCTGCGCCTCGCGGCCTTTCTCACCGACAACGCGATCTCGACCGGGGGGCGCAACCTCTTGCTCGCGACGATGGGAATCGGGGCGGCGATGGGGCTGGCGTTCGCGGTCGCCTTGCAGTGGCCGGGACCGCGGGCGGAGGGCTTGCGGCGGCTGTTGCGCGCGACGCGCCTGCTCGCGCCCTTCGGCCTGACCGGGCTCCTTCCGAGCCTCCTCGCAGGCGATGCCTGGCGCGATCCGCTCAAGCTGTGCATCGCCATGGGGGTCTTCGTGCTGGGGCTCGAGCCGCTCCTGCGCCTGCACTTCTCCGCCTACCATTCACCAGCTGGACACGGGGGACCGAACCCGGACCTCGGGGGATGGCCCGCCCGCGCCTGGCACCCCTCCCGGCTCCACCGACCGATGCGCTGGCTCGCCTCGATGCCCGCGCGCTTGCGCACCGGCACCGGCACCGGCACCGGCACCGGCACCGGTGCCAGCGCCGGCGCCCGGATCGCCCGCCGGGCCGCGCCGCTCACGGTGGCGGCCATGGCCCTCTTCTACATCGCTTACATGGCCTTCTACGTGGTCCGCAACCACCACCGCTTCAACACCTACACCTGGGATCTCGGGCAACTCGACAACCAGTTCTACAACTTCCTGCACGGCCATCCGTTCCGCTGCACCGCCCTCATCCGCGAGGGGGACTGGAGCGAGCTGCGCAACCACGCCGAGGCGTCGGTGTTCTTCCTGCTCCCCATCTACGCGCTGTGGCCGGCGGCAGAGACCCTCCTCGTCCTGCAGGTCGTCCTGCTCGGCGCGGCGGGGCTCTGCGTCTACCGGTTCGCCGCCCGGCGCATCCCCCGCCCGATGGCGGTGGTGCTGACCGCGGCCTACTACCTCTACCCCCCGCTCCACGGGGCGCAGTTCTTCGACATTCACTTCCAGCCGGTGGCGGCCGCGTTCCTCCTCGCGGCCATCGACTGCTTCGACCTGCGCCGCATGCGGCTGTTCGCGGTGCTGTTCATCCTCGCCATCGGCTGTCGCGAGGACATCTCGGTCGGCCTGGCGGTGTTCGGGCTGTTCCTGATCCTGACCGGGCACCGTCCGCGCGCCGGCCTCGTCATCACCGGGGTGTCCCTGACCTACTTCGTGGCGCTGCGGTTCTTCATCATGCCCGCCATCGGCCCCTGGGGGTTCGCCGAGCACTACCGGCTGCTCTTTCCGGAAGGCGAGCGCACCTTCGCCGGCATCCTCAAGACCATCCTCAGCAACCCGGTCTTCACCTTCACGACCCTGCTGACGGCGGACAAGTTGCGGTACGCTCTCCAGTTGCTGGTGCCGCTCGCCTTCCTGCCCTTGCGGCGCATTCACCTCGCCATGAGCATCCTGCCCGGCGCCTACTTCACGTTCCTCACCACCGAGTATCCGCCCACCCTCAACATCGGCTACCAGTACTCGGGGTATTTCTTGCCGTACTTCTTCCCGGCCGCCGCCCTCGCCCTCGCGGCGATAGCGCGCCGCCAGCCCGGATTGGCCGGGGTCGCGCCGCAGCGGGCGGCGGTGGTGACCCTGCTCGTGGGGACCATCCTCGCGACCGCGCAGTGGGGGGCCATCCCCCCGCGCCGGGAATTTCACTCCGCGTACGGGCTCATCAGCTTCGAGCCGCCCACTGCCCAGCAGGAGCTCTGGCGGCGGGGCATTGGCGAGCTCGACCGCATGGTCCCGAAGGACGCGATCCTGGCGGTCACCGATCGCGAGATGCCGCACGTCTCGAACCGCCTGCAGTGCTGGAACCTGTCGGTCGGATTCCAGGGCGCCGACTACATCATCTACACCGACGACCATCCGATTCCGCCCGAGCGCGAGATGTTCGAGGCCGCCAGGCGCGCGGGTTATCGGGAGCTCGCCCGCCGGCCGGGCCTCATCCTTCTCGAGCGTCCGGGCGCGCCGATCTCCGCGCCGCACGGCGGACCGGGTGCACCTTGAGCTCGGGCCCGCATCCGAGCACGGGGCTCGGGGAGGAGCTCGCGGCCGCAGACCCGGCCGCCCCGCCCGAGCACCCTCCCACCTCGGCGCCCGAGTCGGAGCCTGACCCTGCCACGGGCGTCGCTCGCGGTACGGCACCCGAATCAAGTGGGGCCCCTCTCCCTGACCCTTCCCCCGCTTCGCGGGGGGAGGCGATAGAAGAGGGGGGCTCGGCTTTCATTCCTGGCGACGGGCCATCTCGGCCCACCGAGGCTCTGCCGTCTCCGACGACCCTGCCCGACGGCCATCCAACCCACGCGGGCCATCTCGACCCCGAGTGGCAACCGCGCCTGACCCTGTGGGCGCGCGGGGCCGGCCTGCTGGGCTTCGTCGGCGGCGCGCTCGGGCTCGGGGCGGGGATCGTCACCCGCGTGTCGGACATGCCCGGTTACCTCACGCAGAACCGGCTCGAGGCCCCGAGCCGCTTGCGGCTCCTCGCCTGGGTCGCGCTCGGGGCGCTCGTGGTGGTGGGTGCCGCCGGCCTCGCGGTGTGGACCTGGGCCCGACGCCTCTCACCCCAGGATGCCGACGCGCGGGGCCGCGACCCGCGCGACCCACGCAACGGTCGTCCGCGGCGCTTCGAGGAGCTCGGCCGGCGGGCGGCGCCGCTGGCGATCGCCGGGGTCCTGCCCGCCCTCTTCCAGTGGCAGGCCTGGCGCGACCACGACGTCGACTTCCTGGTGCTGGTGGCGGCGGTGGCTGCCGTGGCCGGCGGGCTCGTGCGCATGGCCCTCGCGGCGCCGCCCCTCTTCGGCGCCGGCCTCGACACCCTAAGCCGGCGTCTGCAGCAGGCGCTCTTGCGGGCCCGGTTGCGCCCGCAGCGCTTCGCGCTCGCCATCGTCGTGCTCGGCAGCGCCGGCTACGCCACCTTCTTCTCGTTCTTCACCATTCGCTACCACCACAACCTGCACTCGACCAGCTTCGATCTCGCGCTCGAGGAGAACATCCTGTGGAACATCCTCCACGGGTTCAAGTTCTTCCGGTCCTCGCCCTTCTCGGGTTCGAGCGGATCGCACTTCGGCAACCACGCCACGTTCTTCTCGTACCTCATCGCCCCCATCTACGCGATCTATCAGCACGCCGAGACCCTGCTCGTGATCCAGGCGATCCTGATGGGCGCGGCGGCCATCCCGCTCTTCTTCTTCGCGCGCCGCAACCTCGGCGCGTGGATGGGCTGCGCCATCGCCCTCACCTACCTGCTCTATCCGCCGCTGCACGGGGCCGCGCTCTACGACTTTCACTACCTGCCGCTCGGGCCGGTCTTCCTGTGGAGCAGCCTCTACTGCCTGGAGGCGCGGCGGGACCGGTGGGCCCTGCTGTTCATCCTCCTCACCATCAGCGTGCGCGAGGACGTGGCGGTCGGGCTCGGCATCGTGGGCGCCTACCTGGTGCTCGGGGGAAAGCGCCCGAAGGCGGGCCTGCTGGTCGGGGCCCTCGGGGCCGGCACCTTCGTGCTGCTCAAGCTCATCGTGATGCCGCGCTTCGCCGGGCACGACAGCTTCGTCTACATGTACTCGGGGCTCTTGCCGACCGGCGAGTCCACCTTCGGTGGCGTGCTCAAGACCGTGGCCTCGAACCCGGCGTTCACCTTCGCGTCGCTCATCGAGCGGGACAAGCTCATCTACGTCCTCCAGCTCTTCGTGCCCCTCGCCTTCCTGCCGTTTCGCCGGCCGCTCGGGTTGCTCTTCGTCACGACCGGGCTCTTGTTCACCCTGCTGTCGACCGGCTACGCGCCGCTCATCCAGACCTCGTTCCAGTACACCACCCACTGGACGTCGTACCTGTTCATCGGCCTCGTCGCCACCTTCGCCTGGCTGCGGCGCGCGGACGCCCTGGCGGATGCCCTGCCGGACTTGGCGCCCGGCACGGGGTCCGCGACGCCAGCGACCCCGATCGTGCGCCGCCACTGGCTGGCCGGTGCCACGGCGCTGGCCTGCGCCATCCTCCCGACGACCTATCAGTACGGTGCGGTCCTGCAGCAGCACACGGTCCGCGGCGGCTTCGGGGTCTACGACTTCGACACCACCCCCGACGAGCTCGCCCAGCGCGCGCAGCTCGCCGAGCTCCTGCGCATGCTGCCGCGGAAAGCCACCGTCGCCGGCTCGGAGAACCTGGTCCCGCAGTTCTCGAATCGCGCGGAGGCCTACACCCTCCGCACCGGGAACTTCGGCGCCGAGTACCTGCTCTTCACGCTGCCCTTGCGCTCGGACGAGCGGCCCTACGTGTTCGATCCGGTGAAGAATGGTGAATACGGGCTGGTCGCCATGAGCGGTCCCTTCGCGCTCGCCAGGCGCGGGCACTCCACCGCCCTCAACGGAGCCGTCATTCCCCGGATGTAGCCGGGGCGACGCCGATCCACAGCTCGTATGGCGGGCGGGTGGCCGTCAGCCGGTAACGCGGGCGACTCTCGGGCGGCATGCCCGCGCCCGATGGGCAGCCGCTCTGGATCACGAAGAACTCCGGGACCCGATCGGCCGCCACCGGCGGGAGCGCCCGGGCCCCGGCCAGGACCGCGTCGACCGCCTTCAGCGGAACCGTCGCCGCGAAGTCGCAGGTCAGCACGCGCACCAGCCGGGGCTCGGCCACGGGCGGCGGTGGGGCTGCGGGCAGCGTCGCCAGGGTCAACCCGACGAGATCGGCGACCTTGTTCACGTGGTGCGCGACGAAGTCGAAGAAGACCAGATCGTCCGCGACGGTCTGCCAGCCGAGCGTGGTGTCTGGCCGCCACAGCAGGTGGGTCACCCCGAAGCTGCGCAAGAGCTCATGGACCCGGCGCGGGTTGTCGAGCGTGCGATACGAGATCCCACCTTGCGTGCCCGGCGCGTCGGCGACGCTCATGGCCTCGAGCCCGAGGTGGACCAGCCGCTCGTGGACCAGCACCTTGCTGTTCGGGGGCAGCACCCGGCCGACCGGGACCAGGTCCTGGTGCGACTCGCGCTGGGTGGCCCAGTCGGCCCGGTAGCCAGCGGAGATCAGATCGAGGGTCAGCTTGGCCGGCTGCTGTCCGATCATGGCGTGGGTGGGGATGGCGAAGATGTCGCCGCCCCAGATGATCTGGGCCGCGACCAGCGCCACCACCGCCAGACGGCCCGCGATGCCTCGTCTCCAGGTCATCGCCAGCACGGCCGCGAGGAACGCCGCCATCCATGGCACCAGCGCCTGCAGATAGCGATCCTGGTGGTAGGTCCAGTACCAGACGCACAGGCCGAGCCAGGTGGAGATCCCGAGCGCCAGCAACCTGCGCCGCGGGGCCAGGAAGAGAAGCAGCGGCAATCCAAGGGTGAAGAGCGAGCCGAACACCGGCAGATCGGCGTGCAGGTTCCACCAGTCGTGGGGTTTGAACGAGAACTGGACCGTCGCCAGCAGGGTCTCCTTGATCTTCTCGGCGAGGGTCCCCTGCGGGGTCCAGGACGACAGCTGCAAGAACCGGTCGGGATCGGTGCCGGGGACCCACGGCCGCGGCGAGAACACCCGCGGCAACATCGGGTACACGGGATCGCCGTACCAGATCCAGTTCCGCAACCACAAGGGCGTGGTCGCGACCAGGAGCGCTGCGCCGCACGCGCCGAGGGGGAGTCCGGCGGCGGCCAGCCGCGCGCCGAGCGAGCGCGAGAGCCGTCCGGGGGGTGCGGCCGCTGCCGGGCCCGCGCCCACGCGCGCGCGCGCGCCACCCACCACCCGCCCCGCGCGCCAGAGCAGCGCCAGGCCCGGCGCCGCGCACAGGTACGCCGCCTGGTACTTGGTCAACACCGCCCCCGCCACCAGCAGCCCGAGCAGCAGGGCCGACCGCACGTCCCAGTCCCGCAGCGTCCGCCGCAGGAGGAGGAAGATGAAGGGCGCCCAGAAGGCGAGGACATGGTCGGCCGCGCCCGACAGGCTGGAGTCGTAGAGCAGGATCCCTGGAAAGAGAAAGACCGCCGCCCACCCGTGCTGCACCCGGATGCCGGCCAGGGCGGCACACCAGCGGGCGAGCACCGAGACCCCGCCCAGCGTCACCAGGAAGACCACCAGCTCGACGTGCGCCGCGAGCTCGATGCGCGCAAAGAGCCCCCCGTTCGGGATCAGAAAGGCCCATGTGTACAGCAGGCTCGCGAGGTGGGGCAGGCTGCCGTTGAACCAGCCCTCCGGAAAGCGCGTGATGGCGCCCGCGGCCACGTAGTGCTCGGCCAGGGCGAGGTGGTACCAGCGCGAGTCGAAGGCCACGTTGGCGGGCGTGAGGATGTTCACGTAGACGAGGCACAGCCCGCCGAGCCCGAACAGCAGCGCGAAGCCCCCCGGCCAGGTGAGCTGGGGCGGCGCCGTGAGGCGATGCAGCCGCAGCCCGAGCCGCACGAGCGGCACCGCCCGCAGCGAGATCAGAAAGGCCGGCCAGGCCACGAAGAACACGGTGCCGAGCCCGTGAAACAACCCCACCACGAACACGCCGGTCTGGAACACCAGCACCCCCACCGCGAACGACACGAGCAGCCGCTCGCGCGGAGGCGCCTGCCACCCTACGAGCCGGGTGACCACCAGATCCCCCGCGCTCAGGCAGGCCGCCCCGAACCCGAGGACGCAGATCCAGATCTCGGCGTAGATCCAGAACAGCCACCGCTCGATGGCGTAGTGGCCGTTCATGACGGACAGGAACACGCCGACCCCGAGCAGGGCCGTCACGAGGATCCCGAGGCGACGCAGGCGCTCGCCGGGGGTGGTCAAGGCGCGCCCGAGCCGGTGCGTGGCGGTGGCGGCGCCCCGGCGGGACCACCCGGTCCGGCCGCCGCCGGCCCCGAAGGCGACCCCGAGCTCGGCGACAGCGCGGTCATGAAATACCAGGCCTTGCCGCTCTCGGGGTGCGAGCGGACCAGCTCCTCGGCGGTGATCGCGAACCCGGAGCGGCGCATGAGCGCCAGGTACCGCTCGGGCGTCCGCACGAACTTTCCGCGATCGAAGTAGGCGAGCAAATTGCTGAGGTGCCGGCCCGGCAGGTACACCACGTCCGAGGTGGCCACCCGCTTCACGCTCGGACAGCGGGCGCACATCTCGAGCAGCCCGAGGGCATCCGCGTCCGACAGGTGGTGCAGGAGCCCTCCGAGCACGATCCGGGTCGGTCGAATGCGCTCGAGATCCGCGGCCGTGACCAGCGCGCAGGTGTACGAGATGTTCGGCCCCGCCGCGCTCTTCTGCGCGAAGTCGATGGCGATCGCGTCGGTGTCGTACCCGTGGTAGGCGGCGAAGCCCGTCCCGCGCAGGTAGGCCTGAGCCACCCCCGTCCCGCAGCCGACATCGAGGATGACATCGCCCGGTCCGGCGGCGAGGTGTCGGTACAGCGGCGACCAGTCGATGCCGCCGACCACCAGGGGCCGTACGCGGTTGTAGACGAACGGGTGTCCGAGGACGCGCTGATAGAGGGAGGCCATGGGGGAGGGGCGAGGCTGGCGAGCGACGTTAGACTGAACCAGCGAAGGCGTGCAAGGGCCTATCACCTATCGGCCGGACCGCGGAGCGCAGCGGCTCGGGGTCGGCCCCGGCCTTCGCCTCGGGGCGGCGAGAGGTACGCGACCGTCCCCATCCCGAGGGCAATCATGATGGCCCAGGGGAGCCAGTTGAGGACTTCCATGAGGTGCATCTGTCCGTGGACCCAGGGGGTGGGGTGGTTGCGCCACATCCCCTCGAGGGTCATCTTGGCGTAGACGTTGGTCTCGTAGATGCGCACCACGGCCGCCACGGCGACGAGGGCGACGAGGAACATCGCGGCGGCCCGCCCGAGGCGACCCGCGCCGATCTCCTCCTCGTCGAGCCAGCCGCGGACCCGACCGCGCAGGTGGGCGAGGAGCCGGGCCAGGATCACGAAGGCCGGCTGGATCAGGAAAACGTGGTAGTGCTCCCAGATCCACGGGTTCAAGAAGATCGCGAGCATGGTGACCAGCGCGAACGGCAGGTCGATGGCGGTGTGGTCCTGCTCGCGCGCCTGGCGCAGGGTCGGCCGTGACAGCCACCACGTGAACACCAGCAACCCGATTCCGAGCCCGGTCGCGAGGACCGTCGCGGCGGGCAGCGGCAGCACGTTTCCCTGGCAGATGGGCGACATCGCGCGGAGCACGATGCCCTGCAAGCTGGCGCTGCGGATGCTGCCCATCCAGGCCCGCGAGATGAGCTGCTGCTGCTGGAAGAACATCGGCCAGGCGGCGATGCCATAGGTGGCGGTCACGAAGATCGCGACGCCGAGGTACACGGCGGCGGCCACCGCGAAGGCCACGAAGCGGCGCGAGACCAGCAGCATGAGCATGAGCAGGCCGGGAAACAGCTTGAAGGTGGCGGCGATCCCGAGGGCGATCCCGGCCGGGACCTGTCGCCCCCGACGCAGGAACACCCAGGCGACCACCAGCGGCAGGGCGATGTGCTCGGAGATCTGGATCGCATGCCAGTGCATGGTCATGCCATCGGTCGTGAGGAACCACGCGAAGCCGAGGACCGCCAGCGCCAGCGGCGACGGGAACTTCACCTCGCGCGCGCACAGGTAGAGGTGGACCAGCAGGAACAACCAGCTCAGCAGATCGAAGATCTCGGCCGCCACCGCCTTGTCGAGCCGCGCCAGCGGGATCGACCAGAAGGTGGTGGTCGGCGGGTGCCCGATGCCGATGCGCTTGAGCTCGCCGAGTGCCTCGGGGCCGTAGGGGTTCTCGCCCTTGACGTAGTAGCGCGCGGCGAGCCAGTCCTCGAGGCCATCGAACTCGTGGGCCTGGGACCAGTCCTTCGGCAGGTAGTTGGGGAGCGCGCGCACGATGAACCGGGTCGAAGTGACGAGCACGAAGACCAGGAACACCAGGTGGGCGAGGCGCGCGAAGCCCGATGGGCGGAGCCGGCCGGACGTCCACCAGGAGGCTGCGGCTGGTCCGCCGCTCGTGGGCGGCTGGCCTGCCGCGATCGGGACCACCCCGCCGTCAGCGTCCATGAACTTCGATCTCGGCGAGCACCAGGTTTTTGGGCAGATTGACCGGATTGTAGAGGCGGACATAGCGGCCCCGGCGGGTCGCGAACGAGGCCCGCCACGGGAAGTCATCGGTGAAGGGTTGCGTCCGCGAGGCGACCGTCACGAAGGTGCGGTTGTCGCCGGAGATCTGGATCTCGATGGGGATGTCGTCGACCCCCCAGCAGCAATCCGCGCGGTTGTACACCACGACCTCGTCGATCGCGTGGTCGCCCCCGAGATCGACGGTGATCCACGGGTGCACCTCGAGCTCGGTGCAGGCGGCGAAGCTTCCGTGGGCCCATTCGACGCGCGACATCGCACCCTCCACCTTCACGCCGTCGACCAGGCGACCGAGGCGGTCGGGGAGGCGACGGCCGACGGCCGGCGGCGCCGGGGTCGCGCCGCAGATGGAGCTCGCCGTGACGGTCCTCCCGAGGGCGAGGTTCCTCGGGGCCAGCCACACCGAGGCCAGCACGAGCAGCACCGCCACCCCGGCGATGACCGCGCCCCTCGGCCACGCGAGGACGCCGGCCAGCTCCGCGCGGAGCGCCCGCTCCCTCTGAGACTGGGCATCGATGACCATGTCCATCCACTCACAGGCGGCGGCGAGGTCGCGAAAGGCGTCGGGCCCGGTGGGCGGCTCGGCCTCGGAGCGACCGGCGTGATCGAGGCCCCGGCGAACTTCGGGCGGCGCTGCGATCGCAGCCGACCCGAGCCGGGCGGCGGTCGCCCGCACAGCGGCCTCGCGCTCGGCGATGGCGGCCGGTGGAACGGGATCGGACAACCGGGAGCCTGCCAGGGCCTCGGTGGACGTGGGCGTCCGCCGGGGCGTGGTGCGGGCGTTCGCGAGGCCCGCGGCGGCCAACCACGCACGCAGGGCCTCGAGGGCGAGTGTGTCCTGTCCCGGACCGGGCTCGCAGCGGCGTGCCGCGGCGAGGAGGAGCCGTGCACCCGCGATCTCCCGGCGCACCCGCGGAGCCTCCGAGGGCGGGACCCGCACACGAGCCGCCTCGGGGAGGGGCAACCAGAATGCCTGCACCATCTGGCGGCCGAGTCCCACGAAAAGTGGCATGGTTCGACGCGAACGTACCAAATCCCCGCCAGCGCGACCAGCGCCCGCCGACGCGCTCGGACGACGCCACCGCGGCCAAGTCAGCGAGTGGACACCGAGTGGACACACCGACTGGACACCGACTGGACACCCACTGGACACCGACTGGTCTTGGGCCGCCCGGTGCTTACTCTCCTTCGAGGAGCAAACCATGAACCAGGGAGTGACACCGTCCGGGCCGCCTTCTCTGCTCGCCTGCGCCGGGTGCGGGGCCAAGAACCGAGTCGCGCGGGAGCGCCTGTCCGAAGGCCCAGGATGCAGTCGTTGCCACGCGCCGCTGGTACCGCGGGCCCCCGTCACCATCAGCGACGCGACCTGGGCGGTGGAGGTGGACGCGTCCCCCCTGCCCGTGCTGGTGGACTTCTGGGCGCCCTGGTGTGGGCCCTGCCGGACCATGGCGCCGGTGCTGGATGCGCTGGCCGCCGAGACCACCGGGCGGCTGAAGATCGCCAAGCTGAACGTGGACGAGAACCCCGCCGCTGCTGCCCGCTTCGCCGTTCAGGCCGTCCCGACCCTGGTGCTCCTCGACCGGGGACAGAAGCGCGACGAGATCCGGGGAGCCATGCCCCAAGCCGCCCTCCGCGCCCGCCTGGATCGCCTCCTGCGGAGCTGAACCGAGCTCAATCCAGCTCGACCAAGGTCAGCCACCGCCCGCGCCGGCCCTGCCTCCGGCGCCGCCCCCCAGGCCTCCGGCGCCGCCCGCGCCAGCGACTCCGCCGGCGCCAGCAGCGCCCCCCGCACCCGCAGCACCCCCGGCTCCGGACGCGCCGGCCGTTCCTGTTCCAGCCGCGCCCCCGGCTTCGCCCCCTCCTCCCGCTTCTCCACCTTGGCCTCCCGTATCTCCGCCTTGGCCGCCGCCCGCCCCCCCCACCGGTGACGGGTGATACAGATCATCGGGTACTTTCGATCGGTCCACGGTCACGAGGTTCGAGCAGGCACCGAGCCCGAGGGTCACCATGGAAGCCGTCAACAGAACGTGTCTCACATTCATGGTCTCGTCACCGTGGTTGCGGCCGCCTCGAAGGTTACCGGGAGCCTCTGGTTGGCTGGTGGCATCGGTCGTTGCGCGATCGCCTCAGTCGTATCGTGATCGGGTGGGCGCATCAGAACCGCATGGTGACGACGCCACCACCCGAGGTGCTTCCAATCAGCGGCGCGAAGCGGAAGCGCCCGACGTTCGAGCCGACCCCGCCGGTGGCGGCAGCGACCTTGGGCTCCGCGGAAGATCCCGCGTCGCTGAAGTAGAACACGGTTCCGGTCGCCACCAGGACCAGGCCGAGGCCAAAGCCGACGTCGGAGATCACGGCGCGGTCGTGGACCTTGTCCGCCAGACCGTAGGTGGGCTTGCTGTCGAAGTCATTCTTGGCGGAGATGGCGGCGATCCCGAAGGCCGCCCCCACCGCCAGGCTGGCCCCGCCCACCGCCCACATCAGGATGGCCGGCAGGTGCGAGGGCGCCGAGGCCCCCGCCCCCATCTCGGGAGCACCCATGGGCACTGGAGGCGGCATGGCGGCCGGCGCCTGCTCCCAGGGAGGTGGCACAGGCTCCGAAGGGACGGCCTCGGGCGCGGGCACGACCACCCCTGGAGGAGGAGGAGTCGCCGGGGCGGCCGGCGTCGGGGGTTGTGGCACCCCCTCGCCCGCCGGGGCCTGGGCGACGGCAACGGCTCCCCCGCCAAGGGTGACCGACGCCGACAGGACGAGCACGGTGACCATGCGCCCGAGCCCTACCGGCCTCCTCCGGGAGCGGGCGAAGGTCCCGAAGCCCCCGAAGGTCGCTGCTTCCACCATGCTGGTCTCTTCTCCTTGTGATGTCATGTCGGGTCAGTTCAGCGCGGGGACGGTTTCGCCATCGAGGACACAGTACGCGCTGTCCGGGTCGCAGATGTACTTGGTGTTGGGGCTGATCCCGGACCCCGTGTATCGCATGAGGGCGGGGTTCGCCAGGGGATCGCAGGCCGTCACGTCGAGCATCGGTGTCCCATCGGGATTGCTCAGCGGATCGCCGTTGTCGTCGAGCGCCGCGCACGGCACGGCGGGCGCCATGGAGACCGTGCGGTAGTTGATGGTGCAGGTGTCCCCGCCCGGGGTCTTGCGCGTATCGACCAGATCGGCCTGGACCTGGGTCCCGAATGACGCCGCCGTCAAGTAGACCAGCACGTTCGACCACTCGAGCTTCACGTCGACCGCTGGCTGACCCGTGAACTTGTCGGCCTCCACCGGAGGAAGCTCCGCGAGGACGACATGGGTGGACGTGAGCGTCGGCACGGGACACAGGTCCGAGGCGTTGGGTTCGGTCACGCTGTAGGCCCCGAGCGAGAACCGGGTTCCATCGGCGGCGGTGTTCTCGACACCGTAGCCATCGGCCGTGAAGACCAGGTTTCCGATCTCGGTGGTCTGGATGGCGAGCGATCCCTTGGCGTAGTCGGGCTGACCCTTCGAGTCCTTGGGATAATAGGACGTGAATCCGACCTCGGGATCGACGTTGAAGGCGGCGGGCCCGAAGCCGGTGCAGGCGCCCGGGACGCTCTCGGTCCGCGCCTTCTCGACCAGCTTCATGGCGTACGACGAGGTGGAGGTGAGGCAGTTGGTCTTGGGCTGGTCTCCGCACCCGGCGAAGCAGGCCGCCACGACGAGGCCCAGAGCAGACACCGTCGCCAGGCTGGAAGCCAGGGTTGCGGCCCATCGGCGCGCTGTGCGCGGGTCCCGTGAGGATCTGCCATTCTCGGACAAGCGGGTCTTCTCCTCGGTATTGAGCATGGTCGCCATCAGAAGGTGCTCTTCACGCCGAAGCGGATGGTGATGGGGTCCTGGTACTCGAGGGGCGCCCCGAATTTCCGTGACACGTCGGTGGCGTCGAAGGGCCGCGGGTCGCCGTCCGAAGCCTGAATCTTGGCCGGGTCGATGACCTTTCGGTCGCCGTTCAGGAAGGGGCTCTGCGCATCGGCTCCCTGGATGGGCTCCACCGGACGGAGGGTGTAGGTCTCTCCGCGGCGGGTGACGGCCTGGAAATCGAACAGGTTGAAGACGTCGAAGGTCACGGCGAGGGTCTGGTTCTTGGTCTGGAGGAAGGCATAGCCGAGGTGCAGATCGAAGTTGTGAACCCAGGGCATGCGGTCGCCAGAGCCGCGCGGCAAGAGGAACACCTCGTCGGGCCCGTAGGTCACGTGGGCCCCGAGGTAGTTGGTCGGCGCCCCCGAGCGTCCCCGATAGCTGGCACCGACGTTGAGGTGATGCTGAGGCGCGAGCTCGACGTCGCGGGCGAGGTAGACCTTGATCTCGTGGAGGTGATCGCCGTTCAGCGGTCCGGTTCGGTTGATCGTGAGCGACCGCAGGTCGAAGTCGGAGTTCGTCCCGGGGTCGAGCTGGTTGGTCTGCGAGCGGAAGAAGCCCTCCCAGTTGCCCCGCAGGTAGGAGAGGGTATAGCTGGCCTGCATCAACCATTCGTCGGAGAAGGTCTTGGTGAAGCTCAGGATGCCGGCGTCATAGTTGCGGGTGGCCGTCGGAAAGTCGCGGGCGATGCCGTAGCCTGGGTTGCCGAGGAAGTACGTGCCACCCTCGTCCCGGCTCATGTCCTCGATGACCCGGTTCATCCAGCGCTTGATGTAGGTGAGCGCGAGCCGGCCGTTCGGAATGATCTCGTACTCCACCCCGGTCGAGAACTCCGAGCTCGACTGCGGCTTGAGGTTGGGATCGATCGCCAGCTTTCCGGTGGACAGATAGATCCACTTCTGGTCGGGGCTCGATGGCCCACCGAGCGTGATCAGGTTGTTGATGTCGTCGCAGGTTTGCGGGTACCCCGCCGCGCCGGGCGTGCAGTTCGCGATCGGTCGCCGCGAGCGAATCTCGGGCTCCCCCGAGGCGGCGCGGTCCATGATGTTGAGGGGCAAGGTCTGGTAGTAGATGGCGAAGTTCGCGAAGATCTTGGAGCGACCCCTCTGGGTCGGGTCGAAGATGGCCCCGATGCGGGGTGACACCTGGTTCGGCAAGACGAGGCCAGTGCCCTGATCGGCGTACAAGGTCTGGGTGTCGTAGCGCAGCCCGGCGTTGAGGGTGATCTTGTCGAGGATCGACCAGCTGTCCTGCAGGAACGCCCCGAAGCTGACCGACTTGACGTCGTACTTGAGGACGTCGACGGTGTAGGGGGTGTCCGGTGACGACAGGCCCCCGTAGCGCCGGAAGTCGTTGACGGAGGTCCCGGCCGCCCGCTCGTTGTAGTACACCCCACCGGGATAGCCGCGGGCGGATGAGTACCCCATGTACTCGAACTCGGCGCCGGCCTTGATGACGTGGTGGCCGAGCCCCTGGGTCACGAAGGTCAGGAGCTCGCGCGCCTGGTAGCGGTTGTACTTGCGGTCCTGGAGGATCTGTGGCCCGCCCATCACGTACTGGGCGGCCGGGCACCGCGCATCGCCGCCAGCGACCGGGTTGTTGCAGATGGACGGGTCAGGGAGGTTCTCGAAGTCGGTGATGTTGTGGGGTGCGGGGTTGGTCTTCTCGTAGATGAACTGGGGTGTCCCCGAGAGCCCGCCCCCACCGAGGGAGCTGCCGTCGGCGGCCAGATCGGCGGTCCGCTCGTTGTGCCAGCCGAGGATGGTGTCGAAGGTCAGCCGCTTGTTGAGCGCGGAGTGTGTCCACTTGAGGGACGTGTCGTATCCATCGAAGATCTGCTTCCAGGCGGTCGCGCCATAGGGCCCGATGATGGTCCCAGTGCCGGGGTTACCCCAGATCTCCGGCAGACCTGTCTCGTAGTCCACAGAGTAGTTTCCGTCGCCGCCACCGCGGCTCGGAGTCCCGCGGTGCGTGAGCTCCAGGCGATCATCGGCGGTCGGGCTGTAGGTCAGCTTGGCCAGGTACTGGAAGGCCGTCAGGTCCGCCAGCGCGTTCCGCCGGGTGCCCGCGATGGGCTGTGACTCGATGAGACCGTCGCTGTTGTAGAGATACTTCCCGTCGGTTCCCGTCTGCAGGACGTTCAGGTCTCGGGTCAAGGTGAAGTTCTGTCGCGCCAGATCCGCGCCGAGGTAGAACCAGAGCTTGTCCTTGACGACAGGGCCTCCGAGATCGAACCCCATGTCCCGCACGCTGTCGAGCCGGTTGGTGGTGCTGATCGAGTCCTGCGCGAGCGGAAACTTCGGGGTCTTCTGCCAGGGGGTGTAGTTCCCGAAGAACGACCCGTGAAACTCGTTGGACCCGCTCTTGGTGACGACGTCGAGCACGCCGCCGCCTCCCCGGCCATACTCCGGCAGGTACCCGCCCGTGACGATGCTGACCTCCTTGATGAAGTCGATGCTGAGGGGGGTGCCGTTGTAGCCAAACCCCGGATCTCCCACCGAGATTCCGTCGATCATGTACTGGTTCTCGGGGGAGGTCGTGCCGGCGATCGAGGCGCCGAAGTGGTCGTTGCGGGTGGTGGGGGCGATGTCCGCCAGCTGCTCGAAGGAGCGCGAGACCCCGCCCTTTCCGGAGGGAGGCGCCACGGGCAAGCGGCTGGTGAACTCGTCGGTGATGGTCAGCCCGGAGCGCGCCGAGCCGACGTCCACCACCGGAGCCTTCGCCACCACGGTGACCTCTTCGGCCTTCAGGGTTTCCGGCAGGAGCTCCTGGTCCACCCGCAAGGTCACGGTGGCGAGCAGGTCGATCCCACCGCGGGTGCTGGGCCGGTACGTATCGCCCTCGTAACGAAGTACATACTTGCCTGGAGGGAGGTTGGGCAGGCGGAAGGAGCCCGAGGAGTCTGTCACCACCACCTGCTCACCCTGCAGAGCGGGGGAGGTGGCGGTGACGACGACGTCGACCAATGGCTTCTTGGTCGCCGCGTCCACCACCTTCCCGATCAGGGTACCAGCTCCGATCTGCGCCGAGGCGAGCCTCCCTGATCCGATCAGCAAGACCAGGGCGATGAGGCTGGTCCAGCACCTCGGCATCACCCCGTACATCGACAAGCGCTGGCGCCCACGGATCGCGAGAAACCCGTGATTCATGGGCGTTCCCTCGACAGGCGGCGCGACAAACGGCGTCGGTGCATTCGCGTTGTTCGTTTCGGACAATTTGCTCCGCAACAGGTTTGGGGTGGACTCCGCGCCTCCGCCCTCTTGCCGCCCTGCCTGGGTGCCACGGCCTCGAGCATCGGGCCTGGTCCTGGGGCGGGCCGCTGGCAACTCCGGAGAGCGGCGAAGTGCTTTCTGTGAATCTCTATTTGAGCAATATAGGGTCAGGTCGTGTTTCGTGTAGGTAAGTTCGTGAACGATTCTTGAAGACATCTCCATTTCGAGTGTCTCGCGTTGATGGCACCTCGCCAATGCAGGGGTTTCATGGGACATTGATATCGAGCCTCGATATCGAGCCTCGCGACTCTCTCTCTCACCTACCATCGCATCGAATCTCTTCACTCCTTCGCTACCCCGCCAACCCGCCAAGACGATGTTCGAATCCATTCTCACCACTCCCTCGGCGCCCCGGAGCAACCTGGCGGGGCTCGGCCTGTCCGCGCTGGTGGCCGCGATCCTCGGCACCGGCGCGATGATCCTCGTGAAGGGCGCCAACCGCGAAGACCCCAAGGACGTCGACGTCATGCTGGTGACCGCGCGGGCGGTCCCTCCGCCTCCACCTCCCCCACCACCTCCGGCGGGAGGACAGACGGCGAGCCGTCCGGTCGAACACAAGATCATTCCGCGCAAGCGCGACGTGGTGGTCGAGCCAAGGGTCGAGCCTGAGCATCCGCCGACCGAGTCACCTCCCAGCCCCGAGCCCGGCGGGGTCGCCGGCGGAGTCGTGGGAGGTGTGGAGGGCGGGGTGGTCGGAGGCGTCGTGGGAGGCGTGGTCGGAGGCGTCGTGGGAGGCACCGTGGGAGGAACGGGCAACAGCGCGATCCCCTTCGGCGAAGGCATGACCCGGCCTCAGCTCATCGCCGGCGGTCCGCCGGAATACACGGCGGAGGCCCGGGCCGCCCGGGTCGAAGGCAAGGTCATCGTTCGCTGCACCATCACGGTCACCGGGGAGATGCACGACTGCAAGATCATCAAGGGCGTCCCCATCCTGAACGAGATCGTGCTCGCCACCCTGCGCGCGAACCGTTACACCCCGGTGATGTTCCAGGGTCGGCCTCAGGCCGTGCAGTATCTCTTACCCTTCAACTTCAAATTGCCCTGAACCGCAACGGAGGACATCGCGCATGCATCCTGCTCGGACACAGTCGGTCGTCGTCATCGTCGTGATGGGAGGTCGAGGATGAAGTTCTCGCTCGTCGAGCTCTGGGCGACGGTCGGCGGATTTGCCAAGGCCATCGTCATCGCCATGCTGCTCATGGCGCTCGCCTCCCTGTTCGTGACCTGCGAGCGGCTGGTGGTGTTCGTGCGGTCACGGCGCGCCTCCCGCCGCTACGCCGCCCGGATGGCCAAGACCTTCGAGAGCGGCCAGGTGCGCAGCGGCGCTCAGGTCGGCCTCGAGGGAAACGTCGGGCACCTCGGCCGGGTGATCGAGGCCGGCATCAAGGCCTTCGAGACCAGCCCGTCGACCGACGAGCAGTTCACGGTCGACACCGTGGCCCGGGCGCTCGAGCGCCAGGCCCAGCGCGAGATCGAGCAGCTCCGCCGCGGTCAGGGCGTGCTCGGGACGGTCTCTTCGACCGCGCCCTTCGTGGGATTGCTGGGGACGGTGATCGGGATCGTCACGGCGTTTCAACAGATGGCCGCGACCGGGGCCGGGGGCCTCGCGACCGTCTCGGCGGGGATCGCCGAGGCCCTGGTGACCACGGCCATCGGGCTGCTGGTCGCCATCCCGGCGGTCTTCGCCTTCAATTTTCTGCAGGGCTGGGTGGATGCGCGCGCCGTGGACATCGCCGAATCCTCGAACGAGTTCCTGGACTTCGTGGCCCGTCGCCTGCGCAGCCGCGGGACCGCCGGGTCCAAGGCCTGATGGCTCGGGGTCGCTGAAGGATGGCGTTCGACGGCGGGGGATCGCGGGGGATCAAGAACGACATCAACGTCACGCCCCTGGTGGACGTGGTGCTGGTCTTGCTCATCATCTTCATGGTGGTGACGCCCCTGCTCCAGCGGGGCAAGGACGTGCACCTGCCACGGGCCCGCACCACCGATGCGTCCAAGATGCCCGATGCGCTGGTCATCTCCATCCCGGCCGACCAGAGCATCTGGGTCGAGACGACCCGCGTCGAGCCGGCCGGGCTGCGCGCGCGGCTGGTCGGGGCCCTGGCCAAGCAACCGGACCGCAAGATCCTGATCAAGGGAGACGAGTCCCTCAAGGTCCGCGACGTCCGGGCGGTCATGGCCGATGCGAAGTCGGCGGGCGCGCGCGGGGTCTCGCTGGCGGTGGAGCTGGTCAAACCATGAGCCTCAGCCACCCGCTGGCTCGGAAGCCGGTGCTGGTCCGCCCGGCCAGTGGGCCCAAGACGGCGATCAACGTGACCCCGCTCGTCGACGTGGTGCTGGTCCTGCTGATCATCTTCATGGTGGTCATGCCGCTCGCCGAGAAGGACTTCGACGTGCGCATTCCGGCCAACGAGCAGGTGCAGTCGCCCGACGAGATCCCTCCGGACCAGATCGTCGTGCGGATCGAGGCGTCGGGCCAGCTGGTGGTGAACGGGCAGCCCGTCGCAGACGGCGAGTACATCGGGTCCTTGAAGGACAGGCTCGGTCGCCGGGCGGCCACCGACCGGGTGGTGTTCATGACGCCGGAAGACGAAGCCCCCTACCGAAAGCTGGTCCAGGCCCTGGAGGGCGCCCGCAGCGCGGGGGCGTCGTCCCTCGGAATGCTGGCCGAGCCGGTGGCGGCCGCGGCTGCGACCTCGTCGGCCCCGAGCGCCGCGCCGCCGCGCTCCAGCGGCGGCCGGTAGGCTCTGGCCCTCGCTCCGCTCGACGTCCCGGCCCCGCGGAGGGTCGCGAATTTTCGTTGGCGGGCGGTGGAAATCAGAGGAAACGCGACAGCCTCGCCCGGCTTCTGTCGTCCTTTCGCCCGGCCCAACGCAGGCGGCGGGGCCAAGAACGCGGCGATCGCGCGGAGGTGGGCCAGATCCGTCGCCTGGCGTACATGTTGCTAGCTCGCTTCTTCGGGCCGCAAGACGTCGCCCCCAAGGATCGAGCGAGCTCCGCCGTCCCCGCGAGGGTGCGTCGAGCACCTGCGCGACGATCCACCGACGCCGGCCCCGCACAACATCCACCACCGAGGAGCCGCGATGCATTCTCACCGTCCCTTCAGGTCTCCCGAAGCTCGGTCCCCCGCTGTCCCCGCGGGTCGCGCACCGTCGGTCGTGGGCACCACTCTCGGCCTGTGGCCGCGGACGGTGACCGGTCGGCCCCAGCGACGGTGGGCCTGGGCGGGCGTCCTGGCGCTCGGGTGGGCCGGGCTCGCCTGCGACTCGGGGGGAAATGGGGCGGGGCGAGTCGCTGGCACCGGCGGGGGCCCGGGTCAGATCTCCGGGCCGGCGCTCGGCAGGCCCGATCGCGCCATCGGCACGTTGCTCGGCGTCGACGAGGCGGGGCTGGTCGGCACGGTGACGGGCGGCCAGATGCTCCTGCAGATCCCGGTCAAGAACCCCAGCCTGTTCATCACCAGGGGAGAGCTGGTCGCCACCATCACCAGCGTCGACGGCCAGCAGAGCTTCGCCAGTCAGCGCGTGCCGTATGCGGTCGGTGGCGGACAGTCGATGGTGGTGTCCACCACCCTGGCGATCCCGGCCGGGGTGGCGGCGCAGCCGGACTGGAGCGCATTCAACCTGGTCATCGAGGGCAGCTCGCAAAGCCTGCGGGTCGTGCGCAGCCTCTTGCTGGTGGCCGGAGCTTATGACGTCGAGCTCGAGGGCCCGGCCAGCGTCAGCACCAGCCGCCAAGCCAGCTACCGGGTGCGGGCCTCGAGCCCGACCACCCACGCCCCGCTGGTGGGCGTACCGGTGGGGCTCGTCATCCGCAACGGCGCCACCGTGGTCTCGACCTACCAGGGAACGACCGGGGACAAGGGCGACGCCATCTTCGACGTGGGGCTCGACACCGTGGGGGACGTCACGGTCGAGGCGACCTGCAACACCCAGGGGACCACGACCACCATCTCGGACGGGGCCAAGGTCCAGGCCCCTGGCAACAAGGTTCTCCTCACGACCGACAAGCCCATCTACCAGCCGGGGCAGATCATCCACCTGCGCGCGCTGGCGCTCGATCAGGCCACGCAAGCTCCGGTGACGGCCCAGCCGGTGGTGTTCGAGATCCAGGACGGCAAGGGCAACAAGATCTACAAGCGCTCCCTCACCAGCGACGGCTACGGGCTGGCGTCGGCGGACTTCCAGCTCGGGCAGGTGGTCAACCTCGGGACCTTCCAGGCCAGCGTGCAGGTCGGGGCCGGCGGCCAGAAGGCCACCAAGTCGGTCACCGTGTCGCGCTACGCCTTGCCCAAGTTCAAGCTGGACCTGGCGGCGGACAAGCCCTGGTACACCCCGGGGCAGACCGTCGCCGGCACCATCGACGCGCACTACTTCTTCGGCAAGCCGGCGGCTGCCGCGGATGTGACGATCGAGGCATCCACGCTCGACGTCGGACAGACCGTGTTCGCGAAGGTGATTGGAAAGACCGATGCCGCGGGGCACTACGCGTACACCGTGGCGTTGCCGTCGGGGCTGGTGGGCCTTCCTATCCAGCAGGGAAGTGGCGTCGTCAACCTGCACGTCCAGGTCACCGACAGCGCCGGGCAGGTGGTGACCGGCGACGAGGTCGTGACCGTGGCGGCGCGCGGCCTGCGCCTGGCGCTGGTGCCCGAGAGCACCGTGCTGGTACCGGCCCTCGCCAATCGCCTGAACCTGTTCGTGACCGATCCGCTCGGCAACCCGGTGACCGGGGCCGCGGTGGACGTGGCGGCGGACGGCGGGGTGGTGGCGTTCACCGGCACGACCGACGCCTTCGGCCAGGCCAGCTTCGACTGGACGCCGGCCGCGCCGAGCGGAGGGGCCGCCAATGTGGGAGCCGGCGCCGGCCAGAGCCTGATGGTGCACGCGGTGACCAAGGATGGCCTGTCCGTGAGCGAGCCGTTCATGCTGGATCTCCAGGCCGGCGGCTCACACGTCCTCGTCCGCACCGATGCGGCGGTCTATGGCCTCGGGGATACCGTCAGCGTCGACATCTCCACCTCGGCCGATCAGTCGTTCGTGTACGTCGACTGGCTGAACAACGGGCAAGACGTGGACATGCAGACCCTGGATGTGAAGAACGGCGTCGCGCACTTCACCAAGACCGTCGACACCGGACTCGTCGGCAGCAACCGCGTCGATGCCTACGTCGTGGATCCGGGGGGCAACATCGTGCGGACCGGGCGCACGGTGTTCGTGCGCGACCGCGGCGCGCTGTCCGTCGACCTCGCCACCGATCAGCCGCAGTATGCCCCGGGAGCACCGGCCACGCTGACCCTCTCGGTCACGGACGAGACGGGAGCGCCCACGGTCGCGGCCCTCGGGGTGCAGGTGGTCGATCAGGCCGTGTTCGCGCTGGTGGACGCGCGACCGGGCTTGCTGCAGACATACTTTCAGCTGGACGCGGCCTTCGCCCAGCCGAGCTACGAGATCCGTCCGCCGGTGGTGGACGTCTCGCAGCTCTTGTTTCACGACACCACGCAGACGGACCCGACCGGGGCGGCGGCGGCGCAGGTCCGGGCGGCGGCGACCTTCGCGGCCCTCGGGACGAGCCCGCTGTCCGGCATCCACAAGAGCAGCTGGCAGGACCTGACCCCGGCGGTCGTCCAGAAGCTGCTGCCGTTCTACCAGGCGGCCAAGCTCGCGCTCGCCCCGGCCGTCATGAAGGCCGCCAACGATGCGATCGCGGCCCTGGGGACCAAGGGGTGCACGCCGCAGGCCTACTACTGCAGCACCTTGCAGAAGACCTTCATGCAGGCACTGCAGGACGAGGCCGCGTCACGCCTGGTCGCCTACGACTTCTGGGGCAACGCCTACGTGGCGGGCGAGTCGAGCGGGTACAACGATCTGCTGCGCTTGACGACGGCTGGCCCAGACGAGAAGCCGGGGACGGGCGACGACGGCAGCCTGGTGTTCCTCATCTCGGACGTCAAGCTGTCGGTCGACCTCACGAACGCGCGGGGTGGGTTTGCTGCAGGCGGCGGCGTGATCCCAGTCGGCGCAGCTGGGGCGGTCAACGCCGGGGCGGGACCTGTCGCGGGGACCGGCGGGGCCTCCGCCGCGGCACCCATGACCCCCACGGGGGCCAGCACCGGTGGAAGCACGGCGGGTACCGCCGACAGCAGCGCGCCGCGCGTGCGGCAGGACTTCCCCGAGACGCTGTACGTGAACCCGGAGCTGATCACCGGCCCCGACGGCAAGGCGACCGTGACCCTCGACATGGCGGACAGCATCACCGAGTGGCGCGTCTCGACCCTGGCCCACACGCAGGCCGGCAAGCTCGGCGGCGGGGTCGGCGGGGTGCGCGTGTTCCAGGACTTCTTCGTCGACGTCGACTTCCCGGCCACGCTCACGCGCGGCGATCAGGTGGAGTTTCCGATCGCGATCTACAACTACCTCACGACCGCGCAGACCGTGCACATCGCGCTCGCGCCCGGGACCTGGTACACGGCGCTCGGCGCGACGACCGCGGACGTGGCGCTGGCCGCGGGTCAGGTCACCGGGATCCGCTTCCCGGTGCGGGTCGACGGCGTCGGACGCCAGACCCTGACGGTGCAGGCCACCGGCGGCACCCACGCCGATGCCGTCGCCCGCTCGGTGCTGGTCCTGCCCGACGGCATGGGCGTCCCCCTGGCGCAGTCGGGCTCGCTGGGGGCGGGCGCCGTCACGCGCACGGTGGTCTTTCCGGCCAACGCCATCGCGGGGTCCGAGCAGCTGTATCTCAACGTCTTCCCGGCGTACCTGTCGCAGGTGGTGCAGGGCATGGACAGCATGCTGCAGGTGCCGAACGGGTGCTTCGAGCAGACCACCTCGACGGCGTGGCCCAACGTCCTCGTGACCGACTACCTCAAGCAGACGGGCCAGCTCAAGCCCGACATCCAGCTCAAGGCCGAGTCGCTGATGTCCGCCGGCTACCAGCGGCTGTTGACGTTCGAGCACGCGGGCGGTGGCTTCTCGTGGTTCGGCGAGCAGGATCCCAAGCCGTTCCTGTCGGTCACGGCGTTCGGGCTGATGGAGTTCAGCGACATGGCCAAGGTGCAGACGGTCGACCCGGCGATGCTGGCGCGCACGACCGCGTGGCTGGTCGGCCAGCAGGGGAACGACGGCTCGTGGGCGGGCGACCAGTCCGAGTTCTTCACCTTCCAGACCAGCATCGTCCGCAACACCGCCTTCGTGGTGTGGGCGCTGGCCGCGTCGGGGTACCAGGGGCCGGAGCTCGCGCGTGGGCTCGCCTTCGTGAAGCAGAACCTTGGTGGGAGCGGCAGCGGCAGTGGGACCACCGGGCAGGCCACGGATGCGTACACGCTCGGCATCGTGGCCAACGCCTTTCTGAACGGGGCTCCGAGCGATCCGTTCACGGGGCAGGTGGTGGCCCAGCTGGCGGCCCTGGCCCACACGGGCAGCACGGCCGCGGTGCCGGTCGGCCCCGCGACCGGAACGGGCGGCGCCGGTGCGGGCGTCGGCGGCATGGGCGGCGCGACGAACAATGGAGCGACCACGGACGTCGTGTCGTGGGATACCGCCGGAACCCAGACCAACTTCTACAGCCAGGGCAACGACGGCGCGGTGGCGACCACGGCTCTGGCGGTGCAAGCGCTGCTGACCGCCGGGGGCTACAAGGATCTGGTGGACAAGGGCATCGCCTTCCTGACGGGTTCCCGGGATGCGTACGGAAACTTCGGCAGCACCCAGGCGACCATCTGGACCCTGCGGGCGCTGCTGCTCGCCGCCAAGACGGGCACCGAAGCGGCTGTCGGCAGCTTCGGCGTCGACGTCGACGGCACGACGTTCTCGCAGCTCATGCTGACGGCCGACCAGTCCGACGTCATGACCACCGTCGATCTCGCGTCGCTGGCCACGGTCGGCTCACACAGCATCGGTCTGCGGTTCGCCGGGACCGGCAAGGTCAGCTACAACCTGGTCGCCCAGCACAACATCCCGTGGACGGCCATGCCCGCGCCGTCCCCCACGGGCCCGCTCAGCGTGTCGGTGAGCTACGACAAGACCAGCATCACCCTCGACCAGACCGTCGCCGAGACGGTCACCCTGCGCAACAACACCAAGAAGACCGAGAACATGATCCTGGTGACGGTCGGCATCCCCCCCGGCTTTCAGGTCGTGACCGACGATCTCGACGCGTACAAGGCCCAGCAGGTCCTTTCCACCTATGAGCTCACGGCCAGGCAGCTCATCCTCTACGTCTCGACCCTGGCCCCCTCGGCGACCCAGAAGTTCCTCTACCACCTGCAGGCCACCATGCCCGTCAAGGCCTCCGACGGCGGCACCGTGGCCGCCCTCTACTACCAACCCGACCAGAAGACCTCCGCCCCGGCGGTGACCTTGCAAGCGATGGCAGCCGCGGGGCAGTGAGGCGTCGGGCTGAGGGGGCCGGCCGTCCGGGGCCGGCTCATCAGGTTGTCGCCCGTAAACACATTCGGGGACGCCGGGGAACCATCCAATATCCCCTGAGCCGGGCTAAGGAAGCGCAACCTGACCGCGTGCTCGAGCTTGGCCTGGCGGGCTTCGTAGGTCACCAGGCGGCGACAGCCTACCTCTACTGGCAGAGAAAGGTGGATTCCTTCGGCTCCAGCAAGGGCTGTGGCACCACCTTCCCAGGTCACGGACAGGCGGGATGCAAGCGGCTCTACGACGACGGCCAGCAGGCTCGCCAGCGAGCCTTCGTGGGTTACGGCGGAACCGGGGCCCCG
>CAZIOH010000075.1:0-33753 GCA_964540815.1 uncultured Myxococcales bacterium | reverse complement strand
AGCAGGGTCGCCGAGTCGGCATCGTCGCCCTCCTCGACGAAGATGCGGTCGCTCGGGAACCAGTCGGTGAACCGCAAGCGCCGGATGCCGTCCAGGAGATCCGGTCGCACGCCAGCCAGGATCACCACCAGCCCGGACCGGCCCGCGTCCCGCAGGAAGACCTCCAGCTTCTCGAGACAGACGGCGTCCGGGTTGCGCAGCCGCTTGAGTCGAAGCACGACGTGGCGGCACCCCTCCCCCTTCGCGTGCTCGGCGGCCTCCTCGAGCTGCGCCTCGAAGGCGTGGGCAGCGCCGAAGAAGAGCTCGCCCTCCAGATCGTAGATCGTGATGGCGGTGCAGGGCGGGTCGCTCGGCACCCGCTCGCGGACGATCCGCTCGTCCGTGACCACCAGCTCGGAGACCCGCATGCGCGCCGCCCGCGGGACGAAGAGCACGATGGAGATCGCGACGCCGACCAGGATGGCGAACTCCACGCCGACCACCAGGGCGGCCAGGCCCGTCGCCACCAGCAAGACGGCGTCGTAGCGGGAGGCCCGCGCGATGTACCGCAACCGCTCGAGATCGATGAGACGGGCGGCCGCCACGATCAGCAGCCCGGCCAGCGCGGCCTTGGGGATGTAGCGGGTGAGGGGAGCCAGCAAGAGGACCATCACCCCGACGAACACCGCCGTGAAGAGCCCGGACGCCTTGGACACCGCCCCGGCCTGATAGTTGATGGCCGAGCGTGAAAGCGAGCCCGACCCCGGCATGCAGCGAAAGAAGGCGCCCAGCAGGTTGCCCACGCCCTCGGCCAGGCACTGCCGGTTGAAGTCCAGCTTCTGGCGGGTCTTGTAGGCGATGGCCTTGGCGATGGCGAGGGCCTCGAGCAAGCCCAGGATCCCGATGGCGAGCGCGCTCGACGACATCTGTCCGATCCAGCCCCACCGGATCTCGGGGATGTGGGCCCCCGGCAAGCTGGCCGGCACCGCCTCGATCAGCGACACCGCGGTCCGCGCGGTGCCGGTGGCGCGCGACCACCCGAACAGGTAGGCGGGGGTCGCCACCAGCAGGAGCACCGTGAACATGTCGAGCTGGGGCAGCCGGTAGCGCCGCACCAACCGACGGGCCAGCACCGCGAGGACGATCGCTCCCCCGCTGATGGCCACCGCCCTCGGGTTGATGTGTCCGGCCTGGGTCAAGGTCAGCCACAGCCGGTAGAAGACGTGCTGGTGCCCGGTCCCGAGGTTCTTGAGCCCGAGCGCGTTCCCGATCTGGCCGACGCCGGTCAAGATCGCCGCGCCCACCATGAACCCCGTGACCACCGACTCCGAGATGTAGCGGGTCAGATCCCCGAGCTTGAGCACCGCGATGGCGATCTGCACGATCCCGATCATGGCGGTGAGCAGGAACATCGCCTCGAAGGCGCTGAGACGGGCCTCGGGATCGATGAACGAGAGCGCGCTGAAGGTCACGAGCGAGACCGCCCCGGTCGGCCCGTTGATGAGGTGCGAGGAGGAGCCGAGCACGGCGGCGATGGCGGTGAACACGATCGCGGTGTACAGCCCGAAGCGCGGGTCGACCCCGGCGATGAGGGCATACGCCATGCTCTGCGGCAACGAGATGGCCGCGACCGTGATCGCCGCCTGCACGTCGCTGCGCAGCGCCACCCAACCGTAGGAACGTTGCTTGTCTGTGCTCATTTGGCTCGGTCCTGCTGCCACGCCGACCCTGGCGGAGGTTGGCCGGCTAGCGTGGCTTTGGTCGATACACCGTCTCGATGATGCCGTTCTCGGCGAAGAACCGTTGCTGGGCGTCCTCCCAGTCCCGGGCCACCGCCGTGACCGGGAACAGGTCGAGCTCGGGGAAGCGCTCCCGGTGCCGCTTCAAGATCTCGGGCTTGAAGGGGCGATAGCCATTCTCGGCGATGATCTCCTGGGCCTCGTCGGTGAAGAGGAACCCGAGGTAGGCTCGGGCCGCGCTCTCGGTGCCGTGGCGGGCCACGTTCGCGTCCACCCAGGCCACCGTCGGCTCCGCCAGGATGCTCACCTTGGGGTAGACGAGCTCGAGCTCGCCCTTGGATTCGGCCACTTCCCGGAGCGCCTCGTTCTCCCAGGCGAGGTGGACGTCCCCCAGCTTCTCCACCGCGAAGGCGATGCCGGCGGCGCGTGCGCCGATCTCGAGGAACGGCGCGTGTTCGTAGAGGGCCTCGAGGTAGGCGCGGGCGTCGGCCTCGCTGCCGCCCCTCGTGACGATGGCCCCCCAGGCCGCCAGCGCGCTGAGCTTGCCGTTGCCCGAGGTCTTCGGATCGGGCGTGATGATCTCGAGCGACCCGCGCACGAGGTCTGGCCAGTCCCGGATCCCGAAGGGGTTCCCGCGGCGGACCACGAAGACGATGGTGGAATAGTAGGGCTGGGAGTGATTGGGCAGGCGGGCCGACCAGCCGTCCGCGATCAGCCCGCGCTTGTGGAGCGCCTCGACGTCGGAGCGCAGGCCCAGGGTCACGACATCGGCCGGCTGATCGCCCGCGATGACGGTCCGCGCCTGGCGCGACGAGCCCCCGTGAGACTGGGTGACGAGGATCTTCCGCCCGGTCTCCCGGCCAAAGGTGGCGGCGAAGCGCGGGTTGAGCTTCTGGTAGAGCTCCCGGGTCGGATCGTACGAGACGTTCAGGAGCTTGACGTCCGCGTTCCTCTCGAAGTTCTTGGCCCCGATGGCCAGCACGGCCATGCCCGCCAGGGCCACCGCCGCGACATCGATCTGTCGACCGGAGATTTTCACTATAATAGACACTCGTCTACCACAATTCGGTGGTTCGGCAACGCCAAAGCAACGGTTCGGTGTCGGTGACCGCGAAGTCCCGCGCGGGCCCGGATTGCGCGAGCTGCTCGAGGAATCGGCGCCCCACCAATCCCGTTACCGAGGACGACCGGCCGCCGCCAGCCCGACCCGTCGCGCGCCGAGCCATCCCGCGCCTCCCCGTGGGGCGCGTCTTGCCGCGATGCGCCTGGCAGGTCTCGCCATGCGCTGTGGCCTGAGCCACAACCGAGCCGTCCGGGCACTGCCCACCCGACCAAGGACGGCCCGAGGCCTCCGCCGGCACCGGGCGCGAGCTGGCGAGAGCCGGCTCGAGGGCCCGGCCCGAGGGGCGCGGGCTTCACGGAAGGACGAGACCACCATGGCAAGAGACCACCGAGAACGGGCTTGGGCGCCGACGCTGTGCCTCCCCCTGTCACTGACGCTGTCGCTGACGCTGGCGGTGGGCGCCTGCTCCTCGTCGACCGGCGCGAACCCAGGACAGGGAAGCTCCGGTGGGAGCGGCGGCGGGGCCGGCCCCTCGGCTCCCACCGGCTCCGGCGGCACCACCACCCCACCCGCGCAGAGCGGCGGGAGCTCCGGGGCTGCCAGCGACGGCACGGGGGGCGCCTCGAGCGGTGGCGCGACCGGCACGGGCGGGGCGGCCACCGGCGGGACGCTCGCCGCCGGAGGAAGGGGCGGCTCGGTGTCCGCCTCCGGAGGCGCCGGCGGCGCCGCGACGACCAACCTCGGCGGTCGGGGCGCGAGCGCAGGCGGGAGCGCGGGCGCAGCCGCGGGCGGGAACCTGGGCGGGAGCGGCGGCGCGGCCGGCGGTGGCGCGGTGGTGGTGACCACCGCCACCGACGGCAAGCAGACCATCACGGGGCCTTACCTCGCCCCGCCGGAGGCGACCCGTCAACCCGGCGTACCGCAGGCGACGCTCGACAAGTTCGTCTTCAGCACGAGCAAGATCTTCCCCAACACCAGTCGCAACGTGAACATCTTCATTCCCGCCCAGTACGTCGCGGGAACGGCGGTTCCGTTCATGGTCATCCAGGACGGCGACGAGCAGCTGATGTCCTTCAAGACGGACATCGTGATGGAGAACCTCATCGCCCAGAAACGCCTGCCGGTGATGGCGGCGGTGTTCGTGCACAACCCCGACAACTTCGGCCCGGAGCGGAGCCTCGAATACGACTGCCTGGATGCCGACTACTCCAACTTCGTGACGACCGAGCTCTTGCCCGAGGTGATGCGCCGACATCCCGAGCTCAACCTCACCACCGATCCCAACGGCCGGGGCGCCCTCGGCAAGAGCTCCGGCGGGCCGGCGTCCTTCACGCTCGGGTGGCTGCACCCGGAGCTGTTTCGTCGCATCCTGACCCTGAACGGCAGCTTCGTGAACATCTGCAAGGATGGACCGGGAGCCGGCACCTACCCCGCCCTCGTGATGGCCGCCGATCCGAAGCCGCTGCGGGTCTACATGTTCTCGGGCAGCAACGACAACAACGGCTTTGCGGCCGGCAACCAGGCGCTGGCGGACGCCCTCCAGGCGAAGGGATACGCCTGGCGCTACGTCTACGGCGAGGGCGCCATGCACGCCAACAACTACGGCGCCTCCCTGATGACCGAAGCGCTGCTCTGGACCTGGGCCGGCTACCCGCTCTGACGGAGGTGGCGGTGGGTCGGGGCCGGGGTCAGGGCGTGGGTCGGGAAGCGAGGTCGCTCCGGAGTCGGGCAACCGCCGGATCGTCGGGGCGCAGCGCGCCGAGCTGCTCGGCGTAAGCGAGCGCGGTGGCCCGGTGGCCGAGATCGCGGTGGAAGGTGGCGAGCGCGAAGATCACCTCCGCATCGCCAGGCGCGGCGCGGTGAAGACGCTCGAGGGTTGCGAGCGCCGCCTCGGGCATCCCGGCGCTCTTCTGCGCGAGCGCGTAGGCATATCCGAAGTGTGGGTTTCCCGGAGCGAGGGCGCTCGCGCGCTCGAGCTCGGCCAGCGCCTCCTTGATCCGCCCCGTGCGCACCAGCAACAGGCCAAGCGAATGGTGGACGTCCGCCCGGGCGGGAGCCAGCTCCAGCGCATCTCGCAGGACTTGCTCGGCCTCCCGCTCGCGGCCTTCGGCGCGCAACAGGTCCGCGAGATCGACGTGGGCCTCGGCAAACGCCGGCCGCAGGCGGATGGCGGTGCGGTAGGCCTGCTCGGCCGCCGCGCTCTTCCCCGACTCGGCGTAGAGCACCCCGAGGTTGACGTGCGCCTCCGGGCGATCGCCGTTCAGCAGCTGGGCGGCCACGTAGTCGTCGGTCGCCCGGGCCAGCGCCACCCGCTCGGCATCGCTCAGGGTCGCGCCGGGCACGGGCGCCAGCCCCTTGCCCGCGGTGATCCGCACGGCGCGCACGGGATCGCCCACGACCTCGAGCAGGAGCCGCCGCAGCCCCGGCGCCGGCGGGCCATCCGCCAGGGCCTCGGCGGCTCCGAGGCGCACCAGGGGCTCCGGATCCGCCAGGGCGACCTTCAGAGCCTGCACGGCCTGCGGACCCATGTAGCGACGGAGCTCCCACAGCGCCGTCGCGCGCGCGATGGCCGGCGCGGTGGGACGGGCGGCCAGCTCGACGAGGCCGCTGGCCGCGCCGGTCGTCCCGTCACGGGCGGCCTGCAGGGTCGAGGCATAGTCCTGATACCCACCGGGCGCGTGACCGAAGATCTGCGTGAGCTTGGCGAGCGCCCAGGCCGGCGTCTCGCGACGGTGGCAGTCGTTGCAGGCGTTCGGGATGCCGTCGCGCATGGTCAAGTCCGGTCGGGGGATCCGAAAGCCGTGATCGTGACGGCGATCCACGACCATGTAGGTGCTGGCGGGCATGTGGCACTCCGGGCAATGCGAGCCGGCCGAGCCTGCCTTGTGAAAGAAGTGCTTCTCGGAGTCGTAGGTGGTGGCCCGATGGCACTGGGTGCAGACGGCGTTGCCCTCCGCGCGCAGCGCGAGCCCGTGAGGCTCGTGGCAGTCGTTGCAGTTGACGCCCGCCCGGTACATCTTGCTCTGCAGGAACGACCCGTAGTTGAAGACCTCATCCTGCATCCGACCGTCGGGATAGTAGCGGTCGGTGGTGAGCAGCTCCGGGATGTAGCTGTCGAGAAACGGAGCCGCGGACGAGGACGCCACGGCGATCTGCGAGCGCCGCGCGTGACAGCGGCTGCACAGCTCCGTCTCCTGCCGCCCGCCGACGGCGTCGCCCGACAGCGCCGCCCTCGGTGCTGCGTCGGCTGGAGCCGTCACGGTCACTGGCAGCGCCCCGGGAAGCGCCGACGCCGAGACCGAGACCGACAATTTCGGCCACGACGTCCGCACCGCGTGCGACAGCCGGATCGGGAGCAGGTCGTCGGGCGCGCGCGGGGCCGGTGTCCCGGC
The DNA here is from genome assembly GCA_964540815.1 of uncultured Myxococcales bacterium. Classification (GTDB taxonomy): domain Bacteria; phylum Myxococcota_A; class Polyangia; order Fen-1088; family Fen-1088; genus CAZIOH01. The sequence goes on along the minus strand of CAZIOH010000075.1, from coordinate 27,580 downwards.
CCAGGTGAGATGGGCCGAGCCCGGCCCGTGGCAAGCCTCGCAGGCCACGTTGATCTCCGACCAGGTGGTGTCGAAGCGGTCGTGGGCGAGATCGAAGTTCTTGCGCAGGTTGGTCGAGTGACACTCCGCGCACATGTGATTCCAGTTCTGATCGATCCCCGTCCAGTGGATCGTCTCGCCGGCCCGCACGCGATCCTTCGGGTAGAGGTGGAACCAGCGCTGGCCGCCGCGCTCGCGCGGGCGGCTGTCCCAGGCGATGCCGAGCGCCTGCAAGCGCCCATCCGGAAACTCGATCAGGTACTGCTGCAGCGGAAAGAATCCGAAGGTGTACCGGATCCGAAAATCCGCGAGCTGGCCGTCGGCCCCGTCGGTGCGCACGAAGAAGTCGTCCCCGCGCCGATGGAACCGCGAGCTCACCCCGAAGTACCGGAAGGTGGACTGGTGGTCGAAGTTGCCGAGCACCGACCGCGCGGTCGCCGGCTGCATCGCGAGCGCGTGGGGCGAGGCCCGCCAGAGCTCGACCTCCTTTGCGTGACACTGCCCGCAGACCTTGGCCCCGACGAAGGTCGCCACCGGGCTGCCCCCGCCGGCGGGACGAGCGCCCGAGATGCGCGCGTCCGCAGGCGGCTCGCCGCGGACCGAGCCGGCGCGACGACAGCCCGCCCACGCGAGCAGCAACCCGCTCACGACGAGGGGCCAGCACGTCGAGGCGTGTGATCGAGCCTGAGACGACATTTCGACAGCTCGCGGCGCGGGTGGCGCTGCGGCCACCACGCGGCGGCTCCCGTCCTTACTACGGTTTGATCAGGCTGTCATCCAGCCAGCCGTACCCGAAGTCGTAGCCGAGCTCGATGACGTTGTTCTGGCTCGCATAGGCCCGCCAGTCCCGGATGAGCTCCCCGAGCTTGGCGCGCGCCAGAGCCCGTGGCTCGGGCTCCGTCCGAACGCTCCACCCCGGGGCGTCGTCGCGGTCACCGTCACCCCGCCGCCAGGCCTCCTGCGACCGGTCTCGCGACCGATCTCGAAGCCCGTGGCGTGCCACCAGGTCGACGAGCTCGGCGGGATCCTCGGCCAGGTTGAAGAGCTGCCATTCCCCGTCGCCGACGGGAGGGTAGAGGCGCACGATCTTCCAGTCGCCCTTGCGCAAGGCGCTGCGCCCGAAGAGCTCGAACCCGAACGGGGTGCCCGGGCCGTGGACGGCGCTGTCGCTTCCCCGCAGGTACGGCAAGATCGACGTCCCCTCGATGGGCAGGATGTTCCGGCCCTGGTAGACGATCCCGGGATGCCTCGTGCCCGCGACCTCCAGCAGCGTCGGCAGGATGTCCCGCACGGTCACGATCGCGCTGGACTTGCCCGGCTCGAGGAAGCGCGGATAGTGCACGAAGGCCGGGGTGTGGACGCCGCCCTCGGTGGTGGTGCCCTTGTACAGCCGGTTCGGCAAGGCGCTGGTCTGCCCCCAGGCTTCCTTGAGGAAGACGTAGGAGTTCTTGCGACCGATGTTCTCCAGGCTGTTGTCGAAGGTTCGGCCGAGCCAGCCGTAGTACCCATCGTAGTATTGCTGCCCGGTGACCGGGAGCGCCGTGACGCCTTCCTTGCCCAGATCGTTGCCCTCCGCACCGTTGTCCGACAGGAAGACGATGAAGGTGTCGTCGAGCTCGCCCCGTGAGCGCAGGTGCTGGATCAGGCGGCCGACGTTGTCGTCGAGCGCCTCGACCGCGGCCGCATAGGCCTCGTAGGTGCGGGCCGAGCGGACCTTGTCCTCCGGGGAGAGGCGGCTCCAGGCCGGAATTCCGGCGGGCAAGGGCGGCTGCTCGGCATCCCGAGCCGCGAGGCCCAGCACCTTTTGACGGGCGAACCGCCGCTCCGCGATCACGTCGTAGCCGACATCGTAGCGACCACGCACCTTGGCCAGGTTGGAATCGGGTGCCTGGATGGGCCAGTGCGGTGCCGTGTAGGCCGCGTAAGCGAAGAAGGGCTTGCCCGAGGAGAGCCCCGAGTCGATGTACTCGATGAGCTTGTCCGTGTAGGTCTTGCTCGAGAAGAAGTCATCGGGGAGCGTGACCGGCAGGTCATTCTCCGTGTAGCGGGGCTCGGGGGCCTCCTCGAACAGGCGCTGCACGTCCTGCTTGAAGTGCGACGCCCCGCCCGGCAACAGCGCAAACGAGCGATCGAATCCTCGCGCACCCGGGAGATGATCGGGGGCGCCGCCGAGGTGCCACTTGCCCGCGAGATAGGTGTTGTAGCCGGCGTCGCGCAGCAAGCTCGACAGAGGCGCGACGCGACTGTCGAGCACGCCTTCGTAACCCGGCTTGCCGACCTGCTCGGGGGCCAGCTCCTCCAGCATGCTCCCCACGCCCGCCAGGTGGTGGTCGGTGCCCGAGAAGAGCTCGGAGCGCGTCGGCGAGCAGGTGGGCTGCGCGTAGAAGTTGCGCAGGATCCGTCCCTGATTCGCCAGGCGATCGATGTTCGGCGTCTGGATCTCGCTGCCGAAGGCGCCGAGATCCGAGTAGCCGAGATCGTCGGCCACGATCACCAGGATGTTGGGTCTCCTGGCCGGCGCCGCGTCAGCGGGTGTCGCGGCGACGAGCGCGACGCCGACCAGAGCCACGGTCAATGAGGAGCGCGCTCCGAACCACCGAAGCCCCTCGGGGCTCGAGCCCTGGATCCGACGAGATGGTGTCACGGCGAGGCAGTCAGCAGGCGGCGTGCCAGGCGAAGGCGGCGCCCAGGCGCGAGGATCCCGACCGGATCAGCCTGGTCGTGGTCTCTCCGGAAGCAGTCGCTCCGCAGTGCCTGCTGGCAGGGAGACAGCGTGCGCGTCGGGCAACTTCCGCGAGGGCGGGGACCACGGCGCCGCCAGTGAGCCGCCACACGATCTGGCGGCCTGTCTCTTGCACACCGCACCCTCCGAGATCCATGTCCACACCCAGGTACACGCGGCGCCAGACCCTCGGCGGAGCCGTACGCGGGGGCGCATCCCTCGCCCTCGGAGCCACCGGGCTCGGGCTCTTCGGCCCGGACCGCGAGATGGGTTCGGCTGGTACGGCCCGGGCTGCCGAACCCGTCAGGACCCTGCGCATCGGGTACCAGAAGTCGAGCACGCTGCTCCTCGCCAAGCTGGACGGCAACCTCGAACGACGGCTCGCGGCGCGGGGCGTGCGAACCGAGTGGGGCGAGTTCTCTTCCGGGCCGCCCCTCTTGTCGGCCATCGCGGTCAGCGCCCTCGACGTGGGAGAGGTCGGGGACGCGCCCGGGGTGTTCGCGCAGGCGGCCGGTGCCCCGGTCAAGTACGTGGCGTACGCCAAGGCCAGCCCGGCCAGCGTCGGCCTGCTGGTGAGGTGGGACTCGCCCGTGAAGACCGTGGCCGAGCTCCTCGGCAAGCGGATCGGGCTCGCCAAGGGCTCGAGCGCCCACTATTTCCTGATCAAGGCCCTGAAGGAAGCCGGTCTGTCCTATCGGGACATCACACCGGTCTTCCTGCAGCCCCCGGAGGGTCGGGCCGCCTTCGACACGGGAGACATCGACGCCTGGGCGGTGTGGGATCCCTTCTTCGCGGCGGCCGAGCTCGGGTCGCGGGCGCGGCTGCTCCGCGACGGCCGGGGGCTCATCCCGTTTTACGGGTTCTATCTCGCTTCGGACGCATTCCTCGCCAGCTCGTCGGACCTGGTCGCGCCGCTGCTCGAGGAGCTGGAGGTGCTGGAGTCCAGGGCGAAGAAGGATGTCGGAAAGACCGCCGCGACGCTGGCGCGCCAGCTCGGGATCCCACTCGAGGTCGCGACCCGCTACGAGACCCGCAAGCAGCGCTACGGCGGAAAGCCCCTCACCCCCGAGATCATCGCGAGCCAGCAGGAGATCGCCGATCTGTTCCTGGCGGACGGGCTCATCTCGAAGCCCATCGCGGTGAAGGACTACGTCTGGACCCGCCGCGCGGATCCGAGGTCGAAGCCGGAGCCACAGCCGAAGTAGGCGGCAGGCTCGGGCAGGCCCGAGGTCGGAAAGTGGGCATTCTCCCTGCGGTGCTCAGTCAGCCACGAGTCCCGCCTCCTGCCACTGGCGATAGAGGGTCGCGTAGAGGCCGCCCCGTTCGAGGAGCTCGGCGTGCGAGCCGAGCTCGGCGATGCCCGCGTCGGCCACGACCGCGATGCGATCGACGCGCTCCATGGTCGAGAGCCGGTGCGCGATCAGCACGACCGTGCGGTCCACCATCAGGCGTTCGAGCGCGCGGTTGATCTGCTGCTCGGTCCCGGGATCGAGGCTCGAGGTGGCCTCGTCGAGGATCAGGACGTCGGCGTCGAGCAGGGCCAGCCGGGCCAGCGCCACCAGCTGGCGCTCCCCGGAGGAGAGCAGCGCGCCGCGGGCCCCGACCGGCGAGGCCAGGCCGTGGGAGAAGGCGGCAAACCGCTCGTAGGCGTCGATGCGCCGGAGCGCGTCCTCGATGTCGGCGTCGCTGGCCTCTGGCCGCACGGCCCGGATGTTGTCGGCGATGCTGCCCTGAAACAGGTGGCCCTCCTGGGCCACCATCACCACCCGCCGCCGGAGGGCCTCGGAGCTGGCCTCGCGCAGATCCACGCCACCGTAGCGGACGCTGCCGGTGGTCGGGTCGTGGAGGCGGGCCAGCAGCTTGGCCAGGGTCGACTTCCCGGCTCCGGTCGCGCCCACCAGAGCCAGGCGTGCGCCGTGCGGGATGGCGAGGGTCACCCCGGTGAGGGTCGGGGGCAGGGCCGGAGCATACGCGAAGCCGGCATCGTGCACCGTGAGCTCGGCGCGCTCGGGGAGCTCGGCGTGGCCGGGGCGCACATCGAGGGGCTCGTCGAGCAGACCGAACAGCTTGTCGAGCGCGGCACCGGCCGACTGCAGGGTATTGAACAGGAAGCTCAGGGATTGAATGGGCTCGAAGGCCATCAAGAGATACAGGGCAAAGGCGCTCACGGTGCCGAGGCTGACCCAGCCGCGCGCCACGCCCCAGCCGCCCGCCGCCAGGGTGAGGACGGTGGTGAAGAGGGTCGAGAGCTCGACAATGGGCAGAAAGCGTGCCTGGACCCGGATGGCGCCGAGGTTCGCGTCGAGCTGCCGCCGGTTGTCGTCGAGGAAGCGCCCGAGCCGCGCCGGCTCCTGTCCGAAGGACTGCACCACCTTGATACCGGCCAGGCTCTCGACCAGCGTCCCGAGCGTCTGGCCCACGCGCTCACGGACCTGCAGATACGCGCGGCGAGACTGCGCCTGAAATGCCCGCGATGCCACCGCCAGGAAGGGCACCGGCAAGAGAGCCACCAGCGCCAGACGCCAGGACAGGACGAAAAGCAGCCCTCCGAGCGCGCACAGGGTGAAGGCGCCCTGGACGAACTGCACGAGCGCGAGCTGCACCAGATCCTGCAACGCATCCACGTCGGCGGTGAGCCGCGAGATCAGGCGCCCGGCCGGAGCGGCGTCGAAGAAGCGGGTAGACATCCCGACCAGGTGGCTGAACACGCGGTTGCGCAGATCGCGAATGAACCGCTCCCCAACGATTCCGGAGAGGCGGGTGTGACCGTACGTCAGGCCCACCGACGCGAGGGCGAGCGCCAGGTATACGCGGGTGGCTCGTCCGATCACGTCGAGATCGAGATCCGCGCCGGTGCGGAGGCGCAGGGTCGTCCGACCGGTGGGGCCGGCTGGCCCGTGCGGCACGCCGAGGCCGCGCAGGCCATGGTCAATCGCGTAGCGCAGCACGATCGGGCCAGCGAGCGCGCACAACGTGCTCGCGACCAGGAGGACGACGGCGGGGATCGCCAGCCCGGCCGATGGTGCGAGCAGGCGCAGCGCGCGACCGAGCACCCGCCCGGAGCCAGCGGGCGCCACCGGGGCCTCGGCGGTGGTCGGAGCAACGAACATCAAACGGCTCGTCGGACTGGGCCCGGTTCCCATCGCGGAGCACCGTCCGCCACGGCCGACGGCGATGCCGCCGCCGACGCCGACACCGACGCCGACGCCGACACCGACGCCGACACCGACGATGACGACATGCCGGCCGCAGCCTCCAGACGGTCCCGCCCGGAAGCCAGGATCTGACGATAGCGGGCGCAGCGGGACAGCAGCGCCGCATGCGTGCCCGCCTCGACGATCCGCCCCCCCTCGAGCACCAGGACCCGGTCCGCGAGCCGCAGGGTGGCGGGTCGGTGCGCCACCACGATGGTGGTGCGCCCCCCGCGCACCTGGAGCAGGGCCTGGCGAATCTCCTCCTCCTTCGCCGCGTCGACCGCGCCGGTGGCGGCATCGAGGATCAGGACCCGGGGATTGGACAGCAAGGCCCGCGCCAGCGTGATGCGCTGGCGCTGCCCTCCCGACAGGCTGAGGCCGCGCTCGCCAACCCGGGTGTCGTACCCGTGCTCGAGCCCGACGATGAAGTCGTGCGCACCCGCCGCCACCGCCGCCGCCTCGACGTCCTGCTGGACGGCCCCGGGGGCCATCGAGGCAGGCGTGAAGGCGATGTTGTCGCGCACCGAGCCACTGAACAAGAAGGCATCCTCGAACACCATGCCGATGTTCGCGCGCAGCGCTCCGAGCGGCAGGTCCCGCACGTCTCGCCCATCGAGGGTGATCCGACCGGCCCGCACGTCGTAGAAACGCGCGATGAGCGCGGCCAGGGTGGACTTGCCGGCCCCGGTGGTTCCCACCAGGGCGACCGTCTCGCCGGCGCGCACATGCAGATCGAGACCGCGCAGGAGCGACGGATCGTCGCCGTAGCCGAACTCGACCCCCTCGAAGCGGATCTCGCCCCCGGCGCCGCCGCCCGGGACGACGTCCGGGCCGAGGAGCGCAGCCGGGAACGAGGCTGGCGGGCGCGCGGCGATGCGGGGCGCAATCGCGAGCAGACCCGCGAGGCGATCCGCCGAGACCACGGCGCGCTGGAGCTGGGCGACGGTGATCCCGGTCATGCGCAGGGGCCCCACCAGCATCACGACGTAGTAGCTCACCTGCACCAGGCTGCCGACCGTCATGCGACCCGCCAGCACCCGCTGGCTGCCGAACCACAGCACGCCGATGAGACCGACCGCCGGGAGGAGCTCGAGGATCGGCATGAAGCGGGCACGCACCCGGTTGAGGTGCACCGCCGCCGAATACACCGCCTCGGTCTGCCGGCCCACCCGCTGGCGCTCCACCGACTCGAGCCCGAGTCCCTTGATGGCACGGATGCCCGCGACGGTCTCCTCGATGGTGCTGGCCAGGCTCCCGAGGGTCTGTTGCAGCTCGTGCGCCCGCGGCCCGAGGCGCACCGTGAAGCGCCTGGCCACCAGGAACACCAGGAAGGTCGGACCGAGCGCGACCAGCGTCAGCCCCGGATCGATCCGCAGCGACAGCCAGCTCGCCCCGAGCAGCATCACCGCGTTCGAGACGGTGAGCGGGATGTTCACGAAGGGCTGCTGGATCTGCTGCAGATCGGTCGCCGACCGCGAGACCAGCTGTCCGGCCGGCCAGCAGGCGTGGAAGCCCAGATCGAGCTGCAAGAGGTGGCGGAACAGGCGGGCCCGGAGATCGGTCTCGATGCGCGCGGCCACCGACTGGGCCAGGTAGCGCCGGGTGCCGGCCAGCCCCGCGCCGACGACGCCGACAACCAGCAAGCCGAGGACCGCCCGCCGGAGCTCACCGGCGTTGCCCTCGCGGATTCCGAGGTCGAGGACCCGCCGGATGAAGACTGGCGCCGCGAGCTTGCCGAGGCTCCAGGCGAGGCCCACCCCGATCCCCAGCAACGCGTGCACGCGATGGGCGTGCAGGGCGCCGAGCAGCAGCCGCAGCCCCCCGCTCCCTCGCGGGACCGACTCGCTGCCGGAGGGAGGGGGGCTTCTATTCGCGATCACGGCGACACTTCCCGGATGGCACGGTGGTGACCGAGCTATCGAGCGTCGCTGCTCTTGGCGGCAGCAGCGTGCGGTGCGGGCCCAGGCTTGCCAGGCGACGGCTTGTTCCAGTCGTTCAGGCCGGGCGGGCGCGCCTCGGCTGCCAGCAGGCACTCGTGCAAGATCCCGTAGAGGCGCGCGGTGGTCTCGGCTCCGAGGAGGAACGGGTTGGGCTGGCCCGGCTTGCGCGCGCGGGCGGCCGCCAGACGGTCGAGGCCTCCATCCGCGAACACGTGGGTGTTGAGGAGCCCGACCGCCCCGGCCTTGCGGCCGAGCTGTCCGAAACGCACCACCGACCGATCGTAGAGGCGCTGTCCTCCGCTCTGCGGGGTGGGCTCGAGGCTGGGCGGAAACGCGACGCTGCCGAAGAGCGAGAGCAGGTAGGTCTTGCCTGCCTCGCGCACCGGCACCAGCGCCGACACCGTGGCCGGGGTGTGGCCTGGCGTCAGGTACAGGGTGACCTTGGTGTCCCCGAGCGCGAGGGTGTACCCGTCGGTCACCACGAGATCGCGGCGCGGGATCGGGTGATGGCTGGTCTCAAGCGCGTTCGCCGGCGCCTTCTCGATCAGATCCCAGTCCGCCCCACCGAGGGCCACCCGGGCCCCGAAGGTGCTCTGCAGGTACGCCGCCCCACCGAAGTGGTCCCAGTGCCCATGGGTCACCACCACCACCTTGATGCCGGCGGGATCGAGCCCGAGCTTCCGGAGGCCAGGGACCAGGTGGTGCTCGGCCTCGTCGGCGCTGCTGCTGGAATCGAAGAGGATCAGCCCGTCGCTGGTGCGCAGGATCCACACCCCCACGAACTCGTTGCCCACGAAGAAGAGGTTGTCGAAGACCTTGGTGGGCTCGACCCATCGCTTCGAACCGCTCTCCAGGTTCTGTTTGACGATGGCGGTGCTGTCGGGGAGGCACAAGAAGAGCGGCACCTTCAGGTCCTCGCCGGCCAGCTTCCGCGCGGCCTCGACGTGAAGGAGCGCCGCCGGGGTGTCGGTCGGCGCGGCCCGGGTGGCGGGGGAAGCCTCCCGGTCGGTGAGGGGGCCGGCCAAGGCCGGCGATGCGGCCGGCGATGCGACCAGCGACGCGACCGATACCCCGAGGACCATGCCCGCAAGCCAGGTAGGTCCGATGGGAATCCTCCAGATCCAGTCTCGACGCGCTCGGTGTTCATGTGAAAGGCTCTCTTCAAAACGGTTCCTTGTACGGGCGGAGATCGAGCTCTTGCGTCCAGGCGCTGCGCGCCTGGGCGTGGAGCTGAAAGTAGACCTCGGCGATGGCATCGAGCCCGAGCAACCCGTCCGGGCCGGCCTCGGTCACCCGCTCGGGCAGGCGGCTCCGCAGCCGTTCGCCGTCGATCCCGCCATCGATGACGATGTGAGCGACGTGGACGCCCTTCGGACCGAACTCGCGCGCGAAGCTCTGGCTCACCGAGCGGAGCCCAGCCTTGGCCGCCGCGAACGCCGCGAAGGGCGGGCGGCCACGGAGCGAGGCGGTGGCGCCGGTGAAGAGCAAGGTTCCACGCGCCGCGGGCAAGAGCAGGCGCACCACCTCCCGTCCGAAGACGAATCCCCCGAGCGTGGTGGTCCGCCAGGTGCGTTCGAACGCATCGGCGGTGAGCTCGAGCGACGAAGCCCGCTCCGCGTCGGCGGCGTTGAAGACCCCAACCTCGAGGGTGCCGAGCGCCGCCACCTTGGCCGCCAGCGCCAGCACATCGGCCTCACGGCTCACGTCACCCGGCAACGCATGCGCTACCCCACCCGCCTCGCGGATCTGGGCCACGACCGCCTCGAGGCGCGCCGGGCTGCGCCCGGTGACGACGGCGGGGTGGCCCGCCCGTGCGAATCGACGTGCGAGGGCCGCCCCGAGACCGGCGGGCACGCCAACCCCTGCGATCCAGGCCAGCCCCGGTGAATGCCCCTGCGTGCGAGTGCTCATGATACGAATACCGAGATGCCATCCCCGTGCCAACCCTCCGACCAGCAAGCTCGGGCCGGCGCCACCCGGCAATCGGCTTCCGAGGCTGCTCCGGCTGCTGGCAGAGGCGCACGCTCCCCCCCACGCTGCTCCCTGAGCAGCACTCCGTTCGAATGATGGGAACTGCCTCGCGGGGCGAGGGAACAAGAGAGGGGACCGGGCTCCGCTTTCATCCGTGACGATGCGGCGCCAGGATCCACCAGGACTCTCCGCGCTCCGAGGGGCGAAGGGGTTGGGCTCAGTCCGGGGTGGTTCATGCCTCAGGGCCACCTCCTCCAAGCGGTGGATCGGAGGTTGGCTTTGCCAACCGGAGACGGCACCAGCAAAGCAAGTCTGGGTCCGCCTCTCGTCGTCCCCGGGAGGGGCCCGCGGGGAGGGGTCCGCCCCTTCCCGCGAGCGCCGAAGGCGCTTCATTCGACCAGGAAGCCGCCCACTTGCCGGCTCCACAGTGCGGCGTAGACCCCTCCGCGCGCCAGGAGCTCGGCGTGCGTGCCGTCCTCGATGACCCGACCTTTCTGCAAGACCAGCAGCCGATCGAGGTGGGCCAGGGTCGACAGGCGGTGGGCGATGGCGATGACGGTCCTCCCCGCCATGGCCTCTTCCATGCCGGCCTGGATGTGGGCTTCGGACTCGCTGTCGAGGGCGGACGTCGCCTCGTCGAGGATCAAGAGCGGCGCGTCCTTGAGCAGCGCTCGGGCGATGGCGATGCGCTGGCGCTGGCCCCCCGAGAGCTTGACCCCGCGCTCACCCACGGGGGTCTCGTAGCCGGCGGGCAGCGCGCGGATGAACTCGTCGGCATGGGCGCGCGCGGCCGCCTCGGCCACCTCCGCGTCGCTGGCGTCCGGGCGCCCGTAGCGAATGTTTTCGCGCAAGGTGCGGTGAAAGAGCACCACGTCCTGGGGGATGAGGCCGATGGCCCGACGCAAGCTGCTCTGCGTGACCTCGGCGATGTTCCGATCCCCGAGGCGGATGGCGCCCGCCTCCACGTCGTAGAGTCGGAGCAGGAGGGCGACGAGGGTGCTCTTCCCGGCGCCGGAATGCCCGACGAGGCCCACCCGCTGCCCCGCGGGGATGGTCAGGCACAGCTCGGAGAAGACCGGCTCGCTTCGCAGCTCGCTTCCATCGTAGGAGAACCGGACGCGATCGAACGCCACCTGGCCCTGCCGCACCACGAGCTCGGTGGCGCCAGGGCGATCGGGGAGCTCGCGCGGCACCACCAGCATCCGGAGCGAGTCCCGGATGCTGCCGATCATGTCGTAGGTGTCGGGCAAGGCGTTGGCCATGTCGAACACGCTGCGCAGCAGCTGGATGAGCAGGGTGGTCACGAGCAGGAACTCGCCCACGCTGATCGCGCCGTCCACCAGGCGGCCGAGGGCCAGGGGCAAGATCAGCGCATAGATGACGACGTTCAAGGCCTGGAGGACGACCCTCATCTGCACGAAAGCGCGGTACTGGGCTCGCTGGGCGTCGTAGGTCTCGCCCACCGCCTCACCCACGATGGCGTCCTCTTGCTCGTGGCCAGCGAAGAAGATGACGTTCTTGATGTTGGTGATGGCGTCGACGATGCGCCCGGTGAGCTGCGCCTTGGCCTCGCTGTGGGCGGCCCCGAAGTCGGCGATGTGACGGCCGAACCGGACGGTCACCGTCAGGTAGACGGCGAGCCAGGCCGCGAGGATCGCACCGAAGGTGGGTCGAGCGCGGAAGAAGAGCACCAGCAAGAGGAGGCACTGGATCGCGAGCGGGAGGTAGTCCCAGTTGGTTCGCTCGAAGAGCGTCACCGTCTGCTCGGGCAGCAGCATGGTCCGGTGCGCCACCTTGCCGGTGAGCATGTTGTCGAAGTAGCTCGGGCTATGCCGCTGGGCGTAGCTGAAGACGAGCTGCCGCGCCCGTGCCAGGACCGGGATGCGGCCCGCGTACGAGCAATACCAGGCGGCCCACTCGACCACGATCCACGTCCCCACCACGGCGAAGAACTGCACGAGGGGGAGCCGCAGGGTCTTCCAGATGCCGGGGACGTGGAGATTGGCCCGCACCGCCGCGTCCACGATGCGCTTCATGGCGTAGTACTGCAGCACCGAGAGGGTGCGCAACGACAGGGAAGCCAGCATCATCAACAGGACGGTGGCGCGGTGCGGACCGGCGAAGAGCCAGAAGAGCCTCACGATGGAGGTGGGCAACGTCTCCGGCACTTCGCCCGAGGACAACCCGAGCGGCCGATCTGGCGACGAGCTCGGCGACCGGATCGACGGCGCCCCGGCGGGCCCCGAGAGCGGGAAGGGATGGCTGGGGCCCGGCCGGAAGCGCGGGCCGAAGAGGAAGCGCAAGAGAGGCGAGGGGGTGTGTGACGGTGGGTGTGAGGGAGGAAGGATGCCGAGAGCATAGCCGCAAACGCAAGCCGCGAAGCTCGAGTCCGGCTCATACTTCCGATTTCGAAGTCTCGATGGATCGCCCGGGGTGCGCGCTCAGGTGAGGCGTTCGCCCGCGGCGGAGAGCTCCGCGCGGAGCTGCTGGCGTCGCTCGCGCGAGATCGCGCCCCGGGCCAAGGTCGGAGCCGAGCCGACCAGCAACCGGGTGTAGGGGTGCCAGGGGCGCTGGACGATGGCATCGGCCGCGTCCACCTCGACGAGGGTGCCGCGGTAGAGCACGGCGATCCGATCGGTGAGGCCGGCCACCGATCCGAGATCGTGCGAGATGAAGAGCAAGGTCACGCCGCCGTGGCGCAGCTGCGAGAGGCGCTCCAGGACCTGGGCCCGGTTGGCGGCATCGAGCGCGCTCACCGGCTCGTCGAGGATCAGCAGCCGCGGCTCGGTGATGAGCGCGCGGGCGATGGCCACGCGTTGCCGCTGCCCGCCCGAGAGCTCACCGGGGTGGCGCCCGAGGAGCACGGCGCCGAGGCCCATGCGACGCAGCTGCTCGCCCACGAGCTCGCGCACCCGCGACCGGGAGAGGGCACCGGCACGACCGCCGCGAACCAGCAGCGGCTCCGCGATCGAGTCCTCGACGGTGAGATCGGGATCGAGGCTCCGCAGGGGATCCTGGAAGACGTACTGGACGACGCCCTGGCGACGGAAGTCCTTCCATTGCCGCGGGCCGAGCGCGGTGAGCTCCTGGCCGGCGAGCGTCACCCGCCCCGCCGAGGGCGCGACCAGCCCGAGCACCGCCCGCGCCAGCGTCGACTTGCCCGACCCGGTCTCGCCGATGAGGCCCACCGCTTCGCCGCGACCCAGGCGCAACGAGACGCCGCGCAGAGCGCTGGTGGCCGCCGGGCCGTGCCCGTACGACACCGAGAGCCCCTCGATGTCGAGGAGCGCCTCGGGCTCAGGAGACATGCTCGATCCCCTCGCTCCTCGGGGCGGAGGCGTCCCGCGCCGGCCGCTCGAGGCCGTAGCGGTGGTGGTCGGCGACGAGGAGGCGGGTGTACTCGTGACGAGGTCGCCTCAGGATCTCGCTCACCGGGCCGCGCTCGACGACCTGGCCCGACCTCATCACCAGCACCTCCTCGCAGAGCTGCGCCACCACCGCCAGATCGTGCGAGACCAGCACCAGCGCGAGCCCCATCCGGTCCCTGAGGTCGAGCAGCAGATCGAGGATCTCGGCCTGGACGGTGACATCGAGGGCGGTGGTCGCCTCGTCCGCGATCAGGACCGCCGGGTCGAGGGCGATGGCGGAGGCGATCAGGACCCGCTGGAGCATGCCACCCGAGAGCTCGTGCGGGTATTGCTCGAAGACGCGCTCGGGATCGCGCAGGTGCAGCGCCTCGAACAGCGCCAGCACCCGCGCCCTCGCCTCCCGCCGTCGCAGGTGCTTCTTGAGGCGAAAGATCTCCTCGACCTGTCTGCCGACCCGCTGGGAGGGGTTGAGGTACGACCCCGGATCCTGAAACACCGCCGCGACCCGCACCCCGCGGGCGGCGCTCCAGTCGGCCCGCGTGAAGCCGGCGATGTCGCGCCCGCCGAGCGCGATACCGCCACCCGAGACCTGGAAGCCAGGCGGCAAGATGCCGAGGATAGCCTTGCAGGTGAGCGTCTTGCCGCTCCCTGATTCGCCCAAGATGCCGAGGACCTGCCCCCGGCGGAGCGAGAAAGTCACCCCCTCTACCAGCTCCTCTCCCGTCGCTCGGTTGGCGATCCGGAGAGCGTCGACCGTCAGCACGGCGTCGGGCGCGGCGGTGCCAATTCCGCCGGGTGCGGCGGCGGGCGCCGTGCGCGGGCCCGGCGGCGCGGCTGCCTGGTCGGGTCGTCGCTCGGCGCCTCGCTCGACCAGCACCCGACCCGATTGCCCCGTCACGTCCCGCAGCGCGTCCGCCAGCAAGTTGAAGGCCCACACCGTGGCCAGGATCAGCGCCGTGGGGAAGAGCGGGGCGTACGGCTGGTAGGCGAGGTAGTCGAGATCGGAGGCGAGGAGCCCGCCCCAGGTCGGCTCCGGTGGCCGCACGCCGATCCCGAGGAAGGTCAAGCTGGCCACCACCACGAGGCCGTTGCCCATGGTACTGGCCAGCGCGACCGCCACGGGCGGGATGACCTTGGCCGAGAAGTGCTTCCGGATGATCCAACCCACGGACGCACCGGCGATGGTCGCCGCCTCGACGTACTCCGAGCGCACCACCGAGAGCGCCGCGGCCCGCGCCACGCGGTAGTACTGCGGAGCCACCAGGATCCCGACGGTCACCAGCGCCTCGGTGATGCCGTTGCCGATGAGCGCGGTCATCGAGACCGCAAACAGCAGGAACGGCAGCGCGATCAACGTGTCCACCACCCGCAAGGTGATCCACTCGAAGGCCGGCCCCAGGTAGACCGACAGGATCCCGGGGATCGTGCCGACGACGAGCGCGATGAGCGCCACCATCACCGCGCCGAGCACGCTGACCGGCGATCCCGCCAGCAACCGGCTGAGGACGTCGCGGCCGAGGTAGTCGGTCCCGAGGAGGTGCGCGGCCGACGGGTGGGCCAGCACGGCGGAGGAGCCGGCCAGGGGGGACTGGGGCTCGAGCAGAGGTCCGAAGAGGGCGAGCGCCGCCACCACCGTGAGGAGCCCGAGCGCCAGCCGCGCACTCCGCAGGCGCCACAGGCGACGCAGCAGCATCACGGCGAGCCCCCTCGCCTGGCGGCGGGCACGAGGCGCGCGAGGAGCACGTTCACGAGCAGGTTGAATACCACCACCAGCACGACGGACACCACGAGCACCCCTTGCACCGCCGGCACGTCGCCTCGCAGCGCCGACTCGTTGGCGAAGCGGCCGTAGCCCGGCAGGCCGAACACCGCCTCGGTGACCACCGCGCCGCCGAGCAGGTGCGGCAGCTTCATGCCGAGGACGGTGAGGGCCGGGCCGAGGGCGTTTGGCAGGACGTGGACCAGGAAGATGCGGACTTCTCCGAGGCCGCGGAGCCGCGCGCCCGTCACGTGGTTCTCGCCGAGCACCCCCACCAGGCCCACCCGCAGCTGCCGCGCCAGGTCCGCGACGGTGTCGCAGCTCAGCGCCAGCGCCGGCAGGAGGAGGTGGCTGAGCCATGGCCACACGCCATCCTCGAGCGGGAGGTACCCGGCCGAAGGCAGCAGGCCGAGTCCCACCGCGAAGATCGCCACCAGGGCGATCCCCACGACGAACGAGGGCATCACCGAGATGAAGGTGGTGAAGGCGGTGATGGCGCGATCGATCCACGAGGTCTGGCGCAGCGCCGCTACCGTGCCGAGGACGGACCCCAGCCCGACGCCGATCACCAGGGCCAGGCCAGCGACCGAGAGGCTGATGACGGCGCGCGAGGCCAGGAGCCCGGCCACACGCCGGCCGTTGTACCAGCTGAGACCGAGCTCGCCGCCGCCGAGACCACGCAGCCACGCGAGGTATTGCACGAGGAACGGGCGATCGAGCCCCCACTCGTGCTCTAGGCGTGCCACCGCCGCCGGTGTGGCGGACTCGCCGAGCTGAAGGTGCGCGGGGCTGAGGCCGCTCAGCACCCCGAGCAGGTAGGTGACGAACGTCCCGAGGAGGAGCACGGGCAGGAGCATTTGAATCAACGCCGCGAGCGAGCGCAGGAGCCCGCGCCCAGACCGTCGCAGCCGCGTCACGGCGATCCTACCCGCACGCCGGTCCAGTGCACTTGCCCTGGGATGGCGGGGATCTTCGACACCCGCGCGCTCTTCACGAACAGCGTGGGCTGGCTGTACGTGAAGATGGTCGGAGAGGTCGCGAGGGCCGCCCGCGTCGCCAGCTTGAGGTTCTGGGCGTAGTCGGGGGCGTCGAGCGGCGTCTCACGCGCCCGACGAATCGCCGCCTCGAACTCGGGCGACACGAAGGGCGAGCTGAGGTTGAGTGGGCCCTTGGGACCGAAGTGCGCGGTCAAGGTCTGGACGGGAGATTCGCGCCCGGTCGTGCCGTAGATCGAGAGCGCCAGCTCCTTCGCGAAGAACGGGCGGGCCCAGTTCGGCGCCACCGAGATCCGGGCGGTGATTCCGATGGCGGCGAGCTGCGCCTGGATCACCTCCGCGGCCGGGCTGGCCGCGGAGAGCACGAAGTCGACGACGATCTGTCCGGGGGTATAGCCGGCGTCGCCCAGGATCCGCCGGGCCTTCGCCGGATCGTAGGGCCACAGGTTCTCGGACTGCTCGTCGTACGCGATGTACCCCCTCGGGAAGGGTTGATTGGTGGCGCTGCCGTAGCCGAGCGTGACCTTGTCGGCGATCTCCTGGCGGTTGATCGCGTGCCGGACCGCCAGCAGCACCGCGGGATCGTCGAAGGGTTTCTTGTGGATGTTGATGGCGAGGTTGGCCGCGTTGAAGCCCGGGTGGGCCACGATGTCGAGGCCGGCCTTCTCCGCCGCCTTCACCTGGCTGGCCGGCAGCGCCGCGAAGTCGTAGACGCCGGTCTGGATCGACGAGACCACCGTGGCGGGGTCGACCCCTGCGTAGACCTTGACTTCATCGATGAAGACGTTGGCGGCGTTCCAGTAGGCGGGGTTCTTCTTCAGGAAGACGTGGGACTCGGGGACCAGCTCCACCACGGTGAAGGGGCCGGCCCCTACCGGAAACGCGTTCAGCGCCTTCGGGTCGCGGGCCGCCCTGGGGCTGGGGATCTGGGCCACCCGCTGCCCGAGGAGCAAGGGGATCTGGTAGTCGACCTGGGTGAGCTCGAGCACGACGTCGAGGTCGCCAGCCGTGTGCACCGACGCGATCGACGTGAGATCCCCGTCGAGGGCCGAATTGGCCTGGGTCTTCGCCCGCTCGAGGTAGAGCTTCACCGCCTCGGCGTTCACCGGGGTGCCGTCGGAGAACTGGAGCCCGGGTCGAAGGTGAAAGGTGACCTCGTCGCCGGACGAGTTGTAGTCCCACGATCGCGCGAGCCCCGGGCGTGCGTTGCCCTGCTCGTCGATCTCCGTGAGCGACGCATACGCCAGCGCCAGCACCCGGAAGCCGCCGCCGCTGCCCTGGACCACCGGATCCCAGTTGGGCGGGAAGTCCGTGGCCCACTTCAAGACCCGCGGTGAGGCCGCCGCGGGGTCCGCGCCCCGCGCCGAGGCCCTCCCCTTGCAGCCGAGGCTGGGCGCCAGGAGAACAGCGAAGGCAGCCAGGGTCGCGAGGGAGGCTGCCATGGCATGGGTTGCTGCCCGCGGAGCAACGCAACGCCCGATCTGCACGTGGGGCAACAGTCCGCCGCACCCGGCAGGCACTTCTCGTCGAGACATGGTGTGCGGGCTCAGACCGCAGCAAGAACGGAGCCTGGAGACCCGTTGGGTCCACCGGGGTCGGTCACTCGAGGACGAAGCCCTTCCAGTTGCGCATGTTGGCGGCAAAGGTCGCGTTCAGGCCCCGCGCGCGGAGCTCGGGGATGGTGAGCGGGGGGCGGCGGACGTGATCCCCCGGAGCGCGAACGCGCTCGGGCCAGTCGGGGTTGGCGATGGCGGCCTTGCCGATGGCCACGGCAGCGGCACCGCGGGCGAGCGCGGCCTCGGCGTCGGCCAGGGTCCAGATGTTGCCGGCGGCGACCAGCGGCAGATCGCCCGGGAGCGCCGCCCGGAAGAGCGGCAACGGGTGCTGGTCCGGGCGCTTGGAGGTGTTGTTCGCCGCGTCCCAGAGCGACAGGTGGATGAAGTCCGCACCGTCCTCCGCCAACCAGCGCGCGACCGCGATCGACTCGTCGAGATCGAGGCCGCGCGCGTTGCCGCGGTCCTCGGGCGAGAGGCGCACGCCGACCACGAAGGCAGGGGGCACCGCGGCGCGCACCGCCCGCAGCGTCTCGCGGAGCAGCCGCGCCCGCCCGGCGAGCCCGCCGCCCCACCCGTCCGCCCGGAGGTTGATGGTCGCGCTCAGGAACTGACCGAGCAGATAACCGTGGGCCCCGTGCAGCTCGACACCACCGAAGCCCGCCGCGTGCGCGCGGACGGCGGCCGCCCGAAACTGCCCGATGACCCGCGCGATGTCCTCCCCGCTCGCCGCGCGCGAAGGCTCCGCCCCGGGCTCCTCCACGGCCGACGCGCTCCACGGCGCCTGCCCGGTCAGCTTCGAAGGGGCGCGCAGTCCGCCGTGGAAGAGCTGGACCAGCGGGAGCGCGCCCCCCTCGCGCAGCGCCGAGGCGAGGCGCGTGAGCCCAGGCAGCAGGTGATCGTCGTAGACCCCGAGCTCACCCGGCCAGCCCTGGCCGTCGAGCGCCACGTGCGACGCGCAGGTCTCGACCACCCCGAAGCCGCCCTTGGCCCGCAGCTCGAGGAAGTGCAGCTCGTCGTCCGACAGCGTGCCGTCGGGCGCGCTCTGCATGTTGGTGAGTGGCGCCAGCCAGGCCCGATTGCGCGCCTGCACCCCATTCCGGAACCGAAACGAATCAAAAAGCATCGACGCTCACCCTCTCCGTTCCGGTCTCGGGTGTCAATCCCTTGCGATCAGAAGTCGAAGGCCAGCCGGGCGTAGTACCGCCCGCCATCCGACTCGTAGGGACGCTGGCTCGGATAGACCCGGCCGTTGCTGGGGATATTCCCGGCGGCGGCGTCGGCCAGCGTGTTGGGGTACTTGGCCTTGTCGGGATAGGTGTCGAAGATGTTCTCGGCTCCGATGGTCGCCCGCACTTTCCCCGGATTTGCCCCCGCCCGAGCGGCAAAGGTGTACGACAAGGCGAGATCGAAGAACACCCGCTGACCAAAGGTCTGATTGAACACGAGCTCGCTCTTGGTCTGCGCCACGATCGTGCCCGCATTGTCCGTGTACGGGCTGAAGGGCTCGGTCCACGACCCGTAGTAGCGGGCCCGTGCGAACACGTCGAACCGCGCGAGACCGTAGTCGGCGGACAGGGTGGCGACCTGCTTCGGCAGTCGGTCCTCCTGGTATTGCTGTTGGTTGGCCGAGATCACCCCGGGATCGAAGTCCGTGACCTTGGTCTGGTTGAAGTTGGCGGCCGCCGTGATGCCGAGGCGCTGGCTGGCCGCCAGATCGGTGCGGTAACTGAGCACCAGGTCGAGCCCGGAGGTGCGGGTGGAGAACCCGTTGGTGAAGAAGTTGAAGCTGGTGAGCCCCTGCGCCGCGGCCACCCCCGAGGCCACCAGCGTCGCTTGCTGGTCGGGCGTCAGGCTGTATTGCTGAGACACACCGATCCGGTCGTGGATGATGATGATGTAGCCGTCGGCCGAGAACGTGAGGTGGTCCACCAACTGGGCGACGAAGCCCAGGCTGAAGTTGATGGACTTCTCGGGCTTGAGCTGCTTGCCCCCCACCACCGCGGCGATCGGGTTGGTCGCCGGGATGGTCCCGTTGGTCAAGATGGCCGCGCCATCGGGGCTCGGAAACTGGTTGGTGTTGGTCAGGTTTTGTTGACCGGGGGTGGGCGCGCGGAAGCCCGTGCTGACTGCGCCGCGCAGGTTGAACCCGTCGAAGACAGTGAGGCGCGCCGCGGCCTTGCCGTTCAAGGTGGAGCCAACGTCGGAGTAGCCCTCGAAGCGCCCAGCCAGATCCAGGTTGAACCGCTTGGTCACGTCCGACTCGAGATCGACGTAGCCGGCGCCGCTGGTTCGGCTCCAGGTGCCCGCCTGGCTGGGCCCGGTCCCGAAGAACCCATTGGAGCCGCCGCTGAGCCCGATCACCCCGAGCGGCCCGATGTCATAAGAGGCCGGGTCTCCCACCCCGACGTGATAGCTCTCGCCGCGGACCTCGCCTCCGAACGCCACGTTGATCGGGCGAATGGATCCGCCGGGGTTCAGGTAGTAGTTGAAGTCGAGGTTGCCCCCCCACTCGTTTTGGCGGCGCGTCCCGTCGTCGAACTCCTTGGAAGAATAGGGGCCCTCCGAGGCGTTGATGGTGTCGCGGATGTGGTAGCGAATCCGGTTGAGGCCCCAGCGCCCGCTCGCATCCCAGCTGAAGTCCGGGGTGAAGCTGCCGCGCAGTCCGAGGGCCGCCGAGCCGTCGTAGGTGTAGGCCGAGAAGCGCGGGGTGAAGCCTCCAGGATATCCCGACAGCACGGCCGGGGAGTTGTTGTACCAGGTCTGGTAGATGGCGGGCACGGTCGCGAGGTTGGTGGCCAGCAGGTCGGCGCTTTGACCCGACTTGAAGACCGAGCCCTGGTTGGGGTTGCGGTAGTTGAAATCGTTCTCGCCCCAGCCGGAGCCGAAGCTTCCAAACGTGTAGGCCTCGAGCTGGTCGGCGAGCTTGTATTTGGCGTTGAGGAAGGTGCGCAAGGTCCACACATCGGGCTGACCGAAGCGCTGCACCGCCGGCTGCTGCACGTAGGTATTCCCCGCGGCGATCAGAGCTGCCGCGTTCGGGCGCTGGTTGCTGCGCGAGGTGGCGTCGCTGCTGGCGTACTCGAAGCTCAAGTTCAAGGTCCCGCGATCCCCGAGCGGGACTCCGCCATTGCCCCCGACCTGATAGCCGAGGCCATCCCCCGCATAGTACTGCCCGAGCTCGGCGTAGCCGGTGAAGCCGGGGCGATCCTTGAGGATGATGTTGATGACGCCCGCGATGGCGTCCGAGCCGTACTGCGCCGACGCCCCGTCGCGCAGCACCTCGATGTGATCGATGGCGGCCAGCGGAATCTCGGACAGATCGACGGCCTGCGCGCCTTGAGCGGTGACGTCGATGAAGGCCGACCGATGCCGGCGCTTGCCGTTGATGAGCACCAGGGTCTGATCGGGAGACAGCCCGCGCAGCGTGGCCGGGCGATTGAAGATGGCGCCGTCGAAGAGCGGCAGCCGCTGGACATTGAACGACGGAACGACCTGGGCCAGGCGATCGTTCAGATCGGAGGAGACGGCGGTCTGCAGATCGGCGGCGGAGAGCACGTCCACCGGCACGTTGGAGTCGACGACCGTGCGCGAGGTCGTGCGCGTCCCGGTGACGATCAGCGCGGAGAGCGCCTTGGTGGACGCGTCGTCCGGAGATGCCGGGGCCGAAGCTGGCGGCGCCGACGGAGGCGCGCCCACCGGGGCTGGCACCGTCACGGCGCTGGCAGCCGGAGCCGCCGTCGCGGGGGCCGGAGCCGGGGCGGCCGGCGGCACGGGAGCCAGAACAGGAGGCGGCGCAGGAGGTAGCGCTCCCTCGGCAGGCGGAACCGGCGCCAGCGGCAGTGGCGGTGGCGGTGGCGGTGGCGTGGGCGGTGATGCCGGGGGAGGCCCCGCTTCGGCCCTCCCCTGCCGCTCAGGCGGTGCACTGCCCGGAGCTCCGGCTGCGCCCCCGGCGGCAGGATTCGACGGATCGCTCGACTGGCCGAAGGCCGTCGCCAACGGCGTCGCGCAGAGCACGGCGAACACCACGACGGATAGCGGGCTCGTTCGCGCGGCCCACCAACGGGTCGCGGGGAACTGGGTGGACCTGGGCGTCTGGGTCATGCGGGCATGGCTCCTGTCTCTCGGGAGACGTTGATTTTGACGATCGTCGAGGCGGGACGTCGCCGCGACAGGCGAGCCTCCAGCGCTCGGCGAGGTCCACGTCTCCCTGCGAGCCCGGGCGAGGGACTGGGGAAGGAGAGGCTAAGGGGATCATCACTTCCCTTGGGATCTGGCGGCGACTGCTTCGATCTCGACCAGGTAAGCGGGGTTGGCGAGGGCCGCGACCTGGACGGTGGTCCGGGCGACGATGTTGGGTTGAGCGGGGGTCCCGAAGAATTGCCCGTAGGCCTCGGAGAAGCCTTTGAAGTCGAGCTTCCCGCCCTTCTTCTGATCGCCGACCAGGAACACCGTCAGCTTCACCACGTCGCCGAGCCCGAGCCCTTCGGCGGCCAGCAGGCCCTTCAGCTTGTTGAACACGCTCGTGGCCTGGGTCTTGGTGTCGCCGTACGCCTCGACGCTGTCGGCCGGCTTGGTGGCGTCGGCCACCGCGGGAACCTGACCGCTGAGGTAGTACGTCAGGGTCCCGGCAGGTACGACCACCCCGGCGAGGATCGGCGCAGACAGAACGGAGCTCTTCACCCGCTTGATCTCGGCCGAGCTGTCGTGAGCCGCCGTGGGGCTCGCGGCCATCGCCGCACCACCGCCGGTCACGCCCGCCACCCGCGCCAGACCGACGAAGAGGACCACCAAGGCAACGATTGAGAGGGCCCCGCTGCGACCGCCACCGTTCGGTGCGGCGAGTTGCGAAGGCGCGTCGTTGGATGCCGGCTTCATGCTTTCTTCTCCTTCACGTGGGTTGCGAGCTTCTGGATGGTGTAGTGGGCGGAGCGCACGGCCCCTTCTTGCCAGCCGTTGATGTAGCTGAGGTACTCGCCGGCGAAGAAGTAGGGCCCGTCCGGCTCGAGCAGCACCGGGTACTCGGTCTTGCGCGCCTCGTCGGTCCAGCGCGTGGTGGCGCCGCTCGAGTACCTGGCCTTCCGCCAGGAGATCGACACGCCGTGCTCCAGGTACTTGCGGTACTGCGGGTGCAGGATCTCTCCGCCCTGCAAGGCCAGCTCGAGGCGATCCGCGAGCGACTTGGTCGCGAAGTCCTCTCCCCCCTCGAACAGGTAGGCGCCGACCAGGATGCCCTTGGCGGCGTTGATGCCTTGCGAGGGATACCAGACCTGGGTGATGGGATGATCGGTCCAGGAGATTCCTCCGTAGATCTGAACGTCGAGCTCCCAGAATCGGCGGGTCGCCTGGAAGGCCACCTTGGCGAGCGGGGTGCCAGAGGGGGCCGCCAGCGCCCGCCGCACCCGCGGCGTGAAGTCCTGATCGAGCGCGCCGAGGAGGCCCGGCTGAATCGTCACGATCACGTACGGGGCGTCGATCGCGCTGGCGTGACCGGTGACCGTGTCCTTCCACTCGACGCGCGCGCCCTGTCCGTGCCGACGCAGGCGCGTGACCTCGGCGCCGTAGTGGATCACCGGGCTCACCAGCGGCGAGGCCGCGATGGCCTCGGCGATCTTGGCCATTCCTCCCACCGGGCGCAGCATGGTGGGAGCCTGCACCGGTCCCTCCGCCAGCTCGTCGATGCGGCTCCAGAAGCCGACGGTGAGCAGCTGGTTGATGTCGAGCGGATCGAACCCCTGGCCAGCGTCGGCGCCGCCTCCCGGCAGCTCACGGTAGCCCCCGCGTGACCCGCCCCGATAGACGAGATCCTTGTCGAGCGCGCCGAAGTCCTTGAGGAACGCCCGCAGCTTCTCCTTGTCCTCGACGGTGACGGGATGTCCGAGGCTGGCCGTATCGATGGCCTTCGCCGCCAGCTCCGCCACGAACCCGCGCGCGTCGGCGTGGACCCGCCGGTTGCGCTGCGGCTTGCCCCCGAAGGCCTTCCCGCTGTGCAGGTACGCCGCCCGGTTCTCGTTGCTCAGGACCTCGAGCGGCACGCCCAGATCGCGGGCGTACCCGATGATCCCCTGGTGGTGCTGGGGCAGGCGCGCCGCACCGGCGTCGAAGAAGAGATCGGGCCCAGTCTCCCAAGCCACCTCCTGACGGCTGTCCAGCTCGTCGATCACCGAGCCGGCGCGCACCGTGAAGACGCGTCCCCCCGGGCGGGGACGCGCCTCGAGGACCGTCACCTCGTAGCCGGCCTTGCCGAGCTCGTACGCCGAGACCAACCCTGCGATGCCGCCGCCGAGGACCACCACCCGGGTTCCCTTGCCCGAGCGCGGACCGAGCGCGGGCGGCCCGGCGTAGGCCGGAGGAACCGCGAGGAGCCCCATCGCCACCATCGCCTCGTACGCGGCGGCGCCCCCGCCCGCGTACCCAACACCGCGCAAGAAGCGCCGTCGGCTCATTCCAAGTCTGGGCGGCTTCATTGGTCATCTCCTCTCCCAGGCGGGTCCTTGCTGACCGGCCTCATTTCTGCTCACTCAGGAAGGCGATCACGTCGTCGATGTCCCGCTCGGCCGCCAGACCGGAGAACGGCATGCGCGTGCCCTTCACCGTGCCCTGAGGGTCCCGCAGGAACTGGCGCAGGTTCTCCCTGGTCCAGGCCAGGCCCGCCCGCTTCATGGCGGTCGAGTAGCGAAAGCCCTCCACCGCCCCCGCCTTTCGCCCGATCACCCCGCCGAGCGCCGGGCCGAGCGGCTCCGAGCTGTCGTTGTGGCAGGCGGCGCAGACTCGGAAGATCTCGCGACCGCGCGCGGGATCGATTGCCGCGCGCTGCGCCTGCACCGCTTGTCCAGATTGACGGGCGGCAGCCCCGCCGACAGGCAACCGGCCGGCTGTGGAGAGGAGCACGACGGCCTGCCACACGTTCACCATCCTCCTCCTTGCAGGTGCCCGTTCACGCCTGCACCAGCGGCCCGGGACGCCCCAGGTACTGGCCGACGATCGCCCGCGCGGACCAGTACGACAGCGCCCCCACCGTGCCGGTGGGGTTGTAGCTCGCGTTCTGCGGAAACACGGAGGCCCCCACCACGAAGAGGTTGTGCGCGTCCCACGACTGCAAGTACCGGTTGACGACGCTCGTGCGCGGGTTGGTTCCCATGATGGTCCCACCGGTGTTGTGCGTGGTCTGATAGGTCAGCGCGCTGAAGGACCCGCCCCGGATGGTCGGGGCGCTCACGATGGTTGCGTTCATCGCCCGCGCCACCCGAGCCGCTACCCCCGTGCAGTAGGCGGTGAGCCGCCGGTCGTTCTCGCGGAAGTCATAGGTCATCCGGATGAGCGGGCGGCCCAGGACGTCGCGGTAGGTCGGATCGAGATCCAGGTAGTTCTCTCGGTGCGCGTAGTTCGCGCCCGACACGCCGATGGCGAAGGTGTGGTTGTACCAGGTCGCGGCGGCCTGCTTCCAGGCGTGACCCCAGCGGGGGGTGCCGGGGGGGACTGGATGGAACGCGATCGGGCGCCCGCCGCCGGTTCCCGCCGAGATCAGCGCCCCACCAAAGAACCCGAGCCCGCCATGGTCGAAGTTGTCGCCGTTGAAGTCGTCGAGGTTCATGGCGAGCGCGCCCGCCCCCATGAAGGGGTTCAGCTCCTTGTCCTTGACGAAGACCTGAACGCCCGCCCCCACCTGGTAGCAGTAGTTCTTCCCGACCGCCCCCTTGTCGGTGGCGGGATCGTAGGGCTTGCCGATCCCGGAGGTCAGCAAGAGCAGCGTGTTGTTGAACACGTAGGCCCCGAGGACCACCAGCGCCGCTGGCTGCTCGTACTCCTCGCCGTTCCGCAGATCCACGTAGCGCACGGCGGTGACCCGGCGCGCGTGGCGGTCGTGGCGCAGCTCGCGCACGTAGGCATGGGTGCGCAGCTCGAAGCCGCGATCGCCGAGCAGCTTGGGGAAGATCGTGGAGTTCGGACTGGCCTTGGCGTTGACCTCGCAACCGAAGCGCTCGCAGTGTCCGCAGTACACGCAGGCGCCGAGGGTCACGCCCTCGGGGTTGGTGTAGGCCGCGCTGGCGTTGGCGGCCGGCGCAGGGAAGGGGTGATAGCCGAGCGAGCGCGCGGCGGCATCGAACAGCTCGGCGGTCACCGTGCGGTGAAGGGGCCGGTTGGGATACTCGTCGCTGCGCGGGCCCTCGAAGATGTTGCCGCCGTCGATCAGGCGGCCGCGCAAGTTCCCAGCCTGCCCGGACACGGCGCAGACCTTCTCGAAGCGATCGTAGTCGGGCTCGAGTTCGTCGTAGGTGACCCCGAAGTCCGCGATGGACATGTCGGCCGGGATGGCCGCCCTCCCGTAGCGGGCGGTCAGGTGGCTGCGCAAGGTCAGGTCCGACGGGGTCAGGCGCCAGTGCAGGCCGTTCCAGTGGGTGCCCGCGCCGCCGAGCCCGCTGCCGGGCAAGAAGGCGAGGAGTTGGCGCATGGGCAAAGCCGTCTCCGAGGGCGCGTGGCGCAGCGTCACGGTCTCGGCCGCTGGATCCTGGAAGAGCTCGCCGCGCTGCACGTACTTGAGCTCGTCGCGCACGCCGGGCAGCGTGAAGTCCTCGCCCGGCGAGCGGTGGGCGCCGCGCTCGAGGCCCACCACCCTCAGCCCGGCGCGCGTGAGCTCGCGGGCCAGGATGGCGCCTGTCCAACCCATGCCAACCACCACCGCATCCACCGGCTTCAGCTTCTTCATGAGAAGTCCACGATCGATTGCGGCGCGTGGGGATACCGGCGGCCGTGGTAGCGGACGATGTCGATCTGATAGGTGGCGGGGAGGCCCGGATAGCCGAGCAGCTTCCAGCCGGCCTTGTCCCGGTTGCCGCCGTAGATGGGGTCGGAGAACATCCCCTCCATGGTCAAGGTCAGCAAGGCCTCGAAGAATTCGGCGCTGCCGACGGGACCGAGGTCGACGCCGCCGCGCTCCAGGAGCTGCAGCACCGCGACCCGGTCGGAGGGCGCGAGGGCGTCGAACGGCTTGTGGTGGGTATCGCGGGTCCAGGCGTTCACGAGCGCGATGCCGGTCTGGAAGAACTCGCGCGGCGTCAGGGCCAGCTGGTACCCATGCTCCGGCTTGCCCTTGAGGAACGGACCCTGGCGATAGAGACGGGCTCCGGCGCCGAAGGCGCCGGCGAGCTGGCGATCGATGAAGAACGCGACGCCGCAGTCGCTACCGGAGGGGCCGAGCGCATCGGCCGGGATCAAGGTATCCACCGCCGCCACGATGAACGCGTACTCGGTGGCGTTGAGGGCGAGCGGCGGTTCGGGTGCCGAGGTCGGGGGTGCTGGCGCCGGAGTCGATGGAGGTGGCGCAGCGGCCTGCGCGTTCACGGGCGCGGCAGGCGCCGGGGCCGAGGCAGCGACCGCGCGGGCGGCCGCGACGCTGCCGGCCACCGCGACGCCAGAGGATCCAGCGTGTCGCAAGAAACGCCGGCGGCCGAGATCCGTGCGCGCCTCTCGATCGGTCGGAGCGGTCGGAGCGGGCGCGACCGCCGGGACCTCCTTGGCACCCTCAGAAGTTGTACGCGAGTCGTCCATAGTAGAGGCCCCCGGTGGGTGCGAAGGGTGCTGGCCCGTAGCGCAGGCCGGAGGAGCCCGTGGCGGGATCGAGCGGGCCGTTCTGGTCGGGATAGACGTTGAAGACGTTCACGGCCCCCACCGAGATCTCGAGCGCGTCGGTGACGGCCAGGGTCGCATCGACGTTGGTCAGCCACTTGGCGCCGTAGGAGGTGTCTTGCGCCTGGATCTGGCTGCGAACGTAGTCGTAAGATCCGTAGCGCGTCGTGAGGACGCTGAGGCTGACCGTCCCCACCCGCCACCCGGCCCCCAGGATCAGCTTGGTGTAAGGGATGTTGACCGTCAGATCGCCGGCCGGCGCGCGTCCGAAGAACACCAGGCTGCTGGTGGTGTCCCCCGCAGCCGCCGCAGCGGCCGCCAGCGCCGCGAGGGCCGCCGGCGTGTCCGCCACCTTCGTGATGACGGTCTTGTTGGCGTTGAACGCCGCGCTGAGCGAGAGGTAACCCGCGGC
>CAZIOH010000074.1:23220-33919 GCA_964540815.1 uncultured Myxococcales bacterium | reverse complement strand
ATGAAGAAGAGGCCCATCAAGAGCCCCTTGAAGGGCTCGATGTCGGTCTCGAGGGCGTGGCGGTACTCCGACTCCGAGAGCAGGATGCCCGCCAGGAACGCGCCGAGGGCCATCGACACCCCGGCCGCCGTCATCAGGAGCGCGATGGCGACGATGAGGAGCAGCGCGAACCCGGTGAAGACCTCGCGCAGCCCGGTGCGGGCCACGATGCGCAGGAGGGGCCGCGTGAGGTAACGGCCCACCACCACCACGAGGCCCACCGCCCCGAGCACGCGCAGGATGCCCCAGGGTCCTCCGGACGAGGCGCTCGGCCCGGTGGCCAGCAGCGGGACCAGCGCGATGAGCGGAATGGCGGCGATGTCCTGGAAGAGCAGCACCGACAGCGCGTTGTTCCCGACCGGAGATGCCAGGATTCCGCGCTCGCGCATGGTCTGCACCGCGATGGCGGTCGACGACAGCGCCAGCGACAGCCCGGCCACCAGCGCCGCCTGCCAGGGCAGCCCCACCGCGAGGCCGCCCGCGGTCAGCAGCGCTCCACAGAGCCCCATCTGCAGCGCCCCGCCGCCAAAGACCGCGCGCCGCATGTTCCACAGCCGCCGGGGATCGAGCTCGAGCCCGATGAGGAACAGCATCAAGACCACCCCGAACTCGGCGAAGTGCATGATGGCCGCCACATCGCGCACGAGGCGCAGGCCCCAGGGGCCGATCGCGCACCCGGCCAGCAGGTAGCCGAGCACCGAGCCGAGCCGGAACCGGCTGGCGAGCGGCACGAAGACCACCGCGGCGGTGAGGTAGATCAGCGTCTCGACCAGCAGGCCGTGCTCATTCATGCGGTCGCCCCCCGTCCGGCGCGGTGGCCGCGGTGGCGGGCCGGGCGTGGCCGTCGCTCGGCGCGAGACCATCGCCGGCGGCGGCGGGCGGATCCTCCTCGGTCGGCGCTCCTGGCTGGGTCAACCGCTCGAGCCGCCGCCGGTAATGGCCCGCCGTCGCGCGCAGGGCCTCGGCCGAGATGCGGTGGGCGCCGTGCACGACCACCGGCGGATCGAGCCAGCGCATCCCGCAGAAGCGCGCGGTCTGCGCGATGGCCGGAACGAAGGCGTCGAAGGGATGGCCGTGGATGCCACCCGCCTCGTACTCCGCGGCGGGCGCTCCGGTGGTCGTGACCCAGAGCGCGGACTTTCCGCGCAGCGCGACGCCGCCCTCCCCGTAGGCCCAGCCATGCGCGAGCACCCGCTCGAACCAGGCCGAGAGCAGGGCCGGCACCCCGTACCAGTAGAAGGGCGCCTGCCAGATCACCAGGCCGGCGCGCGCCAGCGCGGCCTGCTCCGCCCGGGCGTCGATGTCGAAGTCGGGATAGAGGGCATAGAGCGACCGCACCTCGAGCCCGGGCAGATCCGCGACCGCCTCGAGCAGGGCCCGCCCCGCCCGCGAGCGGGCCGGGTAAGGGTGGGCATAGATGAGGACGGACGCAGCGGGATCCTGGCGCACGCCGCCGAGGATAGCAGCCGCGGCAGTGAAAAATCGGTGGACCGGGCGCGCCGGGCGTATAGGTTTTGGCGTCGTGCGCCTTCACGTGGTCGACGGGACTTACGAGCTCTTCCGGGCCCACTTCTCGAAGCGCCCGCCCCACCGCACGCCGGAGGGCGCCGACGCCAAGGCCACGGTGGGGGTGGTCTCGTCGCTGCTGGCGTTGCTGGCCGAGCCCGCCGAGGCGGTGACCCACATCGCGGTCGCCTTCGACAACCCGATCCGCTCGTTTCGCAACCAGCTGTTCGCGGGTTACAAGAGCGACGAAGGAGTCCCCCCCGAGCTCCGCGCCCAGTTCGACCCGGTCGAGGACGCCGTGCGCGCGCTCGGCATCGCGGTGTGGTCGATGGACGCGTTCGAGGCCGACGACGCCATGGCGACCGCCGCGCATCGCTTCGCGGACGCCGTGGACGAGGTGCGGCTGCTGACGCCCGACAAGGATCTGGCGCAGTGCCTGCGGGGCGATCGCGTCGTGCAGGTGGATCGCCGGCAGCAGAAGGTGACCAACGAGGCGGGCTTCATCGCGGCGCGCGGGTTCTCGCCGCGCAGCGTGCCGGACTTCCTGGCCCTGACGGGCGACGCGGCCGACGGCATCCCCGGGTTGCCGGGCTTCGGCGACAAGAGCGCGGCGGTGGTGCTCGGGGCCTACGGGCACCTCGAGGCCATCCCCACGCACGGGTTCGCCTGGAGCGTGCGTCCACGCGGCTTCATGCAGCTCGCCGCCACGCTGGCCGAGCGGCGCGCCGAGGCGGAGCTCTACCGCCGCCTGGCCACGCTGATCGAGACGGTCCCGCTCACCGAGTCGCTCGAGGACCTGCGCCACCGCGGCGTGCCCCGCGCCGCCTTCGAGGCCTGGTGCGATCGCATCGGCGCCCGCACGCTGAAGTCCGCCCCGCGATCGGGCTGGGCGCCATGAGCAGAGGCCCCGAACGAGCAAGCCGTCAACACGGGGATTCGTTTCGCATCATCTCGTTGGTGGCTTGACCGATCTGGGCGCGCGGGTGGTGCGGCCACGGAGGGTGTCGAGCGCGGCCTCGAGGACCGGATCGTGTCCGCCGGCGAACGCGGCGCGCGTCTCGACCACCCGCGCGTCGGGCTGGACGCCGCGGCCCTCGAGCAGGACGCCCTTCGGGGTCTGAAAATCCGCGACCACCACCTGGATGACCGCGCCGCCGGGCAGGGCCTCCACCACCGACGGCAGCACCGCGCCGAGGGTGGTGTCACCGACCACGCGGGCGCGTCCCGCCTCTTGCAGCCCGCCGGCCAGGATCTCCGAGGTCGAGGCGGTGCCCTCGTCGGTGAGGATCACGAGCGGGCCGGTGAAGGGCGTGCGACCGAGCGACGGCTGCGCGGTGAAGGTCTGCTTGAAGGTGCGAAAATGAACCGTCCCGAGGGTGGTGGGACCGGGCACCAGCTCGGCCGCGACAGGAATCGCCATCGCCCCGATCCCCCCGGGGTTCCCGCGCAGATCCAGGATGACACCCTTCACGCGCAGGGCCCTGAAGCGGTCGATGGCCCGCTTCACGTCGCCGAGCGTGGGATCGATGAGGAACAGGTTGAAGGCGAGGACCCCGACGCCATCGATGACGCTGACGCGGGTCTCGGGGTGCAGGGGCGGCAGGTGCCCGATCTGGCGGACCGGCCCATCGAGCCGGTCGCGCTCGAGCACCCGCTCGAGCGGGCGATCGCCGTTGTCGAGGACCTTCAAGGTGACCCGCGTCCCGACGGGACCTTGCAGCCAGCTGGTGGCGGCTCGCCGCAGCCGAAAGCGTTCCTCGACCGGGCGCAGGGGGCGCGGCGAGGCCGCGCCGGGAGCGGCCAGGTTTCGCCCCCCGATCTCGAGGACCACGAACCCCGGGCGAATGCCCTGGCGAGCCGCCGACGAGCCGGCGCGCACGGCGGTCACCACCGCCCGCCCCTCGATCGATCGGACGGTCAGGCCGGGATCGCCGAGACCTTCTATGGTCGTGGGTGCCGCGGACGTTGCCGGCGTCGCTCGCGTCGCAGGGGTCGTCGCCGCCGAGGGGGTGCCCGTGCCGTCGGACGCGGCCGGGCGGTCGCCATCCGCCTCGTCGTCGGCGGCCCCTGGGCCGCTGATCTGCATGTGGGATTGACCGAGCTCGCCCAGCATCTGGTTCAAGGTTCGATAGAACGCCGCCTCGTCGGGTGCCCCGAGGGCGAGCGGCTCGTAGCGTGCGCGGATCGTGGTCCAGTCCACCCCGCCGAGGGTCGGATCGTAGTGGCGATCCCGCACCGCGCGCCACGCGGCATCGATGATCAGGCGGCGCGCCACCGTCCGCGAGTCCTCGCGCGCCTCGGGGGTGCTCAGCGGCGGCGGCGCCGGGGTGGTGGAGGCGAACGGCGGGGGGCGGAGCCGGGGATCCTCCGGGGGGGCCCCACCGCCGCCCGCCGAGAGAGGCTGGGCGCCGGGCCCCGCAGCCGAGGGGCCCGCCGCTCCGGTGGCGCAGGCGAGCCAGAGGCTCCCGAGCGCGGCCAGGGCGACCAGGCGCCCCAGGCCCGCCAGGCCCGCGCGGCGCACCCCCATCCCTTCGTGGCTGGTGGGTCCCGCGTGGACCCGTCGGCCGCCTCCGTTCCCGATGGAACGCGGGCGCGAGGCGGGGCCAGGCTCGTTCGAAAGTGGGGTCGTCATGGTCGAGGTGTCGCTCCCTTCGGGGTCTGTCCGCGGCCGAGCATCCTGCCGAGCTTGCGGCCGAGCAGCGCACCGGCGGCGCGCCCCTCCGCCTCGGCCCGCGCCGGGCCGACGTACCCCGTCACGTCGCCGCAGGCGAGCACGCCGGGGATCGTGGTCCCGAACTCCGCGTCGATGATCGTCGCGAACCCACCGCGCGCGAGGTCGAAGAGCACCTCGGCGCCGTGCTGGCGGGGCAGCTCGGAGGCCGGCGCCGGACGCGCCGCCACGGCGATCGCGTCGACCGACAGGTGCGCGCTGGCCCCCCCGCCCGACCCCGCGACCGGGCCGAGGGTGAGCCCTCGGAGTCGGGTGGCGCCCGACACCCCGTGAATCGCCCGGGGATCGGGGATGCGCGCCAGATCGGCTGGGGATATCCCGGCCGCCAGCAGCCCCGTCGCCAGGCGATCGCCGTAGGCCTCGTCGCCGACGATGGCGATGCGCCGACCGGCCCGGATGCCGTGCTGGAAGGCCAGGCGCCCGCAGGCCCGCGCCGAGATGATCCCGGGGCGATCGTTGTCGGGGAAGGGCAGGTTCTGATCGGCGCTCCCGGTGGCGTAGAGGAAGCGCCGCGCGGAGATCTTGAAGAGCCCCTCGGTCGCCGACGCCACCGCCAGCAGCCCCGGCGGGGCCGCGCGGTCGACGGCCGCCGCGGCTGCCGGCGCGGGAGCGGGCGAGGACGACGGCGGCTCGACCGCGGGGAGCCGATCCTCCGGGAAGTAGCCGATGGCCGTGGCCCGAGGCAGGATCCGCACGCCCCGCGCTTGGAGGCGCGCCCCGAGCGTCCGGGCGCGCGCCGGGCCATCGGGCTCGGCGCGCCACGAGCCCCCGAGCTCGGCCTGCTCGTCGACCAGCAGGACCCGCAAGCCGTCCGCCGCCGCGACCAGCGCGTCCGCCGCCGCCAACCCGGCGGGCCCGCCGCCTACCACGACCACGTCCACCGCGAGGGCCCGCGGCGACGGGACGGGGGCCGTGGGCGGTGCGTCCGGCAAGGTCCCCGACCCGCCCATCTGCCGGACCAGCTGGACCAGGACGGTGTTGGCCAGCCGGTTCCCGGTCATGAGCGTGTGATGATCCATCCCACGGGGAAACAGCCAGTCCGCCAGCGCCAGCGCATCGAGCTCGGTGCTCGGGAAGGCATTCTGCCCGGCGCACACCAGCCCGTCGCGCGCCGGGACCATGCAGGAACGGACGTTGGGGTTGCCGTCCACCCGCACCAGGCAACCCCCGCAGTGACCATCGAAGCAGAAGGCGCCGCGTGGGCGGTGGAACTTGGTCGAACGCGCCAGCACCCGCCGGCCGCTCGCGAAGAGCGCCACGGCCAGCGGCTCGTCCGAGACGGCGGGCAGCGCCTCGCCGTCGAACGTGATGGTGCACGAGGTCCCTGGGGGCTCGGCGGGGTGGGCGAGGGGAAGGACGCGCAGGCTCCGGCTCACGGCCCCGCCACGTTACCAGAGCGCGCGGTCGACCGGGCGCGGGTCAATCTCCCCGCCGCGGACGCATGGCTGGAGCACCGAACCTGTCTAACGGGCTTCGACGCGGGCGCCGGGCTTCACGCGTTCGCCCGGGTGCACGGCCACCGTGGCGTCGGGGGAAAGTCCCGCCAGGATCTCCACCATCGTCTCGCCCCGATGCCCGAGCTCGATGGGGACGAGCGTGACCCGGTCGCCGTCGATGCGGAACGCGGCCCAGTCGGCGCCGTTGCGGAAGACCGCGCCCTGGGGGATCTGCAGGACATCGTCACCCCGCCACAAGACGAGGCGCACCTCGACCCGGTATCCGTCGCCGAGCGCGGCCCACTTCTCGTGCGGGTCGGTGACCGCGATGACCACGTTCACCCGTTGCTCGTCGACGCCCAACGCCGATGGCCGCGTGAACCCCGAAGGCTCGACCAGCCGGACCCGACCCTCGAGCGGGCCATCGCCTCCCCAGTCCTGGATCACCGCCGGCGTGCCTGGGCGCACCTGCACCGCGACCGTGGTCAGCAGGTCCACAACGATCTCGAGCGCCGCCGGATCGCCGACCTCCACCAGCGGCGTGCCAGCCGGGACGACGCCGGCGCTCTTCTGCATCACCCGGAGCACGCGCCCCGACACCGGGGCCAGCACCTCGACGTGCCGGTCCCGCGCTCCCCCGATCCCGCCCCCGCGGGCGAGGGAGGCCTCGGCGAGCCGAACCTCCTCGGCCGCGACCTTGCCGGCGAAGATGGCCGAGGTGAGCTCCTCGGTGCGCATGCGCGCCTCGAACGAGGCTTGCTCGAGGGGTTGGCGCGCCAACGATCCGGCGCTGGCCAGCTTGGTCATCCGCGCCAGCTCCTGCGCCGCGAGATCCTTGGCCGCGGCGGCGCGGGCCACCTGGGCCGCCGATTGCCCGAGCGCGGCCCGAGCCGCCCCGAGGCGGGCCTCGGTCTCGGCGCGGGTTCGCTGGTCGAGGAGCGGCGACAGGGCGGGGGCGAGCTCCGCCAGGATGTCGCCTTGGTTCACGGTGTCCCCCGGCTCGAGCTGCACCCGCGAGACGTTGCCGGCCACCGGCGACGAGACCACGTAGCGGTCCTTGACCCGGGTCTTGCCGCTCTCCTCCACCACCACCAAGAGCGGGCCGCGGGTGGCGCGCGCGATGTCCACCGGCGCGGGACGGGGGCGGAGCGCCAGGACGACGAGCACGGTCGCCCCCGCGAGCGCGGCGAGCAGCAGGCCTCGCCGCAGGCCACGGGCCAGCCGGCGGCGCCGGTCGCGGCCGCGGTGGCCGTCGCCGCCCGGGTCCGGAAGGACGGCGACCGCGCCGATCGACCCGTCGGTCGCGGGCGCTGGCGGCGCGGCCGCCGGTGCGGTGGGGATGGTCTTCGAGCCGACGGCGGTGGTATCGACGGACATGGCTTGCTCCTACTCCCTGGTCTTGAGGACGCTGACGAGATCCAGCCGGTCGAGGCTCCGCCGGACCCACGCCGCGCTGGTCGCCGCCGCCAGCAGCGCGACCATGCCGGCGAGGACGTAGGTCGCCCCGTCGACGACGACCTGGAACCGAAAGGTCTCGCGATCCATGGCGTTCGCGAAGAACAGCACGGCCCAGATCCGCCCGAGCAGCAAGCCCACCGGGATGGCCAGCAGCACCTCGATCGCCAGGCCCGCGATGAGGATGGTCGAGATCTCGGCGCGCGACATCCCGAGCACGCGCAGGCTGGCGAGATCGCGCGCCCGCATCGCCAGCGCGATCCGTGCGTTGTTGTAGACCACCCCGAAGATCACGCAGGCCGCCAGCACGATGGAGACCACCGTCCAGATGTCCATCGCGGCCCCGTTCATGTCACGCAAGCGCTGGAGATCCGAGGAGACGTCCGAGACATCGATGACCCGTGGTGAGCGCTGGAGCCGCTCCTCGACCGACGCCAGCCGCGTCGGGTCCACCTTCAACAGGGCCGACGAGACCGCGCCGAGATCCCCCTCCAGCCCGGCGACGAGATCGGTGCGGGCATAGAGCTGGATCCCCACCGCCTCGTCGACGAACCCGGCGACGAGGGGGCGCAGCCAGCGGCGATCCGCCGCCTCCAGCACCTCCACGTCCAGACGATCACCGACCGCGATGCCCAGGATCTTGCCGAGCTCCGAGGTGACGAGCACGCCGTCGGCCGGGATGGGGACCTCGCGCCCGCCGCGCGCGACCAGCCTCCTCAAGGTGGCCTCGGAAGGTAACCCCATCAGGACCGAGTCCCGCATCCGGTTCAGGTGGCGAATGCGGATCGGCACGGCCCGCAAGCCGTCGACGGTCAGCACCCCGGGCAGGCTGGCCAGCTCCGCGACCACCCGCGGCGCGGTCGGTCGCGCGAAGCTCACGGACAGATCCTGGCGCTGCTCTCGGCGGAACATGGCTTCAAGGTAGTTGTCGAGTGAATCGGTGCCGAAGTGACCGAGCACGACGAGGGCCACCGCGCCGGCGATTCCCATCGCCGACAGCGCCGTCCGCAGCGGCCGCCGCTCGATCTCGCGCAGCACCATCATCCCGCTCGGGCCGACCAGCGCACCCATCCCCAGACGTTCGGAGAGCCCGCGTCGGTAGACGGCGGGTGCCGGCGGCCGCATGGCCTCCGCGGGCGGGAGCCGGGCGGCCGCGGCGACCGCGAACAGCGCCCCCAGCACCGCCGAGGCGGCGCTGATTCCGAGCGCGGTCACCACCAGGCTCGGCACCAGGCGAAAGGTCAGATCCGGAAAACGGAAGATCCCGTCGTAGAGGCCGAGGACCCTTCGCCCGAGCCACCATCCGCCCCCGAGCCCGAGCAGCCCTCCCGGCACCATGACCACCGCGACGAGGCCGAGGTAGTGGCGCGCGACCTCGCGGTTCGTGTAGCCCACCGCCTTGAGCGTGGCGATCTCCCCGCGCTGCAGGGTCATGAGCCGAGACAGCACCATGTTGATGAGGAACGCCGCCACACCGAGGAAGACCACGGGAACCGTCGCGGCGAGCGTCCCGAGCTGGCCGAGCTCCCCGGTCAGGATTCGGTTCGAGGTCTGGCTCTTGCGGCCAATCGATCCCCGGCTGCCGTAGGGCTCGAGGATCCGATCCAGCGTCGCCAGGATCGCGGCCTCGGACGACCCCGGCTGCATGCGCAGGCTCACGTCGTTGAAGGCGCCGCCGAGCTGAAAGGCCGCGGCGATCGCCGATCGCCCCATCCACAGGACGGCGTAGCGCTTGGGGTCGTCGGCCAGCGCTCCGGGGCGAATCGCGTACACGAACTCCGGGGACTGCGCGACGCCGACCACCTGCAGCCTGCGCAGGTTGCCGTTCATCACGACCGGAACCCGGTCGCCCGGGACGAGACCATGCGCGCGGGCGAAGGAATCGAGCAGGACCACCTCGTCGTCGTGTCCACCCTCGGGCAGCCTGCCGCCTCGGATGCGAAGCGCGTTGGTCGCGGGCGCGCCGTGGTCGGGGAGCGACAGGAGCTGGCCATAGGCGGCGCGCGCGAGGCCCGGGATGGGCACGGTCACCTCCTCGGCGATGCGCGTCTGCACCAGCGCGACGCCCGGCAAGGCTTCGATGCGGCGGGCCGCCGATTCCGGGGCGCGCTCGACCCGCGCGAAGACGTCGGCGAACCGATAGCGGTCGTAGTAGCTGTCGCGGGCCCACTCGAGCGAGGCGTAGGTGCCTCGGAGCCCGATGAAGCAAGTGATCCCGCTGGCCAGCACCAGCGCGATGGTGGCGATCTGCCCCTTGAGCCGGGAGATCTCGCGCAGGAGCTTGCGATCGAGGGAGGAGAACAAGGAGGACGAAAAGGACGAAAAGGACGAAAAGGACAACGACAGCCGGGTCATGGCGGCGGCCTCACCAGCGCAGCTCGCTCGGCCGCGCGCGGTGCTGGACGACCCGCTCGCTCTGGACCCGGCCGTCGGCCAGCGACACCACGCGGTCGGCGATCTCGGCGATGGGGGCGTTGTGGGTGATGACCGCGGTCGCCGTGCCGAGCTCGCGGTTGACGCGCTCGATGACATCCAGCACCAGGATGCCGGTGCGAAAATCCAGCGCCCCGGTGGGCTCGTCACAGAGCAGGACCGGTGGCCGCTTGGCGACCGCGCGCGCGATGGCCACCCGCTGCTGCTCACCTCCCGAGAGCTGCCCCGGGAAGTGATCCAGGCGATCGGCGAGACCCACCAGGGCGAGCGCATCCTCGGGGGGCAGGGGATCGTCCGCGATGTCGGTCACGAGCGCGACGTTCTCGCGCGCGGTGAGGCTCGGGATGAGGTTGTAGAACTGGAAGACGAACCCGACGTTGTGCCGGCGATACTGGGTCAGCTCGTCGTCGTCGGCGTGGGTGAGCTCGCGGTCGAGAAAGAAGATCCGGCCCGAGGTGGGAACATCGAGGCCCCCGAGGATGTTGAGCAGCGTCGACTTGCCACTCCCGGAGGCGCCGAGCAGCACGAGCAGCTCGCCCGCGTGCAACGTGAAGTCGACCCCGTCGAGTGCGCGGACGTCGACCTCGCCCATCCGGTACACCTTGGTGAGCGCGCGACACGACAGGACGGCGCGCGCGCCCGCGGCGCCGCTGACCGCCGCTGGGCTCGGAGACGCGGACCGTGAGGGGGCCGTGGCGGAGAGAGGGATGGCCGTGAAGGGACGAGTCGAGAGCGGCACCCGCCCCGAGCTTGCAAGCCGTGATCCGCGGCCACCAGCCCCCGGCGCCGGTGTGATCGAGCGAAAATTCGGCAGCCCCGCGCGACGGCAGTGCAAGAAGTGCGGGCCGGGGATCGATCGATCCTGGGTGCCATGGGAGGCGACGAGGGGCGACGAGGGCGGGCACACCCGCGCTCGGGACCGATGGGCCGGAGACGGGGCGCAGCCGGTATCGTAAAGGATCTTACGTCGCCGGTCGGGCAGTCAACGGCTTACCTCGTCTGCGCGTGATCTGGAGCCTGACCGCGCTCGCGCGTCTTGTCGAAAGTTGGGTCAGGAGACCACCGAGACGGATAGGTTCACCAGCACCTTCGCTCCCGC
>CAZIOH010000074.1:0-23120 GCA_964540815.1 uncultured Myxococcales bacterium | reverse complement strand
GGCACCGGAGCGATCCCCCCGCCGGACATGGTGCCGGTCGATCCTTCGAAGAAGATCACGGTCTGGATGGTCGGTGACTCGACCATGCAGAACTGCGCCGGCACCGGACAATGCGGCTGGGCCTCGCAGTTTCAGCAGTACTTCGGCCCCAACGCCACCGTCTCCAACCAGGCCCGTGGTGGCCGCAGCATCCAGACCTGGATCTGGGGCGACCCAAACGTCTCCAAGACCGCAACCGACGCCAACGGCGAGTGCCAGGTCATCGACGACAAGACCTACTCCGACAACTTGACGACCATGCTCGACGCCACGCGAGGGATGAAACCGGGCGATTGGGTGTACGTCGCGTTCGGCATCAACGACGCCACCGCCACCTGCAATCGACACGTCGGCAAGGCCCTGTTTCAATCGGATCTGGCCTTCCTGGCCACCAGCATCCGTGCGAAGGGCGCCAACCCGATCTTCGGCACGTCCACCAGCGGACAGTCCTGTTCCGGTTCGATGAACATGCCGAACCGGGGATTCGGAGCGGAGACGAAGGCCGCCGCCGCGGCCGCCAACGTTCCGGTCATCGATCTGACTCAGCTCTCGGTGGACCTCTATAACAGCCTCCAGCTCTGTCCGGCCGGCAGCGCGACGTTCTGGTTCGACGGCACCCACTTCAAGACCGAAGGCGCCACCAAGGTCGCGGCGGTTGTCGCCCAGGCGCTGAAGGACCAGAAGATCGGTCTCGCGGCCTACCTGAAGTGATCAATTCATCTGCGTCGACCTGATGGGATCCCGGTCGCCGGTGTTCCAGGGCAGCGTGGGCCACCACCGGTCCCGCGGCGGTGGGGCCGCCGGCTCGACGGCTCGACCGGGTCGCGGCGCCAGCACCGTCACGCCGGCGGCGTCGGCCGCCGCCAGCGCGCGCTCGATGGGCTCGGTCCAGGCGTGATACGCGAGCGCGAAGGCGCCCCAGTGCACGGGCAGCAGCACGCCCCCGCGGACCATCTGGTGGGCGCGCACCGCCTGCTCGGGGCCGAGGTGCCAGTCGGGCCACGCGCGATTGTACTGCCCGACCTCGATCATCGTCAGGTCGAAGGGTCCCAGGCGGGCGCCGATCTCGCGCAGCGCCGGGAAGAGCCCGGTGTCACCCGAGTCGTAGACGCGGTGGCGCGGGCCGATGATCGCATAGCCCGCCCATAGCTTGGCGTCGTCGTCGATCAGCATCCGAC
This sequence comes from uncultured Myxococcales bacterium, assembly GCA_964540815.1. GTDB lineage: Bacteria > Myxococcota_A > Polyangia > Fen-1088 > Fen-1088 > CAZIOH01. The sequence goes on along the minus strand of CAZIOH010000074.1, from coordinate 21,903 downwards.
CCGACGCGTGACGCGCCGGCGTGCACACGATCTCGAGCGCGTCCGGCCGCGGCTCTTTTCCCCCGGTCACCCCGATGCGCGTGCGTCCCCACCAGTCGAGCTCGACGATGCGTGCTTCCGGCACACCCCACGACGCGAGGTGGGCCCCGATGCCGAGCGGAACCACGAACGTCGTGGGCCAGCCCTTCATCGCGGCCATGATCGCGACGATGCTGGCGAGATCGAGGTGGTCGTAGTGATCGTGCGTGATCAGAACCGCGTCGATCGCGGGCAGGTCCGCGAGCGCGATCGGCGGCGTGAACCAGCGGCGCGGCCCCACCCAGCCGAGCGGCGAGGCGCGACCGCTCCACACGGGATCGACCAGCACCCGCCGACCGTCGATCTCCAGCAGCACCGTCGAGTGCCCGAGCCAGGTCACCCGCAAACCCGTGACCGGCGGCGTGTCGAGGGCGCGCCGCAGGTCGGTGTCGACGGGCACAGGCACGGCCGGGCTCACGTCCGGGCTGATGTGCCACGCGCCCGACAGCGTCTGGCTGACGCTGTTGCGCAGGGGCTGGGGATTCACGAAGTGGCCGTCCCGCCATTCGGGTGACGCCTCCATGCGAGCGCGGCGCGCGCCCGTGGCGCGCCGGCCGAAGGCGCGCCACCCGTCGACGAGGGCGAACGCCACGAGCGCGATCGCCACCGCGGCGAGCCCCAGCAACCCTCGGCGCATCCAGCGCCCCCACGGCGACGGCAGCCGGCCGGAGGGCCCGCTCATCATTGTCGTCCGCTTCGCGTCAGAAGACGGGGCAGGCGGCCGATTCGAGACAGGCGTTGGGCACGCAGATGGCGGCCACGTTCATGTAGCCGCAGCAGATGGCGTTCTGACCGCAGGCGCCGGCGGGCACCGCATCGCAGGCCTGGCTCTGGGAGCCGGCCTGGTTCAGGAACCAGCTGGTGCAGAAGCACGGGGTGTTGACGGGGGGCGTGACTCCGAAGGTGGTGTCGCAGGTGCAAATCTGCGTGCCCGAGCACTCGTGTCCGCCCTTCGAGCAGGTCTTCCCGACCCCCTTGTCGTTGGCGACGCCGGGCGGACAGCCGGGCGGCAGATCGCCAAACCGGTAGTCGATGGCGAAGTCCGCGGCGGCGTCTTGCAACTTTCCGCCTCCACCCGACGAACACCCGAGGCCCGTCAGCAGGCCGACCATCAGCACGACCAGCATGCCGACCGCCGCGCCAGGCAGGACGGACGACCGGAGCACGGACGACGGGACGGGGGACGCGGCGTGCGCGTCGCGGGCCAACGATCTACGGATCATGGATGAACCTCCTGCAGACTACACGGTTGGTGCCCGCGTGGGGGGCTTTCTTTCAGAAGAAGACCGACACCCGAACGGTTCCCGAGCGGCTGCCCGCGTAGCTGATGACCCCGAACAGGTTGGCGTCCCGGGTCACCGCCCAGCGCAGGATCACGTCGATCCGGATGCCGAGGGGCAGCCGGATGCCGAGCCCAGGGGCGAAGGCCACCGAGCGAATCCCGTTCAGCTTCTGGAAGTTGGGATCGGCGATGCGGTTGCCCTGGAAGACGGTGGCGAGCTCGGAGTACACCGACAGGAAGCTGGCCAGGCGCAGCGCCAGCGCATAGTGGGCGTCCCAGAAGAAGAGGGTGGGCACCCTGAAGTACAGATCCCCGAAGCTCCCGTCGGGGCCGACCAGCACCAGCGCGCCCTGGTTGACCACGAACGACAGCGGCCCCACCGCGCCCCCGAGCAGCAGCGCCGGCTCGAGGTGGAAGTAGTACGGAAACCGGTACACCCCGAGGGTTCCATCGACCAGGTGGAACTGGAAGCGCGTCGTGTGGGTCGGGATGCGGGCCCGCAGGGAGATGCCGCCCTCCCAGTCCAGCCAGCTCGGGGTGATCGCCGCCGGCAGCGCCTCGGTCCATTGCGCACCGAGCCGCCAGTCTCCGATGGCGCGCGAGGTCTGGTGCTGGTCCTCGGGGATCGGCATCCCCCCGGGAACGGCGGTCAGGAACAGGGTGGTGGACTGCGCGCTCGGGAGCTCGGTCTCGAACTGAAAGCGCCTCCACTTGAGGCTGCCTCCGACGGCGCCGCGCGTGTTGCTGCCCGAGCCGAGGACGAAGGGCAACGCCGACAGGTCCGGCGTCTGGGCATAGCTGCCGTCGATGTAAAGACGCGTGACGGGTTCGAGGTTGCGAAGCTGGGGCGCGTCCGTCGCGGCGGGCGCGTCCTCGGGGTCGAGGTGGCCAGGCTCCGCGGTCGGGCCACCACCACGCACGCCGGGGCGGGAATGGCCGGATTCGTCGGGCTCGGGCTGGTCCTCGTCCACCCGTTGATTCGAGCCGCTCCCGTCGTCGACGGCCGGCGTCCCCGGCGCGTCGGCCGGCAACTCCGCCGCCCACGCGCGGTTCGCCCCGACCGGGCCATCGGCGAGCCAGCAACCGACGGCCACGAGCGTCGCGGCCCCAGCAAGGACCCGGCCTGCGACCACGCCCGCGCGGGCGCCGCGTGGGACGACCATGCCGACCCGCCCCCGTCCGGGCGCCCCGGAGGAGCTGCGTCGCTTTGTCGAGTCGAGGGCCGTCATCACCGGGGACGCGCGCCGAAGATGGCGGTTCCCACCCGCACCATGGTCGCTCCCTCGGCGATCGCCAGGGGGAAATCATGACTCATCCCCATCGAGAGCTCGCGCAAATCGACGTTCGGGCGCGCCACGCGCCGCTCCCGCTCCGCGAGCTCCCGCAGCGTGGCAAAATGCCGGCGCGCGGCGGTCGGGTCGTCGGCGGCGGATTGCGGCGGGATGAGCATGAGGCCGATGCACGCCACCCGGGGAGAGCCGGCGAACGCATCCAGCAGGCCCCCCAGCCGATCGGGGGGCACGCCACTCTGTCGCGCCGCGCCCGCCAGATTCACCTGCACCAGGCAGTCCTGGGTGCGGCTCGCCGGGTCGTCCCGCGCGGATGGCGTCGCACCGGGCCGAGGTCCGAGCCGAAGATCGATCTGCGCGACGAGCTCGGGCGAATCGACGGTGTGGATGAGCGCGACCTGCCCGACCAGATACTTGAGCTTGTTGCTCTGCAGGGGGCCGATGAAATGCCACCGGAGATCCGGCGGGGTGAGCACGGTGACCGGGGGGCGGGGGGGGAAATCGACGGCGTGGGCCGACCCGCCCAGGATCGCCGCGCTCCCCGCCGCGAAGGCTGCCCGCTTGTCACGCAGCTCCTGGGCATAGTTCTCGGCGAAGTCGCGCTGGCCGGCGGCCAGCGCGGCGCGCAGATCGACCTCGGGCATCCTCTTGCTGACCGCGATGAGGCGCACCGACCCTGCGGCGCGCCCGGCCGCGCGCGCGGCCTCGGCGATGCGGTCGCGGGTGGCAGCGAGGGCCGCGGCAATCGCGGCCGCACGATCCTCCGGGGTCCGCGTCACGGCCGCGCGCGCGTCCATCTTTGCAGGAGCGTCCAGCACCGGACTCGCCTGCCGCGCCGGACTGGCTGACCGCGGTGGGCGAGCGGGCGGCGGGTCATGCCCCCTCCGGGAACGCGAGGGGCGGGTACGCTCCGAGGCCGCCGATGGCTCGAAGATCGGCCAGCACCTCGGCCAGCGGCAACCCGACCACGTTGGTGAGCGAGCCCCGCAGCTCGGTCACGAAGGCCGCCGCCACGCCCTGCACGGCGTACCCGCCCGCCTTTCCGCGCCACTCACCGCAGGCGACGTACGCGTCGATCTCCCGGGGCTGGAGCAGACGGACGGCGACCGTCGTGGTGACCGCGCGATCGATGTGGCGTCCGGCGAGGTGGATCCGGTAGGCGGTGGTGACCTCGTGGCGGCGGCCGGCGAGCCGCGTCAGCATCGCGCGGGCCTCGGCGGCGTCGGCGGGCTTGCCGAGGATCTCCCCGCTCACGATGACCGTGGTGTCGGCCGCCAGCAGCGGGATGTCGAGCGCGGCCGCGCGCGTTCCGGGCGACCCCAGGGCCGCCTCGGCCTTCGATGTCGCCATCCGGCGGACGTAGTCCGCGGCGCCCTCGCCGGGGCGTGGGGACTCGTCGATGTCCGCCGCCTCCACCCGGAGGCGAAGGCCGATGCGCTCGAGGAGCTCGCGCCGGCGCGGCGAGGCGGACGCCAGGATGACGTCCACCGCCGGGGCGGGCGCCGGGTCACCATGCTCAACCATGTCGATCCACCGCCGGGTATTTACCCGATCCCGGCGCCCGGCCATAGCATCCGTGCCGTGTCCAGCGCCGGGCCGGCCCGGCGACGTGGGCGCTGCGGGTTCCCGTTCGGCGCGCAACCCCCGGCGGGCGCCGCCGAAAACCCCGTTCGATGCCGGCGTCGTCTTCTTGGTGGCCCCTATCCTGGCCTGGATCCTGCGCCGCAGCGCGCTGCAGGGTGGCGGCCGCCGGGGCCCGGTCCGCGCGCGGGGCCGGGGGGCCCCTCGGCAGGGCCGCCGCGGCTGTCGTCTGGCTCACCCTCGCGACTGGCGGGGGATTCGCCTGTGGTCCGGACACCAGCCTCGGCACGGCCGCGGCCGCCGCCGGGGGGGCAACGACCCCGCCTGGCCCCGCGGCGGCGGCGCTCCTCGAGCCCGCCCCGGGCGCCTTCGACGTACCGCCGAACCTCTTCGGCGTGACGCTGCGGGCACCGCTGGGGCTCGGGGACTTCGCCTCTCCGATCTCCCTCACCGCCGCCGCCGGGGAGAGCGGGGCCACCGGCGCGCCGCCGGTGGAAGATCCGGTCCTCGGCCCGGCCCGACCGGTCGATTGCGGCGATGGGGTGCCCGACACCTGGACCTGCGTGCTGGTTCCGCTGGCGGGATCGCTCGCTCCCGCCACGACCTACGTCGTGAGCTTGGCCCCGGGGCTGACCGACGCCGCCGGCCGGTCCCTGCGCGCGGGGCCAGTCGGCCAGTTCACCACGGCGGCGGCTCCCGATCTCATCGCTCCCGCGATCGGCCACCTCGCGGTCAGCCTGTCGGGACCTTGCGTGGTGGTGTCGTTCCGGACGGACGAGCCCGCGGCGGGCGAGCTCGTGCTCCGGTCCGCCGCCGATCCCGGGCCCGACGCCGCCCGCGAGATCCCGGTGGGCCGCGGGCTGACGGTGTTCGAGGGAGCCGCGCGCCTCGGCGCCCTGCCGCCCGGGACCGACCTCTCGGTGCTGGTCCGGGCGGTCGACCCAGCCGGCAACCTGGCGGAGTCCGCCGCCGTGGAGCTCACGCTGCCCGCGAGCGCGGTGCCCCTCGCGATCACCGAGATTCACGCCAACCCCGCCGGTCCCGAGCCGGCGCAGGAGTTCGTCGAGCTCGAGAACCTCGGCACGCTCCCGCTCGACCTGGGCGGGATGACGCTGGAGGATGCCAAGGGCAAGGACGTCCTGCCTGCGGTCTCCGTCGCGGCACGGAGTTATGCGCTGGTGGTTCCCTCCGGCTTCGATCCCGCCAGCGTCGAGGACACGCCACCCGCTCCCGGCACGGTCCTCGTGCGGGTGGACGCGCGGCTCGGTGGCGATGGGCTCTCGAACGGGGGCGAGGCCATCCGGCTGCGCGCCGCCGATGGCGCGTTGCTGTCGAGCTACGGCTCGGCCACCCCGACCGCGACGGCGGCGTGGTCCGGCCGGTCCATCCACCGCATCCCCGAGGACGCCTGCGACCAGCCGGCGACCTGGACCACCCAGCCCCGCCCGGCCACGCCGGGGTGGGGACCACCATGACGCCGACGACGCCGAGCTCGATCTTCTGGGCCGGCGCCGAATCGTGGTAAGGACAACCCATGTCCGGGCACAACCGCTGGTCCAAGATCAAGCACAAGAAGGAGGCGTCCGACCAGAAGCGTTCCAAGGTCTGGACCAAGATCCTGCGCGAGATCACCGTCTCGGCGCGCCTCGGCGGCGGCGACATCGACGGGAACTCGCGGTTGCGCGCGGCGGTCGACAAGGGTCGGGCCGTCAACGTCCCGAACGACACCATCGAGCGATCCATCAAGAAGGGGGCGGGGGATCTCGACGGCGTGACCTACGAGGAGTTCGCGTACGAGGTGTATGGCCCGGGCGGCACCGCCATGCTGGTCGAGATCATGACCGACAACCGGAACCGCACCGCGGGCGAGGTGCGGAACACCCTCACCAAGTACAACGGGAACCTCGGCGCGTCGGGGTCGGTCGCCTACCTGTTCAAGAAGCTCGGCGTGATTGTGTTCGACAAGGCCGCGGTCGACGAGAACGCGCTCACCGATCTGGCCATCGAGCTCGGGGCCGACGACATCAAGAGCGAGGTGGAATCGGTGACGATCTTCACCGCCCCCAAGGAGTTCGAGCGCATCCGGGGCGCCCTGCAGACCGCTGGCCCCAAGTTACCCGCGCCCGTCTCGGCCGAGGTGACCATGGTGCCTCAAACCTTGGTCCACGTGAGCGGCGCCGACGCCGAGAAGGTGATGAAGTTGATCTCCGCGCTCGAGGACAACGACGACGTGCAGAACGTCCACTCGAACGTCGACATCGACGAGGCCGATCTGGAGCGACTCGGCTGAACCGTGCTCGGGATGCGCCCCCGCCCGTCACCGCCGCACCGGCGCCTGTTCCTCTGCGTCCTCTTGCCCATGCCTGCTTCCCGTGCCGGATCATCGGGATCGATCCGGGGACCGTTCGCCTCGGGTATGGGGTGATCGACGTCCTCGGCCCGGTCGCCGTGCACTACGTCGAGTGCGGCACCATCAGCGGGAGAGCCCGGGATTCGCGCGTCGTCCGCCTGCGCGAGATCGGCGCCAACCTGCGGGAGCTGTTCCTCGAGGCGCGTCCCAGCGCCATCGCCATGGAGCAGGCCTTCTTCGGCAGCAACGCTCAGTCCACCCTGGCCCTCGGCGAGGCGCGCGGGGTGGTCATGGCCGTCGCCGGTGAGACCGGCCTCTCCATCTGGGGGTACAGCCCGGCCACGGTCAAGAAGACGGTGGTGGGTCACGGCCGCGCCACCAAGGATCAGGTTGGCTACCTCGTGCGCGCGTTGCTGAAGCTGCGGCGGGTGCCGGCGCCAGACGCGGCGGACGCCCTCGCCATCGCGCTCTGTCACGCGCGCAACCTCGAGACGTCGTCTCGCCCGGCGCAGGGGAAGCCTGCGGGACCAGGGGCGCAACGATGATCGCCCACCTCCACGGGCGGGTGATCGAGCGCCAGGTCGAGTCCCAGGCCGAGTCCATCGTGCTCGAGGTGGCGGGGGTCGGCTACGCGGTGGCGACCAGCGCCGCGACCATGCGTGCGATCCAGCACGTCGGCGCCGAGGTCAGCCTCTGGATCCACAGCCACCACACCCAGGACGCCGGTCCCGCCCTGTACGGGTTCCTCGAGCGCGACGAACGCGGGCTCTTCGAGACCTTGCTCGGGGTCCAGGGCGTGGGCCCCAAGGTCGCCCTCGCGATGCTGTCCGGGCTCCCGCGCGCCGAGCTCACCCAGGCCATCGCCGGCGCCGACATCGCGCGCTTGATGCAGATCCGTGGCGTCGGTCGCAAGACCGCCGAGCGCCTGGCGGTCGAGCTGCGCGACAAGCTCGTGCCCTTCCCGGTGGCCCCCGCCGCGGGCGCTGGTCGCCCGGGCGCGGGTTCGAGCAGCGGCGGCGACCCTGGCGCGAGCCCCCTCCCCGAACGCCTGCAAGAAGCCCAGGGCGCCCTCGTCGCTCTCGGCTACCGCCTGCCAGAGCTCGAGCCCGTGATCGCCCGGATGGATCCCGAGCTCCCCATCGCCGACCTCATCAAGCAAGGCCTCGCCGCCCTCCGCCGCGTGTAAGACCCGTCCGCCGCGGCGGGCCTCCGTCGGGAGCCGCGGCCGCACCAGCGCTTGCCGCCCGCGCAGCGGTTGTGCAAGCTCCGCCGCATGACGAAGACCCTCTCGCGGCTGGTCGTTCTCCTCGGTGTCTCGATGGGCGCTGCCTCGGTGCGCGCGCAGATGGGGGACCCCACCAAGGTCACCCTGGCGACGACGCCGGTCGCAGGCAGCATCTCGATGATCGAGGGGGCCAATGGTTTCGCCGGCGGCAACGTCGCCGCGTCGGTCGGCGACGACGGGGTGGTCGTCATCGACGACGAGCTGCAACCGTTGACGCCCAAGCTGAAGGCGGCGCTCGCGGCGCTCTCGAAGAAGCCCGTGCGGTTCGTGATCAACACCCACTGGCACATGGACCACACCGGCGGCAACCCAGCGCTGGCCGCCACCGGCGCGGTCATCGTCGCCCAGGAGAACGTCCGCAAGCGCCTCAGCGTCGACAACGTCATTCACATGGCGGGGCACGAGATGACCGTCAAGGCCCAACCGCCCGCCGCCCTCCCCGTGGTGACCTTCGCCGACGACGTCACCCTGCACGTCAATGGCGACGACGTTCACGTCATCCACGTCGCGCCCGCCCACACCGACGGTGACGCCATCGTCCACTTCCAGATCGCCAACGTGCTCCACGCCGGTGACACCGTGACCGCCAGCTACCCGATCGTCGACATCGACAGCGGCGGCCAGTTCGAGGGATTCATCGCCGCCGCCGATCGCCTTCTGGCGCTCGCCGACGACAGCACCAAGATCATCCCCGGGCATGGCCCGCTGATGACCAAGCGGGACCTGGTCGCATACCGCCAGATGCTCATCGAGGTCCGCGACCGCATCGGCAAGCGGATCGCCGCCAAGAAGACCATCGACGAGATCAAGGCCGCCAAGCCGCTCGCCGATCTCGACGCCAGGTGGGGGCAAGGGTTCGTCAAGGCCGACCTCCTGATCGAGAGCGTCGTCAAGACGCACCCCCCGGCCCCCAAGAACGGGCACGGCCCGCACACGAAGTAGGTCACCTCGTCGGCCTCGAGGCCGTCGTGGCGGGCCAGCTCCGAAGTGATGGAACCAAACCGGGGCGGCGTTCGTTGAGGGGACAGGAGGTCACGAATGCCATTTCAAGCAGACCGCAGAGACATTCTGAGACTGATGGGGGTGGGCGGGGTCGTCTTCGCATCCGGCCTGGCGGGGGCAGCTGGAAAGAAGAAGTCCGGCAACGACTCCGACTTCTTCTTCCTGCAGCTGTCGGACACCCACTGGGGATACAGCGGGGGCGCCAACCCGGAGGCCGACGTCACGTTGAAGCAGGTGGTGGAGACCGTCAATGGCGTCTCGGCCCGGCCCGACTTCATCGTCTTCACGGGTGACCTGACCCATACCACCGACGACGGGGCCGTGCGGCGCAAGCGCATGGCCGAGTTCAAGCAGATCGTCTCCAAGCTCGAGATCAAGACGCTCCACCTCATGCCCGGCGAACACGACGCCTCGCTGGATGCCGGGCTCGCCTTCAAGGAGAGCTTCGGGCCCACCCACTACAGCTTCGATCACAAGGGTGTCCACTTCGTCGCGCTCGACAACGTCTCCGATCCCGCCGGCGCGGTGGGAGACAAGCAAATCGACTGGCTCTCCGCCGATCTGAAGAAGGTGCGCCGCGACGGGCCGATCGTGGTGCTCACGCACCGTCCCCTCTTCGACCTCTACCCGCAGTGGGACTGGGCGACCAAGGACGGCGCCAAGGTCATGGACGTGCTGCTCCCCCACAAGCACGTCACCGTGTTCTACGGCCACATCCACCAGGAGCATCACCACCAGACCGAGCACATCGCGCACCACGCCGCCAGGTCGCTGGTCTTTCCTCTGCCGGCCCCCGGGTCGGTCCCCAAGAAGGCACCGCTTCCCTGGAACCCGGCGGCTCCGTTCAGCGGGCTCGGCTACCGCCAGATCGACGTCGAGGGCTACGACGGCGACACGCGCCTCACCGAGCTCCCCGTCGTCAAGGTGCCCGCCTGACATCGGAGGAGCAACGTCATGGTGCTTCGGCGATTGTTGATGGTTGCGACGATGACCGCAGCGCTGGGGAGCGTCGTGCGCTCCGCGCCGCCGCCCAACGAACCGGTGATCGCCGTGACGGCGAAGAAGTGGGAGTTCGCGCCGAGCAGGATCGTGCTGCACAGGGGGATCCCGGCGGTCATCGAGCTGCGCTCGCTGGATCACAAGCACGGCTTCGCCGTTCCGGACCTCGGCATCCGCGTGGACGTCACGCCAGAGAAGGTCACCCGGGTCCGGGTGGTCCCGACCAAGGTCGGCGCCTTCCCGGCACACTGCGACGTCTTCTGCGGCGAGGGGCACGAGGACATGACCGCCGAGGTCGTCGTGGTCCCTTGAACGTGACGAGGAGCGAGTCCGATTCGATCGGCCAAGAAGGCGGGGGATCTAGCGAGCCATGCGCGATCGGCAGAACCGCCGCGCTGGCGGCGCCGACGACGGGATCGCGACAGGATTGGCAGGCATCCCGTCTCGAGGTGCCTGCGGGGGTAGGCTGAGCGCGCCGCTTGCTCGGTCGCCGTCGGAATGACGGCTTGCATGGTGGGCAGGTGATGGGCAAGGCGATGCTTCACGCGGATCTTTCCCCAGTGAACCTGTCCCGCGCGATCTATCTCGTGGCAACGCTCACCGCTTGTGAGCGGATGGCAGCTTCGCCGGCGTCCCCCGGTGGCCATTGAGAGCGCCGGTCTTCCAGTTCGAAGAGGACCAGGACTCGCCGCTGTCGTTCGCTCAACCGGTCGAGCACCGCGTAAAACCGGGCCCTTCGCTGCCACTTCTCCAGTTGCTCGATGGGCGTGTCCGGACCGGTGGTCGATCGATCTTCGATGTGGGAACGATGCGCAGCCACCAAGCACGAACCCGGCGCCGCCGTCGATCGTTGGCGACCACCTTCGCCGTGATGCTGAACAGCCAGGTCGCCAACCGACTGTCGTGGCGAAATTCGGGCAGGCGCCGATTCACGATCAGAAACACCTCCTGGGTGATGTCTTCAACCTCGACTCCCGGACCGCCAAGACGAGCGGCCCTCTAGAAGAGCGATTCCTGGCTGCTGCCGCCCGTGCCACCACCACCGCCGCCGCGGCCCGCGGCCGGCATGGGTACGCCGAGGTGCTCGTAGGCGCGGCGGGCGGCCTGACGTCCGCGCGGGGTGCGCAAGAGGAAGCCCTCCTGGATCAGGTACGGCTCGTAGACGTACTCCAGCGTGTCGCGATCCTCGGCCAGCGCCGCCGCCAGGGACTCGACCCCGACCGGTCCCCCGTCGAAGCGGGTGATGATGGTGGAGAGGATGCGGCGATCGCCCGCGTCGAGGCCAAGGGTGTCGACCTCGAGGCGCTCGAGGGCGAAGCGGGCGGCGTCGCGCGTGATGCGGCCGTCGCCCCGCACCTCGGCGAAGTCCCGCACCCGCCGGAGCAGGCGGTTGGCGATGCGGGGTGTGCCGCGGGCGCGCGCGCCGATCTCGGCGGCACCCTCCTCGTCGACCGCGATGTCGAGCAGCCGCCCCGAGCGGCGGACGATGGTCGCGAGATCGGCCGCCTCGTAGAACGAGAACCGCTCCGAGATGCCGAAGCGCGAGAGCAGCGGCGAGGTCAGCTGGCCGGTCCGCGTCGTGGCGCCGACCAGGGTGAAGCGCTCGATGGGCAGCGGAATGGCCCGCGCCCCCGCGCCCACCCCGGTCACGATCTCGATGCGGAAGTCCTCCATCGCCGGGTAGAGGCTCTCCTCCACCACCGGGAGCAGCCGGTGAATCTCGTCGATGAAGAGGATGTCCCCCTTTCCGAGCGAGGTGAGGATCCCGGCCAGATCGCCCTTGCGTTCGAGCGCGGGGCCGGAGGTGACCCGCACCTCGGTGCCCATCTCGTGGCCGAGCAGGAAGGCGAGGGTGGTCTTGCCGAGCCCGGGCGGCCCCGACAAGAGCACGTGATCGAGCGCGTCGCCGCGCTTGCGTGCGGCGGCCACGTAGACCGCCAGGTTGTCGACGATCTTGCGCTGACCGACGAACTCGTCGAACCGCCGCGGGCGCAGGGCCGCGTCGTCGTCGGCCGCCACCGGATCGGCTGCTCCGGACACCACCCGGCTGGTGGCCTTCGCCGTCGCCGTGCTCGGGATCGATGTCGGCTTCGCCGGTACCCTGGCGGTGGGAGGCACCCCTGTGCCCGGCCCGGTGGAGCCCCGCACCGGCCCGTGGATCACCGGGCGAGCCGCCGCGGCTCCGGCGACCGCGGTCTCACCGGGGGGCGGCCCCGGCTGGTCCTGGTGGCGCTTGCGGGTCACGGCGTGCCGCGGCTGGTGCATGCGCCGGTCGTGTCGGCGGCGTGGACCTGGCTCGTCACGCGGCCGAGGACTCCGCCAGCGGCGTGAAGCGGGCGAGCTCGAGCTCGGCCCCGAAGACCCGCCGCGCCGGCCCGCGCATCCGGACCCCGCTCCCGTCGGATGCCACGGTGATGAACAGGGCCCCGCCCGGCAGGTGCACCGTGGCCTCGGTCCCGAAGGCGAGGCGGCCCTCGATCCCGGCCGCCACGGCGGTGGCGCAGGCGCCCGTGCCGCAGGCGAGGGTGATCCCACACCCGCGCTCCCACACCACGAGATCGATCTCTCGCCCGCGGACCCGCGCGAACTCGACGTTGGTGCGACGGGGAAAGAGAGGCGCCGTCTCGATGCTGGGCCCGTAGCTCTCGGCCAGCCCGCGCAGATCCTCCGCGGGATCGTCCACGAAGATCACGGCGTGTGGGTTGCCCATCGAGACGGCCGTGGCGTGAAAGGTCCGCCCGCGCGCCTGGATCTCCTGGCGGGTGGCCGGGGAGTCTCCCGCCGGCAGCATCGGGATCTCCCCACGGCGGAGCCGCGGCCTTCCCATCTCCACGGTCACCGCAGCCACCTCCCCGCCCCTCACCTCGAGCTCGCAGGCGAGCACGCCGGCCCCGGTCTCGATCCGCAACGGCGATCGCCGCAGGGCCGGATCCCGTTCGTAGAGGACCTTGGCCACGCAGCGCAGCCCGTTCCCGCACATCTCGGCCTCGCTGCCATCGGCGTTGAGCACCCGCATACGGGCGTCGGCCCCGCCGGCCGCCCCGCTCGGTGTCGAGCTCGGGGGCAAGCTCGGGGGCAAGATCGCCAGGATCCCGTCCGCCCCGATCCCGAAGTGGCGGTCGCAAATCGCCGTGATCCGTCCCGGGGAGCCGAGCAACCACCCGCCCGCGCCCTCGGCCCCTTGCTCGGTCCCTGCCCCGTCCGCCAGCGTCGGCTCGCCCGGTCGCAGGTCGATGACCACGAAGTCGTTGCCGAGCCCCTCCACCTTGGTGAAGGGGATCCGCGGCCCGCTGGCGGTGGCTTCGGGGGCGGCCGACCTTCTCTCGGCGCTCGGCTCTCGAGGCATGCGGCGTGGCCTTCTGCTACGGGACCTGGGCGGGGGCGGGCGCTTCCGGCGTCGTCGGCGCCACCTGCGTTGGTGCGGCCTGGCCGCTCGGTGGCCGTGGTTTCCGGGGCGGGGTGGCCACTCCCGGCTTCGGCGCGGCTTGGCCGGCGGCCGGGGCCGCGGAGCCCGCTCCGGTCGGTTTCTTGCCCGACGTGTCGAGCAACTCCGGCACCTTCAGCTGAAGCCCGGGCGCTCCCTGGGTTGCGCCCGGGGCCTCGGTCGTCGTCGTTGCTCCGGGGGCCGCCGAGTTGCCGGCCGCCGCCGCCCGCGCCTTCTCCAGATCCGCCTTCAGCTTGGCGGCCTTCTCGTCGTCGACCTTCTTCTCGGCCGCGCGCTCCGAGGCCAGCTTCTGCAGGCGCTTCGAGTCCTGCTGGCTCGAGTAGTGGGCGAGAGACAGCGACGTCATCAGGAAGACCGCCGCGGTGGCCGAGGTGAGCCGGGTGAGGAAGTTGCCAGCCCCCGACGATCCGAAGACCGTCTGGCTGCCAGCGCCACCGAAGGCGATGCCCATGCCACCGCCCTTCCCGGCCTGCAGCAGGACCACGAGGATGAGGAACAGGCAGACGAAGATGTGAACGACCGTCAGGAACGTGACCATGCGTCGGTACCCTCTTTCACGATGCGAACGAACGACTCCGCCGAGAGGGACGCGCCGCCCACCAGGGCGCCATCGACGTTCTTCTCGGCCATCAAGTCGCGGATGTTGTCCGGCTTCACGCTCCCGCCATACAGGATCGGCAGCGCCTCCGCCCCGGCGGAGAACTGGGCGCGCAGTCGCCCCCGGATGAAGGCGTGAACCTCCTCGGCCTGGGCCGGGGTGGCGGTGCGCCCGGTGCCAATGGCCCAGACCGGCTCGTACGCGATGAGCAGGCGCGCGGCGTGGTCGGCCGACAGCCCGGCCAGATCGGCGTCGAGCTGCGCGCCGATCCGCTCCAGCGTCCGTCCCCCGTCACGCTCGGCCAGCGTCTCGCCCACGCACACGATGGGCGCGAGGCCCGCGGCGAGCGCCGCCTTGGTCTTACGGTTGACGTCGGCGTCCGTCTCCCCCATGAGGGCGCGGCGCTCCGAGTGTCCGATGATCACGTAGCGGCAGCCGGCGTCCACCAGCTGAGCGGCCGCGACCTCACCGGTGAAGGCCCCCTTGGTCTCCCAGTGACAGTCCTGCCCGGCGACCGCCACCGGCTGACCGCCCCCCGCACCCGCACCGCCACCCAGATTGTGCAGGGCCCGCACGACCGCGTCGATGGCCAGGAACCCGGGCGCCACGATCACGTCGGCCTCGGCGCCGGCGTCCGGGCGCGCGCCCGCCGCCACGGCCGTGGCCAGCGCCACCGCGTCGGCCAGGGTTCCGAACAGCTTCCAGTTTCCCGCGAACACCGGCCGATTCACCGACGCCGCTCCTGCAGAGGCAACTTGTGGGGACATACGCGATTGATCTTTCCTTGGCCCGTTTCGGCTCGTTTCGTGGATCTCGCCGGACACGCTCGGGGTCCTAGACCTCGAGCGCGGCCAGCCCCGGCAACTTCTTGCCCTCGAGGAACTCCAGGGAGGCGCCGCCACCGGTGGAGACGTGGGTGATCTTGGAGGCGAGCCCGCTCCGTTGCAGGGCCGCGACCGAGTCCCCGCCCCCGACCACCGACAAGGCCGAGCTGCCCGCCACCGCCCGCGCGATGGCCAGCGTCCCGGCCGCGAACGGCTCGGCCTCGAAGACCCCCATGGGCCCGTTCCAGAAGATGGTCCGGGCGCGCGAGATGGCGTCGCCGAAGCCACGCGCGGTCTCGGGGCCGATGTCGAGCGCCGCCAGATCCTCGGGGATCTCCGAGGCGGACACCACCTTCCCCGAGTCGGCCTTGAACCCAGCTCCCGCCACCGCGTCCCGCGGCAAGAGCACGTCGACCCCGGCCTCGTCGGCCTTCTTGAGGAAGGCGCGCGCCAGGGCCAGCTTGTCGTCCTCCACCAGGGAGCGCCCGAGGCGCCCGCCCCGGGCCTTGAGGAAGGTGTTGGCCATGGCCCCGCCGATCAGCAGCTGGTTGACCCGTCCGAGCAGGTTCTCGAGCACCCCGAGCTTGTCGGACACCTTCGCTCCACCGACGATGGCGATGAACGGCCGCTCGACGTCGCCGAGCAGCTTGCCGAGAAACTTCACCTCGCGCTCCATGAGCAGGCCCATGCCCCGAGCCGCCACGTACTTCGTGATGCCCACCGTCGAGGCGTGCGCCCGGTGCGCCGTGCCGAACGCGTCGTTGACGTAGACGTCGGCGTACGAGGCGAGGCCCTTCGCGAAGGACTCGTCGTTGGCCTCCTCGGCGGCCGAGAAGCGCAGGTTCTCGAGCAACGCGACCTTGCCCGCCTTGAGGTCGGACACCACCTTGCGGGCGCCATCGCCGACGGGCTCGTCGGTGAGCACCACCTCGGCCTCGGTGCCGAGCAACTCGGCCAGGCGCTCGGCCACCGGCATCATGGTGAACTTGGGATCGGGCTTGCCCTTCGGCCGTCCGAGGTGCGACGCCAGGACCACCCGGGCTCCCTTCTCGACGGCGTAGCGGATGGTGGGCAGGCTCTCCCGGATGCGGGTATCCTCCGCAACGCCACCGGCCGGAGTCAGGGGCACATTGAAGTCGACGCGGATGAACAGGCGTCGGCCCGCAATGTCGAGCTCGGAGATGGATTTGATCGGCATGGTGAGAGCTTCACTTTCGGCCCGCGGCCTGCGGCGGTGGCCAAGCAGGAACGCCGGGCGAGCGGGCCGGGGCCCATCGCCAAGCGTCGCAAGCGCTCGCAGCGTCGCAAGCGCCCGCAGGCGTCGGTAGAATGCTCGAACGCCGATCGAAAATCTAGGAAAATTGGGCTGTGCGTCGGCCACGCTCGGCCGCGCCGGCAGGGGCCTTCGGCGGCCCGGGGCGGGCGCCTCCCTCGCTCAAAAAAACGGCCGGGCGGTTGGGCCCAGCCGTTTCTTCCGGTGCATGTTCGACCGCGGTGGGTCCGGGTCAATCGAGCGGAGCGTCGTCCTTGATGTCGGAGGTGACCAAGCTGATGATCTCGCTGGCGAGCGCCACGATCTGCCGTGGCTCGTATCCGTTCTGTCGAAGGTCCTTGTAGATGGATTTGGAGAGAATCTTGAGCGCCTTTTCTCGGTTGGGCAGCGAGGCTGCCGGCGCTGGTTCACGCTGGGAAACACCGGTTTGGGTGACAATTTGCGGCATCGAACCCTCCTCCCAGAAGGTCGGTCTCGTCCTAAGCATGGGATATGCCACGGGCGCTATATTTCTAAGTCATTGAATTTATTACGTTTACAAAACATTGACGATCATCGCCCGCGAAACGGCCTACGCACCGGTCGGAAGCGCCGTATGACAGCAGGATCGCAGTTTCGACGGGTTGGTGTCGAAAAACTGGCAGTTTCATGTCATCCGCAGGGTGCGTAGGGACTTGCGCACCATCCCGAGAGACGCTGCGCGCTCGCGGATCGGCGCGCCGGGAGCGAAGGGGGGTGCGTCGGACACGCTACACCGCGCGTCGCCGGTGACGCGCCACCAGATCTCGAAACAAGTTCTCGGAATCGTCTCGAAACTGCCTCGAAATACGGCGGCGCTCCGGGGCACGGGGCAGCGCCGCCTGGCCCGCCGCTCGATCGCTGGTCGCGCGCTCGCTCTTTCGGTCGAACGACGCGCGTCGAACGGCGCGCCAGGAAATCGGAGCTAGAATCGCGACGAGGTTCGGCATGACTGAAGTTCCCGAGCGGGTCATCGAGGTGGTTCATCTGGAGCACGGAAGGCCGGTGTCCGTGCACACGCTCTCGGCAGCGCGCGAACGCAGAGGGGTCTGGGCCACGCTCGCCTTCCTGGCCGGAGGGACGGCGCTCGGCATGGCGCTGTCCGTGCTGGTCGCGCACGCCATCGAGAAGCTGGTATATCTGCCGGCCTTCGTGGGTGTGTGGTCCACCCTCTTCCTCGGCCTCGCCTGGTTCGCCGTGCCCCGGGTGCGGGGGCGGCTCGGTCGCTACACCATCGGGGCCAGCCTCGAGAACGATGCCTTCTCGCAGGTGTCGAACCGCCTGACCCTGATTCGCCGGCGCGCCGATCGCTTCGAGCTCACCGTCCTGCCCGGGATGCACGGTCATATCGAGAATGGGCGATTGCCCATCCCGATCGAGAGCCTGCTCGAGGGGCCCTCTTGCACCGTGAACCTCGACGAGGGCAGTGTGGCGGACGTGATCCTCGGACCCTCGCAGTTCATCATCCGCAGCCGGACGCTCCGGACGTCCAGGTCCACGTCGACACCGGCGTCGGCGTCGGTTGCGGCCGCGTCGGCGATTCCGGCGGACTGGATGCGTCCCTTCGCGCGAACCGCGGTGCTGGTCTTTCAAGGTGGGCTGGTCGCCAGCCTCTTTTGCCTCGGTCCGAGCGGCCGTCCGATCGACGATCGCATGGCCATTCACATGAACCTCAAGACCGCCACGCCCTGGGAGGCGGAGAAGTGGCTGCGGGTGGAGGCGCAGCTGCAGGCCCCGTCGCTCTACGCCTGCTTCGAGCGGATGCCGCTCGCCTGCCAGCGGCCGGGATACGTGGGGATCGGGGTCTCGCTGAGCGGGGATGGAGAGATCCGGTCGCACTGGATCGCGCGCTCGACCTACGACGCCGAGTGCCCGGTGGAGTCGTGCATGTCGGACATCGTGTCCACCTGGGCCTTTGATCCGTTGCCCCAGGCCATGAGGGTGATCCTGCCGGTTCAGGTCCTCCGCACCGACAAGCCGCTCGTGCTGGTGCAGCCAGTGCACGGTCGGGTGGAGTCGTGTCCGTGGCGGGCCGGGTCCGAGACCGCGTCGTCGCGGGCGCAGTTCGAGCTCGGGTTCGAGGCGGCCGTGCACGCCGGCGGCGAGGGCATCGCGACGGCAGGTCAGAGCTGGAGCGCGCTCGTTGGCTCCCGCTGACGACCGGCGAGGAGACGCGGTGGGCGACCCCGTCGAGTCAGCGCCCGATGCGCGCGCGCGCGCAGCGGCCTTGCTCGAGGCGACCCACCAGTTTCCGTGCGCCTACTTCCTGACGGTCATCGCGCTCCACGATGCAGGCATCACCGAGCGCCTGGTCGAGGCGGTCAAGCGCATCGACGAGGAGTCCCATCGGCCAACCTCCTCCCAGCCGAGCTCGGGGGGGAAGTACGTGAGCCATCGCTTCTCGGTGCGGGTCTCGGGCGCCCACGAGGTCCTCGAGCTCTATGAGGTGGTCCGGACGGTCGAGGGCGTGGTCACGGTGATGTAATCTGGCCCGGGCCGGCGGAGTGCTCCGCGGGCGCGTCGCCTTGCTTCCAGGCGGTGGACTCGGCGACCACGCGCGCGTAGTCCGCAACCGCGCGGGCGTGCTCGGCGCCGCTCCAGCCGAGGGTCGCTCCGAGCACGCTGGCGGTCTCGGCGGCCACCCCGAGCCCCTGATCGTGGGCATCCCGGAAGATGCTGGTGCGGCGGCGCAGCAGGTCCTCGACGTCGAGCGCGAGCTCGTGCCGCGCGCCGTAGGCCAGCTCGGCCCAGACGTAGGGCAGATCGGGGTACAGTCGCCGCGAGAGATCCACGCCGCCGATGCTGGCGTTCATGGTCTCGACCACGGCCGGCGCCCGGGCCCCGTACGTGGCGACGAGGTGGGCCTCGATGTCGGGGGCGAGCTCGATGCGCCCGAGCCGAGCGCCGTGCGTCGCCGCTTGCAGGTCCTCCTCCGTCCACGGCGAGGGGTGATCGCGGTCGTGCTCGGACAGATGGGTCGGGGCACCGCCGCGCCCGGCCGGTGGCCTGCCCCCGGGAAGGGGGCGGGTGGCGGTCACGCACGGGCCGATGGTGCCCTCGTGACCGGAGAGGCGCAGCCGCTCCACCACCAGATCCGTCACCTCCTCGGCCATCCGGCGGTAGGTGGTCAGCTTGCCCCCGACGATGGTCACGAGGCCGTCGCCCTCGACGGCGATCTCGTGCTCGCGGGAGGTGGACGACGCGTCGACCGCGGGCGCGGCCACCAGCGGTCGCAGGCCGGCGAAGGTCGACACCACCTGGTCCGGACCCAGCGCCGCCGCTGGAAAGGCGTGGTTCGCGACCTCGAGCAGGTAGTCCACGTCGGAGAAGCGGGCGGCGATGGGGTCCTCCACCCGAGGCGGGTTCGGGTCCACCGCCGTCGGCCTTCCCGGCGGTGAGGTGGCCGTCGACGACGAGCCGCTGGCGGCGGCCACGCCGGCCGCGCCCGCCGGCTGCCAGTCGGTGTCGGTGGTCCCCACGATGGTGCGCGGTCCGTGCGGCAGCATGAACACCAGGCGACCGTCGCGCGGAGAGCGCAGCACGAGCGCGCGTCCGTGGTGGGGCAGCCGTTGCGCGTCGAGCACGATGTGCACCCCGAGGGTCGGGCGCAGGTTGCGGCGGCCGCGATCGAACGCGTCGGAGAACGGGCCGGTCGCGTTCACCACCACGGCGGCGCGGATCTCGAGCTCGACGCCGGACAGCCCATCGCGCCCGAGCGCCCCCCGGACTCGGCCTCGCCGATCGCGCAGCAGGCGGATCACCCGCAGGCGGGGGAGGACGGTGGCGCCGGCCGCCTGCGCGTCGAGGACCGTCTCGAGCACCAGGCGCGCGTCGTTGGTCTGGCAGTCGCCATAGAGGTGCGCCCCCTCGAGCCCTGCGCCGCGCAGACCAGGGGCGAGCTCCAGGGTCTCGGCGGGCGTGAGCCGTCGGCTCGAAAGCGGGCTTCGCCACAGCGCGAGGGCATTGTACAGCGCGATGCCCGCCCCGAGGGTGTTGAGCCCGGGCGGAAGCCCGCGATAGCTGGGGAAGACGAAGCCGAGGGGCTGGCACAGGTGGGGCGCGGTGCGCATCAGCCGCTGGCGCTCCCGCAGGGCCTCGAAGACCAGGCCGAAGTCGAGGTGTTGCAGGTAGCGGAGGCCCCCGTGGATCAGCTTCGAGGAGTGGCTGGAGGTGCCCGAGGCAAAGTCCTGCGCCTCGACCCCGGCCACGCGCAGGCCGCGGGTGGCTGCGTCCCGCACCACGCCGGCCCCGGTGGCGCCGCCGCCCACCACCAGCAGATCGAACTGCTGGTTGGCGAGGGTGGCGAGCGCGCGCGCCCGCTCGCGTAATGGCTCGCCTGTGAAGGGGCCGGCGGCAAGCGATGCGAAACCGCCGGCCCGGGTGTAGCCGGCGCCCGCCACCCGGGCGGACGCCTCGCGCGGCGGCGGCGGGTCCGGAGCAAGGGCGAGCTCGGGCGCGCCGGCGGCGGGAGCGTCGCGATCGCCGGTGCCGTCGTGGTCGGCGCCGCTCGGGTGGGCGCCGCGGACGCGCCGGCTCGAGCTCATTCCTTGAGCGCGATCGCCAGCTCGTCGAGCTGACGCCGGGCGACGACCGACGGCGCGTCGGTCATGAGATCGGTCCCCTTCTGGGTCTTCGGGAAAGCGATCACGTCTCGCAGCGACTCGGCCCCGCACAGCAACATGGCCAGGCGGTCGAGCCCGGCGGCCACCCCGCCGTGCGGCGGGGGACCGTAGCGGAAGGCCTCGAGCAAGAAGCCGAACTTGGCGCGCGCGTCCTCTTCGCTGAGGCCTAGGGCGCGGAAGACCCGCGACTGGATGTCGGAGCGGTGGATCCGGATCGAGCCGCCGGCGATCTCGTTCCCGTTGAGGACGAGGTCGTAGGCGCGCGCCCGCACCGAGATGGGATCGCGCTCGAGGCGCTCGAGATCGCCCGGATCAGGCGAGGTGAACGGGTGGTGGGCCGCGACGATCCGCCCGTCCTCGGTCTCCTCGAAGAGCGGGAAGTCGGTGACCCACGAGAAGTTCCACTGGTCCTTGGGGATGAGCCCGAACTTGTCGGCGAGGTGCAGGCGCAGGCCACCGAGCACCGCGCTCGCGAGCTTGTTCGAGCCGAACTGGAAGAAGAGCAGATCCCCCTCGCGGGCGTCGGCGGCGCGGTTGATGTCGCCCCGCATGGCGTCGGTGACGGTCTTCATGGGGGTCTGGGTCCAGGTGCCGTCGGGCGCGACCCGGGCCCGCGCCAGCCCGCGCGCGCCGAAGCCCTTGACGTATTCCTCGAGCTTGTCGAGATCGGCGCGCGAGATCCGGGCGGCCTCGGACGCCGGCAGCTTCCAGCCCTTGACCACGTGCCCCGGCGTGGCCACCGCCGCGCGCAGGAGCTCGATCCCTCCGCCCTGGTGGGCGCGAACGATGTGCGAGACGTCGAAGAGCGGGAGCCCGAACCGAAGGTCGGGCTTGTCCGAGCCATACCTCGACATGGCGTCGGCGTAGGTGAGCCGCGGGAAGGGCGTGGGGATGGTCAGGCCGAGGACGTCCTTCCAGATGGCGGCCATCAACCCCTCCACCATCGACTGCACGTCCTTCTCGGTGACGAAGCTCATCTCGAGATCGATCTGGGTGAACTCGGGCTGGCGGTCGAGCCGCAGATCCTCGTCGCGGAAGCAGCGCACGATCTGGAAGTAGCGGTCGAAGCCGGCGACCATGAAGAGCTGCTTGAAGATCTGGGGCGACTCGGCCAGCGCGTAGAAGAGGCCGGGGTTGAGGCGCGAGGGGACCAGGAAGTTGCGCGCGCCGCCCGGCGTGTACTTGACCATGAAGGGCGTCTCGATCTCCGCGAAGCCGTTGGCGTCGAGGTAGCGGCGGGTGGTCTGGTAGAGCCGG
>CAZIOH010000073.1:1515-34373 GCA_964540815.1 uncultured Myxococcales bacterium | reverse complement strand
GACACGGATGGCGTTGACATCCTCTCCCGGATTGCCGCATCCTCGCCCCCCAGATGAGCCCCCGGCCCCTCGCCCGTTTGGTGCGTTCGTCCGCCCGGGGCTCGAGGTTCATGACCACACTGGCCACGGCGGTGGGCACCCTCGGGGCCGCGGCCCTGCCGGCCTGCGGTTCCAGCCCGGCGACAGGTCCGGCTGGGGCCAGCGACGCGGGGAGCAGCAACCTCGATGCGCTGGTGGTCGGGGAGACCTCGGGCGACGGTCCCGTGGTTCGCAGCCACTGTCCCACCGGTCAGAAGGGAGCGAGCCTGGCCCGGGTGGGCTGGGCGGATGGCGTGGCCTTCTGCATCGACACCACCGAGGTGACCAACGCCGAGTATCAGGCCTTCCTGGACGCGGCCGCGGATCCCGGCGCGCAGGCGGAGCGGTGCCGCAGCTGGAACACATCCTTCGCTCCGGCGCCGAACACCTTCAAGGCGACCAACGGGCCGGGCTGCCCGGCCTTCGATCCGGTGGGGCGCGCCGCCTCGCCGGTGGTCTGCGTGGATTGGTGCGATGCCGACGCGTACTGCCGCTGGGCGGGCAAGCGCCTCTGCGAGCGCCCGGGGGGTGGCGGCGTCATCGATCCAACCGACCCGCACGGCGACGAGTGGGTGATCGCCTGCACCGGCGACCAGCCGCGGCGCTATCCCTACGACAACGGCCCCGTGGTGGCCCGCTGCGTGGATCGGCGCTATCCGCAGGCCTCACCGGATGTCCGCCCGGTCAAGGAGGCCAGCGGATGCGAGGGCGGCGTGGCCGGCGTGTTCGACATGAGCGGCAACGCCTGGGAGTGGACCAACGACTGCACGGCGGACCCCGCCAACGCGCCGACCGCGGCTGGCGGGGACGCCTGTCTTCCCCGCGGGGGCTCGTTCTCCTCGGACGTCACCGCCGCGTCCTGCTTCGACACCGTGGCCTTTCACCGCCAGGACTTGGCCGGCGACACCGGATTCCGCTGCTGCGGCGACGCGGAATACGGCGCCGCGCCCGCGCCCTGACCCGAGGTCGGCATGGGGCTCGGTCGCCGGAAGGTCAGCCTGCACGATCCCTCGGCCTGGGTCTTCAACCGGATGGCCGAGGTCTATGACGCGCGCCCCGGCTATCCGGACGGGCTGGTCGCGGCGCTGGGCAACCTGGCGGTCGACGCCAGCCTCGACCACGGCGGCGACGCGGCGATTCTGGATCTCGGCGCGGGCGTCGGGCACCTGGCGTTACCGCTCGCCGAGCGCGGCCTCCGGGTGACCGCGGTCGAGCCGGCGGTGGAGATGCTGGCCGAGCTGCGGCGGCGGGCCGCCTCCCGGGGCCTCGCCATCTCGACCCTGCACGCCGCCGCCGAGGCGATGCCGGTGCCGGCCGCCTCGCAGTCGCTGGTGGTCGTAGCCGACGCCCTGCATTTTCTCGATGCGCAGCACGCCGCCGAGGAGATCGCGCGCGTCTTGCGGCCGGGCGGCGCCCTCGCCGTGGTGACGTGGTCGTTCGACGACACGCCCTTCATGCGGGGCGTGGCGCGGGCCATGGAGGCCGCGGTGCCACGTCGCCCGCGCGCGCTCGCTCGGGCGATGGTTCACCTCGGCGCCGTCACGGGCGTCTCCCTCGGTCGGGTGCGCCAGTTTCACGACCAGACCCCGGTGTCCCGCGAGCGACTGGGGGCCATCCTGCGCTCGATCTCCTTCATCGGACCGGCCATGAATCCGGCCCGCTTCG
This sequence comes from uncultured Myxococcales bacterium, assembly GCA_964540815.1. Taxonomy (GTDB): domain Bacteria; phylum Myxococcota_A; class Polyangia; order Fen-1088; family Fen-1088; genus CAZIOH01. The sequence continues at coordinate 32,630 of CAZIOH010000073.1, read as the reverse complement.
CGGCCTTTCGTGCCGAGGTCCACGGGTTGCCGGAGCCGCCGGTGTGGTCCCGGATCTTCACGCTCCGCTGGGGGCACCGCTTGCCGAGCCGTCGAGCCCTATTGCGGGCGCTGCGCACGCGCGCGAGAAACTCCCCGGAAGTCGGGGACCCGCGGCGCGAGATCTCTTGACCGAACGGCTCTGGCCTCGAGCGCCGTCTCCCCTATCCGCGCAGGGTCTAACGCCTATTTCCGGGGCGTGCCGGCGCGAGGAAACCGCCCGGGGGTGTGCGCGATAACACGGCCGGGGCGGCGGCGGCCGAGATCTTTCGAGGCTGGACGGTGTTGGGGAGGCGACGGGATGGACAGGGGAATGCATGCGATGGCCGGGGAGTCCGGCGCGGGCGGTGGAGGCGCGCTGGCGCACGGACAGGTCCTGGTGCGAATCGAGGCCGACGTTCAGGCCGGGATCCGGGCCCAGACGCGAAGCGCGAAACCACCCGAAGGGCCAGCGCTCGAGCACAGCCTCGACGGAACGCCCTATCGGGCCGAAGCCCGGCTCGGCTCGGGGGGGATGGGCGAACTCTTCGCCGCCACCGATCGGGCGTCGGGGGAGCCGGTGGTCGTGAAGGTGCTGCGCCCGGAGCTGGCCGCGCAGCCGGATGCGCACGAGCGCATGCGCGTGGAGGGTGAGGCCATCTGGCAGCTGTCGCACCCGCACATCGTGGCTGGGCGTGGACAGGGGTTGACCGCCGATGGCCGCCCCTACGTCGCCATGGAGCGATTGAAGGGACGCACGCTGCGCGCCGAGGCGCGCCTGCGCGGTCCGCTGCCGGCGCCCGAGGCCATCCGCCACACGCGGCAGCTGCTGTCGGCGCTGCGGGCGGTGCACGCCGCGGGGGTCGTCCACCGGGACGTGAAGCCGGACAACGTCATGCTGTGCGAGACCAGCGCGCGCGGCGAGCCCCGCATCAAGCTGATCGACTTCGGGATCGCCAAGGTGATCCGCAGGCCGCCCGGCGGCGGCGCCGCGTCCGCGGTGCATCCCGGGTGCGGGCGCGAGGTGCGGATCGCCCCCCTTGCCATCCCCACCCTCGATGGGATCTGCGTGGGCACGCCTCGCTACGTGTCCCCCGAACAGGCATCGGGCGCGCAGATCGATCCGCGAAGCGATGTCTACGCGGCGGGGATCCTGCTTTACACCCTGGTGGCGGGGCGCGGGCCGTTCGACGAGATTCGCGACGTCACGGCGCTGCTCGAGGCTCACCGGGATCTGGCGCCGCCGCCGCCGTCCTCGGTGGCCCGGGTGCCGATCCCACCGCTGCTCGAAGCCGTGATATTGCAGGCGATCTCCAAGGATCCCGCCGATCGCTTCGCGAGCGCGCTGGCCTTCAGCCACGCGCTGTGGAGGACGGTGAGCCGCATGTCCGCCCCGGTCGCGGTCGCCGCCGGGATGCTCGCCGAGCGGCCCGTGGTGGTCCTGGCTCCGCCATGCCTACCCCGACCGGACGGAGGGCCTGCTCGCGCGCTCGAGATCGCGGCGCGACGGGCGCCGGACCGCGCCCTTCCGCCCGCGGCACCGGTCGAGCCGGTGGTTCCGCACGTGGCTTCGAGGGCCTCGAACGTCGGCCACGCTCGCGCGTCGGCCACGCGCCGGCCTGTCCCGCCGCGCCCCCCTCGAACGCTCGCCGCGACCGGACGCCGCCGCCGAGCGGGATGCCGGCGTCGGCGCCAGCACCGGTGGATCTGCGACGCGGGCCTGGTGCTGGGGGCCGCGGCCTTCGCAGCCGCCGCCGGGGCCCTGTCCATGTGGCTGATATTCTGACCCAATCCAGTTGGGTTCGTCGGGGCGGGAACAATCTGATAGACGTGAGGACCGGTGATGAACGTCGAACAGGATGAGAGCGGCGCGGCATTGGCCGCGGTGTCCGCGAGCGCAGAGAAGCTTCACGTGCTCCTGGTCGAGGACAGTGAGGACAACCGCGAGATGTTGCGCCTCTTGCTGGAGCTCGACGGCTTCCGGGTGGACGTGGCCGCGGATGGAGAGCAAGGGGTCCAGCAGGCGGTGGCGTTGCGACCCCAGGTGGCGCTGGTCGACCTCGGATTGCCGGCGCTCGACGGATACGAGGTCGCCCGTCAGGTGCGGGCGGCGCTCGGACCGTCGATCCGGCTGGTCGCGCTCACCGGCTACAGCCAGCCGGAAGATCGGATGCGCACCGCCGAGGCCGGCTTCGATGCCCACCTGACCAAGCCCATCGACCACGACGCCCTGAGGGCCATCCTGTTGGCCTGAGGACCCGCGGCGGTCCTGACGAGATCCGAGCGTCGGCGGAGCGTCAGGGGAGCAAGGCCAGGCGAATCTGCTCGCGCAGGGTGTCGAGGTCGTAATGGCCGTCGTGCGGACGCCCGTTGAGGAAGAAGGACGGGGTGGAGTGCACGCCGTCGGCCTTGCCGCGCTCGACGTCGGCCTCCACCCGCGCGCGGATCGCCTCGATGTGGCGCGCGAGCGCGTCCAGCTCGACACCGACCTTGACCATCGCGCGCTCGGCCACGGGACGCAACATCCGCCGCTCGGCCATCAGCAGCTCGTGAAGGGGCCAGAAGCGATCCTGGAGGTGGGCGAGCTCCGTGTGCTCGGCCAGCCAGTCGGCGAGCGGATGCAGGTGGCGCAGCGGGAAATGACGGAACACGAGCTTCAGGTCCCCGCCCCGCTCCGCGGCGAGCTGGATGAGGTTGGCGTGCGCCGCCCGGGTATGCGGGCAGTCGTAATCTCCATACTCGACCACGACCAGGCCGGCGTCGGCGGGGCCAAGGACGTGATCCTCCGAGGTGACGGGGTGACTCAGCGGTCGCATGCTCCCCGGTATGGCGCGCTTTGGCCGAAGTTCAAGGGCCGCCCCCGGCAACCCGTCCGGGCGGGTCTCGGCTGGCTTGACTCGACGACGCGCAGGCACTATATCCGCTCATGCACATATGAGGATATGATTTCGTGAGCCTGTCCCGCACCATCGATACCCTGAACGTGCTCGGAGACGAGAGCCGGATCCGTCTGTGCGCCCTGCTCGAGCTCGGGGAGCTCTGCGTGACCGATCTCGTGCGGGTCACCGGGATCTCGCAGTCGCGGGTCTCGACTCACCTCGCTCGCCTGCGCGAGGCGGGATTCGTGGTGGATCGCCGGCGCGGCGCGCAGGCCTTCTACGCCCTGGCCGGCCCCTCGCTGCCCCCGACCGCCCGGGCGGTCCTCGCCGAGGCCACCAGCTCCGCGGACCCGACCCTGGCCGGCGACGTCGAGCGCCTCCGCGCGCTCGAGGCCGAACGGCGCGGCGGACATCCGGACGTCGACCTGCTCGGCGACGAGATGGAGCGCGACTACTCCCCCGGCAGGACCTGGCAATCCTTGACCATGGGGCTGACGGCGCTGCTCGAGCTCGGGGACGTGCTCGACGTCGGGTCGGGAGAGGGGGCCGCGGCCCGGACGTTGGCCCCGGCCTGCCGGTCGCTCACCTGCATCGATCGTAACCCGCGTCTGATCTCGGTGGCCGCGCAGCGCCTGCGCAAGTTTCCGCACGCGAGCGCGCAGGTCGCCGACGTCCACCACCTTCCGTTCCGGTCGGCGAGGTTCGACGCCGTCCTCGTGTTCCACACGCTCACCTACGCCGAGCGTCCCGCCCGAGCGCTCGAGGAGTGCGCCCGGGTCCTGCGTCCCGGCGGGCGCCTGGTGCTGCTCTGCCTCGACCAGCACGCCGAGAACGAGGTGACCGCGCGGCACGGTGAGCGTCACCCGGGGTTCTCTCCGCGGGCGCTGCGCCAGCTGCTGACGGGCGCCGGCCTCGAGGTGGCGAGCTGCGGGGTGGCCTGTCGCGAGCCCCGCACGCCTCACCTCCACGTGGTCCTGGCCTGCGCCATCAAGCCCAGAGCCAACGGCTCCCCCACATCCACCCGCGGCGGCGCCCAAAAGACCCGAGCCAGGGCCTGAGTACGAGTCCAATCCGATCCCGATCCGAGCAGCGAGACCAACCATGCCCAACCCAACCAGCTCTCCATCTCCTTCGTCTCACGCGTCTTCTCCGTCCTCTGCCCCCGGCTCTCCGCTGCCTGGGCGCGGCGCGCATCCCCTCGAGCGTCTCCTCGAGCAGCGGATCGCGATCATCGATGGCGCGATGGGGACCACCCTGCGCACCTACGGCATGACCGAGCGGGACATTCGCGGCGAGCGCTTCCGCGACGCCCCCAAGGATCTGCTCAACAACGGCGATCTCTTCTCGCTGACCCAGCCGGGGATGGTCGGCGACATTCATCGGCGCTTCCTCGAGGCGGGCGCCGACATCGTCGAGACCAACACCTTCGGGGCGACCAGCATCACCCAGAGCGAGTTCTTCGTGGACGATCCGCGCGAGCGCGGCGGCCGCAAGGATCCCGAGTTCTATCAGAAGGTCATCGAGGACCCATTCCTCGGCGCGCTGGCCTGGGAGATCAACGAGCAGTCGGCGCGGCAGTGCCGGCAGTGGGCCGACCGGGTGGCCAACGCGGACGGGCGCCCGCGCTTCGTGGCCGGAGCCCTCGGCCCGCTCACCGTGTCGCTCTCGAGCTCGCCCGACGCCGAGGACGCAGGGTTCCGGGTGGTGACCTTCGACCAGGTCAAGGCGGCCTACGCCGAGCAAGCTCGGGCCCTGCTGGCGGGGGGCTCGGATCTGTTGCTGGTCGAGACCATCTTCGATTCGCTCAACGCCAAGGCGGCCCTGGTCGCGATCCGGGAGGTGTTCGAGTCCACCGGGAAGGAGGTGCCGATCATGATCTCGGCGGCGGTCGGTCGTGGGGGCGAGACCATGATCTCGGCCCAGACCATCGAGGCGTTCTGGAACGCGGTCGCCCAGGCGCGGCCGCTGTCGGTGGGTCTCAACTGCTCGCTCGGGCCGGACCTCATGTATCCGTTCCTCTCCGATCTGGCCGAGGCCTCGAACGTGGCCGTCTCCTGCTATCCCAACGCCGGCCTGCCGAACCCGCTGTCGCCCACCGGCTTCGACCTCGAGCCGGCCGACATGGCGCGCTACCTGCGCGGGTTCGCCGACGGTGGCCTGGTCAACATCGCGGGTGGCTGCTGCGGAAACACCCCCGAGCACATCGCCGCCATCGCGCGCGCCCTCGCCCACCAGCCCCCGAGGCGCTATTCGCCGCGCGGCGGCGGCGGGGGCGGCGGCGGCGGGGGCGGCGGCGGCGGCAGCGGCGGTCGCAGCAGCGGTGGGCTGCAAGTCGGGGAAGATGCCCGGGCTGTCCCGGGCGGGACGCTCCCGCTGCGGCTGTCGGGCTCGCAACCCTTCACCCAGCAGCCCGGGACCTTCCTCATGATCGGCGAGCGGACCAACGTGGCCGGCTCGCCGAAGTTCGCCAAGCTCATCAAGGACGGCAAGTACGAGGAGGCGGTGGCGGTGGCGCGTCAGCAAGTCGAGAGTGGCGCCAACGTCATCGACATCTGCATGGACGAGGGGATGATCGACGGGGTGGCGGCCATGTCGCGCTTCCTCGCGCTGCTCGGGAGCGAGCCGGAGGTGGCCAAGGTGCCCTTCATGGTGGACTCCTCCAAGTGGGAGGTCATCGAGGCAGGGCTCAAGTGTCTGCAGGGCAAGGGCATCGTCAACTCAATCTCGCTCAAGGAGGGGGAGGACCGCTTCCGGCAGAACGCCCGGACCGTCCTGCGGTATGGGGCCGCCGTGGTGGTCATGGCCTTCGACGAGCAGGGGCAGGCCGCAACCCGCGACGACAAGATCCGCATCTGCTCCCGCGCCTACCGCATCCTGGTCGACGAGGTGGGCTTTCCGCCCGAGGACATCATCTTCGACCCCAACATCCTCACCGTCGCGACCGGCATGGAGGAGCACAACAACTACGCGGTGGACTTCATGGAGGCCACCGCCTGGATCAAGGCCAACCTGCCCCACGCCAAGGTCAGCGGTGGCGTCTCGAACATCTCCTTCAGCTTCCGCGGCAACAACAAGGTGCGCGAGGCCATGCACGCGGCGTTTCTCTATCACGCCATCCGGGCCGGCCTCGACATGGGGATCGTCAACGCGGGCATGCTGGAGGTCTACGAGGAGATCGCGACTGAGCTCAAGGAGCGGGTCGAGGACGTGCTCCTCAACAGGCGCCCGGACGCCACCGAGAGGCTGGTCGAGCTCGGCGAGCGCCTGAAGACCGAGGCCGCCGGCGGAGGCCCGGGCGCCAGGGGCAGCGGTCCCGGCGGGGGCCAGACGGCGGCGGCCGCCGCCGCCGATGCCGAGCAGTGGCGGACCGGCAGCGTCGAGGCGCGCCTGGCGCATGCCCTGGTCAAGGGCATCGACACCCACATCGACGCGGACACCGAGGAGGCCCGGGTCAAGCTCGGGCGGCCGCTCTTGGTGATCGAGGGTCCGCTGATGGACGGCATGGGGGTGGTCGGGGATCTCTTCGGCGCGGGCAAGATGTTCCTCCCCCAGGTGGTCAAGTCGGCCCGCGTGATGAAGAAGGCCGTGGCCTACCTGACCCCCTACATGGAGGCCGAGAAGGCCAGCATGGCCGCGGCGGGCCAGGTGGTGAAGACCCAGGGCAAGATCGTGCTCGCCACCGTCAAGGGCGACGTGCACGACATCGGCAAGAACATCGTGGGAGTGGTGCTGGCCTGCAACAACTACGAGGTCATCGACATGGGGGTGATGGTCCCCTGCGAGAAGATCCTGGAGCGCGCCCGCCTCGTGAAGGCCGACCTCATCGGCCTCAGCGGCCTCATCACCCCGTCGCTCGACGAGATGGCGCACGTCGCGCGCGAGATGCAGCGCCAGGGCTTCACCCTGCCGCTGCTCATCGGGGGCGCCACCACCAGCCGGGCCCACACCGCGGTCAAGATCGCCCCCCACTACGCGGCCCCGGTGGTGCATGTGCTCGACGCCAGCCGGGCCGTGCCCGTCACCACCAGCCTGCTCAGCGAGGATGGCAAGGCGGCGTTCGTGGAGCAACACCGCGCCGAGTACGAGCGGCTGCGCGCGCTGCACGGCACGACCCGCCAGAAGCTGGTCCCGCTCGGCGAGGCGCGGGAGCGACGGCCCAGGATCGAATGGCGGCAGGACGATCTCCCGGTGCCCGAGCGCACCGGGGTCGAGGTGCTGGAGGATTTCCCGCTCTCCGAGCTGGTCCCCTACATCGACTGGACGCCGTTCTTCCACACCTGGGAGCTGAAGGGCGTGTTCCCCCGCATCCTCGAGCATGAGAAGTACGGCGAGCAGGCGCGCCAGATCTTCGCCGATGGCCAGCGCCTGCTCGAGAGCATCGTGTCGCGGAGGTCCCTGCGGGCGCGCGGCGTCTACGGGCTCTTCCCCGCCAGCGCGGTGGGCGACGACGTCGAGCTCTACACCGACGACACCCGCGCGGCGGTGCGCGCGCGCTTCCACTTCCTGCGCCAGCAGGCCGAGCGGGAGCCCGGGCAGCCGTTTCGTTCGCTGTCGGACTTCATCGCGCCGCGCGCCAGCGGGCTCCGCGATCACCTCGGGGCCTTCGCGGTGACCACCGGGCTCGGCCTCGCGGAGCTGTGCGCCGGGTTCCGCGCGGAGCACGACGACTACAACGCCATCATGGCCGAGGCCCTGGCGGACCGCCTGGCCGAGGCGTTCGCGGAGGCCCTGCACAAGCGGGTGCGCGAGGAGTGGGGCTACGGGCGCTCGGAGAGGCTCGCCCCGGAGGACCTCATCGCCGAGAAGTACCGGGGCATCCGTCCCGCCGCCGGTTACCCGGCCTGCCCGGACCACACCGAGAAGGGCACGATCTGGCGGCTGCTCGAGGTGGAGCGCCACACCGGGATGCGCCTGACCGAGTCCTTCGCGATGTGGCCGGGCTCGAGCGTGAGCGGGCTTTACTTCGCGCACCCCACGGCGCGCTACTTCAGCCTCGGAAAGATCGGTCGCGACCAGGTCGTCGACTATCAGGCGCGCAAGCAGCTCCCGCTGGCGGATATCGAGCGCTGGCTCGGACCGAACCTCAATTACGATCCGTCGACGTAACTCCCGTGAAGAATCGGTAACGCCGGGCGCCGCGCGGTGGTGAAGGGCGCGTCATTCCGGCGTCCGGGCCCACCGAGGAGCGATCTGCGCGCGCCTGCATCGCGCGCGTGCGTATAGACTGTCCGGGACTGTGAAGACGGGTCACGACCAGTGAAGAGCTGGCCTCCATTTCGAACGACGACGCGACCGGGGAGGCGCGCGGATGCGCCTTCGCCGTGGGGGCGGGCGCACCCGCCGCCGCACCGCGCGCAGGCGCTCCCGCACGGCGACGGCCGGGTGTCCGGGCCGCGGCGCTACGGCACGGCCGTGGCGATCGCCGCGGCGGTCACCGCCATCAAGGCGGTGCCCCAGCTCTCCATCGGACAGGAGGCCCCCTTCGCGCTGCTCGGTCTCGGTGTGCTGAGCGCGGGATGGCTGGCCGGGGCCGAGAGCGCGCTGGTCACGGCGGTGCTGCTGACCGTGAGCACCGCGTACCTGTTCTTCCCGCCCCGCGGAGAGCTGGCGCTCGCGTCGCCGGTCGCGGCGTTCCAGCTCGCGCTCTTCTTCCTCGAGGGCGTCTGCATCACCGCCATCATCGCCGCCATGAACCGCTCGCGGCGGCTGCAGCGACTGACCGGCCAGCGCCTCGAGGCCCTCCAGACCCTCACGGCCTCGCTGGCGGTGGCGCGCTCGCTGGAGGAGGTGACCACCATCCTGGTGGTGAACACCGCGGAGTCGCTCGACGCCGCGGGCGCGCTCCTGGTGCTGCCCGCCGAGGACGGCGCGCGTGGCGGCCAGCCGGAAGGGGCCGGCACCCTGCGCGTGGCCGCGACGCACGGGAGGCTGCCCCCGTCGCTGACCGGCGCCCCGGAAGCGCCGGGCGGCCCGGAGCCCGTCGAGCGGTCTCGGGTCGAGCCCGGCTCACCGATCGGCCGAGCCTTCGCCACCGGTGAATCGGACTGGATCGACGACGAAGAGAGTTACCGCAAGCGGTATCCGACGGCGCTGCGCGAGGCGACGGCGACGGCAACGGCAACGGCAACGGCAACGACGGCGCTGGCGGAGACCGGGCCCTTCCCCGGCCTCGCTTGCTTGCCCCTCGTCGCCGGGGGGCGGGTGATCGGCGCCGCCGCCTACGCGTTCGACCACCCGCGTGCCTTCTCCCCCAACGAGCGACGGATGGTGCGCGGGTACGTCACGCAGGCGGCCCAGGCCCTCGATCGGACCCTGGTCGCGGCGCGCGAGGCCGCGAGCCGCCGCCGCCTGGAATCCCTCGCCGATCTCGGCATGGCCCTGTCATCGACCCTGACCCGCGAGGAGGTCACCAAGGTCGTGATCGATCGCGGCATGGCGGCGATGGGCGCGGACATCTGCACCCTCTACGTGGTGCGCCTCCCGGCGGGGCCCGGGGAGGGCGGCGCGCCCGTGGCTCCACCCGTCACCCCATCCGCCGCTGCGGCCGACCGAGGGGGCGGCGGTCCCGTTCGCGACCCGCGGGTGCTCGAGCTCATCGGCGATCGGGGGGTGGCGCCCGAGGTGCTCGACCGCATCCGACGGATCACCGCGGACTCGGAGATGCCGATCTTCGGGACCATCGCCAGTGGCAAGTCGACCTGGACCGAGAGCGAGGAGGCGTACCGGACCGCGATCCCTCGCCTCGCCACCCTTCCCTCCGAGGCACCGCGCGCCAAGGCCTACTGGAGCGTGCCGCTCATCGCCGAGGGGCGAGCGGTCGGCCTGCTCGGCATGGGGTTCTTTCGGCCGCGGCGCTTCTCCTCGGACGAGCGCTCGTTCGTCGAGACCTTCACCGGGCACTGTGCCCAGGCCCTGCTGCGTGCCCAGAGCCTCGAGGCCGAGCGCCGGGCCCGGCTCGCCGCCGAACGCGCCGAGGCCTCGCTCGGCACCACCTTGCGCAGCATCGGGGACGCGGTGATCGCCACCGACACCCGCGGGGACATCACCTTCATGAACCTGGTCGCCGAGCGCCTCACCGGCTGGTCGGCCGACGTCGCTCGCGGCCGACCGCTGCAGAGTGTCTTCCGGATCATCAACGAAGAGTCGCGCCAGCCGGTGGACAACCCCGTCGACAAGGTGTTGCAGACCGGTCTCGTGGTCGGGCTCGCCAACCACACCGTCCTCCTGAACCGAGAGGCTGGGCGGGAGATCCCCATCGACGACAGCGGCGCGCCCATCCGCAACGAGGCGGGCGAGGTCCAGGGGGTGGTCCTCGTGTTCCGCGACGTGACGGAGAAGAAGCAGGAGGAGGCGCGGCGCGCGTTCATCGCCGACGCCACGACCACCCTTGGCTCGTCGCTCGATCCCCAGACCACCCTCACCCGGCTGGCCGAGCTGTTCGTCCCGCGCTTCGCCGACTGGTCGGCCATCGACGTGGTCGATCCACGCGCGCGGCAGCCGCGCCGCCTGGCGGTCATGCACGTCGACGGCAGCAAGATCGAGCTCGCGCACCGCCTGGCCGAACGGTACCCCGAGCCCCTCGAGGCCACCACCGGCCTCGGGCAGGTCCTGCGCAGCGGACGATCCGAGCTCTACGCCGAGATCACCGACGCGATGCTGGCAGCCTCCGCCCGCGACGAGGAGCACCTGCAGCTCATGCGGAGCCTCGACCTGCGGTCGGCCATGGTGGTGCCGCTCGTGGCCCGGGGCCATACGCTCGGGGCCATCTCGCTGGTCCAGGCCGAGTCCGGTCGCCACTACGGCCCCGAGGATCTGGCCTTCGTGGAGGACATCGCGCGCCGCGCAGCCATCGTGCTCGACAACGCCCAGCTCTATGCGTCGGAGCGGCAGGCCCGCCTGACCGCCGACGTCGCCAACCGGACCAAGGATCAGTTTCTGGCCACGGTGTCGCACGAGCTGCGCACGCCGCTGAACGCCATCCTCGGCTGGGCGCGCATCATGAGCGCGGCGGCAGCCGACGAGGCTCGCCGGAGCCGCGCGATCGAGATCATCGAGCGCAACGCGGTGGCGATGACCCGCCTCATCGAGGACCTGCTCGACGTCTCGCGGATCATCAGCGGCAAGGTTCGCCTCGAGCGGGCTCGGGTCGACGTGGCCGACGTGGTGGTGGCGGCGGTGGATGCCCTCCGACCGAGCCTCGAGCAACGGGTGCTCGAGCTCGAGCTCGGCCGCGAACAGACCGCGGCGGACATGGGAGCGGAAGCGGAAGCGGGACCGGGAGCGGGAACGTCGGAGGGTGGCCCGCCCTGGCGCATCTTCGGTGATGCCAACCGGCTGCAGCAGATCTTCTGGAACCTCCTCACCAACGCGGTCAAGTTCACGGGTCGCGGCGGTCGCATCGGCGTCCGGATCCGGCGGCAGGACACCTCGGTCGAGATCGACGTGACCGATGACGGGCAGGGAATCGGCGCGGACTTCCTTCCCCATGTCTTCGATCCCTTTCGACAGGCGGATGGCACCATCACCCGGGCCCACGGCGGGCTCGGCCTCGGCCTCGCCATCAGTCGCCACCTGGTCGAGCAACACGGCGGCACCATTCGCGCCGAGAGCGACGGGCCCGGGCGGGGCGCGCGCTTCACGGTGTCCTTGCCCCTCGTCCCGGCGACCCACTGGCCACCCTCGAGCGCGGATGGGCTCCGCGCCGCGCCGGGCCCGGGCGACGCGGGCGCGCCCGTCCAGCCGCGCGGCGAGTCGGCCCTTCGCGGACTGAAGGTCCTGGCGGTCGACGACGATCCGGATGCGCGGCAGCTGGTGCGGACCATCCTCGAGTCCTTCGGCTCCGAGGTTCGACTGGCGGGCAACGTGGGCGAGGCGCTGCAGGCCATCTCCGAGCAGGTCCCGGACGTCCTGCTCTCCGACATCGGCATGCCGGGCGAGGATGGCTACGCCTTGATTCGCAAGGTGCGGCAGCTGCCGCCGGTTCGCGGCGGCACCATCCCCGCGGCGGCCCTCACCGCCTACACCCAGGCGGAGGACCGCGACCAGGTCCTCGGGGCGGGTTTCTCGGTGCACCTCGCCAAGCCCATCGAGCCCGCCACGCTGGTGGCGGTGGTGGCCGATCTCGCCCTGGCCCGGACCGGCCAGCCGAGCGAGTGAGCTCCAATCATTGGCGGGCGGCCACCACGTCGTCTCCGAGCGGGATGCGAACCATCCCGAGGGGACCGAGATCGACCGGGAGGCCGCCGCCCATCCAGTGCAAGGTCGAGCCGTCCTGCACGCAGTAGGGGCGTGCGGTGGTGCTGGCCCCGTCGAAGCTGACGGTGGTGGCCCGGTTCGCGAGGGTGGAGAAGGTGCCGGCCTCGTCGCGGCTCTGCGGACCGAGCGCGAAGGTGCACGTGCAGGTGAGCTGACGGGTGGTGGTGGTGCAATTGACGCTGCCGACCACCGGCGCGACGTCCAGCGCCAGCTTCAGCGCGAGGCCGGTCTCGGAGCAGGTCAAAGGCGTTCCGTTCAGGCTGAGGCACGAGGGCGGCAATTCGGCGCGCAGGGTCTGGGAGGTCACCGTGGACTCGGAGTAGGTTCCATCCGCGGCGAAGGTCAAGGTCCCGGTGGTCGAGCGAGCGAGCACCTCGATCACGAGATTCGGGCAGGCGATGAGCAGCGACGCCCCGGTGGTGAGGACTCCGGCCTGGTCGCAACCCGCCACCACCTTCCAGCTTCCGACCAGTCCGCCGCCGCATGGCGCGACCTTTCCACAGCTGGCGGCTCGCCCGTCGCCGCTGCCACCGCACCCGACGATGCCCACGGCCAGCGCCACCGCGAGGCCGAGGCCGAGGCCGGTCCCCGGCGGGAGGCCGTGCCGAGCGGCTGCAATCTCCGAGGCTCCCTGCGACTGCCACCAGCGTCGAGGATCGCGCATGCCTGATGATCGCGCACTTCCCAACCGGGGACAAGGACTTCCGTCAAGAGAGGCAGGTCGAGCAAGCGCCAGCGGGGACCGAAGGTATTCACCAAGGCCCCGGCCGTGAGACCGAAGCGACACCCCGATCGAAATACCGGTCCGAGGGACTAGGCTCGGAGCGCGAAGCCTGAACATGCAGCTCGAGACGAGACGCTGGAACGACCCGGCAAAGCCCGACGACGGCTTCCGATTGCTCGTCTGCCGGTTGCGCCCGCGCGGCGTCTCGAAACAAAACGAAACATGGGACGCGTGGTGGCCCGACCTCGGGCCGAGTATCCTGCTCCTCGACGCATTCCACGGAAAGGAGCAGCCGGCCATTCCATGGTCGGAGTATGCACACAGGTACATGGAGGAGATGCAAAGGGCGAGCGCCGTGTGGCGGATCCGTGATCTGGCGCGGCGGATCGCCGGGGGCGAACGCGTGACGTTGTTGTGTTCGTCGGCGTGCGTGGATCCCGAGCGATGCCACCGGACTCTCCTGGCCAAGCTCGTGACCTCGGCCCGACCTCCGCGCAGGTGAGCGCCGCGCGCAAGTCGCATGGAGGGACGCAAGTCGCGTCACGAGGACCGCACACCGACGGGCGAGGACGCGCGCCGCGTCGTCGGGTTTTCGTTTCCGGAAGGTCAGCCTTTCGGTGCTTGAAATCGACCCGGTCGCGTTGCATGTCCTCGGTGAGAGCCATGCAGGAAATCCCGCGGCGGGAGACCTGACAAACGCGCCACCCGAATCCATATCTAGGGCATGAACATGAGCACGACTCACTTCGACCAGGCTACCGAGGCGGCCGCTGGCACCGGAAATCGAGTAGGGACGACCCTGGGTCATACAGCCATCCAGGGGATCGCCGGAGCCATCCCGGGAGTCGAGCGCCCCGCGACCTCGGAGGTCTCCGGCCGGGATCAGCGCCGTGAGCTCATCCGTCGCCTCGGCTCGTCCACCTTCAACTACTGGTTCGGCTACGTCGCGAACCTCACCTTGGTCGGGTGGATGGTCTCGCATGCGTTCCACGAGGGGCACCCGGCGCTCGGGCCCCTGGCCTTCGCTGGCTGCGCCATCCTCGGGCTCGTGTCCTGGACCCTCTCCGAGTTCCTCCTCCACCGCTACATGTATCACCTGTGGCCGTCGTTCCTGAGCGAGGGACATGGCCTGCACCACAAGCGCCCGCGCGATCTGATCGGGATCCCCTGGTACCTGACCACCATCGCGGTGATCCTGATCTTCGAGGGCCTGATCCTGATCTTCCCTCCGGCGCCGACCGCGGTGATCCTCGGCTTCAACTGGCTCGGGTACGTGGGCTACTGCATCGCCCACCATGCCAGTCATCACTGGAACGTGCGCAATCCTTGGCTGATGCGGATGAAGGTCCATCACCTGGTTCACCACCGTCACCCGGAGTTCAACTGGGGCTTCACCACGACCGTCTGGGATCACCTGTTCGGGACCGCGTACAAGTTGCCGCCGAAGTCCGCCCCCCCGACCATGCGCGCCAAGACCTCGGCCGCGATGAACCAACGCACGACGTCCTTCTGATCCCGCCGAGCCGATCCCGCTGATCCCGCCGATCTGTCGGGTCCGCCGGGGTCCACGCGCGACCCCGCCGTCAGGGTGGCTGCTGCTGGGTGGACCGCCGGCGGCTGGCGCGGTCTTCCTGATCGGCCAGCTCGACGTGGAAGTGGTGCAGCAGGCGGTGGGCGAGCGGCGCCACCACCACCCCGACGCTGGCGATGAAGATGACGCCGCTGAAGAGCGCATAGGCGCTGGCGAAGAGCTTGGCCGCCGTGTCGGGCAAGGGCGAGACCGGCCCCATCCCGGTCAAGATCATCGAGGCATTCAGCAGGGAGTCCACCCAGTCGAGTCGCGCCAGCAGGTGGTACCCGAGCACCCCGACTCCGAGGGACACGCCGATGAGCAGCACCGAGGCCGCGACGCTCAGCCCCACCCGGTGCAAGAAGGCCCGCTGCGAGAGCAGCGGCTGGTGCTTCTTCTCAAACATTCCGACCGACCACCGAAGCCGTGCTCTGCTCGGTCCGCTGCAAGCGGAGCTGCTGCCGCCGGAAGCGGAGCAGCTCACGCAGGACGATCTGGAGCGTGGCCACCACCGGCACCGCCACGATCGCCCCGGGGATCCCCGCGATCTCGCCCAGGAACAGGATCGAGAGGGTGACCACCAGGGCGTTGACGTGGACCGTGCGCCGGAAGATCAAGGGCCCGAGCAGGTTGCCCTCGATCTGCCCGTACGTGACGAAGTAGATGATGGTCGCGACCCCGTGCCAGCCTCCACCCGTGATCAACGAGAGGAGCGAGATGAAGGCCCCGGCCACGAACGGCCCGGCGTATGGGATCATGCTGGAGAGGCCGCTGAGGATGCCGAGCGGCAGGAAGAACGGCACCCGGTTGATGGCGAGAAACGTGGTGGTCAGGGTGGCGTTGATGACGCAGATCAGGGTCAGCCCACCCAGGTAACCACCGATGGACTCGTAGATCTTGTGGAGCAGGTCCTCGTAGACCCGCCGGTGCTCGGCTCGGGTCTCGGCGAGGGCGGCCCGTACCAGACGCTCCCCGAAGATGAGCATGAAGATGGTCAGGAAGAAGACCGTCACCGCCGCCCCGATGAAGCTCAGCACCCCGCCCACCGCGGCCAGCACCGGCGTGGCGGCGCCCTCGAGCATGCGGGCGGAGTTCTTCTCGGCCTCCTGGATCCGGTCGCCGAGGTGGAAGCGCTGATCGAGCCGCTGAAAGAGGTGGCTCTCGCGCGCCGTGCGGACGTACTCGGGGCCGTGCTCGACGAGGGATCTCCCCTGGGTCACCGCCGGCGGGATCAGCGTCAGCCCGAGCCCGACCAGGGTCACCACCAGCGCCAGGCTGACCGCCCCGATGGCCAGCGATCGCCGGAGTCCGCGCCTGACCAGCATCTGCACCCCGTGATCGAGGGCCACCGCCAGCAGGAGCGCGCTGCAGCTGAGCGTGATGGCGAGGAGCGAATGGATCACGGCCATCACCAGGGCGATGACCAGGACCAGGCCGAAGGAGATCGTGAAGACCGTCTTCAGCGTGACCTGCGAGGGTCTGAACTCGGGGCTGGATTCCTTGGTCTCTTGCATCGGCTACCACCATACGCACGATTTCATCCCGGGCGTAGCCCCGGCGGCCCCGCCGACGCCACCGACGGGGTCGCCGCCCCCCCGCCCGGCTGCTCGGCTCAGTCGGCGGGCAATCCGAGCTTGTGCTGGCTGACGTTGGCGCCGTCGTCGCTCCGGAGATCGCGAAAGACCAGCGCCGACAGGGCCGTCATCCCGCCGAGAGCCAGACAGGCACGGTGGATGCCGTGAATCATCTGGGCGGCCCCGGCGTGGGCGCGGTCCGGAATGAAGAACACCGCCGCCAGGGAGGCGGCCGCCACCCCGAAGCTCATGGACATCTGCTGGGTGGTGCTGGCGATGGTGCTGCTCATGCTGGTGTCGGACTCGTCGACGTCGGCATAGACCAGCGTGTTCATGCTGGTGTACTGGAACGACGAGAAGAAGCCGAAGGCGAAGGCCATGAGGACGATCACGGCGACCGGGGTGTTCGGACCCACCGCGCCGAACCGCGCGATCAAGAATCCGAGCCCCAGGGTGTTCGACAGCAGCACCCGGCGGTAGCCGAACCGCCGCAGGAGCGCGGGCATGAAGGGGCGCAGGCTCATGGCGGCCAGCGACTGGGGCAAGATCAGGAGCCCCGACTCGACCGCCGAGTAGCCGAGACCCACCTGGTACAGCAGCGGCAGCAGGAAAGGCATCCCCCCGATCCCGATGCGCGTGACGAAGCTGCCCACCACCGCGATCCGCAGGGTGCGGATGCGCAGGAGCCCGAGTCGCAGGAGCGGGAAGGGGGTGCGGCTGGCGTGCACACCGTAGCCAAAGAGGAGCAGGGTCGAGAGCCCGAGCAGGCCCACGATCTCGATGGCGCCGAGGGTGTGCTCCCCGAAGACCTCGAGGACATACGACAGGAGGGCCACTCCGCTGCCGAAGAGGATGAGGCCGATCGCGTCGAGGGGATGAGATTCGTCGCCCCGAAAGTCCGGCAGGCGCCGGTAGACGAGGTAGAGGCCCCCGAGGCCGACCGGGACATTCAGGAAGAAGATGGCCCGCCAGTGGGCGTAGCGCACCAGCAGCCCGCCCGCGAGCGGCCCCAGCATCGGGCCTATCAGGGACGGGATCGCCACGAACCCCATCGCGCGCACCAGGGCGGACCTGGGGAAGGTCCGCACCATGATCAGGCGTCCGACCGGGACCATCATGGCCCCGCCCGCCCCCTGCAAGATGCGACAGGCGATGAGCGCGTGCACGTTGGTGGACAGCCCGCACAGCAGGGAGCCGAGGGTGAAGATCCCGATCGCGGTGGCGAAAACCCGGCGGGTCCCGAACCGGTCCGCGACCCAGCCACTGACCGGGATGAACACGGCGACGCTGAGGGTGTAGCTCGACAGCACCGACTTCATGCTGAGCGGCGCGATGCGGAGCGCGTCGGCGATGGTGGGCACGGCCGTGTTCAGGATCGTCGTATCGAGCGACTCCATGAAGAACGCCACCGCCACCAGCCAGGGCACGAGCCGGGTGACGGTGGCCGCGAGCTCGAGCGGCGGCTCGGAGCCGGCGGCGCCGGCGGCGCCAGCGACGGCGAAGGCCGCCTTCTCGTCACCCCGGTCGAACATGCGGTGGATCTAACACCGATCGCAGGGCGGCAAAGACGTGTGTCGCGCGTGACCAGCGGGGCGAGGGGCGAGCACGTGGCGAGGCGAGGCGCCCCCTCCCATTTTATCCCTTCCCCCCGCGGTGCGGGGGGAGGTCAGGGAGAGGGGCCCCTCCGGAGGGACTGCTCGCTCCTTCATCGACTCGGCGGATCGAGCACCAGGGCGCCCGGCTCGAGGCGAAAGCCGACGCGTCGCAGGGGCTCGGACAGCGCGCTGCGCAGCGCCGGCTCGCCGTTCACGCGCTCGATCCGCAGCGCGCGCGGACGGCCGCCGCGCCGCTGGAGCGCCTGGCGCAGGCCCGCGACGGCGGGCGCGAGCTCGGTGTCGGTGTGGTGATCGACGCCCGAGAACACCCGCAGCGCACGGCCGCCCGCTTCGATGAAGAGCACCGGGGCTCCTTCGACCAGAACGACGCGCGCACCCGCAGCCCGCCGGGCCGGTGCCAGCGCCTCGGCGTCGTCGGGCTCGTCGAGGCGCTCGGGGTGCCCACCGGGGTCGCGCCCATCATCGAGGGGAGGAGCTGCGAGCCCCGCGCTCGACGGAGCCGCCTTGGGCCCGGGCCAGGGAAGCAGTCCTCCGTACGGATTGGCGGGATCCACCGCGGACAGCACCGCGACCAGGACCGAGGCCGGGACCGTGTCATTCGAGCGCGCGCCCGAACCGGAGGCAGCGGCGGAGCCCTCCGCCGCGGGCGCTCGGGCGGCGCGCAACCTCTCCACCGCGTCCGGGAGCGCGAACTGCGCTCCACCGAGCCCGTCGACGAAGAAGCCGCGGCGAACCTTGCCGGCGTCCTCCATTGCCCGCAAGACCCGAGCGAGCTCGGAGAAGCCACCGCGGAGTCCTTCGGCGGCGACCATCTCGCGGCTGACGACGCCGTAGCGATCGAGCAGCATGCGGGCACGGGCGTGCAGGCGCTCCGTGTCGGTGACCGCCGGCGGAGCCGCCGGAAGGCCTTCCGCGCCCCCGGTCCGGAGCGCGGCGATCGGCGGCGAGAGCAGGCTGCCGACGGTCGACCAGCGCCCGGCCGCCTCGGCGGCCCAGCCACGATCGCCGCGACCGGGGTGACGGTTGGTGCCCGCGCGCGGTCGCGGAGCCGCGAGGGCGCGCAGAGGCTGGAAGGTGTCGTTGGTGACGAGCCCCGCCCAGACCAGCTCCCACAGGGCCGCCAGGACCTCCTCGGTGGAGATCTCGGGGGACACGGCGCCGCGCAGCTGGGCGAAGAAGGAGGCTCCGCTCGCCTGCAACGTCGCGTACAGGAGCCTCTGCAGCGGCGGCGCGCCGGCATCGGGCGCCGGCGGGGGATCGAGCAACAAGCGGATGCGCTCGCGCCGGTAGAGGGCGATGCGCCCATCTCCCCGGCCGAGGGCGCCGCTCGCCACCCAGCAGATCTCGCCGAGGGCGCCGAGCGCATCGAGCTCGGCGCCCTCGAAGTCCGGCAGGCGCGCCGGCAAGATCCGGCGCTCGAGATCGGAGAAGGGCAGGAAGATGCCTTCCAGCCTCGCCACCGCCTCCCGCAGGCGCTGGCCCCGGCGGGGCGCGCGCGCCAGCGCGGCCTCCGGACTGGCGCCAGCTTCCGCGCTCGCCGGCGCCGGGGACGCAGAAGGCGACGGCGACGACGACGACGACCACGACGACATCTGCACGCCGTGCCATTCCGCCAGAAAGCGCGCGAAGACCTCCGTCCCGATCGGGGCCACCTCGGCGCGCAGGCGCGCCAGCGTGCGCCGCCGCAGGATCCGCAACACCTCGGCATGGCACCAGGCCTGCCCTCCGTCGCCGAGGCCGGGGCGAAACGCGCCCTCGACCAGCGCCCCGTCGGCCTCGAGCCCGCGCAGCACCGCCGCCACGTCCCCCGGGGCCAGTCCGAAGCGCCCGGCCACCCGCTCGGCCGCGAACGGGCCGTGGGTCCGGGCGAAGCGGGCCACCAGCCCGGCGCGCGCGTCCGGCACCGGCTCGAGGAAGCGCGCCGGGACCCCGGCGGTCGGTGGCGCCACCCCGAGCCCGTCGCGGTACCGCCCGACGTCCTCGGCGGCGATCACCCGAGGCTGGCCGGCCACCACGACCCACGCCGCTCGCCCGCTCACCTCCAGCGCCGCCAGCCAGGGTCGCGGATCCTCGGTGGTGCGCTCGGCCACTTCCGCCTCGGTCAGATCGCCGATCCTCCGCAACAGATCGTGCAGGGCCTCGGCGTGGTGGGCGCGCCGCTCCGGCTCGAGCGCCTGCAGCTCCGCCTCGAGCGCGTCCATCACCCCGGGATCGAGCAACGCCGAGAGCTCGTCCTGCCCGAGGAGCTCGCGCAGCAAGGTGCGATCGAGGGTCAGCGCCTGCGCCTTGCGCTCGGCGAGGGGGCTGTCGCCCTCGTACATGAAGGCGGCCACGTAGGCGAACGCCAGCGAGCGCGCAAAGGGCGACGGGCTGGCGGTCTCCACCTCCGTCACCCGGATCTCGCCGCGCGCGATGGCCTCGAGGACCACGCGCAGCGCCGGCAGATCGAACACATCCTGCACGCACTCGCGAAAGGTCTCGAGGACGATCGGGAAGGCCGGGTGGCGCAGGGCCGCCGCCATCAGGGTCTCGGATCGCAGCCGCTGCGCCCACAGGGGCGTCCGCGCGCCCGGGCGCCGCCGCGGCAGGAGCAGGGCCCGGGCGGCGTTCTCCCGGAAGTGCGCCGCGAACATCGCCGACCGGGGCAGCTGGTCAAGCACGGCCTCCGACACCTCGGATGGGTCGGGGGTGAGCGCGGCCGCGTCGGGCCCGGGGGTGCCCGTGTCCGCGAAGCGCAGGACGATGCCATCGTCGCTCCACAGGGTCTCGACCTCGAACCCGGCCGCGCGCCCCAGGCGGGCCTCGAGGGCCAGCGCCCAGGGCGCATGCACCCGCGCCCCGAAAGGGGACAGGATGCACACCCGCCAGTCCCCGAGCTCGTCGCGAAAGCGCTCGATGGTGAGCTCGCGATCGGTGGGCAGCGTGCCCGTGGCCTGCCGCTGACCGTCGATGTAGCCCCACAGGTTGCGGGCCGCCCGCGCGTCGAGCGGGAAGCGCGCCGCCAGCCGGGCGATGCCCTCGGCCGCGCCGCCCGCGGCGGTTTCGCGCAGCATGGCCCCCAGCGCCCGACCGAGCTCGAGCGATCGCCCCGGCCCCTCGCCGCGCCAGAAGGGCATCTTTCCCGGCTCTCCCGGGGCCGGCTGCACGATCACCCGATCGCGGGTGATCTCCACGATGCGCCAGCTCGTCGCCCCGAGCAGGAAGGTCTCGCCGGCGCGGCACTCGTACACCATCTCCTCGTCGAGCTCCCCGATGCGTGGGCCGCCCGGGCCGAGGTGAACCGCGTAGAGCCCGCGGTCGGGGATGGTCCCCCCGTTGACCAGCGCGAGCAGGCGTGCATCCCGCCGGGGCGTCAGCACGTCGGTCGTGCGATCCCACACCAGGCGCGGGCGCAGATCGGCGAAGGCGTCCGAGGGATAGTGGCCGGAGAGCATGTCGAGCACGCCGGTCAAGAGCGCGCGCGAGAGCCCGCCGAAGCCGTAGGCGCGCGTGACCGTCTCGTGGAGCCCGGCGACGGTCCATGCCTCGAGGCTGACCATGGCGACGATCTGCTGGGCCAGCACGTCGAGCGGGTTCTGCGGCACGCGGATGGGCTCGACCGCGCCGGCCAGCATGCGCTCGGCCACCACCGCCGACTCGAGCAGATCGGCGCGGTGCTTGGGGAAGATGCGGCCCTGGCTGAGGGCCCCGACCGCGTGCCCGGCGCGCCCGATCCGTTGCAGCCCGCGGGCGACGCTGCCTGGCGATTCGATCTGGATCACCAGATCCACCGCCCCCATGTCGATGCCGAGCTCGAGCGAGCTGGTGGCGACGAGGCCGCGCACCTCGCCGGCCTTGAGGGACTGCTCGATGGCCTCGCGCTGGGCCCGCGCCACGCTGCCGTGGTGGGCGCGCACCAGCGGCGCCTCGCCGCCGGCGAGCAGGTTCAGGCTCTCGGCCAGCCGCTCGCACAGGCGTCGGCTGTTGACGAAGATGATGGTGCTGCGGTGCTGGCGCACGAGCTCGACGAGGCGCGGGTGGATGGAGGCCCAGATGCCCTGCCCACCCGGGGTTCCGTCGTCCCGCGGCTCCGGGCGGGCGCTCTCCATGTCGTCCACCGGGACCTCGATGGCGAGCGCGATGCGCGGCGGCTCGGAGGTGTCCACCAGCGCGACCGGCCGGGCGCCCCCGACGAGGAACCGCCCGATCTCGTCGAGCGGCCGCTGGGTGGCCGACAGTCCGATCCGCTGCGGGGGCCGCGCCGTCAGCGCCTCCAGCCGCTCGAGCGAGAGCGCCAGGTGGGCCCCGCGCTTGGTGGGGGCGAGGGCGTGGATCTCGTCGAGGATCACCGTGTCGCACAGGCGCAGGGTCTCGCGCGCGCTCGACCCGAGCATGAGGTACAGCGACTCGGGCGTCGTGATGAGGATGTCCCCGGGCGCGCGCAGCTGGCCGCGACGGTCACGGGCCGGGGTGTCGCCGGTGCGCACGGCGATGCGCGGGGCACGGAAGTCGGTGGCGCCGAGCGCGCGCGCGGCCTCCGCGATCCCCGCCAGAGGCGCCCGGAGGTTGCGCTCGATGTCGTAGGCCAGGGCCTTGAGGGGCGAGACGTAGAGGACCCGAACGCCGCCCCCGGCGGTGGCCGGCAGGCGCGCGAGCCGATCGATGCAGGCGAGGAACGCCGCCAGGGTCTTGCCGCTCCCGGTCGGGGCCAGGAGCAGGGTGTGCTCCCCCGCCTGGATGTGGCGCCAGCCGGCCACCTGCACCCGGGTCGGCCCGGCGAAGGTCGCCGCGAACCACCGGCGGGTGGCGGGCAGGAATCGCCCGAGGGGCTCGTCGTCTGTGGGGTGCTGGCCGATGCCCGAGGAGACTATTCGAGAAAGGAGAGGCCGTCGTGGCTGGTCAGGATGACCACGTCCCGGCCCGGGCGGGCCACGAGCTCGTGCGCCGAGCCCGGCGGCGACTCGACCGCCTCGCCTGGATCGACGCGCCGGCCATCGAGGATCAGGCTGCCCTCGAGGACCATGGACCGCTCCTCACCGAGGTGCTGGTGGCGCGGAAACCGGGTGCCCGCGGCCAGCAGCACACAGCCCGACTCGCGCCCGAGGGCCGCGGGTCCAGGCGCGAAGCGGAAGTAACGCATGCCCGGGAACGGCGTGTCCTTCCAGGCAGTGCCGGCGTCGATGCGGGCAATCACCGCCGACAGGCCCGCGGCGTCGAGATCGAACCACCGCTGCAAGGTCGGGAAGAAGGCGCGAAAGCGCTCCGGGCTCGACAGCGTGGCCATCAGCCGGGCCCGCCCACCCGCTCCGAGGGCCACCGCCGGAAGGGCGTCGACCAGGGCCGCCTCGACCGCCCGCGCCGATCGCCTTATCTCCGCGCCGAGCTCGGCGGCGACCGGCGAGCCCTGCGCCAGCTCCGCCGCGACGGCCCCCTGCTCCTCGGTCGGGAGAATGCCGAGGACCAGCTCGGGCACCCGCGCGTGCGATTCGTGGCTCACGCATCCCCCCCGACGCCGCCCGCGGGAACCACGACGTCCAGCCTTTGCCGCAAGGTGGAGATGGCGCGGGCCAGACGCGACTTCACGGTTCCGACCGGCAGACCAAAGCGAGCGGCGAGCTCGGCGGCGCTCATGCCCTCGTAATACGCGCCCTGGAGCAGGGTTGCCAGCTCTTCCGGCAGTGCCAGCATCGAATGGCGGAGGACGCCCGCGTCGTAGAGGGTCTCCGCCTCCGGCGCGCCGGAGCGACCACCGTCGACAGGGGCCTCGGCACCGGTGCGGGCCACGGCCCGCTCGCCCCGGGCCCGGCGGCCGAGGCGATCGAGCGCGCGCGAGCGCGCCCGCACGGTCAACCAGGCGCGCACGTTGCCGCGGCTGGCGTCGAACGCGTGGGCATGGTGCCACACCTCGACGAAGACGTCGTGGACGACGTCCTCGGCCTGGGCCGGATCGCGCAAGATGTGCGCCACCAGGGCCGCCAGCCGGGAGGCGTGGCGATCGTAGAGGTCGGCCAGCGCCGGCCGATCGCCGGCGGCCACGGCCGCGATCAGCGCCGCCTCGTCGCGGTCACGGCTGGTGCCGCCACCGTCGCCGTCGCCACCGCCGAGCCCAGGACCGGTCGCCTCGGGCTGGGCGGTCTGTGATCGATCCATGACAGGAACGTACCAGCCCCTGCCCCGGACTTTCAACGCCGGGATCTGCACGCCGCGCCCCCCGCGCCGCGGGTCTGCGTCACGCCACGCGGTGGGTCGCGACTCCCCAACCTGTTCGTCCAAGTTGCGTCAGCGGAGCTGCTCAGGCGATGGCGCCGAGCTGCTTGAAGAGGGACAGCATGTCCCCGAGGTCGTGCTGCTCGATGACCTTGCCATCGGGTGCCATGCGAAAGGTGGTGAAGCAGTCGACGTCCACGTTCTTGCCGGTCGGCTTGACCCCGTTGAAATCGGCGGTGTGCTTGCCGGTGAACACCCAGCGAAACATGGCCGTGTCGCCGCTGCACACGATGGACCGCGGGGTGAAGCGCGGATCGCTGAAGCTGGCGTAAAAGCCGCCCACGAATGCACGAAAGCCGTCCTTGTTGATGGGCAACCCGAGCTTCGCGAGGCTCGGGTTGCGCACATCTTCCGAGTAGAGCGCGAAGAACGCGTCCAGGTTGCGCGCGTTCAGGTAGCCGAAACCGTCGCGCACGAACTTCTCATCCGGTGTCTGACCCGATATCTGACCCGATGTCTGACCCATTGTCTGCTCCTGTGGTGGTGGTGGTGGTGGTCGTGGTAGCGGTTGTGATGGGGGTGGACGCGCTCCGTTCGGTTCGCCGGCCCCGCCGTCGCCCGGGGCGCCTCGCCGGTCGGCGCGCACGGGAACGGTACGCGCGACGCCATGGATCGGATCACGACGCCCGGGGCGGATGGCGACGCCAATGCCGCGGGCGCCTTGGCGCCTGGCACCCGCGCATTGCGCCATCGCGGCGTCGCCACGTCCGTCACGACGCACGCGCTGCACACGCCGTGTCGAGCCGGCTCCTAACACCGTTGGCGCGTGCCCGGGGAGACCTTTGCCCGCTCCCGGAAGCCGGATACGCTGAATGGGCGATGGGGACTCGGTCCTGGTTTCGGCGGTCGGGCGGAGACGCGGCGGCGGAGACGGCGCTCGCGGCACCGCACGCGTACGCGCTCTACGGCGAGATCGCCCGCGGCGGGATGGCGACCATCCGCCTCGCTCGGGAGCTCGGCCCACAGGGTCCTGCACGCGTCGTCGCCGTCAAGGAGCTCCACCCGCAGTTCGCGCACGACGAGGACTTCGCGGCGATGTTCCAGGACGAGATGCGCGTGGCGGCGCGGGTGAAGCATCCGAACGTGGTTCCCATCCTCGACCTGGTGTCGGACCGGGTGGGTGCCGGCCAGGCGATGCTGGTCATGGAGTACGTCCACGGAGAGTCCGTGGCCCAGCTGCAGAGCCTGAACCGCGGGCCCTTCCCCCCGGCGATCGCCGCCACCATCATCGTCGGGGTCTTGCACGGGCTTCACGCCGCCCACGAGACCAAGGGTGCCGACGGCGAGTCCCTGCGGATCATCCACCGGGATGTCACGCCCCAGAACGTCGTCGTGGGGATCGATGGACGCCCGCGGCTCCTCGATTTTGGAGTGGCGCGGGCCAACGGTCGCAGTCAGACCACCCGGGCCGGGCAGATCAAGGGCAAGCTCTCCTACGTGTCGCCCGAGCAGCTGCAGGGACGAAGCGTCGATCGGCGGGTGGACATCTACTCGGCCTCGGTGATGTTGTGGGAGATGCTGGCCGGCCGCCGGCTGTTCAGCTCGCGGGATCGGCAGTTCCTCGAGCACCTGATCCTGAACGGGCCGGTGGCGGCCCCCAGCACCATCAATCCCGGGGTGACGGCCGCGCTCGACCAGATTGTGATGCGCGGTTTGCATCGAGATCCGGAGCAGCGCTTCGCCACCGCCCATGAGCTGGCGATCGCGATCGAGGCGCTGGGTGGCATCCTGCCCCGGACCGAGCTCGGGGCCTGGGTCGAGCAGACCTGGGGCGAGGGGGCGCAGGCTCGGGCGCGCCTGGTGCGCGACATCGAGACCAGCCCAGCCGCCGAGCCAGGCGCCATGGTCTTCTCTCGGGCGGCGGAGGCGGCGGAGGCGGCGGGCGGAGCGGTTGGCGGCGGTGAAGCGAGGGGCTCGAGCGCGCCCTGGTCCAGCCCGAGATCCTCGGAGAACAACGTCACCGTGAATTTCCGGCGATCGCGGCCACCGACGGCGAGCGATCTGCCCTCCCTCGCCACACCGCACCCAGCTGAGCCTGAGCAACCAGGCCAACCGCCACCCGGTTCGACTCCCGTGGCCGCGCGGAGCGGACTGGCGGCGGCATTGGCGCTGGTGGGCGTCGTGGGTCTCGGAACGGTCCTGGTGTGGACGGCCGTTCATCACCGCGCCCGACCGGCCCCCGTCGGTGGCGGGTTCGGCGATGGGCGGGTGGCGAGCGTCGTCGCGGCGCCGGTCCAGCCGCTCCTGACCATGCTCGGTCCGCCCTCACCCGGGCCACGCGCGACCGACCCCGACCGCGCGGGCCCTGGCCCGTCCGCGGGCGCGGGCTTGGTGGAGCGAGCGGTGGCGCGGCGGGCGAGGACGAACCACGCGACCAGAGCGGTCTCGATCGGGCCGGCCGCCGTCGGACGGGCGGGGGCTCCCCGACGGGCGAGCCAGGTCCCGGAGCTCCGTGGTCGCGGTGCAGCCGAGGGCTGGGTGGCCAGGGATGAAGGTTGCTCGCCGCCTTATTACTTCGACGCCGGCGGCATCAAGCACTTCAAGCCCGCCTGTCTCTGATCCGGAAGCGCGTCTCGGCGGGTCGGCCCGGGTGCTCGGTCGGGCGGCGAGATCACTTCGGGCAGGGCGGGAACTGGACGTTGCCCACGAAGGGCACGCCGGGAGCGAGAGGGACGCCGGCCTGCTCCACCGACTGGGTGAGAACGTCGGTGATGCGCAGCGTGAAGGGGCCAGGGCCCATCCCGCTCGAGGACACCCAGTAGTTGTAGGTGGTTCGCACCAGCGGGACGTAGACGTCGCCGCGCTTGTACTCGACGCGGCTGAGGCGATTGCGGTGATTCTGGATGAGGACCGCCGAGTAGCTCGGATTGCTGCCGAGCTGAAGGGTGAACGTCATCGCGGGCGGAGCCTGCGAACACGAGACGAACCGCCACGACGCCCCCGTCGAGGCGAAGATGTCGCCGTTCGGGAGCAACATCGACAAGGCGGGCTGGCTCACCAGCAAGGTCGGCTGCGTGACGGGCGCCAGGCTGGCGCCGAGGTCGACCACCGGGAGCTCGAGGGCGGTGGCGGCGGTCTCGATGCGCACGCATCCTCCGCAGGCACTGGAGCCGTCGAAGGTCCGGGGATCCACCGCGACGAAGAGGGCCGGGAGCTCCGCGATGGGTGTCCCGCAAGCCGTGATCGCCGGACTCGACCCGAGCGCGAGTGACGCGCTCGAGGCGGCGCGTGGATCGCACATCGAGATCGGCATGGGCATGGGCATGGGCATGGGCATGGGTGCGGCATCGTCGCCGTCGGGTCCGCCCGGGGGTCCGTCCTGCTGCGCCGTCGGACCCGCGTCGTTGGGGGGAGCGACCGCGTCGGGACTGGCGGCGTCGCTGGCACCCTCTCGCGCGTCGAGGGAGCCCCCGGTGGCATCGGACGCCGTCGCCTCGACGGTCCCGACCGCATCCCACGTCACCGGCGATCCGCCGTCGACCGTCGCCGGGGCATCCGGGTTCGGGGAGGGTGCCTCGTCCGGCGCGGCGTCGGCGGCGACGTTCGCGTCGGGCGCCGCCATCGTCCCACCGAGGGGATCCGATGCGAGATCGGGGGGCGGCGCATCGTCCGAGCCCACCGGCAGCTCGGCGAGACCCGCGTCACGGTCCTGGTCGACGGAGAGGTTCGAGAGATCCGTGGTGAGAGAGCATCCGCCCCACGCCAGGACGAGCGCGGCGAGGATGTGGGCTCGTGGAGGTCGACGGTCCGTCCCTGGTCGCTCAGAAGTGCCCGACGTATTGCAGTCGGACGTCGCTCGAAGACAGGGATGCCGAGGGGAATGCGGACGAGAATGACGCAGAGGATGGGGACGGGGATTGGGATGAGGGGGTTGCATGAGCGGCGGATCGGTCCCAGAGAAGCCAGGCGGTGGCTCCTGCGCAAAGCGCTCCAGCCAACATCGTGAGATCGGCAACCAGCAGCCGGGTTCGAACCGCGGACACCTCCGAAGGGCTGCACGCCGGAGCGCAGGTGTCCCGCAAATCGCTGGCGCTCGAACGTCCACTCAACCCGAGGTAGGCCCCTGCGGCCAGAGCAAGACCGGCGGCCGAGCCGAGCAGCAGGGGTGCGACCCAGGTCCGCCGTGGCCTGGCGTGCGTCCGCGCGAACAGCGGGGAATCCCGTCCGAACGCATCGCTGGCCGTCCCGCCCCCCGCTCCGGCGCTGGCGGACAGGCCGAGCCGGTTCCCCGATCGGCCGCCCTGCTGCCGTGACGACACCTCGGCTTGTAGCTGCGCACCATGCTGATCATTGTCGACGTCGACTCGCTCGCCTCGCTCGACGGGCCCGACAGGCGGCCCACCTGCCTGCTGGCCGCGCGCGACGGCGTCCGGGTTCGAAGGGCCAGTGCCGAAGGGCGCGATTTCCGGCTCACCCGGAGCGGCGGGGGACGACGTGGTCGAATCCGTCCCATCGCTCGTCGGTGCCTCCAGTTTGCGCGGGGCGGTCTCTGCCTGGCTCGACCATGCCCGGCAGTCGTCCTGGACGAGCGTGGGACAGGTCGTCGACGCACAGATGGCGAGCTGCTCCAGCCGTCCGCGCAGGTCACCAGTCCGCTGGAGCTCCTGCGCGCGCTCGTGGGCCCGGACACACTCGAGCTTGTCGTGAGCCCGCACGGGCGCGGCACCGAAGAGAAGCAGCGTCGAAAACCCGAGGCCGGCGAGGAAGCGCTTCCCTCGAGCAGGCCAACCTGTCCAAGTGGGCAGCAATCTCGTCCAAACTATTCGAGCGAATTCGGCCACGCAACTCACAAAGCGAGGTACGCCTCCGAACCGGACGCACCGCTGCTTCGTCGAGGCTCGGACGCTCGGACGCGCCAAAATCGGTCTCCGTGGCTATCATGGCCGGGGGGGGATCCGTGGGCGGCGGGACCTTCAAGGCCGTGAACATCCGAATCACCGGCAGCACCGAGATCACCCTCGGGGAAGACTACGGAGGCGGCGCGATTTACGCGTTCCAGCAAACCCAGCCGGCATACATCGTCGGCAGCAGCTTCGAGGACAACTCCGGCTCGAACGGTGGCGCGCTCGGGGGCTGTTCGCGTCGTTCACCATCCTGAACAGCCTGTTCAGCGGCAACCAGGCGGTGGGCCACGGAGAGAACCCCGCCCGGGCCGGCACCACCGGCGGAGGCCTCGGCGGCGCCATCTCCAATGACGGCAACGACTTCACCCTCAGCATCTGTGGCACGATCTTCGACGGGAACCAGGCCAACGAGCTCGGCTCGGGCGCGATCTTCCAGGTGGTCGACGACCTGAACGGCGATCTCGTCATCGACCAGTCCACCTTCCACGCCAACAGCAACCAGGGCAGCGTCCAGTCCCACCCCGGCATCTATGTGGAGGCCCGCGACAAACCCGGCGACGCCGGCGTCAGCATCACCGGCTCGACCTTCGACTGAGCGGCAGGCCGGCGTCCAGCGCCAGCCGCCCTGAACGTGCCTTGCTGGCCGGCGCTCATGGCCATAGACTATGACCATGGCCACGACCAGGAAGGAAGTCCCGGCGGGGATGTTCAAGCAGGGGTGTCTGGCCCTGATCGACGACGTCGCATCGAGCAAGCAGGAAATCGTCATCACCAAGCGCGGCAAGCGGGTGGCCCGTCTCGTGCCGATGGAAGAGCCCCGAGATCGGGAACGAGCTCTTCTGGCGCAATGGCGCGGCAAGGCCCGCCAGCTCGTGAATGATGATGCATTGCTGGCGCCCTCGAGCGACCTCGCCGGCTGGCAGGCACTCGACGAATGAGCGCGCTGGTGCTCGACACCCATGTTGCGCTCTGGTGGAGCTTCCTTCCAGAGAAGCTGAGTCGCACCGCCCGCAAGTCTGTGGATTCTGCATCCGAGCTGCTGATTCCTGGGATCGTCTTCTGGGAGGCCGCCCTGCTCGTCCGCAAGGGGCGCATCCAATTGCCAGTGAGCCCGAGCATGTGGCTGGACGGACTCGAGAGCACCGGTCGGATCAGGGTTGTCGCCCTCGACGCCAGGATCGCGATCGATGCCGACGCTCTGGAGATGCACGACGATCCCGCCGATCGTTTCATCGTGGCGACCGCATTGCAATGCAAGGCGCCACTCGTGACCAAGGACCGGACCATCCGCTCCACCAAGCTCCTCCAGGTGGTCTGGTAACTCCCCGGCCCCCGCGCGCCTCGCGCCCCAGAGCTGTCGAAGGTGCGGACGCGGATGCGGGGTGTGGCCGATGCGCGCCAGGGTCGCGAAGAGCACGTGCTCGAGCTTCGCCGCGGGCCAGTCCATGACGCCCGAGTCCTTCGGGAAAGTGGACCGCTCTCGCCGCTTCGGCGGTCATCGGGGCCGTTGACGGCGCGAGCATGGACGCACCCCTCCGACACCATCTTGGAGTCGCCTCGACCCGACGCCTCGAATCGATCGGCAGGAAGTGGTGCCGCGCGACGCCGGGGTGGTGGCTATCCTCCTCGCCTCCCTCCGTTGACGAGGGCGCGGGCGCGCGGGCCCCGTCGTCGTCGCGCCGGCGGGCACTGCGCCGGTAGCCGACAGGCGACAGGTGCGGATGGCCTCGTGCGAGCCTTCCGGCGCCTCCCATCGTGTCGAAGGCGGACAACACGCGAAAAGAGGCATCCTCGAAGGCGCGCATCTCGAGCGGTAGCGTCGCGCCGACTCGCACCGTGATCTCATTCCAGTGGGCCGGCGTCCGGATCTCCGGCGACTGCAAACCCATCAGTTGGCAGCGGGCTTTCTCGCTTGCCCTCCGTCGTCTATTGGTTACAGTTTGCTGGAGTGTCTTTCCCCGCGCGCAAGTCCGCCGTCACCTACGCCGACATCCTCGCGCTGCCTGAGCACGTGGTGGGCGAGATCGTCGATGGCGAGCTCTACGTCTCGCCGCGGCCCTCGCCGCACGCCATTGCGTCGTCGACTCTCGGTGGGGAGTTGGTCCCGCCATTCTGGCGCGGGCGCGGCGGTCCCGGAGGCTGGGTCATTCTCTCCGAGCCCGAGATCCATATCGGCGGGCAAGTCATGGTCCCCGATCTCTCCGGCTGGCGACGCGAGCGCATTCCGGTGATCCCCGATGCGCCCTTCTTCGAGCTGGCGCCCGATTGGGTGTGCGAGATCGTGTCACCCTCCACGGGCAAGCTCGACCGGGTCAAGAAGCTGCCGCACTACGCGCGGTGGGGAGTGAGCCACCTGTGGTTCGTGGATCCACTGCAAAGGACCCTCGATA
>CAZIOH010000073.1:0-1415 GCA_964540815.1 uncultured Myxococcales bacterium | reverse complement strand
GAAGGTCAGGGCCGAGCCCTTCGACGCCATCGAGCTCGATCTCGCGCTCCTCTGGGCGCGGTAGCTCTCAGACGTGCAGGGGGGCCCGGCGAACCCGCACGTTGGCGGATGGGGCCCACAGGAGCAGCCGTCCACGAGGACGCCGACGGGGACGAAGAGGATGGCATCGGCAAAGCCTCGCCGTACCGATCGAAGGCACTCCGTCGTTCATATCGCCGAGATCCTGAAGGATGAGAACGACCTCCATCCGGTCGCGCCTACCCCGAAACTGGCGGCAATGGACGAACGGGGCCCACCCTGCGGGCGCTCGCCAAGGCCACCTTGCCCTCGACGTATCCGGCCTCCACCCCCGTCGCGGGGCTCGCAAAGCTCGCCGAACTCGGTCGCCTCACTCGCGGCCTCCTCGATGCGGTCGCCGTTCTCGGCGAGCCGACGCTCGAGGGCCACCAGGCCGGGGCCGAGATGAGACCGCAGCCGAGGTAGTGCAGCCGCTGGCCCGCGCTTCGAATCATGCCGTATCCGCCTCGGATGGAGCCTGGATCGACCCCGACGACGATCACTTGACGCCGGTGCCCGCGACGCGACATTGTGCCCGAAGTGGCGCCGCACGTTCTGTTTGATGCGATCTTCGACGCATGGTGGGATCAGCGGGACGTCGATCCGAAGTGGGTCCGCCTGATGCTCGCCGGCAAGGCTCCCGTGTCGCGGGCCTTTGCCGAAGCCGTGAGGGCCGAGCTCGGAGTGCCGATCTCGGCTTGGCCGAAGCTCGAGCCCCGTTATCCTTTCCCGACGCCGGCGCCTTTGCCATCTGTCGTCCATAGCGGCACGACAGGACGAACAGTGGAAGGTCCCAGCGCCGATCCCGTGAGTCGCCGAGGGCAGCGGATCAAGAAGCCGAGGCGGCCGATGGCCATCGCCTCGAAGAACTCTGGGCTGTCGATCTACGCGATTGCAGCCCAGCTCAGGGTCCCGTACTCGACCGCGAAGAGCTGGGGCGTCAAGGCGAGACCGCCCGCTGACAAGCGGGTCTTACTGGCGAGAGCCCCGTTCCTCATCCCCGATTCGATCTGGGACGGCTGAGTCAACAGGCGACGTGTACCATTACCTGGACGTCGTCCATGGACGCCAATGGACGACTGACACAGCCCCGCGAGAGGGTGGTCACCGCCCTCGTTCCCGGAAAAGAGTGGGACGCGTCACTTGTGTCGCACCACTGCGGCGCCGGAGAGGACACGGAACGTCGAGGGATTGTCGGCCGCGGTCGTACCCGTTTGGTACCCGCGCCCTTCCCTCGACCGCACGCGACCCCGCTCAACCTCGACGCAATCCCCCGATCATCTCCGCATGGTGCCGGGGACGGGGCTTGAACCCGTAAGCCCTTGCGGGCAGCGGATTTTAAGTCCGCCGCGTTTACC
>CAZIOH010000072.1:16032-34870 GCA_964540815.1 uncultured Myxococcales bacterium | reverse complement strand
CCCGCCACCACCGCCCACCCACCGCCCGCCAGCAGAGGCTGACGTCAGTCAGCCGGACGCAGAGGCTGACGAATGTCAGCCGCACGGACGAATGTCAGCCGCACGCAGAGGCTGACGAATGTCAGCCGCACGCAGAGGCTGACGAATGTCAGCCGCACGATTGATCGATCGTGATCTGGTCGTCCCGCACCACGTCGCCCACCAGGACCTGCTCTTCCTCCTCCGCCATGTCGGTCGTCAGCCAGTCGATGAGAAACTCCAGCTTGACCGACAAGGTGGGCAGAGCGGGATTGTTCTGGGCTTCGCGGTGCAACGCTCCGAGCAGCTCGCGCTGACGGCGATGCTCGTCTCGCAACCGGGCGCCCCGCTCGGGACCGAGCGGGAGATCGCACTCGAGCAGTGGCAGCAACACCCGCTCCTCGAACCCGAGGTGTACCTCCATCGTCGTGCGAATGTCTCCGATCGTCGACGCGACCGCATCGGGCTCCTCGGGTCTGCCTTCGAGCGCCGCCCGAGCGACCGACTGCGCCCGGGTCAGCAGCGCGCGAATCTGCCCGTGCTGGGCGCGGATGCACCGCAATGCGGTCTCGGCGTTGACGGGGCGCGGGGGCATGGTCCACACCTGCTGTTCGCTCATGAGTGCCTCCCTCGGGTTCGGGGTCGGGGACAGCCACGATGACCGCCCGCCCAGCGCCGCCGACCTCTCTCGCGTGACCGCTGGTCACGCGGACCAGCATCCCATCCAGAGTGTCAGCATCCTCCATGCCACCACACCGTGGCGGCTGGCGACGGCCTCGACCGCACGCACTGGGCTTCCGGGCCCAGCCCCGTCTGCGACTCCGGGAGCGAAACGCGCACGAATTTCACCGGGCTGGCTCTGGCCGGCACGCCTTGCCGGTTTCGGCCGGGCTCGCTACGGGTTCGTCCCGGCGGCGCGACGCGGCGTTTGCTCCATGCCCGCCTCGACCGCCGCCTCGATGCCCGCCACGATGGCGTCGGGCGGCACGCGCCCGTCGATCGGCACGAGCTCGTCGGGCCCGAGCTCGGTCGGCGGCTGGTACTGGCTGCGGAACCACGGCAAGAGGTCCGCGCGCGCGTCGGAGACCACCCCGGCCGCGCCTTCCCGCGCGCGCAGCCGGGCGAGCAGCGTCTCGTCATCGGCATCCACCGCGAGGAACAAGAAGCGGCGCCCGTGGCGCGCCGCCAGCGCGCGCGCCAACTGCCGGAGGCGCGGCGTGCGAAAGGTCCCGTCGAGGATCACCTCCCGCCCCGAGCGCAGGACCAGATCGGCCCGGTGGAGCATCTCCCGGTACGTCCGCGCCGTGGCGCGCGCATCGTAGAGCTCAGGTCCGCCCGCGGTCCCTGGGGCCAGCCCGGCCAGGCTCTTGCGCGTGGCGTCCGACGAGATGACCGGCGCGCGCCTCGCGAGCCCGAGGGCCGCCGCCACGGTGCTCTTGCCAGCGCCGATCATCCCCGCCACCACGAAGAGCGGCCCGCCCCTCGGACGTGGCAACGTGAGCGCCTCGGCCAGCGAGAAGAGGGTGGCCGCCTCGGATTGCTTGCGCATGACCTTCTCGGCAGGTGTTCCGGGGTCGGCGGCCACGAAGCAGGCCACCTTGGCGCGCACCCAGGCCCGGTGTCCGACGTACAGATCCAGCAGCGGAAAGAAGCCGTAGTCTCCCGAGGACTCGGCGAACCGCGACAGCACGTACGCGGCGAGCTCGCCGCGGCCCGCCGCCTCGAGCTCCATGACCAGGAAGGCCACGTCGAGCGCCGCATCCTGGCAGCGGAAGGCCGCGTTGAATTCGATGGGATCGATGACGATCGGCTGGCCCGCGCCCCCAGGTCCCTCGGGGAAGTAGACGTGCTCGAGGCGAAGATCCCCGTGGCCCTCGCGGACGTGTCCCTCGCGCACCCGCTGGCGCAGGAGGGGCCGCGCCCCCTCCAGCGCGGCGACCTGCCAGTGATGGATGCGCGCCAGGCGCTCCGGCGCCACGAACCGCCCGGCGAACGGCGAGGACTGGCGCAGGTTCTCCTCGATCTGGGACCGGAGATTCGCCGGGGACCCGAACGGATCGGCGCGCGGCGCCACCCGGTAAAAGGCTGCCAGCCGATCGCACAGGGCCCCGAGCTGGGCCAATCCGAGCCGCCCCGATCGCAAGCGCGCGAGGGCGCTGTCGGCGTCGGGCAGGCGCCGCATGCGCACCGCGCAGTCCACGATGGACCCGGGGCCCCGAAAGGTGAAGCCACCCGCGCCGAGAAAGACCGGCTCGACCCCGAGATAGACGTCGGGAGCCAGACGCGCGCCGAGCCGCACCTCGTTCTCGCAGCTCTCGCGCCGCTTCTCGAGGGTCGAGTAGTCGAGAAAGCCGTAATCGACGGGCCGCTTGACCTTCCAGACCGTGTCGTCGGTCAGGAAGACGAACGAGGCGTGGGTGATGACGACCGAGACCCGGGCGGGCCGCGGCTCGGGAAACGCCTCCGGCCGGGCCAGATCCTCGAGCAGCCCCGCCCCGGTGGGCTCTGCGCTCGTCAGCGGCGCGCCCTGCCGCCCCTCGTCGTCCACTGCCCGCGACCCCCGGGTTGCCATGAAAGACAGCATCGTGATGACGGGCCCACGATGCAACGCACGCGCCGCCCCGACGTATCAATCGAGGACGTGGCTCGCCGCCGCTCGCACGTCCCCGCCCGGCGATTCAACCGGGGACGTGGCTCGCCGCCGCTCGCACGTCCCCGCCCGGCGATTCAACCGGGGACGTGGCTCGCTGCCGCTCGCACGTCCCCGCGCTACGCTCGCCCGATACTTCGCCATGCCGCCCCGGAATGGAGAGGGCCCCTCTCCCTGGCCCCCCGCTCCGCGGGCGAGGGGATGAGAGAAGGGGGTTGGGGCTCGGTTGACTCATGCCCCACGTCCACGCCCTCCATGCGGTGGATCGGAGGTTGGCTTTGCCAACCAGAGACAGCCTCGGCAAAGCACATCCGGGCCCGAAACTTGTTCCGTCGGGAGGGGCCCGCGGGGAGGGGTCCTCCCCTTCCCGCGAGCGCCGCAGGCGCGTCCGGCGAGCCCCGCAGGCGCGTCTGTGGCTGCGGAACACACCTTGCTTACGCCTGGTCACATGAAGAGAGCCACGCGATCGAATCCGTCCCCGAGATCGAGGCAGGTCCACACGCTCCTGGTGTCGGCGTTGACGTGGGCGGCCGTGACTGGCGGCGTCGCGTCGGCGTCTCCCTCGGCCCCACCCGACCCTGCGACCGAGGCGGCGCGGCCCCCGGGCGCCGACACCACCACGATCGACATCTGGGTGCGCGCCGACGATCCCCTCGACCACACGCGCGGTGGAACCGCCGCGCGGGCCCTCGCTCGGACCGACGAGGCGCCGCGCGCGCGGACTCTCCGCCTCGACCTCGACCGGCTCCCGCTCGTCGACGTGCAGCGGGTGGATGCCCAGTACGGGGGTATCCATCTGTTCCGGGGCTTGCCGCTGCAATCCGCCCTGGAGCGTTTCGCGCCCGAGCCCACCCTCGATCTCGCCATCCTGCACTTCGCCAACGGCATGGCGATTCCCCTCCCCTTCCGTGACGCCGCGACCATGAAGCGCCTCGACCCCTTCATCGCGCGCGGCATGCGCACGACGCCGACGGGGCCCATGCGGCTCGCCGCCTTCCCCGAGATCGCCAAGCCCAACGCCGCGACCGCCGCGACCGCCACGGCGGGGACCAAGGCCATCGATGTGCGCCCGATCGCCTTCACCGGCAACAAGCTGGTGGTGGCCGAGGCCTGGCACCCGGCCATGTCCCCGGCCGCCCAGTCCTCGTTCTCGCCCTGGGCGCACGCCGACACCTTGACCAGCATCGAGCTGGTGGCGGCCGAGCCGTACTATCACCAGTTCGAGGTGGGCGGCGACGCCTCGGTGCACCAGGGGCTGGCGATCTTCCGCCAGAGCTGCCAGTTCTGTCACGGGGCTCGCAAGGTGGGGGCCAATTTCGGCTGGGATTTCGTCGAGCCGACGCCCATCTACAGCTACCACAAGCCGGTGCGCAACCTCTTCTATCATGTGGCCTACAAGCCCCTCGATGCCGCGGA
This sequence comes from uncultured Myxococcales bacterium, assembly GCA_964540815.1. GTDB lineage: Bacteria > Myxococcota_A > Polyangia > Fen-1088 > Fen-1088 > CAZIOH01. Next base: position 30,786 of record CAZIOH010000072.1, on the reverse strand, counting down.
GCGGGGTCTCATGATGCCGGCCATGCGCTTCATGACCGAGGCCGATGCGACCCTCCTGTGGCACTGGTTGCGCGCGGTGGCGTCGAGGCCGATGCCGCCGTATATGCTGACCTCCGGAGCCCACACGGAGAAATGACCAGCGACAGCGATGATGAAGCCGAGGCGGCCCGGGCCCTGCTCGGCGACGACGAGCCCGACCCCGTGGAGCTCCTGCCGGGAGCGGGCGCCTCGCCCTTCTTCATCACCTGCGATCACGCGAGTCCTCGGCTCCCGCGCGCGCTCGGGACGCTGGGGCTGTCGCCGGCCGCCCTCGAGAGCCACATCGCCTGGGACATTGGCGCGGCCGGTGTGGCCCGCCGGCTCGCGACGGCCCTCGGCGCCACCGCGGTCTTGCAGCGCTATTCGCGGCTGGTGATCGACTGCAACCGGCCACCGGGCTCCGACGACTCCGTGGTCACGCGCAGCGAGGCCACCGAGATCCCCGGCAACCGCGGGCTCGCGCCCTCCCAGCTCGAGGCGCGCAGGCACGCGGTCTTCGAGCCCTATCACGCGCGCATCGTCCAGGCGCTCGACCGGCGCGCGGCGATCGGGCTGCCGACCATCCTCATCGCCCTGCACAGCTTCACGCCGGTGTTTCTCGGGGTGCCGCGCCCGTGGCACGTGGGGGTGCTCTACCAGCGCGATCCGCGGCTCGGGGTCGTCGTGCGCGATTGGCTGCGGGCCGATCCCGCGCTGGTGGTCGGCGACAACCAGCCTTACGCCGTCGACGACCGCAGCGACTACGGCGTGATCCACCACGGCGAGCGACGGGGGAATCTGCACGTCGAGCTCGAGCTCCGGCAAGATCTGATCGCCGAGCCGGACGGTCAAGGTCGGTGGGCGGATCGCCTGGCCGAGGCCCTTCGGCATGCTTCCGCCAGGTTTCCAGCTGGAGCGTAATTCGTCGACCAGCCCTTTTACGCGGCCCGGCTCGACCCGCGTGCTAGCGTGCCTTCATGCAGATTCGACTGGGCTACGAGCTGAATTACACCCTTCCGCAACCCACGCCCATGATCCTGACGTTGAATGTCCACTACTCGCGGGCCTCGGATCTGGTGCGCCCCGATCACATGCTGACCCACCCTTCGGTGCCGATCCGATCCTACCGCGACTCGTTCGGGAACTGGTGCACCCGCCTCGTCGCGCCGGCCGGAAAGTTCAAGGTGTTCTCGGACGCGGTCATCAACGACTCGGGCCGGCCCGACCCGGTCGTCCCCTTCGCGCCCCAGCACCCGGTCGAGGAGCTCCCCGAGGAGACCCTGCTCTTCCTGCTCGGGAGTCGCTACTGCGAGACGGACAAGCTCTCCGAGATCGCCTGGAAGCTCTTCGCGAACACCCCGCCGGGCTGGGCCCGGGCGCAGGCCATCTGCGACTTCGTCCACAACCACATCACGTTCGGCTACGAGCACGCCAGCCCGACCAAGACCGCGTGGGAGGTCTACCGCGATCGCAAGGGCGTGTGCCGGGACTTCGCCCACCTGGCGGTGACCCTGTGCCGCTGCATGAACATCCCGGCCCGCTACTGCACCGGCTATCTCGGGGACGTCGGCATGCCCCCGCCCTACGGGGTCATGGACTTCGCGGGCTGGTTCGAGGCGTACCTCGGGGGACAGTGGCACACCTTCGATCCCCGCAACAACATGCCGCGCATCGGGCGGATCCTCATCGCGCGTGGCCGCGATGCCGCCGACGTCGCCATCACCACCACGTTCGGACCGAACACCCTCGAGAGCTTCCTGGTGCGAACCGACGAGGTCGGGTAGCCCGGTCGCTCAGGGCCGATCGCGCCGCTCGCCGCCCCCCAGGCGCAGGACCCGCCAGGCGACCATGGCCATCCAGATCAGCAAGAACAAGAACGCCAGCCGCTGGAAGAGCGGCAGGGCCGGCGGATCCACCTCGGATTGTTCGACGATCTTGCGCGCATAGAGCACAGAATCCACGACCGTCGCCACGATCGCGAAGGCCGCGGCCCCGAGCAGCCAGCGGTCGCGAACGCAGCGCAGGACCCCGGCGAATCCGAGGACCCCGGCCAGCAGCGCCGGGACCGAGGCCGAGAAGATCGCCAGCGCGTGCAACGCCCCGTCGGCGAAGGGCACGGTGATCACCCCCGCCGCCGACAGGCAGCCCGCGGCGCGGATCGCGCGGCCGAGGATCTTGTGGCCGGGCAGGAGCGTTGGCAGCACGATCCAGAACAACGCCAGCGCCAGGGCCAGGCAGAGCATGCCGGCCCGGGCGACGCTCCGGCAGGCGGTGTTGGGCAACCCGTTGCGGGCGCAGGCGCTGGTCAGGTCGCACAGAAAATTGAACCACAGGGAGTGCTGCGACCCGTGCGGATCGAGGACCGTCCCTCCCGGGTAGCGGTACATCGCCACGCCGAGCAGGGTGGCGCCGGTGGCGATGGCGACGAGCAAGGCCACCGCCGCATAGCGGGGCGCGTGCTCTCGCCGAAGATTCACCCCCGAACTCTACGCCAGCTTCGGGCTCATGCCAGCTTGGCCACAGCCCCCATGGGCGGCTCCGGGTACCCGGACGACTGCCCCGGGTCGGGCGCGGCCGCGTAGCGCCGGACCATCCGACGGATGAACGTCCAGTGCAAGGCCACCCCGATGATCACCGCCATGTGGAACATCTCGTGCGGCCCCACCCAGCGATCGATGATGCGCGGATGTCCGGTGGCCTCCAGCACCGCCCCGGCCGAGAATGCGACGCCGGCCAGCCAGATGGGTCGCACCGCCCGGAAGCCGATCTGCTTGCCCGCCTTGTAGATCGATACAACCCCGAACCAACCGAGCCCGAGGTAGAGCACCAGGCCCGCCGGTCCCGCGAAGATGTCGAAGCGGTAGACCTGCAGCGACACCCCGACCGCCGCGTAGGTCCAGGCGAAGATCATCACCCCGTGCCGCCAGATGCCCTTGAACATCACCCCATGCAGCGCGGTGAAGGTCCCGGCGATGAGCAGCCAGATGCAGTAGTGATCGATGCGCATCATCACACTCCGCGCCGCGCATCCCCGCTCGAGGGAATGGTACGCGCCGCTGATGGCGAGCGTGGCGATCACACAGCAGGCGTAGACGGCGATCGCCGTCACCCGCCCGCGGTTGCCGGCGGCGCTGCGAATCAGCGGGACCGCGGCCACCACCGCGACCGCCGCGGCCGCCAGGTGCGAGAGGGAGCTGATGGGCTGGCAAAAACCGGGGATCGCGCGAACGATGGTGCTGCTCACGCTATAAAATACCATATGGGATGGAATAAGCTTCCCAAATACGAGCTCCCGCCGGCCTTCCGGGCGCGCAGATCTTTGCGCCTGCCAGGGCCTCCAGCCGCACGTCGAGCCGCATGCGGGATCCTCTCTCTCACGCGGCGCTGCGGGTGGTTTCGGTGTCCATGTCCACCCCGAAGCGCGGACCGACGTCGCGCAGCGAGAAGGTGAACCGGAAGCAGGTCCCTCGTCCCAGCTCACTCTCGAGCGCGGTGGTTCCCCCGAGATCCTCGACCTGCTGACGCACGGCCGATAGCCCGACCCCCCGGCCCGACATGGTGGTGACCTCGTCCCGGGTGCTGACGCCCGTGGTGAAGATCGCCCGCACCAGATCCTCCTCGGTCGCCGAGGGGATGCCGAGGCCGACCGCCTTGCGTCGCACCCCCTCCCAGTCGACCCCGCGGCCGTCGTCCGCGATCTCGATGACCAGGCGGTTGCCGGAGTGGATGAAGGAGCTCATGCGGATGTGCGCCACCGCCGGCTTGCCGACCTCGGCCCGCTCGTCCGGCGTCTCGAGGCCGTGATCCACCGCGTTGCGCACCACGTGGACCAGGTCGGTCCAGAACCCGGCCCAGGCCTTGGGGGCCAGACGAACCCCGTTCGAGCGCACGTCCACCTCGACCGGCGCCTTCCCGAGCCGGTTGGACAGGGCGGCGGCGTAGCGGCCGAGGCGCTGCATCGGCACCTCGGCGGGCTCGAGCCACCAGGAGGCCAGCCGGTCGAGCACCCGGGTGGTCGGGGCGCCGGTCCGGATCATCTCCTCGACCCGCTCGATCTCCTTGACGTTGAGCTCGAGCACCTGATGGCCCTTGTCACCCACGAACCGCTGCAGCGACTCGTTGATCACCTGCCAGCGCTCGCTGAGCGGCGTGAGCTCGGTCTCGCCGACGGTGCCCTCGTGCTCCTCGAGGACATCCTCGATGCGGTGGCAGATCTGGGCCACCACCGAGAACCCCACCAAGGCCGCGTTGCCCTTGAGGGTGTGCAAGAGCCGGCGCTGCTTGTCGCGGTTCGCCGTGGCGAGCTGCCCGACCATCTCGCTGGCCTCGTCCATGAAGTTGAGGAAGCCGGACCGGTCCCGGGAGAGCGACTCGAACATGGCCAGGATCTCCTTGCGCTCGGACTCCTGGCGGGCGTGCAGCAGCTCGGACGTGACGTCGTTGATGACGATCAGCAGCCCGTCGAACCGGTCGTCCTTCACGATGGCGCTGTAGGAGCAGCGGAACTCGCGGCCGCCGGTGCGCAGCCGCGCGGGCATCTGCTCGATGCACAGCTCGCGCGGCAGGATGTCCTCGAGGATGGCCTCGTAGCCCATCTGGAAGCTGCCGGCGTAGAGCGCGTCGGTCTTCCCGATGTAATCGGCGAACTGGACCTCGGCCCCGTAGCTGCCGAACCAGCGGTCGACGATGGTCGAGCGCTCCTGGGCCAGGATCCCCCGGGCCGAGACCGTCAGGAACCCCTGGTTCACGTTGTCGAGCACCAGCCGCATGTCCCGGTTGCGCGCGCCGAGCTCGGCGGTGCGCGCCTCGACCTTGAGCTCGAGGGTCCGGTTCATCTCCTCGAGGCGGGCGTAGGACTCGCTCAGCTCCGAGGCCATGCGATTGAACGAGTTGCCGAGGCGCTCGAGCTCGTCCCCGCTGTGGATCTCCACCCGGATCTCCCGGTTGCCCGTCGCCAGGGTGTCGACCGCGGTGGTGAGGTCTCTGACCGGGCGGGTGATCTTGGAGGCGGCCCGCCGCGACAGCACGATGCCGAAGACGTTGGTGCCGGCGCCGAGCAGGACCAGCAGCACGACGGTCAGCGCCAGGGCACGCCGGGACTCGGCGCGCGCCTCGGCCACGGCCCGGGTGAGCGGCTCGTCCGAGATCCCATACACCAGCACGCCGAGCAGCTCGCCGGTGTCCTCGGTGACCGCCATCGAGAACTCGAAGGCGCTGTGGCCGGCGATCTCCTTGTGGGTGACGGCGACGTCGCGCGGCTTGCCGGCGGGCGGCGCGGCGGGCGCGGGATCGACGCCGAAGGCGTGCCAGTCCGCCGGGAGAGCCGGGCCGGCCCTGGTGGTGGCGAGCGCCCAGGCCTTGCCCGAGGGATCGACGAAGAGCCCGTAGACCAGATCCCGGTCGGTGGAGACCGTGCGCTCGACCAGCCGGGCCACGTCGCTGAAGGCATTGTCCGTGACCAGATCGCGCAGGGCCAGCGCCTGGTGCGTCGCGAGGCCGGTGCCCTTCTCGACGATGGTGTCGCGCAGGTTCTTCTCGATGGTCCCGAGGGTCTGCCGGGAGGTCGCCACGTTGAGCGCGGCGACGACGACCAGCGTCGCCGAACCGACGACCGCCAGCGTCGTCACCATGGTCTTGACCAGCTTGGCTCGCAAGCTGGTTCGGGCGGGCGCGCGCATCCTTGCCCCAAAAACGACAGGACCGCGGCGAAACTAAAGTGCCCGGCGCCTGGCGGCCGACGGCCGACGCCTGACGCGCCGCCACGGACTGGCCCCGTCCACGCCTGCCGGGCCAGCGCACGCCGCGAGTGTGTATACAGGGGGTCCACCCGATGCTATTTTTGGGCGGTCAGGCCTCCGCAGCTGACCCGCGGGAGCTCTCGAGGGGTGCACGCACATGCCAGGGAGGGTTGGAGATGAGCAGCAGCACCAGCACCAAGATCAGCACGGCACCAGGGGCAGCAGGTCGCGAAGGGGGCCACGGTGGTCGGGCTGGCGAGCCAGGTCCCGCGAACGAGGTGACCCGGGGTTCGGTCCTCGCCGGGTCCGGGGACGCCCAGCGTCCATGTCCCGGATCCGCCGAGCCCGCATCGCGCCTGCGGGTCCTCGGCGAGGCGTTGCGCGCCTTCTCGGAGGGCGCGTCCGACTCGAACCTGGTCCTCGACCGGCTGGTCCGGCGCGCGGCGGAGGCCCTCGGGGCCACCTGCGTCCTCGCGCTCCCGGACCCCGGCAGCCACCCACCTCGCCCGGGGAGCTCCGAGCTCCGCGTACACGTCTGTGCCCGGGAGCGCTCGCTCGGCACGCTCCGGCTGTCGCGCTCCGGCCCCGACGCCCGCGACGCCCGACCTTTCACCGACGAGGAGGTCGAGCTCGCGACCCAGATGGCCGAGGGCGCGGCCCTGGCCATCGTGAGCGGGCAGATCTTCTCGAGGGGCCAGGAAGACCTGGCCGAGCACCGCCGGATGGGTGACAGGATGCGCCTCCTGTCCGAGCTGTCCCAGGAGTTCGCGGCGGCCACCGGCGATTACCGGGTCCTGCTCGACCTGGTCGCGCGGCGGATGGGGGAGGTGGTGGGCGAAGCCGCCGCCATCCGGATGATCACCGACGACGGCCAGTCCTTCGAGCCGCTCGGCTCGGTGTACGATCCCGACCCGGCGCGCCTCGCCTACCTGCTCGCGACCATGCAGGCCGAGCCACATCGGATCGGGCAGGGCATCACGGGACGGGTGGCGGCGAGTGGGCGGTCGGTGCTGATCCCGGCGCTCACCGAGGCCCACCTCGGAGGCCTCGAGGCTCGGTTTCGCGAGCTCTTGACCCGCCTCGATCTGACCAGCGTCATCGCGGTGCCCCTGCGCGCCCACGGCCGGGTGGTGGGGGCCGCGGTCATGTACCGCACCTCGCGCGGACGCCCGTACACCGAGGACGATCTGCGCCTGCTCGAGGATCTCATGCGGCACGCCGCCCTGGCCATCGCCAACAGCCGGCTCTTGCGGGCGACCGAGCTCGAGCTCTGCGAGCGCCGCAAGACCGAGGAAGCCCTGCGCCGGACCGAGGAGGAGCTGCGTCAGGCCCAGAAGATGGACGCGGTCGGACGGCTGGCCGGGGGCGTCGCGCACGACTTCAACAACCTCCTGTCGGTGATCCTCAGCACCTGCGCGCTGCTCCTCGAGGACCTCGAGCCGGGCGCCCGGATGCGCGGCGACATCGACGAGATCCGGCAGGCCGGCGAACGGGCCGCCGATCTGACCCGGCAGCTCCTCGCCTTCAGCCGGCGCCAGGTGATCGAGCCGCGCATCCTGCGGCTCGACGAGGTGGTGGCGGGAATGGAGAGCATGATCCGCCGCATCGTGGGCGACGACGTGGTCCTGCGCATCGTGCGCGGGCGCGACCTCGGCCGGATCAAGGCCGACCGTGGACACCTCGAGCAGGTGATCTTGAACCTGGTGGTGAACGCGCGCGACGCCATGCCGGGCGGAGGCACCGTGATCGTCGAGACCGCGCGCGTCGAGCTGGACGGCGCCTACGCCGAGCGCCACATCGGCATCTCCCCCGGTCCGCACGCGATGCTGGCCGTCAGCGACACCGGCGTCGGCATGGATCGCTCGACCCTGCAGCGAATCTTCGAGCCGTTCTTCACGACCAAGCAGGCGGGCAAGGGGACCGGGCTCGGGCTGTCGACGGTGTTCGGCATCGTCAAGCAGAGCGGCGGGGGCATCTGGGCGTACAGCGAGGTCGGGCGCGGCTCGACCTTCAAGGTGTACCTGCCGCTCAGCGACGAGCCGGAGGGGATCGCCCCCGTCGCCGCCGCTCCGACCGAGACCTTGCACGGCTCCGAGACCATCCTGCTCGCCGAGGACCAGGAGCAGGTCCGCACGGTGGCGCGCACCATCCTCGAGCGCCATGGCTACCAGGTCCTCGAGGCGCGGGACGGGCCCGAGGCGCTCGGGCTCGCCGAGCGGCACCCAGAGACGATCCACCTGCTGGTCACCGACGTGGTCATGCCCGGGATGAGCGGACGTGAGCTGGCCGAGCGGCTCCGGCCCATCCGGCCCCGGATGAACGTGCTCTACGTCTCGGGCTACACCGAAGAGACCATCCTCCACCAGCGGGCGGTCGCCCCCGGGGTGGCCTTCCTGGAAAAGCCGCTGGTCCCGCGGGCGCTGCTGGCGAAGATCCGCGAGGTCCTCGACGCCAGCGCCCGCCCGACCGCTGGCACGCCGCTGCAACCCTGAAGATAGGATCTCGGTCCTCGCGCCCTTCAGTCGGCTTTCGAATCCCGGGCCGCCGATCCGTCAGCCCGTGCTTGGCCCATCAGGGGCGATCTTGGGCGAGGAGGCCGCCCGCGTCCTGCGCCTCGCTTTCCGACGAGCCACGATCGTGCCACCATCGTCCTCGGATGGATTGGCTCAAGCGATTCAAGAGCGTGCTCCAGCCGAAGACCGCCCCTCGCACGGCTGACCGTTGGACGGGTTCTTTGCGGCATTTCATCGCCACAGGGGAGGAGGAGCTTCACCGCGCGGCGTGCCGCGACTGCGCGGACGAGCGGCTGCGGGCGGTGCTCGTTGCGCTGGAGAGCGCGAGCTCGGAGTCCTTGGTGGAGGCGGAGCGGCAGGCGAAGGCGTTGCTCGAGGCCGGACGCAGAGAAGAATCGGGGGCACTGCGCCTCTTCATGGCGCTACCCGCTGCGACTGCGATCGCCGCGTCCGGGGCAATTGCCAGGGATCCAGACCGAGTCCTGGAAGGCATTTGCGCCGCCGCCGCACGGTGGGCGGAGGATCTGGGCTTTCACGAATGTCAGGCGCATTTCGAGCATGCCCTGGGCTGTTACGCGCGCACGGGTGGCAACTCGAGCGCTGCAAAGAATCATCTCTCTTCGGCGCTGAGCATCTTCCGGCGGCTCGGTCAAACCCAGCCGGGGCTCTACGCCCTACCGCTCGCGCGTGCGCTCCATGTTTGGGGCAAGGTGCACCGGGATCAGGGCGACCGAAAGACGGAGGCAGTTGCCTTCGCGGAAGCGCTCGCACTCTGCGAGGAGCATGGCCGCGACGGCGAGCGTAACGTCGGCTTTCATGGCGGGCTGCTCCTGGACAACGGCAACCTCCGAGACGCCCTGGGCGACAAGGCGGGCGCGAGGCAGCAATACGAGCAGGCGCTCACCATCTGCGATGCGCTCTCCTCCGAGCACGGCGAGCTCGTGACACCGGTGCTGGCCGGAGCACTCCACAACCTCGCACAGCTTGAGATCGATCTCGGGCGCCCGGAGCAGGCGAGGCCGCTGTTCGAGCGCTCGCTGGCCCTGTGGGAGCGCCTGGAAGCGCAGGATCCCGTGAGCTTTGGCCCGCACGCGGCGCGGGCGCGCTCGTGGCGGAGCGCGCTCGTGCCGCCAGCGCCCCGCGCGCCGACGGAACCCGCCGCCTCGAACGAGCCCGATCCCTGCAGCAACGGACGAGCACCTTCTGGCTGCCGCGCGCAAGCGACACCGAATGCACCAAGGACGACGGCAGCCGCTCCCGTCCATGCAGATCACATGGCGGCGACGACTTGTCCTGAGGGTACGCTCCGGCGCGATCCCTCCGACCGGCGGAAGATGCAGCGGCTGCGTGGTGGCGTTTGGTTGAGCGCGAGGGCCTGGCTGGTCTCCGGATCCGACCCCGGCATCCGTGACTTTCACGTCACGAGCGGGGGCGAGGAGCCACCTCCCGGCTCGCAGGCCGTCGAGGATCCGATCGGGCTCATGGAAGCCCTCACAGCCGGAACAGATGCCCGACGGGCGCTCGAGGCCGCGCGCCTCGGCGAGCCTGCGCGGTTCCTGCTCGACGTGATCTGCCTGCTCGAGCCCGAAGATCGCTGGCGGTGGTTCGTCGAACCGACTTTGCCGGTCATCAGGTCCGGGGTCGGCCTACCTTCGGACACGACGCTTTTCGACGCTACCCTCGGCGAGTTGACCGGCGCCGGGCTCGTGAAGTCGGTGGTCGTCGGCAGCGACATCGGCCCGATCGAGCGTCACCACGTCGAGGCTCCTCTCGTGTCGGTGGTGACGGCGGCTATCCAACCGGAGCGGCAGCACCGTATGCGCCGGGTGGTCATCGAGACGTGGAAAGGAAGATTCCTCGATGAGGAGGCCGCCCCCACCGGCACGACGGTGCGCGCTGGGATTGCCACGGCTGTCTACCTCAAGCGATGCTATCAGCTTCCGCTGGCGACCGAGTGGGTCGAGCAAAGAGTGCTACCGGTTGCCCGCAGGACGGGCGAGGCCGACCCCGTGCTGCAGGTCCTACGGGACCTCGCCCAAGATAGCGGCGATGCGACCCTGGTCGCCCGCGCCGAGGCGCTGAGCCGATCCTTTCGAGGTGGACAGCGTCCTGTCTGAGAGCTCGCTACGTGACATCTGTCAACGCCGATCCGACCGGCGCTGGGTTGCTGCCTCGTTCCAAGCCAAGTCTCCGACCAGCACGCACATGTGGCGGTCGGGCGGACGAGACGCGATCGCGACAGAGTTGTCACGAATCCCGCCCCCCCGCGGTGCACGAGGTCATCGGCCCATCCGGTCCGCGAATCCCTGCAGGCGGGTCCGGGTGGCGAGCGGGATGTCACCAAACGATGCCGGCGAGGCGAACGAGGTGGCAAGCGCGCGAAAGCTCGTGTCGAGGCCGTTCTGGCCGCTCGGGAAGACATAGCGCAGGGGGACATCGAAGCGGTGGTGCGCCGACAAGAAGTCGAAGTTGTCTCCGGCGGCGAAGAAGGCGAGCAGGACCTCCGCGAAGGCTCGATAGGCTTCGGCGGTGCCCCCCTTGTAGGTGGGGTGGGGGAACTGGTCGACCTCGCTCCAGTGAAAGTCGAACGTCGAGGCCTGTGTGTCGGCGATGTCGTTCCAGCGGGTGAGGATGTCCGCGTCGATGGTGGCGGCGCCGTCCACGCCGCCCGGAGTGCCGGCGGTGCTTCCACCGACACCACCCGCAAGGCCGCCGCCGCCGCCGCCAGCCACGCCGCCTCGGCCGGCCTCGCCGGCGCCGCCCGGATTGCCCATCCCACCCCCGCCGCTGCCCGTGCTGGGGGAAGTGGCCGCCACGGGGTTGAGCCGGCGCTGCGCCTCGTGCACGAGGGACGTAGGGTCCCCGACACATGCCCCCGCAAGCAGGGTGAGGCCAGCCGCGAGCGGCGCCCCTCGCTTCCCCTTCACGTTCCTGGTCGAGATGTTCGTCATGGACCCTCCTCCTGTGCCAATCGACACCGCGGTCGTCGACACTGCACTTCGATTGACAGTGTATTGCAGTATTGCAGGCTGCGATCGACAGGGCTGCAATCGACGGGCCGGCGGCCATCGAATTGCCCGTGTCAGGGTCTCGCAACCAGGGCGGGCGCGGCGCGATACTCTGATGCCATGCAGCTCGTGATCGCCGAAAAGCCGTCGGTGGCGCGCGATCTCGCGCGGGTGCTCGGCGTGGGCGCCTCCGGGAGGCATTCGTTCACGTCCGACGACCGGGTGATCACCTGGTGCGTGGGCCACCTCGTCGAGCTCGAGGAGCCCGCGGCCTACGATCCGCGCTGGAAGTCCTGGCGGCTCGGGGACCTTCCGATGATCCCGGGCGCCTTCCGCCTCGCTCCGGTGGCGGGCACCCGCGAACAGTTGACCGCCGTCAGCCGGTTGCTCCGCGCGCGCAGCTTTCGCGAGGTCGTGAACGCCTGTGACGCCGGCCGCGAGGGCGAGCTCATCTTCCGCTATGTCTACGAGCTCGCAGGGTGCCGCCTTCCGGTGCGGCGGCTGTGGATTTCTTCGCTCACCGACGAATCCATCCGACACGGATTCTCCGCCTTGCGGCCAGGCTCCGAGCTCGACCCCCTGGCCGACGCGGCCCGATGCCGGTCCGAGGCCGACTGGTTGGTGGGGCTGAACGCCACCCGCGCGGTGACGCTGACCCACCGGCGCGCGGAGCAGAATCCGGCGTCGACCGGCGGCGGGGGCCTCCCGGACGATCGCTCCCCGCGGACTGGCCGGGGACCGCGTCTCCCGGGCGGCACGGGTCGATCTCGGACGGGGGCGCCGGTCTTCTCGATTGGCCGGGTGCAAACGCCGACGCTCGCCATCCTGGTCAAGCGGGAGCGCGCCATCCGCGACTTCAGGCCGGTGCGCTACTGGGAGATCCGGGGCAAGTTCACGGCGCCCACCGAGCGCACCTTCGACGCCACCTGGGGCGTGCTGTCCGCCGACGACAAGGGCCCCGCGTCGCGCCTCGGAGGGCAGCCGCTGGCGGACCAGCTGATCGCGCGCCTCGGCTCCGCGACGTCCCCCGGCGGGTCCACCCCCGAGCCGGTGGTCGAGCGCGTTCGCCAGAAGAAGACCCGCGAGCCAGCCCCTCAGCTCTTCGACCTCACCTCACTGCAGCGCACCGCCAACCGCCGCTACGGGATGAGCGCCACCCGCACGCTGGAGGTTGCGCAGGCGCTGTACGAGCGCCACAAGCTCCTCACCTACCCCCGCACGGACGCCCGCCACCTGACGGGCGACCTGTTCGCGGAGCTGCCGCGCCTGTTCGGGGCGCTGGCGTCGATCCCGACCTATGCGCCCTTCGCGCGGCCCCTGCTCGATGTGCCCCCCGGCCGTTCGAGGCGCGTCTTCGACGACGGCAAGGTTCAGGATCACCACGCCATCATCCCCACCGGCAAGACGGCGGCGCTCGGCGCGCTCGATCGCGACGAGGGCCACATCTTCGACCTGGTGGTGCGGCGCTTTCTCGGTGTGTTTCATCCGGACGCCGAGTTCGCCCTCACCGACGTGATCATTCGCGTGGGTCCCCCGGACGCCAGGAAGACGGCGGCCCTGGAGAGGGACGAGCCGTCGCCGATCCACGCCGACACCATCCTCACCCAGTTGCCCCCGCCGCCGGATCGGTTCTTTGTTCGAGGGCGCGTGCGCCTGGTGGCCGGCTGGCTGGAGGTGGCGGGACTCGGCGGAGGACCGCCGGCTGGGCCCGGGACGCGGCGACCGTCCCTCCGCAGAGGAGTCGTCGATGGAGACGGTGCGCCCGACAGTGCGCCCGACGGCGCCCCGGGCATCGAGGCGGATGCGACCGGCGACCTGCCCCCCCTGCGCGAAGGCGACCGGCTGCGGGGGACCTTCGAGGCGCTGGCCAAGGCCACCAAGCCTCCACCGCACCACACCGAGGCGACCCTGCTCGGCGCGATGGAGTCGGCGGGCCGGGAGATCGACGACGAGGCCCTGCGGGCCGCCATGAAGGATACCGGCCTCGGGACGCCGGCCACCCGGGCATCGACCATCGAGACCCTGATCAAGCGCGACTTCGCCGTGCGGGAGGGCAAGCAGCTCCGGGCCACCCTCACCGGCGTGGCGCTGATCGAGACCCTCCCGGTGCCGAGCCTGGCCTCGCCCGAGCTGACCGGAACCTGGGAGGCGCGGCTCGCCCGCATCGCGCGTGGTCAGGAGGCGCGCCCGGTCTTCATGCGCGACATCGCCGCCTACGTCACCGAGATGGTCGATGCGGTGCGCGGCCAGGTTCCCGGACGGTCCCCCACGATGGCCCCGGCCACCACCAAGCTCGCCACCCGTATCACGAAGCCCACCAAGCACATGGAGCACACCGAGCACGCGGGGCCCACCGGGCGCGCGAAGGCTGGCGAGGAGGTCCCGGTCGCCTCCACCGCCGGGCCACTCGGTGCGCCGGAGCTCCCCTGCCCGAGGTGCACGGTGGGGCGCATCGTCACCGGCAAGCGGGGCTGGGGCTGTTCGCGCTGGCGCGCGGGCTGCGGCTTCGTGATCTGGTTCGAGACCGAAGGCCGCCACCTGACGGTCACGGATCTGCGGGCGCTCGTGGGCTCGGGCCGGACCTCGGTCGGCGTCCACCTGCGCGCGGGGGTGCGGGTCTCGGGGCAGGTGCTGCTCGATCTCGCGGCGCCGCAGGCGAGCGGCGCCGCTCGTTTCGCCGCCGTGCCGGCCCCGGACTGAGGACAGCTCCCGGGGAGCCCGGGTTCGGGCCCGTCTCGGGACGCGACGTGGCAAGCGACGGGCCGGTGGCTCCTGTGTTACTAATTCCGGGTTGCTATGGACGAACGCGATCGTCTTCTGTCGTCGCCGCGGGCCCCCGAGGGGGCGGGGGCGTGGCGCCGGGTGGCGCGCGTATGGGAGGCTATCTCGTTGCAGAGAATCTCGAGCCTGACTTTCCTCGTCGTGTCCGTCGCCGCGCTCGGGGCGGTGGGCCCGGGCCTCATCGGGGTGCTGCCGGCAGCCTTGGCCCAGGGCGAGACCGAGTCCGCCGCGAGCCTGGTGGAGAGCGCGCGGCGCGCCCACGACCTCGGTCACCTGGACGAGGCCATCGCCTCCTACGGCCGCGCCTACCAGGCCTCGGGCGATCCGCGGCTGCTGTTCGAGATGGCCGAGGCCCAGCGCGAGGCGGGTCGCGATGCCGAGGCGCTGCGCAGCTTCAAGACCTACCTGCGGAGGGATCCGGCCGGGACCTACCGACCGAGCGCCGAGAAGGAGGTCCGCGAGCTCGAGCAGCAGCTGAAGACGCCGGGTGCGGCCGCTCCGGGGGCCAGCACCCGCAAGGCCGAGAAGAGCGAGCCCTCCGGCGAGAGCCCACCCGCGGCCGCGCGTGCCCCGGCGATCGTGCCTGTCGTGGTCCCACCGGCGGTCGCGCCACCTCCCCGCACCAGCCCGCCCCCCCCCACCGCCCCACGGGCGGTCTCCGCGCCGCCCAAGATCACGACCACGACCACGACCACG
>CAZIOH010000072.1:0-15932 GCA_964540815.1 uncultured Myxococcales bacterium | reverse complement strand
CCACGCCCACGCCCACGCCGGTCACCTCTGTCAGCCCCGCCGGGCCTCTGGCCGGCCCTGCCGCCCGTTCCACGCCCCGCCCGGCCGTCCAGGTGCCCCCCGCCTTCGTCCCGCTCCCCTCGACCACCAGCGCCAAGTCCCCCTCCCCGGCCGTCGATCTCAGCCGTCCCGCCAGCTCCGCCCCGACCACCCCGGCGGAATCGTCGCGGAGCAGCCTGTCGGGCTGGGTTCCCTGGGCCGTCGGCGGCGCGGCGCTGGCCCTCGCGACCGCGACGGTCATCTCGGGCCTGTCGGCGTCGTCGCGGTTCGACGAGCTCAAGAATTCCTGCGGGCTGACGGTCGTCGGCTGTACTCCGCAGGACATCGACGACGTCAAGAGTCGAGCCCGCAGGACCAACGTTCTCCTGGCCCTGACCGGCGTGGCCGCGCTCGGCACGGGGGTCGCCGTCTACTTCACGATGGACTCGGCGGGCGCGACTGGCCAGTGGAGGTTCTGAGCGTCGTGGGTCACCAACCCACGCTGTCGACGTAGACCGAACCGGTCCAGGGCCCGGCGGTGTGGAACTGGACGCCGAGGCTGAACACCGCCGTCGCGGGATTGGGGACCTGGACAGGAATCGTGTTCCAGGCCCCGAGCACGAAGTCCGCGGCCGCGGTGTACGCCCCCGTCCAGAGGTAAGCCGTCGGGACCGAGGTCGCCCCCTGCTGGACGTAAGGCATCACCCAGTCGACGCTGGCATTGGTGGGGAAGAAGACGTGAAAGGTCACGACCGTGCCGGGGGCGATGGCGGGAGGGGTGATCAGCAGCTGAAAGACCTCGTTGCCGACGGTGGTGAGCGCCCCTTCGAGCGAGGACATCCCGGCAAACCGCAGGACCGTGCTGCGCGTGATGCTGGTGAAGACGCCGGCTCCCGCGCTCATGGCCCAGCCCTGCGTCGAGGTTTCGAAGTTGTACTGCGCGGTGTCCACGCGCGCTGGGACCATCCCGCCTTGCCCGCCCGGCCCGGCTGGGCCGGTTGGCCCCCCTTGCCCACCCGGCCCACCTGGCCCACCTTGGCCCGGTGTCCCGCCGCTCCCGGACCCGCCGCTGCCTGCCGGACCCATGGCCCCCGCGATGCCCGCCACATTCCCCGCGGCTCCGCCGCTCTCGCCCGTGGCGGGAGCTCCCCCGGCGGAGCCCGCACCGCTGCCGGCCCCACCGCTCGGGTCCATCCCGCCGGTGGAGGTTCCCTCGGGCGCTGGCACTCCGCCCGAGGGGACCGCCGCGCCCGCCTGGCCACCGGTGTTCGCGAGCGGTCCACTCCCGCCACTGCCGGTCTCGAGGCCGTCTCGTCCACCGGCCGAGCCCGCGGGCGCGGTGCTCGCTCCGTCTCCCCCCGACCCTCCGTTCCCGAACGAGGGCAGCGCGCCGCCAGCTCCGGTGAAGCTCTCGACGGGATCGCGCAGGTACGTGCTCGATGAGCAGGCGCAGGCTGTCGCCGCCGACACGACCAACCAGAGCCGGAACGAGCTCGGCCGGGCCGCGCTTGCGGCATCGCGCATGCCCGCTCGAGGCCCCTGGGAGTCGCCCACCACGCCGACACCACCGCGGATCGTCGAGCGCCGATGGATCAATGACATTCGGGATCTCCACGTCGAGGGATCATGTTCGTCACCAGTGGCGTCCCGCCTCGGGAGGTGGTCACGCACGAGGCCAACGGCCTGCGGAGCGCGCCTTCTCGAGGAAGAAACAATTCGGACACATTCATTGTGACAGACACACGAAACAAAGTTCCATGAATTCGTGCGAGTCCGCGACGCGGCGCGCGGCGGCCTGCTCGAGGGAGGGCGCGGCTCGTCCCGGAGCTTCTCGGTCCGGCTCTCGCGCCCCGTTTCCTTGACGCGGGGGTCCCAACCGGTCGACCATCCCGGGTCGATGCTCGACCAAGCGCCCGGCTCCCGCGCCCCGATGTGCCAAGGCCCGCGCCGCCCGTCGGGCCGCCACTCCCCCGTGACGGGGCGCACCGCCGTCGTCCTCGGCTGCACCCTGCTCGCCTGCGCGCCGGGCCTTCCCCGGGCAGCGACGGGACCGTCCGCCCCCGCGCGCACCGCGGCGCCGACGCCGACGCCGGCCCGGACGCCGGCCACGCCGCCGCCCTCCGGTCCCCCGTCCGCCGTCGCGGTCGCTCCTGTCGCTGTTCCCGCGGTGGCAGCTCCCCCCCTCGCCGCCCCCGCGCGTTCCGTCGACGACATCCTGGCCGACGCGGTCCAGGCGCTGGGGGGAGCGGTGAGCCTCGCTCGCCACACCTCCTCCCGGACCAGAATGGAAATCACATTCCGCGGGCTCGGGATGTCGGGCACGGTCGAACACGTCGCGGCGGTGGGCGATCGGGTCCTGACCATCACGACCCTGGCGGGGCTCGCCAGCTCGCGCGAGGGCTGCGACGGCCGGCGCTGCTGGGCGGAGGACCCGATCAACGGTCTGCGGGTCCTGTCCGGCCCGGAGGCCGAGCAGAGCCTCATCGAGGCCGCCTGGAACGGCGAGCTGCGGTGGCGCGCGCTCTTTCCGCGGATCGAGGCCAGGAACGAGCGGGACGAGGGCGGTGCCCTGCTCGAGTGTCTGATCATGACGCCCGCGCAAGGCGGGACCTGGACCAACTGTTACGATCGGGCCACCCATCTGCTCACCGTTCAGCGGCTGGTGCACGCCGGGCCTCAGGGCGATGTCCCGTTCACCTCGCGCGTGAGCGACTGGCGACGGGTCGAGGACATGCTGGTCCCCTACGCGCTCGAGATGCAAGCCGGGCCTCTGGCCTTCACCGGGCGCGTGACGTCGGTCGAGCTCGACCGACCGGTGGATGCCCGGGCGTTCCAGGTGCCGACCCGGCCAACACTTTCCCCGGCCCCCGCGGGGAAGTAGGGCCGACGCATGCCCCCGAAGTGGATCCTCTGTCGCTGCGAGGACGTCACCGTGGCGGATGTGGAGCACGCCGTGGCCACCGGCTTCACCGCGCTCGAGGAGGTCAAGCGCTACACCGGGTTCGGGACCGGGCCGTGTCAGGGCAAGGAGTGCCTGCGGGCGGTGGTGCTGGCGCTCGCGGCGGCGACCGGCGAGCCACCCGAGGGCATTCGTCCCTTCACGTCGCGCCCTCCCCTCGTCCCGACCGAGCTCAAGTGGTTCGTCGCGGGGCCCGGGGTGAAGGGCGCCCGGTGAGCGGCGCCGGGCGCGGGCGGCCGCCGTCCACCCGCGGCCCGGTCCCGGCCGCGGTGGACGTGGCGATCGTGGGAGGTGGGATCATGGGTCTGGCGCTGGCCTACAACCTCGCGCGCGCGAGCGCGGGCGCGAGCACGCGGGGGCAAGGTCGTGCGCGCCAGGCGGGGGGGGCCCTCCGGATCGCCGTGCTCGAGGCCGGTACCCTCGCCTCCGGGGCCTCGGGCCGCAATGGCGGTGGCTTGCGACAGCAGTGGTCGACCGAGCTCAACATCCGGCTCATGCAGGAATCGCTGGAGCTCTGCGCCGGTTTTGCAGCCGACATGGGCGTCAACGTCTGGATGCGCCGGGGTGGCTACCTGTTCCTCGTCCGCGATGAGGCCACCCGGGCCGGGCTCGAGCGCAGCATCGCGCTTCAGAACCTGTGCGACGTTCCCACCCGCCTCATCTCCACGGCCGAGGCCAGCGGGCTGGTCCCGGAGCTCGACGTGCGGCCGTTCATCGCCGCCTCGTACAACCCCACCGACGCGGTGGTCTTCCCATGGCCGTTCCTGTGGGGCTACGCCGAGGCCGCGATGCGCCTCGGGGTCAGCATCCACACCGAGACCAGGGTCACCACGATCGCGCGCGCGCCCGGGTCGGGCGTGGGCGACTTCACCTTGCGCACCACCCGCGGAGCCCTCACCGCCGAACGGGTGGTCAACGCCGCCGGCGCCTGGTCTCCCGAGGTGGCCGCGCTGCTCGGCGTGGAGCTGCCCAACTGGCCAGCGCGCCACGAGATCCTGTCCACCGAGGCGCTCAAGCCCTTTCTCACCCCGATGGTGTCGGTGCTGGAGTCGGGGCTCTATTTTTCGCAGTCCCTGCGCGGCGAGCTGGTGGGCGGAATCACGCTGCCGGAGGAGCCGGAGCAAGATGAAGGCGATGAGGCTCGACGGCGTCCGCGCGTCCGGCTCGGCTCACGCCTGCGGTTCCTCGAGGCGATGTCGGCGGGGCTGCTCGAGCTCATGCCGCGGCTCGGGAACATCAAGGTCGTCCGCCAGTGGGCGGGGCCGTACGATCTGACGCGCGACGGGAACCCGATCTGCGGCGAGGTCCCGGGGGTGCCCGGCTTCTTCGTGTGCTGCGGCTTCATGGGGCACGGCTTCATGATGGCGCCGGTGGTGGCCCGGCACTACGCCCTCTTCCTGCGCGGGGAGGCCACCCACCCGCTCTTCCACAAGTGGCGCCTGTCCCGCTTTGCCGAGGGCGACCTCGAATCCGAGCACATGATCATCGGATGAAAGGCCCCGTCGTCATTCGTCCCATTCGTCGTGAGCTCTCTCTCCGGGCCTCGCGTACCCATGAAGTAAGATGAGCGGCATTCTTCGCTCGAGGGTCATACGAATGGTTCGCGCGGCGGGCGCGCGCGCGGGGCGCCGGATCTGGGTGTGGGCGGGCCTGCTGGCGGCCCTGGCTCTGGCGCTCGACTTCGTGCCGCTGTTCGACCTCCTCGGCTACGACTTCGCGTTCGCGCTCGGCCTGATCATGGCCCTCGCCTCGGTGGACATCGGGCAAGGGGTGGTCGCCGCCGCCCGACGACAGCCGGTGGGCGAGGAGGGTGAGGACGGCGAGCCGGGGGTGTGGCGGCTGGTCGGGCGCGCGGTGGCTGCCGCGCTCGGGACCGCGGTCCTTCCCCTCCTGATCTCCTCCGCCAACGGTTTGCGGGTCCGCAATTGCAACCTCGGGGCGGGCCTGGCCTTCTTCGCGCTGCTGCCGGCCAGCACGGCGGTCTTCGGGGCCGGGCTCGGCGCGCTCGCCGGGTTGGCGCTGCCGGGTCGGGCCGGTCGGCTGGTGGCCCTCGGGCTCCCGCTCGCCTCCCTCGGCTGGTCGCTGGTCCGGCTCTACGTCGATCCGCCGGTGTTCGCCTACGATCCTTTCGGCGGCTACTTTCCGGGGCCGATCTACGACGAGGCGCTGCGGCCGCCGGCCACCCTCGGCTGGTTTCGCATCGCCAACGCCGTGTGGTTGCTGACGGCGATCTCGATCGTGTCGCTGTGGCGTGCCCGACGCGTGCGCCCCGGCCGGTCCGGGCGCGTGGTCCTGGTCGCGGGCTCGCTGCTGCTGTCGGTCTTCTTCTGGGTCTCGCGCGGGACCCTCGGCTTTCACGTCAGGCAGGCCGACCTGGCGCGGCTCCTCGACTCCGAGCGCCATTCGAACCGGGTGATCCTGCGCTACGCCTCGACCGCCGGCATGAAGCCGGCCGACGTGGATCTCCTGATGCAGGATCTCGAGTTCCGGTACGATCAGCTGCGCGAGACCCTCGGCGCCGAGCCGCGCGGGCCGATCACCGTCTTCGATTTCCCGAGCGCCGACGAGAAGAAGGCCTGGGTGGGCGCCGGCGGGACCCTCTACGCCAAGCCCTGGAAGCGGCAGATCTTCGTCCAGGGCGAGGGCTTTCCGGCGCGACGCCTGCGCCACGAGATGGCCCACGTGTTCGCCGGGGCCTTCGGGGATCGCTTCTTCGGGGTGGCGCTGGCCTGGCGGTGGCACGGGCCGCTCCCGCTGCCGCACCTCGCGAGCGGCCTCGTCGAGGGGATCGCGGAGGCGGCGGACTTCACCGATCCCGACGGCGGCTCGACCACCCACCAGGAGGCCGCCGCCCTGCTCCACGACGGGCATGCCCCGGCGCTGGCGGAGCTGATGGGCGCCGGCTTCTCGGCGGTCTCCGGCCCGCGCGCCTACACGGTGGCAGGCTCGTTCGTGCGGTACCTGCTCGAGACGCGCGGGGCCGAGCGCCTGCGCGCGATCTACGCCTCCGCCGGGGACTTCGAGCACGTCTACGGCACGAGCCTCGGCGCGCTCGAGGCCGAGTGGAAGCGCTTCCTCGGCACCCAGACCCTGTCGGCCGAGCAGCGCGCGCGGGCCCGGGAGCAGTTCCGGCGCCCGGCGATCTTTCGCAAGGTGTGCGCGCGCGAGCAGGCGGCGCGGGTGGCGGAGGCGCGCGGCCTGCTCGGGGTGGCGCCCGCGCGCGCCGTGGCGCTGCTCGAGCAATCCTCCTGCGACGATCCGGCGGAGCCGACGATCCGCATCGATCTCGCGCAGGCGCTGGCGGCGGCGGGCGAGCCCGTCCGGGCCCTGCACGTGCTGGCGGCGCTGGCGCGCAACGGAGAGATCACCGCGCCGGTGCGCGCGCGGGCCGCGACGGCGGCGGCGGCGGTGCATTTTCAGCGCGGCGACTTCGACAACGCGCGCCAGTCGATCCTCGACGTGCTGGCCAGCGCCACCGACGAGGGCGAGCGGCGCCTGGCGGGCTCGAAGCTGCGGGCGCTGGGGGACGAGGGCGCGCGCCGCACCCTCGGGCGGGCGTTGTTCGGGGACGACGTGCTCGGCAACATCGATCCGGTGTTGCTGTTCTACCTGGTGTCGGAGTTCACGCGGCTCACCCCCGACGAGGCGCTCGGGCCCTATCTGGTCGGGCGGCAGCTGGCCTTCCGCGATCCCGCGGCGGCCCTGCCGGTCTTGCGGCTGGCGTGTGTCCCGGTCCTGCCTGGTGGCGAGGACCCGGGGGCCGAGCGCAAGGCTTTGCCCACCGACGTGCGCCGCGAGTGCTTGCGCCTGACCATGGTGGCCGCCTTCAAGACCCGCGATCTCACGCAGAGCCGCCAGGCGGCCGAGGCCCTGCGCCGCGAGTCCTCCGAGGAGGCGGAGCGGCTGCGCGCCGGCGACTTCCTCGAGCGCATCGACTGGCAGCGCGCGAAGATGTGACCTTGCCCCGGGGCGGAGCGTGGTGGGAGCCCCGTGGAGCAGCCCGCCGGTGGTCGATGTGGTGGCGGCGACTGGTATTTCGAGGCGCGGCTGCGCAGAATGTCTGGCATGCGTCGCGTGCGACAGGTTCGTGGTTCCCTGCGCCGACGGGTGCGCTCGGGCGCGGGCGGGGTGATTCTCCTGGCGCTGGCGCTGGCCAGCCTGCGCGCGGGAGCGGCTGCGGCTCGGGACGAGGGCGGTGGCCCGGCGATCTCGACCGGGGTGACCGCGGTCCCCGAGGGGGCGCCGGTGCCCGCGCCCGCGTCCGCAGCCGTGCCGAGCTGGGCTCCGACGCCTGTCGTCGAGGCGCCCGCGCGCACCCCGGTCATCGAGCGCTGGTGGTTCTGGACGGCGGTGGCGGCGGTGGGAATCACGGCCTTCGTCATCGTGGCCACCACCTCCCTGTCGAACCCGGCGGCCCCCAGCACCGAGCTCGGCAACCGCGTGGCGTTCTGAGGGCCTCCGTGCCTCGCGCGGCCGACACCACGCAGTCGTCCGCCTCGCCCGGGCGCGGGGGCGGACCGACCCCCTTCGCCACGCCGGTCCGGGCGCGGGTGCTGGCCGCGCTGGGGCTGGTGATCCTCGGGACCGGCGCGGGGATGGCGTGCGCCCGGGATTCCTACCTGGTCGTGACCTTGAGCTCGGCCGATGACACGCCCTTCACGGCGGTCACCGCCGTCGACGTGACCGTCTCCGGCGTGGCCGGGCACGATCCGAAGACCCTGCCGACCTACGTCCCGACCATGCCGCTCACGTTCGGCCGGATGGCGGCCGACGGTCGGGTCCGGTTCTCGGTGGCGTTCACCCCGGACGTGGTTGGAAAGGTCACGCTACAGGTCACCGTCTCCAGCGACGTCACCCCCTGCCTCGGCTACGGAGAGGTCCACGACGTCACGATCGCCCGCGGCGGCACGCAGGCCGTTGCGGTCCAGATCCAGCACACCGACGGGACGTGTCCGGCCGGCACCCAGCTCCCCGACGGCGGGCTCGATGGCGCGGGCGACGGCGCAGCCGGCTCCGATGCCGACGGCCCGCCGTCGAGCCAGCTCACCTTCCCGGGGTGCGATCCGACCGTCACCACCCCTGGCGCGTGCGCCGCCGGGGAATCGTGCTTCGTCGACTGCAACAGCAAGGTCGCCCGCTGCGTGCCCGCGGGCACGAGCGGCCCCGGCCAATCCTGCGTCACCGCCAACGATTGCATGGTCGGCTCGCAGTGCTTCGACCTCAGTGCCCGACCGGGTTGCGCCCCACGGACCCAGGTGTGCCTTCCCTTTTGTGCGAACGACACCCAGTGTGCTGCGAGCACGGGCGCGGCCCCGCTGTCCGATGCCGCGTCACCTCCGTTCCGGTATCCGGGGGGCAGCTGCGCGACGGCGGTCGAGTGCACGGGCGCGCTCATGACCACCTACAAGACCTGCACCTTCGCCTGCGATCCGCGCGGCGATGCCACCAGCGGCTGCCCGACCGGTCTTCTCTGCTTCCTGTTTCACCGGGCCGCGGGAGGCGATGCTCCCGACTGCGGATGTCGCGAGCCCACGCGCACCGGCGCCGACGGAACGACCTGCGTCTCGTCGGCGAGCTGCCAGCCCGGCTTCGTCTGCAACGAGAGCAACGGCGCGCTCGCCTGCCGCCGGCTCTGCCTGGTGACGAGCCCGACCCCGGAATGCGGCACCAAGGTCTGCACCCCTCTGTCCACCAACCCCACCTTCGGCGTCTGTCTCTGATCCCCCTCCTCGTCCTCGTCCCCGTCCCCCGTCCCCCATCCCCATCCCCTCCGTCCTCCTCCGGCTCTCCCCGAACTTCCCGTGACCGCGTCCTGTACTAAACTGCGTCCGCGGACCGCCCCCATGCACGCCAAACGAATCGTCGACGCCTCGTCTCGCCTGGTTGGTGGCGGACTGGCGGCGGTGGCGCTGGCGCTGGGGATGGGCTGCGCCACGCCACCGCCGCTCGCGGCCCCGGGCCTCGCCCTGCGCAAGGTCGTGATCTACCGGAACGGAGTCGGCTACTTCGAACGCGGCGGTCGGGTCGAGACCAACCGGGTCGAGTTTCGCGTGCGCAAGGACGAGGTGGGTGACTTTCTCGCCAGCCTGGCGGTCCTCGAGCGTGGGGGCAGCTCGGTGCGGTCGGCGGCCTTCCCGCTCGACGTCGATCCCCCAGCGGCCTCGGACGAGCCCAAGACGACCGCGCCAGCGCCGCCGACACCGACGCCGACGCCAACACCACCGTTACCCGACGCGCCTGACCGGACGGGCCTGCGAACGGTCGTCATGTCGCTCGATGGTCAGGAGCACGACCTGCAAGTCGGCTACATCGCGGAGACCCCGGTCTGGCGCCCGTCTTACCGCCTGGTGATCGACCCGGCCGGCGCGAGCCTCCAGGCCTGGGGCATCGTCCAGAACCTCTCGGGCGAGGACTGGAACGACGTCTCCTTGTCGCTGGTGGCCGAGGCCCCGCTGGCGTTCGATGCCGGCCTCGGGACACCCGTGATCCCCACCCGGCCCCGCGTCAACGACGTCGGGGAGGTGATCGCGGTGGTTCCGCGCGCCGAGACCAGCCTCGGACAGGAGGCGGTGGCGCCCCCCATGCCGGTCTCGCCCGCAATGGCCGCGGACGCCGCGGAAGGGGCTGCCGCGGACGAGCCCGGCGCCGAGGCGCCATCCGTGGGCGGCATCATGCGGCGCTCGATGCGCAAGGGGATCGCCTCCACCGAGCTCGGGACGGCGGCGACCAACGCCGGCCGCGCCGCCCGGGCTCTGGCGGCACCGGCGGTACCCTACACCCCACGCAGCCGCAACCTGTCGGCGCTGGCGGCGATCGCGGTGCAGTCCGGAACCACGCGCTACGACCTGCCAGCCCCCGTGAGCATTCCAGACCGCAGCGCCACCATGGTGATGTTGCTCGATCGCCGGATCCCCGGCGAGATCGTGGCGATGTACGCGCCAGACCCGGGCGTCCCCGACTCCGCCGCCCACCCCTTCCGGGTCGCGCGCTATGCCAACCAGACGGGCGGCCTGCTCGAGCGTGGCCCCCTCGCGATCTTCTCCGCGGGCGCCGCGGGCGCCGCGTTTTTGGGCCAGGGCATGGGCGACCCCTTGCCCGATGGCGCCACCGCGACGGTCCCCTTCGCGCTCGATCGCAGCATCGCGGTCGACGTCAGCCACGAGAGCCGGGAGGAGGGCGCCCGCCTCGCCCACATCGAGGGCGGGACCCTCAGCGTCGCGCGGGACGCGGTGTGGCTCACCCGGTACCGCGTGCGGAACGGCGGAGCCTCGGGCGCGAAGCTGCTGATCAAGCATCCCCGGGTGCCGGGCGCCCGTCTCGACCACCCCCCGGGGGGCGTCGAGGACAACGTGGGCACCGGCAGCGCGCTCGTTCCCGGTCCGGTGGCCGCGCGCAGCGGCGTCGAGGTGGTGATCGATGAGCGACAGGAATCGAGCCGGGTCCTCGACTGGCTGGATCCCCTGGCCGACGACGCGGTGAAGGCCTACGTGGCGGATCGTCGGGCCGACGGGGCCACGGCCTCGGGGCTGCGGGCGGCCTGGGAGATCCGCCAGGCTCTGGTCACTGGCCAGGCGCTGCAGGAGAAGCTGCGGACCGAACAGCAGGAGCGTCAGCGGGCCACCGAGGAGACGCGCGCCAACCTCAAATCGCTCGAGAAGAACGGGGCGGCGGCGGATCTTCGCGCGAAGCTGACCGCGCGTCTGGCGGTGGACTCGAGCAAGCTGGACGATCTCGGCAAGCGCCTGATCGAGACCAACCTCCGCCTGGCCGAGGCCCAGATCCGCTTCACCGAGGCCATCCGCACGATCAAGCTGTCGCAACCCCTGGCGGCCGAGTGAGAGCGACGACGGTGACGACGACCTTCATGATGATCAGGATGGTGACGAACATGACCGCAACCGTGACGGCGAGGGTTCGATGAGGGGCCAACATCCGGGATCTCGACAGGGGTACGCGTGCCTGGTGGCGGTGACGCTCGGGCTGGCCGTGGGGTGCGACACGTCCAAGGCCCCGCCGCGGACCAGCGACACGATCGTGCCGGGCGCCGACACCGGGGGCGCCCCGGCGGAGTCTGGCTCGGGGGGCACCGGAGGTGATGTGGCGCCCGCGACGGGCGGCGCGGCCGGGGCTGTGGGTGTGGGTGTGGCCAGCGGAGGAAGTGGCGGCCCACCGGCCTCGATGTGTTCGTTCGCCTCGACCTACATCATCACCGAGAGCACGGGGCTGGTGGGAACGATTCGCACGACCGTTCTGTCTCCGCCGATGAAGTTCTTCGCCACGGGACGGTCCTTCGGCGCCGACGCCGGGTCGAGCGCCTGCATGCCGCCGCTGCCGACTTGCAAGGACGACACCCACGTCGACGTCTCGGACATCGAGGCGGCGCTCGGCGACCCCGATGTCCGCGTCGCGCTCGCGACCAACGGCAGACCGATGTACGGCGACAGCCTGGTGGCGGATGGGCCGAGCTTCGGCTTTTCCATTCCCAACGGGCACGGCTTCAGCGTGGGAATCGAATGCATGAGCCTCTCGGCGACGTGCACCCCGACACCGCCCGGAGTGAAGAACCTGGTCCAGCTCCTGCGCCTCCTGCTCACCCAGCAGCTGGCCGACCCGAGCTGCGCTGGCATCTGAGGACAGGTCCTCAGCGGTCGGCCTCCTTGCTGCCGACCACCGTCAGGTTGAGGCCGACCTGCACCGACAAGGGCTTGCCATCGACGGTGATGGTGGTCTTGCCGTTGTGATACCAGCCGAACGAGCCAGTCGAGAATTCGCGCTTGTCCGCGATGATCTCCATGTTCCCGATGGTGATCTTCACGGGCTCGGCTTTGTCGAGGAACTGCGTCTTCGAGATGGGGCAAGGTGATTTGGCCATGGGGGCGAAGCTACCACTCAACCCATGACACCCCAATCGCACGCGATGACGACACGCAGCTTTTGCAAAGAACCAGGCACGAAGCCAGATCGGGCGCCCGCGGCTTGACCTGAACACACGTTCAGCGCAGACTCTGGTTCGTGGCGCTTCCCAATGTGAAGCTGGATGAAGCCTTGGTGGCCGAGCTGCGCCTCGTCCCGGCCTCTCGTCTCGGCCAGGAGCCGTCCCGCCCGCGTCTTCCCACCGGGATCCGCGCGGTCGATGGCGGGCTCGGCGGCGGCTGGCCCGCCGCCGCGCTCAGCGAGCTCGCCGGACATCGCTCGGCCGGGCGCACGTCGATCCTGTACGCCAGCCTGGCGGCCGCCATCGCGCGCGGGCAAGCGGTGGCCCTCGTCGATGCGCTGGGGGCTTTCGATCCGCGCTCGGCGGAGGCCGCCGGCATCCCGCTGGCGCGCCTGCTGTGGATCCGGGCGAGCGCACGGACCTTGCTACCGGCGGCCGACCTGCTGGTGGCGGCGGGGGGCTTCGGGCTCGTGGCCATCGATTGCGGGGAGCGGCCCCCGCGCGTACCGACCGCGGCATGGGTGCGTCTGCAGCAGATCGCCGAGAAGCAGGGCACGGCGGTGGTGCTCGCCGCCCCCTGGCGCATGGCGGGCGCCGTGGCCCGCGCCGCCATCGTGCTGCGGGATGCCCGGCCGCGCTTCCTCACGGCAGGACGGCCTCTGTTGCTGGGGCTCGAGGCCCGGGTCGGAATCTCCCGCGGGATGGCCGCGAACGGCAACTGGGGCGCGGGCCCTGCCGCACGCGCCGACGCCGACGCCGATGCCACCAGCGCTGCTGGCGGCCCGGCGCGGGCAGAGCCAGAGGCGGACGTCGTGCGGTTCTGGTCCCGCCCCGCGTGATGGACCCACGGGAGCTTCCTCGAGATCGTCATGCGGCTCGCTTGCCTGTTCATTCCACAGCTGCCGCTGCAGGCGGCCCTGCGGCGCTGGCCCGAGCTGCGCGGCACGGCGGTGGCGCTGACGGTGACACACATCGGGCGCGACGGCCGGCGCAGTCAACCCCGCATCGTCACCGTCAGCGCCGAGGCCCGTCGCGCCGGCGTACGTCCGGGGCTCACGGCGGCGCAGGGTATGGCGGCCTGCGCGGGCCTGTCGCTGTTGCCGATGGCGGAGGTCGACGTGGCCGCGGCCGATGCCGCCCTCGGGGATCTGGGCTTCGGGTTCGCCCCGCGCATCGAGCGCGAGCCGGGCCGCGTCTTCCTGCAGGTCGATGATCTGGGCGCGCTCTACCCGTCGGAGGCGGTCCTCGCCCAGACCATCGCCGCGCGGGCCCTGCGCGTGGGGCTCGGCATTCGCGTGGCCATCGCCGCCCACAAGAGCATCGCCCGCATCGCCACGCGCGCCGGCGAACGCGTGCTGGTTCCAGCCGGCGGTGAATCCGCGGCGCTCGCGCCGTTGCCGGTGCGCCTGCTCGGCGAGCCGCTCTCCGCCACGCTGACCGAGACCTTCGCGCGCTGGGGCATCGCCACCATCGGTGCCTTCGCGGCCTTGCCCGCCAGCGAGGTGAGCCTGCGCCTCGGGACCGAAGGCGCGCACTTGCACCGCCTGGCGCGCGGCGAGGACGACGAGCCGTTCCTGCCCGCGCTGCCCGTGGACGCCGTCGAGGAGGGGCTCGGGCTCGACGAGGCCATCACCGAGCTCGAGCCACTGGCGTTCGTGCTGCGCGGGCTGCTCGATCGCGTGCTGGCGCGGCTGACCTGTCGGAGCCTGGGGTGCGCGGGGATCACGCTGCGCCTGCGCCTCGATTCGCGGGCCTTCGACCTGCGCGAGATCCAGCTGGCGGCGCCCACCCGCGAGGCGGCGCCGCTGCTTCAGCTGGTGCGCCTGGATCTGACACGACGGCCGCCCGACGCCCCCATCACCGAGCTGCTGGTGGTTGCCCGTCCGGCCCGGGTCCGCGCCGCCCAGCTGGACTTGCTGCGTCCGGCGGGGCCGGCGCCCGATCGCCTGGCGGCCACCATCGCGCGCCTGGCGGCCCTGGTGGGGCCAGAGAACGTGGGGGCTCCGCGCTGCGAGAACACCTGGCGCGAGGAGGCTGTCGGGCTCACGACCTTTCAGCTCTCGGCTCCCGCCGAGCCGGCCCGTGGGTCCCACCGGAGGCCGAGGACGCCCGTCGCAAACGCAACACCTCCGACGCCGAAGGAGAGTGCCAATGCGAATGCGATGGACCACCCGGCGCTGAACATCCGGCGCTTTCGTCCGCCCGAAGAGATCGAGGTGATGGTAGGCCCCGACGGCCCCATGGCCTTGCGTGGAAAAGAGACCACCGCGCGGATCCTGGTGGCCGCCGGGCCTTATCGGCTGAGCAGCGAGTGGTGGCAGAGCGATGCCCACGGCCACAACGGCTTCTCGCGCGACTACTGGGATGTGCACGCCTCCGACGGTGCGATTTATCGGCTGCACCACGATCGCCATCACGATCGATGGTTCCTCGATGGGTACTACGACTGAGAGCTCTTGGATCCACTTGCCAGCCGAGGACGAGGACGGGCAAGAGGGGAGCCCTCGTGAGCCGCGGTCCCTTCGGCCGAACACTCTCGACCGACAAGGGAGTCTCTTCCATGAACCATTCGCTTCGTTCGACGCACTTCCGGGGAACCTGCTTCCTCGTGGCCGGATTCCTCGCGAGCTCGGCCGCCTGCGGCAGCAGCAACTCGGGAGCCCGCCTCGGCTCGGGGGGCACACCCGGCTCCGGAGGGGTGGGGATTGCGACCGGCGGCGCGTCCGCCTCCGGCGGCGCCACCGTCGGCTCCACCGGTGGCGGCAACGCCACGCCCGGATCGGGAGGCGGGACGAGCTCTGGCGGGGCGACGGCGCCTGGCGGCAACGGCGGAAGCGCGGTCACCCCCGCGGGCTCCAGTGCAGGAGCGACAGGAGCGACAGGAGCGACGGGAGCGGCAGGTGCAGCAGGTACAGCAGGTACAGGCGCGGCGGGATCGGCAGGAGCGGGCGGCCCCGGCTCGACGCCCTTCCCCGCCGCCTGCGTGACCCCCGCGGTCACGGGAAGCGCGACGCGACCTCTCCTGACCGACACCTCCGCCGAATGCTTCACCATCAAGAAGTATCTGGCCCAGGCGGGCCCCATCGGCGCCCTCGTGACCGACAACTGGGATCCCTCGGCCGGTCTCCCCGACGCCGCCACCTTGACCCCGACCTTCACCGTGGCCGCCGACGGCAGCGGGACCCACACCACCGTGCAGGCCGCCGTCACCGCCGCCAAGGCCATGGGTGCAACAGCGGCCGGGACCGCGCGCGCCTACATCCTCGTCACCCCCGGCACCTACCGCGAGCTCGTCTGCGTCGACGGGACCGTGCCGATGACCATCTACGGAGCTGGAAAAGACCCCACGCAGGTCACCATCGCCTTCGACAACTACAACGGCAAGACCGTCGATCCGCTCCAGACCAACGGCTGCAACATCCCCACCACGCCCACCTACGGGACCAGCGGCAGCAGCACCTTCTTCGTCAAGTCGGCCGGCTTCCAGGCCATGAACCTGACCATCGCCAACGACTTCAACGAGGGCGCCATCACCGCGAACATCCAGGCGGTCGCGCTCACCACCCAGGGTGACCAGGGGGTGTTCCAGAACGTGCGGCTGCTCGGCAACCAGGACACCCTCCAGGTCAAGTCCGCCGCGGTCACCACCATCGCGCGCGTCTACTTCAAGAACAGCACCATCGCCGGCGACACCGATTTCATCTTCGGGCGCGCGGCGGCAGTCTTCGACGGCTGCACCATCAACTACGTCGCCGGGCGGAAGACCAACAGCACCTACATCGCACCCAGCACCGAGACCCTGCACCCCTACGGCTTCCTCATCATCAACAGCATGCTGACCGCCGACCCGGGGATCGCGGGGACCACCTACCTCGGACGCGCCTGGGACGACAGCTCCGGCACCATGCCGAATGGCCAGGGCGTGATCCGCAACAGCCAGATCGGCGCCCAGATCGTCGTGGCCGCCCCCTGGGCCCCCGCTGCCACCTCGAACCGCGGCTTCAGCACCAGCGGAAACCG
>CAZIOH010000071.1:0-35138 GCA_964540815.1 uncultured Myxococcales bacterium | reverse complement strand
ATCGAGGCCAAGGAAGGGGTGGAGATCCAGGAGGAGAACCAGACCCTCGCCACCATCAGCTACCAGAACTTCTTCCGCCTCTACAAGAAGCTGGCGGGGATGACCGGGACCGCCGACACCGAGGCCGAGGAGTTCCACAAGATCTACAACCTCGACGTCAACGTGATCCCCACCAACCGGGTCATGCAGCGCCTCGATCACCACGATCTCGTCTACAAGAACGAGCGCGGGAAGTTCCGGGCGGTGGTCGGGGAGATCGAGGAGTGCCACCAGCGCGGGCAGCCGGTCCTGGTCGGCACCGTCAGCGTCGAGAAGTCCGAGGTGGTGGCGTCGCTCCTGCGCAAGAAGAATATCCCGCACAGCATCCTCAACGCCAAGCAGCACGAGAAGGAGGCGTACATCGTGGCCCAGGCCGGCCGCAAGGGCGCGGTGACCATCTCGACCAACATGGCGGGTCGCGGCACCGACATCATCCTCGGCGGCAACGCCGAGTTCATGGCCCGGGCCGACGTGGATCCCGAGAACGCCGGCAAGCCCGGCCACGAGCTGCCCCCGGAGCAGGAGGAGGCCTTCCGCGCCGCGCTGGCTCGTCACAAGGCCGACTGCGAGGCCGAGAAGAAGGAGGTGCTGGCGGCCGGCGGCCTGCACATCCTCGGCACCGAGCGCCACGAGTCGCGGCGCATCGACAACCAGCTGCGCGGGCGTTCGGGGCGGCAGGGCGATCCCGGCAGCTCGCGCTTCTTCCTGTCGCTCGAGGACGATCTGATGCGCATCTTCGGCGCCGAGCGCATCACCGGGCTCATGGAGTCGCTGGGGATGGAGGAGGATGTCCCCATCGAGCACTCGCTCATCAACCGCGCCATCGAGAACGCGCAGAAGAAGGTCGAGGGTCACAACTTCGACATCCGCAAGAACCTGCTCGAGTACGACGACGTGATGAACCAGCAGCGCAAGACCATCTATGCGCTGCGCCGCCAGGTCCTCGAGGGTCGGTACGCGCCCGAGCCCACCGAGGCCGAGCGCAAGCAGGGCAAGCTCGCGGCTGGACCTGCCCCCACGCACTCGGGGCCGCACACCGTCGAGGGCCTGTCGCGCATCATCCGCCCGACCCTGGCGCGCATGGCGGACGCGCTCGGGCAGGCGCCGGCCCCGGTCGCGCCCGATTCTTCCGAGACCCCCGAGGCGCTGGAGAACGGCGCGGCCCCGCGCATGGTGTCCGTGCCGGTGGATCCGGTGAAGCTGCGGTCGCTCGTCTACCGGCAGTTCGGGGCGTTCCCGGAGGCCGCTGGGATCGCCGAGGATCGCAGCGGCACCCTCGATCGCCTGGCGGGAGAGGTGGCCTCGTCGCTCATCCAGCAGCGCGAGCGCCTGCTCGATCTCTCGGAGGGCATGATCCAGGCGGTGGTGGACGAGTTCTGCCCGGCCAAGGAGCACGCCGAGGACTGGGATCTCGACGCGCTCGCGACCGCGGTGCGCGAGCGGTTCGGCCTCGAGCCCGATCTCAAGACCAAGGGCGTGACCCTCGAGCGCGAGGGGCTGACCGACGCGCTGTGGGGGCAGATCGAGCAGATCATCGAGGCCCGCGAGACCGAGTTCTCGCTGCCGGTGTTGCTGTACTTCAGCCGGCACTTCTTCCTCGAGGAGATCGACCAGCGCTGGATCGAGCACCTCAAGGCCATGGAGGCCCTGCGCGAGGGAATCGGCCTGCGCGGCTACGGCCAGAAGGATCCCAAGCAGGAGTACAAGAAGGAAGGATACGTGGTCTTCGGCGAGATGATGCAGGCCATCGAGCGGAACGTCTGCGAGAAGGTCTTCCACATGCAGCTCCAGCGCACCGACCAGGGGAACGAGGTGACGGTGCCCGAGCCGCAGCATCGCCGCCCGCGGCAAACCGTCGAGCTCAGCAGCAAGACCGCGGCCGACACCGGCGGCAGCGACGCGCCCCCGAGCCGCGCCGGCGGCGCCGGCAAGGCCGCGGCGGGGACCGCCCCCGACGGCCGCCCGCCCCAGCGGCGCCATGAGCCGAAGGTCGGCCGCAACGATCCCTGCCCCTGCGGCAGCGGCAAGAAATACAAGAAGTGCCACGGCGTGGCGGCGACGGTCTAAGGGACGCGCCTCCGGCGCTCGCGGGAAGGGGAGGACCGGAGCGCGGGAAGGGGAGGACCCCTCCCCGCGGGCCCCTCCCGACGGACGACGAGAGGCGGGCCCGGATCTGCTTTGCGGATGGTGTCTCCGGTGGACAGAGCCCACCTCCGATGCACCGCTCGCAGTGGCGTGATCTCGGGGGCTCACCCTGACGTCTGTCGTGCACCTTTCCCGTAGCCGTCATCGTAGTCGTGATCGAACCCGTGATCGTCGCCGTGCACGTGAACGGGAACGCCCCCGTAGGCGTGATCGACAGGGCCTCGGGAGCATGGCGAAGACTCGCTCCAAGAATTCAACGCCAAGAAGGGTGGCGAGCGGAGCGCGGGGAGGTGCGAGCGGCAGCGAGCTACCGCCCCGATACAATAGCCGCGCGGGGAGGTGCGAGCGGCAGCGAGCTACCGCCCCGATACAATAGCCGCGCGGGGAGGTGCGAGCGGCAGCGAGCCACCGCCCCGATACAATTGTCTCGCGGGTGGATGTAGAGTGAGGGTTCCCAACGTCCATGCGCCAACGTTCTCGTTCCGTCGCTGGTGGTTTTCTCGTGACCGCGATCGCCCTCGGGATCGCCGCATCTGGCTTCGCGGGGTGCGGGTCGGGGGACGCCTCTCCCTGCACGGCCAAGTCGACGGCCATCGCCGGCGACCGGCTGACGCTGCTCCCGGGGGCGCGCCTGGATCGGGTGGGGGACGGGTTCGTGCTGCTCGGTCTCGCGCCCGAGGGAGGACAGCTCCTCTGGGCGAGCCTGACCTTCGACGGGCTGCCCGGGCCGCTGCATTCGGTCGATCTGCCCCCGCACCACGGCGAGCCCTGGTTCGCGGTGACCGCGGGTCCGGGGGCCCTCACCGCGCGCGTGGTCGTCGCCTACCTGGCGGCGCCGTCGGCCGCCCCCGTGGCGACGGCCGCCACCGCGGCCTGGCTGCCCCTCATGACCTTCACCGCCCCGCTCGATGGTGACGGGGATCCCTCGACCCCCGCCCGGGTCGGCAGCCTCCCGGATCCCGCCACGGTCCCACTCGAGGCCGCGATGGGCTCGGGTGCCTCGGGCCAGCGCGCCGGATTCGTCTGGGGTGTGCGCGGTGGTGCCGCCCGCATCAGCGCCGCCGTCCTCGACGCCAGCGGCGCGCCGGCCTTCGCCACCGACGACAGCGCGACCCCCGGGCAGGGCTTCGGCAGGCTGGTCGGGGTGGCGGCGGATGACTTCGACTGTCTCGGCTTCACGCCCGGACATGCCGATCTGACCACCATCTTTCTCGATCGCTCGGGGACCCCGCCCGCCCCCGCCGCGGTGGTGAGCGAGCTCGGGTCCGCCGATGCGCCCGACTCCGGTGCCTCCACGTCCGTCCGCATCCTCCTCGACAAGAATCCCACCGACGGCCAGGCCGGGTGCGTGCGGGCCGCCCCTCTGGCAGCGGGTGGCTATGTCGTCGCGTGGCACGCACCCGAGGGGACCTACACCGGGGAGTACAGCCCCCCGCTCCTCGGGCAGGGGTTCCAATCCGACCTGCTCGAGCCCGACGTGCGCTTCTCGGACGGAGCCCCGTCGGTCGCCGGCCTCGGTGACGTGGGGGGCCCGCCCACCGGCTCCGTTCCCGGCAGCTTGGCCCTGGTCGCGCGGCGGACGGCGGGGGTCGAGGGCTGGGCGTTCGGTTTCGACAACCACCCCCGGGGCGGCTCGCTGGCGTTCCCTTCGCGGGCGGGCCAGATCGGGGAGGTGTCTGTCCAGCCCATCGGGCGGGCCATCTTCGCGAGCTACTCGGACGCCTGGCCGGTTCCCGCGGGAGCGCCGCCGGCCGGACAGCGATTCTTGGTCCAGCTGACATGTCCCTGAGGCCTCTCTCTCCAGATCCGTCGCCGTCCTCGTCCTAGTCTCCGTCCTCGTCTCCGACCGGACGCGTCGGGAAAAACGGGGACGAGGACGAGGACGGGGGATAGGGCCCTGATGTGCCCCTGAGCCGGCGTCTCTGGTGTGCATGCTGCGGTGCCTTGAGCCAGACTGTGTGCCGGGAATAAGTCCGGCACCCGGTGGGTTGCCTCACCAGAGTCACTTTCTGGCCATGCCCCTCTTCAGACGACAAGTTTCCAAGGCCGATTTCGAACGCGAGGCGTTGCCGCACCTGCCTGCGCTCTACTCGTCCGCCCTGCGGATGACCCGGAACGAGCGGGACGCCGAGGATCTGGTCCAGGACACCGTCCTCAAGGCCTATCGCTTCTTCGACACGTTTCAGCCCGGGACGAACTGCAAGGCATGGATCTTCCGGATCCTCACCAACTCCTTTTGCAACCGCTACCGCGAGCGTGAACGGGAGCACGAGATCCTGCACGAGGCGGAGTCCACCGACGCCAACGTGGAGCAGTTCACGGCGGGCACGGCCGCCGGACGCGACGTCGAGACGGCGCTGCTCGGGCGCATCGGCTCCGAGGACGTGGAGCGGGCGCTGGCCGAGGTCCCTCAGGACTTCCGGATGGCGGTGATCCTCGCCGATCTCGAGGACTTCTCCTACAAGGAGATCGCCGAGATCATGGAGTGTCCCACCGGGACGGTCATGAGCCGGCTCTACCGGGGGCGAAAGCTCCTGCAACGCGCGCTCTACGACTACGCCGTGGACCAGGGGATCATCGACCCCAAGCGGGTTCCAAGGGAGACCGTCATGGCCGACGGCGGCGCCACCGGCACCGCGGGCCCGTCCGGCCCCGTCGCACGCGCGGTCGATCTCGATGCATATCGCAAGAAGCGGGCGACGAGGGAGGGGGGTGGGTCATGATCCGTCGTAGTCAGTCGCGCCTGGTCGATTGCGCGGATTCGAAGACCTTCTCCCAGTCGTACGTCGACGGTGAGCTCGCGGGTCCGGAGCGCGAGGCCTGGGAGAGGCACATGGAGAGCTGCCCAGGCTGCCGGGGGGGCACCAACTTCGAGGCCCGCTTCAAGGCAGCGATTCGCGGGCACCTTCCCCGGCGCCGGCTCACCGCCGAGCTCGAGCACCGCATCCGGGCCTCCATCGCCCAGGAGCCCCGCACCGGACGCTGGGTCGCGTGGCTGACCTTGCCGCGGCTCGTGCCCGCGAGCGTGGCCGTGATGGGCGTGCTCGCGGTGGTGCTGGGCGCGCTGCGCGGCCACCAGTCGTTCGTGCTCGATCAGGCGCGGCGCTCGTACCAGGCCGAGCTCCCGCTCGACGTGATGGGCCCCGACTGCGGCTCGGTGACCTCCTGGTTCCGGGGGCGCGTCGACTTT
Source organism: uncultured Myxococcales bacterium (assembly GCA_964540815.1). Taxonomy (GTDB): domain Bacteria; phylum Myxococcota_A; class Polyangia; order Fen-1088; family Fen-1088; genus CAZIOH01. The sequence continues at coordinate 29,764 of CAZIOH010000071.1, read as the reverse complement.
CCGGTGCAGGCCCCGCGGATGCCGAATCATGTGAAGTGTCAGGGCGGGCGGCTGGTCAACGTCGCCGATCGCCCGGCCGCCTATCTCGTCTACCAGGAGCCGACCGGGCACCGGGTGGCCGTCCTGGTGTTCGACGCCGAGTCCTCGCCGATCGACGCGCCCTACCGTCGGATGGTCGAGGGACACGAGGTGTTCTACCGGAACGGCCCGGGCATCTCGACCGCGGCCTTCCAGACCCGCGGGCTCGGGTACGTCCTCACGTCCGATCTGGACGAGGACTCCCTGACCCAGCTCGTGCGAGACAACTTTCGCCAGTAGCCGCAGCGGCCTTCCGGTCGCCAGTGCTAGGATGGCTCCCCTTGGGAGGCCCGATGGCGCAGCGCAGTATTCTCTGTATCGAACCCGACGCGGGAACCGTGGCGGAAATCCGAAACGCACTCCAACCGCATGGGTTCCGCGTCGAGAGCATCCCGAACGGGGATCAGGCCATGGAATGGGCGCGCCTCAACGGGCCGTCGATGATCGTCCTCGCGGTCGAGCCGCGCAAGGTCGGATACGCCATCTGCAACAAGCTCAAGCGCAGCCCGACCCTTCGGGAGACCCCGCTCTTGTTGATCTCGTCCGAGGAGACGCTGGCCACCTTTCATCAACACAAGAAGCTGAAGTCCCGCGCCGACGAGTACCTCTTGAAGCCGCTCGACCTGAACGAGGTGCTGGCCATCGTGGACCGCCTGGTGGGTCTGTCGGAGGAGCAGACGGAATCCGCCCTCGGCTCGGCCGAGGAGATCGAGCTCGCGGACGACGAGATCGCCGAGGTATCGCTGGACGACGAGGCCCTGATAGAGGAGGACGACGGCTACCTCGACAGCTCGTCACCCACGGTGGTCCCCGGAGATTCCACCACCCGGCCGAACGGCGCGATCCCCGAGGAGTCGAAGTCCCTGCAGATGCTGGGCGATCTGTCCCGCCCGGTGGTGCTCGATCCGGGGGTTCCATCGCCGTTCGGGAGCGAGTCGCTCTTCGGGGGGCCGAGCCCCTTCGACCCCGAGGGCACGAGCCCCTCTTACCCCATCGGCAGCGCGGGTGGAGCCGAAGCCGGGGGAGGGGCGACGCTCGGGGAGTCGGGGCAGGATTCGCCCGGCAACGCCTCGGACGTGGTCAACCTGTCCAAGTTCTGGGACGACGAGGAGCTGCCGGCCAAGATGCCCTGGGAGGGAACCCATCCATCCATCTCGACCTCGCAGATCTCGGAGGGGGCGGCCTACATCTCGCAGGAGATGAGCGGGCAGACCTCGAGCTCGGCCGGGGCCGCGGCCGGCGCGGGCGGCGGTTCGCGCCCGAACGCGGTGCCTCAGTTTCACGGGCAGTCGAACGCCAGCGCATATTCGAGCGGGCACGCGACCGGCGGCGCTGGCCACTCGCACAACGACGAGGGTGAGCTGCCGAGCCTCGGCGAGGGCGTGCCCCCGCTGCCCGAGGAGGTCATGTACGACGATCGCTCGGCCGCCGAGCTCGCGGCGCGCGACCAGAAGATCGCCGAGCTGGTCGGGCGGGTGGAATCGCTCGACGGCAAGCGGGGCACGGCGGAGGCCCGGGCCAACGAGCTGCAGCTGCGGATCGAATCGCTCGAGGCCGAACGGCAGACGCTGAGGCGAGAGCTCGACGAGCAACGGGATCGGATGACCCAGGCCGCGAGCCAGGGGGCCTTCTCGAAGGAGCGGGATCTGCTGAGCCTGCGCGAGGTGATCAACAAGAAGGAGAAGGACATCCTCGATCTGCGCGACGCGCTCGACGCCAAGGAGCGCCAGATCCTGGACCACAAGGACAAGATCCGCGAGAACGAGCGGGCGCGGCGCGATCTCGAGGAGCGGATGCTGGGGTTCGAGCGCTCGTTGTTCGTGGCCAACGAGAAGGCGGCCGAGCTGCTGCAGGACAAGGACAAGTCGGTGGAGCGCGAGCGCGGCCTGAAGGCCCGCCTCGACGACGCGCACGAGGAGCTGCGCAAGGGCCAGGACGAGATCGAGGCGCTCCGCAAGCGCATCACCCAGGAGATTGATCGCGGGCGGATGGAGGTCGAGAAGACCCGGGTCGAGCTCGAGGGCAAGCTGTTCGAGGCCGAGGAGCACCACCACCAGCAGCTGACCGGCGCCACCGAGGACGGGATCGCCAAGCTGCAGGCCGAACAGGCCGCCAATCAGGCCGAGCTGGCGCGCATCGACGCGGCCCATCGCCAGGAGATCGACGGCTTGCAGCGCCGGCTGGCCGACGAGTCGGCGGCGGCCACCGATCGCTTGCAATCGGAGATGTCCAAGCTGCGCCGGGAGCACGAGAAGACCGTCGCCTCGATGAAGGAGGAGCAGGCCTTGCAGCTGGCCTCGGAGCGACAGGCCTACGAGGGGCAGGCCGACGCCAAGCACCGGGCGTACCGCGAGGAGATCATGGCGCTGCGGCGCCGGCACGAGGAGGAGCTGGCCGCCGCCGAGGATCGCCGGCAGCGGGACATCCTCGAGCAGGAGCAGCGGCGGGTGGGGGAGCTCGAGCAGGCCGAGGGCCGGCGGCGCGGCGAGCTGCAGGCGCGCGACGAGGAGCACCACTCGCGGGTCACGGAGATCGAGCGACGGCACCTCATCGAGAAGACCGAGTCCGCGGAGCGTCACCGCCTGGAGTACGATCAGGCGGTGGGCCGAGCGGTGCGCGCGGAGGGTGAGCTCATCGCGCGCTCGCAGGAGATCGAGCAGGCCTACCGGCGTCTGGCGGGGTTCGAAGCGGACCTGGACGCGGCGCGGGTGGAGCTCGGCGATCGCGAGCTCAAGCTCACGCAGAGCCGCGACCGCATCGGCGAGCTCGAGGGCAAGCTGTCCGACTACGAGGACCAGATCGTGCGGGCCTACCAGCGCCTGCGCGCCGACGAGAAGACCGGCGAGAAGATCCGGCGGGCCCTGGCCGTGGCCCTCGCCCTGATGGACGAGCGCGCCTCGTCCCCGCAGGCCCCCATGAAGGCAACCGCCTCGGCCGCCGAAGAAGTCGAGAAGAGCTGACATTGTATCGGGGACGTGGCTCGCTGCCGCTCGCACGTCCCCGCGCCCCTCTCGCTCCGCGCGGCAAAGCCGCGCTCCGCTCGCCTGGACGGTGGAGGTGACCAAGGTGCTTCGCGATGCCGCCCCTGGAATGAAGTGTGCCCCTCTGCCCCGTTGCCCGTCCTCGTCGCCGTCCCCCGTCACCTCCGGTCTTGGGTCTTCGGGCCCTTTCCTCCCAAAGGGAACTTCCGGCTCGACGTTGGTCGCGTTCCTCGCATGATTGAGGAGAAACCCTGCGCATGAACACGGTCGTCACGGGAAATACGGTTGGCCTCGCCCCGAGCGAGCTGCGGGCCCTCGAACGGGTGTTCCGTCGGCGGGTGCGCCCAGACGAGGTGGTATCGGCCGAGCTCGGCGCGTACCTGTGCGAGCTGTCGCGGGACATCCAGCGGCAGATCGGGGTCTTCGTGACCCGGCGGGGGGATATCGAGCACGTGTTCGTGGGCGACGCCTCGCGCCTCGAGTTGCCCGAGATCGGTCGCCTGCGGGCCGGGCGGGGGCGCTTCCGGGGGCTGCGCCTGGTGCACACACACCTGCGCAACGAGGCGCTCACCCGCGACGATCTGGTCGATCTCGCGCTCCTGCGGCTGGATATGGTGGCCGCCATCGGGATGCACCCGGACGGGCGGCCGGCCGACCTGCACGTCGCCCACCTGTTGCCCGCCTCGTCGGGGCAAACGCCCGCCGGGGTGGCGCGGGCGTCCACCACGCAGCCGTGGCTGGTCCTGCCGCCCGAGCCATTTCACGGGAGCCGGCTCGACGCCCACGCGATGATCCAGGCGCTCGAGGAGGAGTTCGAGCGCGTCTCCGGGGTCGCCATTGCCACCGACGGGCGCGATCGGGCCCTGCTGGTGGTGGTGGATCTGAAGCGCCGGGGTTTGCCGAGTCAGCATTCGCGCATCGACGAGCTCCAGGAGCTGTGCCGGACGGCCGGCGTGCGCGTGCGCGGGGTGGTCGAGCAGCGGCGGCCCGAGGCCGACCCCAAGACCATGATCGGGCGCGGCAAGCTGGAGGAGGTCCTGATCCGCGCCATGCAGGTGGACGCGAACGTACTGATCTTCGATCCCGACCTCACCCCCGGACAGGCCCACGCCATCGCGGACTTCACCGATCTGCGGGTGATCGACCGGACCATGCTGATCCTCGACATCTTCGCCCAGCGGGCCAAGAGCCGGGACGGCAAGTTGCAGGTCGAGCTGGCGCAGCTGCGCTATCGGCTGCCGCGCCTGCACGAGAAGAACACCATGATGAGCCGGCTCACCGGCGGCATCGGCGGTCGCGGACCGGGCGAGACCAAGCTCGAGGAGAACCGGCGCCGGGCGCGCGAACGCATCAACCGGCTGGAGCGCGAGATCGAGCACTATGGCCACCAGCGTGCCGGGCGGCGCTCGAAGCGCGGGGCGCGCGGTCTACCGGTGGTCGCCATCGTCGGCTACACCAACGCCGGCAAGTCGACCCTGCTCAACACCCTCACGAACAGCGACGTCCTGGCCGAGGACAGGCTGTTCGCCACCCTCGATCCCACCACCCGGCGCCTGCGGTTCCCGCGCGAGCGGGAGATCATCATCGCCGACACCGTCGGGTTCATCCGGGATCTGCCCCAGGATCTGGCGCAGGCGTTTCGCGCCACCCTCGAGGAGCTGGCGGAGGCTGACCTGCTCTTGCACCTGGTGGACGCCGCCGACCCGGACCACGAGAACCAGATCGCGGCGGTGGAGAAGATCCTGACCGACCTCGGGCTGGCCGAGACGCCGCGGATCATGGTGATGAACAAGGTCGATTTGCTCCAACCCTCGGACCTGGCCGCCTCCGACCCAGATTCGACGGCGACGACGACGGCGTTCCCCATCAACCCGATCGGTCGCCTGCCCACCTTCGGGATCTCGGCGCTCGATCGCCAGACCACCCGGGCCCTCCTCGACGCGATCGAGGTGACGCTGTGGAAGGAGGGGCGCCTCGACCGCTCGGCCTGGGAGGCGTCGTCTCCCGCGGGCGGGGAGCCCCCCCTCCCCGAGGAGGCAGTCGTCTCCGGGCTCGAGCCCGGCCGAGCCGCCGGCTGACGAGCGGCGTCGGCTCAACGGGTTCAGTCCATCAGCGACGACGCCTGGCGCGGGCCTCCATGACGACCTTCCCGCCGCGGGCGACGATCGCCAGCTCGAGCGGGGTGGTCGCGCCGGCCGCCCGCAGGTGCTCGAGCTCCGCCGAGATGCGCGCCCGCAGGCGCTCGGCGGTGGGCGGTGGGCCGGCGCGCCCGGCCTCGGCATGGGCGCGCACGTAGGCGGCGTACAGGGCCGGGAAATCGAGGTCGTCGCCCTGGTCCTCGGGAAGCGGGACCGGCGGGACCGGCGCGCCCGGCGCCGCAGGCTGGGCCACCGGTGCCGCTCCGGCGGGGCCCGGCGGCGCCTCGGACACCACGGGTGGTGGCGCTGCCTCCTGAGCGCCGGCGCCGGGCCGGCCCCGGTTCTGTCGCGCCACGAAGCTCTCGGCGCGACCCGCGGGGATCCCGAGCTGGATGGCCTCGGCGGCGGTCAGGGGTGCCCCGCGCGCCGCGAGGCGCCGGTAAGCGCGCTCGAGATCGCGCCGGTAGCACCCGTTCTCGATCTCCCGCAGCGTGCGGTTCCAGTAGGTCGTGAGCAAGACCCAGCGCTGCATCAGCGTCTGGGAGCGAAAGCGCAGGGCCGCGTTGCGGATGTGGGTCTGCTGCAGCTCCAGCATCAACCGGTTGAGCTCGGTCCGTGGCACGTGCGGGAGCCTCCGTTCGATGCCAGCGAAGAACGACTCGTAGAGGGACCGCAGGCGCTCGAGCTTGCGCTCCAGCTCGTCGAGCCGGGCGGCGACCAGCTCCGAGGTCTCGAGCCCGGCGGCTCGACCGGCTTCGGCCGTCGCGCGTGGGGCGATGGGCTTGGGCGCAGCCATGCCGTGCTCGGTCAGTCGTTGGCGGGCAGGGTCGGCAGGTCGATCTCCGCCTCCGCCACCCGACCCTCGTTCTCCCAGCGCAGGTGGCGGCAGTACGAGCGAATGAGCGCGATGCCCCGGCCGTGACGGTGGGTGGAGGGCGCGGGGGGGGCCGAGGCCTCGGCCGCCCGCCAGGAGAACCCGCTGCCGTTGCTCTCGACCCGGATCAGGATGCGCCGGCTCGGACCGCGCTCCTGCACCTGCACCTGGACGTCGACCGAGGCGTCGTCCTTGAGCTGCGCCAGGCGCGTGGCGCGCAGCTCGAAGAACTGCCGCAGCCCGTCGACCTCGTCCTTCAGCGCCGAATCGAGCTGCAGGATGCCGTGATCGAGGGCGTTGAGGAAGAGCTCGGAGACCACGTTGAAGACGATGGCGATCTCGCGATCGCCGCCGCGCACGCGCGCTTCGAGGAACTCCCAGATCTCCTTCAGGGGATCGTCGAAGGCCAGGGTCGAGGCGTCGAAGCGGACGCGCAGCACGTCCTCGCGTCGCGCCACGAAGGTGGGCGGGTCGGGTCGCAGCCGCTCGAGGGCGGCCGGCAGATCGGCGTCGTTGGCGATCTCGAGGAAGGTCACGTCGTCTCGGCGGGCGGCGTGCTCGCGGTGGTGGGCGAGGGCCCTCTCGACGGCAGGCGAAGCGAAGGCGGGTCCGGGGGAGCCGGTCAGGACCTGCTCGAGCCGATCGCCGCCGAACAGCTCGCCGCTCGGGCCGCTGGATTCGACCACCCCGTCCGAGTAGACGAAGATCCGCTCCTCGCGCTGCACCTCGATGGTCTCGATCCCGTCGTCGAACTCCTCGTTGGAGACGATCCCGAGCGGGATCTTGGTCGAGCGCAATCGGTGGCGGATGCGGCCCTCGACGTCCAGCACGAACCCCTCGGGCTGTCCGCCGTTCCAGAAGGACAGGCGCCCGGACCGCGGATCGAGATCTCCGATGAGCGCGGCGAGGAACATCTCGCGTGGCAGGGTCCTCTGGACCTTCATGTTGATCTCCCGGACCACCGCTCCGAGCGGCAGCCCGCGCGCGGCGGTGGCGTAGAAGAGGTCTGCCACCGGCATGGCTCCCACCGCGGCCGACAGCCCGTGGCCCGTGAAGTCACCGAGCAGGAAGCGCAGGCGGCCACCGTGAATGGCGGTGGCCATCACCAGATCGCCGTCGAACTGCTCGAGGGGCGAGACGTGCTTGCGAATGGAGGGGATCCCGAAGCAGGATCGGTCGAGGATGTTCTCGAAGATGCGCCCGGCGATCGCGTAGTCGCTCTGCGCGGCGGCCCGGAATCGCTCGAGCTCGTCGCGCTGGCGGCGGATCTCCACGAACATCTCGTGGGCGCGCAGCGCGGCGTTCAGCTTGGCCTCGAGCACCATCCGGGTGACCGGGGTGATCAAAAAATCATCGGCGCCCGCATCGAGGCCGCGCGCCAGCGCCTCGAGATCGTTGTTGGCGGTCATGAGCAGCACGGGCAGCAAGCGGTCTCCGGCGATGCGCTTGATGGCGCGGGTCGCCTCGAACCCTCCGGCGTCCGGTTGGCGGATGTCCATCAGCACGATGTCGATGTCCCCGGCCAGGGTGCGCCGGACGGCGGTCTCTCCGTCCGGGACCTCCTCCACCGAGAAGGTCGGGGCCAGCATGGAGGTGAGCAAGGCCCGGCTGAGGGGCTCTCCGTCGACCAGCAACACGCGGTGGCGTCGCTCGTCGGGGCCGAACGGTGCCGCCGGGGAGGGCGCCGGCTGCCAGACGGGGACCGAGCTCATCCGGTGACCCGCGCGATGCCGTGGGCGGCTGTGAGGCAGAGGGATCTGGCCGTGCGTGGGGACATCCAAACCCTGAAATCGGCGGGTCGGCGGTAGTCCTGAGGACAAATGACGGCCGGGTGACCGCGCAATGACCACCCATGAGGCTCCCGCCGACCGTACCGGCCGTATGACCTCAAGCGTCGCGTCCGACCCGTCGATGTCCAAGCCGGACATTCATGCGCTTTCACCTCATCCGAGACCGCGCCGATGCGCTCACCATCCTCCCCGGCGAGCGGTTCGACTTCAGCTCGGCCGCCGAGTTTCGCGAGGCCTCGGCCACGCTGGCGACGGGGGTCGAGCTCACCGTGGACTTCCGCGACACGCGCTACATCGACAGCGCGGCGCTGGGGATGCTGCTCTTGCTCGGCGAGAAGAGCGGCGGAACCCAGAAGGTGAGGATTCGCAACGCCAAGGGCCAGCCGCGAGAAGCGCTGGAGCAAGCCAACTTCGACCGCCTCTTCACCATCCTCTGAGGCTCTCCAGCCTACGCGAGGTGGGCGGCCTTGATGGCGGTGAGGATCACCCGGGTGGCCGGTGACTGGTTCAGCGTGTAGAAGTGCACCCCCGGCGCTCCTCCGCGCAGCAGGTCCACCACCTGCGCGGTCGCGTGGGCGGCCCCGAGCGCCGCGACCGCCGCCGGATCGTTGCGGCAGCGATCGAGCTCGGAGAACAGCGGGGCCGGAATGGTCGCGCCACACATCCTGGTGAAGCGCTCGATCTGCGCGACGTTCCCGATCGGCATGATTCCGGGGACGATGGGCACGGTGATCCCCGCGGCCCGGGCCCGGTCCACGAAATCGAAGTAGTGCCGGTTGTCGAAGAAGAGCTGGGTGATGAGGAAGTCGGTCCCCGATCGCACCTTGGCGACCAGGTGCGTGAGGTCGCGCTTCGGATCGCGGCATTCGACGTGTCCCTCGGGATAGCAGGCGCCCGCGATGCTGAGCGTGTCCCCGAATCGGTCCCGGATGAACCCCACCAGCTCGGCGGCGTGGGAGAAGCCATCGGGCGATGGTTCGAAGCGCTCCGCGCCAACCGGCGGATCGCCGCGCAGCGCGATGATGTTCTCGATCTTGGCCGCCGCGAGGCGGTCGAGCGTGGCCGCGAGCTCGGTCCGCCCCGCGCCCACGCAGGTGAAGTGCGCCATGGCGACCAGGCCGAGCTCGTCTTGAATGCGTGACACCAGCCCCAGGGTCTTCTCGCGCGTGGACCCACCCGCGCCGTAGGTCACCGACACGTACGCCGGGGCCAGGTCGGCCAGCTCCCGGATGGTGCGCTCCAGGTTGGCCATCCCCGCCTCGGTCTTGGGCGGGAAAAATTCGAATGAGAACAGGGGCTTGTTCTTCTGGAAAAGATCGCGGATTTTCACCGTCGGCATCTTAGCAGTGGCGCCGAGCGTGCTCCACGCCGCAACACCGCCGCACGCGGCGCCGCGCGTGGCCGAAGATTTCACCCTGGTGGACCCCGCGCGGGCTTGCGACGCGCCCCCGCCCCGCGCTAGAAGCGCTCGCATGAGCACCATCGTGATTGAGAGCGTCCTGGCCCGCGAGATCCTCGATTCGCGCGGCAATCCCACGGTCGAGGTCGAGGTGACTTTGGAGTCCGGCGTGACCGGGTTGGCGGCGGTTCCATCCGGTGCCTCGACCGGGGAGCACGAGGCGCTCGAGCTGCGGGATGGCGACAAGAAGCGCTACGGGGGCAAGGGCGTCCTCAAGGCCTGTGAGCACGTGGCCAACCTGCTCGGACCGGTGGTGACGGGCCGCGACGTCTTCGATCAGTCCGGCCTCGACGCCGCCATGCTGGCCGCTGACGGCACCCCCAACAAGGCCAAGGCAGGCGCCAACGCGATCCTCGGCGTCTCGCTGGCGGCGGCGCGGGCCGCCGCGATCCAGCTCGATCAGCCGCTCTACCGTTATCTCGGCGGGGTCGGCGCCCGGGTCCTGCCGGTGCCGCTGATGAACATCATCAACGGTGGCGCGCACGCCGACAACTCGCTCGATTTTCAGGAGTTCATGATCGTCCCCAAGGGCCTGCCGACCTTCGCGGAGGCGCTGCGGGCGGGTGCGGAGGTGTTCCACACCCTGAAGAAGCTGCTCCACGATCGCAAGGCCTCGACCGCGGTGGGGGACGAGGGCGGGTTCGCCCCGGACTTGCCAGGTGCCGAGGCTGCGCTGGCGGTGGTGGTGGATGCCATCGAGAAGGCCGGCTACAAGCCGGGTAAGGATGTCGCGGTGGCGCTCGACGTGGCCTCGAGCGAGCTGTGGGACAAGTCCTCGAAGACCTACAAGCTCGAGGGCGAGGGCAAGGAGCTCGACGGCAAGGGGATGGTCGCGTTCTACCAGAAGCTCTGCGAGCAGTACCCCATCGTGTCCATCGAGGACGGCATGGCGGAGAACGACTGGGACGGCTGGACCGCCCTGACCAAGGCCCTCGGCAGCCGCGTGCAGCTGGTGGGTGACGATCTGTTCGTGACCAACGTGGAGCGGATCCGCGAGGGCATCGCCAAGGAGGCCGCCAACAGCGTGCTGGTCAAGGTCAACCAGATCGGCTCGCTCACCGAGACCATCGACTCGGTCGAGCTCGCCCACCGGCACGGGTGGACCACCATCATCTCGCACCGCTCCGGCGAGACCGAGGACACCTTCATCGCGGATCTGGCGGTCGCGATGCGCTCCGGGCAGATCAAGACCGGCTCGCTCGCGCGCTCCGAGCGCGTCGCCAAGTACAATCGACTTCTCCGCATAGAACAAGAACTAGGCTCCTCCGCCATCTGGGGCGGCACACTAGGCCGCCTTTAGGCCCAGGCTGGCGAAGCAGTTAGGGGGAGGGGGGTAACTCTCGTTCCACCGACGGACGACGATCCGGGCCGCTGGCTGCGCCGGCGCTGCGGTCCGCTCCTCACATACGCACAAGTATGCTCCGGTGCGGTCCTCGCGCCGGCTTCGCCATCGACCCGGCTTGTCGTCCGCCTCCAAAGCCAGGCTTCCGGACCCGGGCGCTCGGCCGCAAGTTGCTCTGCGACGTTCCCAGGGCCCAGCGGATCGGAGGTTGGCTTTGCCAACCGGAGAAGACGCACTGTCAGGAGATCCTGGTGCGACTCGTGATTCCGCGGGAGGGGCCCGCGGGGAGGGGTCCTCCCCTTCCCGCGAGCGCCGAAGGCGCGTCCGTCCTCCCCTTCCCGCGAGCGCCGAAGGCGCGTTCTTAGCGCGTTCCCAGCATGTTGCGGGCGATGACCATGCGCTGGATCTGGCTGGTGCCTTCGTAGATCTGCAGGAGCTTGGCGTCGCGCATGAGCTTCTCGACGGGGTATTCCTTGGTGTAGCCGTAGCCGCCGAAGATCTGGACGGCGTCCGTCGTGACCCGCATGGCTGCGTCGGCGCCGTAGGCCTTGGCGTAGCTCGAGACGATGCTGTCGGGGAGGCCCTGGTCGATGGACCAGGCGGCCTTGTGGCAGAGCAGGCGGGTGGTCTCGTAGGCGATGGCCATCTCGGCCAGCATGAACTGGATCGCCTGGTGCTGCGCGATGGGGACCCCGAAGGTCTTTCGCTCGAGCGCGTAGTTGCGCGATTCATCCATCGCCCGCCTGATCACCCCGGCCGCGCCCGCCGCGATCCAGGGACGGGTGCGGTCGAAGGTCCGCATGGCGATCTTGAAGCCTTCGCCCTCCACCCCGATGACGTTCTCGGGTCCGAGCCGGACATCCTCGAAGAGCACGTCGGTGGTGTTCGAGGCCCGCTGGCCCATCTTGTTCTCCTTCTTTCCCACCGAGACGCCGGGCAGGTTGCGATCCACCACGAAGCAGGTGATGCCCTTGTGACGCTCGGTCCCCTCGACCCGGGCAAAGACGGTGTAGAAATCGGCCACCCCCCCGTTGGTGATCCAGCGCTTCTGGCCGGTCAGCAGAAACCCGCTGCCGTCCTTGCGGTACTTGCTCTTCAGCCCGGCTACGTCCGAGCCGGCGTCGGGCTCCGAGCAGCAGTAGGCCGCGAAGATGGGCTTGGCCAGCAGGCGCCCGAGGTAGCTCTTCTTCTGCGCGTCCGTCCCCGCGACCAGGATCGGCATGGCCCCGAGCATGTTGCCGGCCACGGTGGTGTTGACCCCGACGCACCCGTAGGACAGCTCTTCGAGGACCAAGCTGTAGTCGAGGCAGGACAGCCCGAGGCCGCCCAGGCTCTCCGGGATCTCGCAGTTCATGAGCCCGGTCTCCCAGGCGCGCTCGCAGATCTCCCGCGGGAAGGTCCCCTCCTCGTCGAGCTGACCGGCGACCGGGATGATCTCCTTGCGGGTGAAGTCCCGTGCGGTCTGCACCAGGGCCTTCTGTTCGTCCGAATAGTCGAAGCTCACCATGGCAATCTCCTCGGGGTGGGGGCCTTGCGTCTCGCGCGGCGGGCGCCTGACCGATGTCATCGGCGGGTGCCGCACAATCATGACGCATTCCGCGTCAGCCCGCCGGCCCTGCCGGGGCCCCCGGCCCTGGCCCCCCGGACGGCCCGGCGCCGCTCGCCGCCGCCCGGGCGCGCTTGCGCGCCTCGCGCTCGGCCTGGCGTCGCTGCTCGACGTTGAGGGCATCCCGGGTGGCCCGGGCCCCAAGGATGAACCCGAGCACGATCCCCAGGATCAGCACCACGGGGATGTAGATGAAGTGCGACGAGGGAGGGGTGTGCATCTTGCCGCCCCGGCGCGACTACCGCGTCGTGCCCGCGGGATCCGAGGGACCAGGCCTCGCGCTCGAGCCCCGCGCATCGACCCGGCGCTTGAGCTCGGCGACCTCGGTCTCGGCGCGGCGCAGCCCGCGGGCGATGATGAAGACGTAGATCCCGAGCGCCACCCAGATGAAGGCATAGGCACCGGCCACGAACGGGGTCGCGGGCATCTCGGTCCGCGCCCGCTCGTCGAACTTGTCGAACACCTGGCCGAGCGCCGTCGCTGACCAGAGCGCGGCCAGCACCCAGGCACCGAGGCCTGCGACCTTGCGAGGAAACCGCAGCATCACACGCTCTCCAGCTCGTCATCGAGGAGCAGCTCGAGATCCCCGCGCGCCGCGCGCAGGCGCTCGAGCCGCACGCGCAGGGCGAGCAGCACGCCCCAGACGAGGGTCATGAGCGCGAACGAGGTCCAGAAAGGCAGCCGCATGCGCGGATCGAGCGTCGGGACCACCGTCGTCTGCGGGTGCACCGTGCGCCAGATGTCCACGCTCTTGTAGACGAGCGGCACGTCGACCGCCGCGAACAGCGCCAGGGCGGCAGCCAGCTTCCGCCCCCCCGGCCCACCGAACCTCCGCGCCAGCAGGTAGCCGTTCAGGATCAGGAACAGCAGCAGCGTGCTCGTGAGCCGCGCGTCCCACTGCCACCAGACCCCCCAGGCCTTGCGCCCCCACAGAGGGCCCGTCACCAGCGTGCAGGCCCCGAACAGCACCCCGAGCTCACCGGCCGCCAGCGCCAACCGATCCCCGCCCTCGGAGCCCTTGAACAAGAACGCCAGGCTGCCCCCCGCCGCCACGAACGTCGACAAGAAGGTCATGATCGCGCACGGGACGTGAAAGTAGAAGATCTTCTGCACCGCGCCCATGACCGGCTCGATGGGCGCCCCCACGATGAGCTGCGGCACCACGATGAACCCGAGGCCGGCGAGGCACAGGGCAGCTCCGAAGCGGGGGCCAACGGCAGTCATCGACATGGACGCCTATACTAGTGCACCGCGGCCGAAATAGAATCAATGCTGCGCCGCCGATGCTTCGACCCCGCTGCGTTGCTCCTCCTCGCAATACGTCTGAGGATTGGTCGTCGTCGCGCCTTGCGGTGCCTTCGCCTCGGCTACGGATCATTGACGCTATTTCGACGGCGGTGCACTAGTCCCCAAAATCCGGGCCGCAAACGGTAGGATGCCGGCCGATGTCCGACGACAATTCGCTCCACGCCTTTCGCGCCGTCCCGCGCACCGGGGTGATCTTCGTGACCACCGAGGCGGCCAAGCACGGCTACCACCACGGGGCCTCCGACTGGTGCAACCTCGGACAGGGCCAGCCGGAGACCGGCCCGCTGCCGGGGGCGCCCCCCCGCATCCACGGGATCACCATCGACGTCGACGATCAGGAGTACGCCCCCGTCCCGGGGATCGCCGAGCTGCGCGAGGCCATCGCCGCCCACTACAACCGGCTCTACCGGCGCGGCTTGCCGTCTCAGTACACCGCCGAGAACGTCAGCGTGTCGGGGGGAGGGCGGGTGTCCCTGGCCCGGGCGGCGGCCAGCCTCGGGCACGTCAACCTCGGGCACTTCCTGCCGGACTACACCGCCTACGAGGAGCTGCTCGACATCTTCAAGGCCTTCACGGCCATCCCGATCTTGCTCGAGGGTGAGCGCGGCTATGGCTTCACCGCCGAGGATCTCCAGCGCGAGGTCCGCGGCCGTGGCCTGTCGGCGCTGCTGCTGTCGAACCCCTGCAACCCGACCGGCAAGCTGGTGCAGGGAGAGGAACTCGGCCGCTGGGTGGCGGTGGCGCGGCAGGAGGACGCGGCCCTGCTCATCGACGAGTTCTACTCGCACTACATCTGGGCGGGGCGCCCAGGTCGGCTGCCGGTCGAGAGCGCGGCCCGCTACGTCGAGGACGTCGACCGCGATCCGGTGGTGCTCTTCGACGGCCTCACCAAGAACTGGCGTTACCCGGGCTGGCGGGTCACCTGGACGGTGGGACCGAAGAAGGTGATCGAATCGGTGGCGAGCGCGGGGTCCTTCCTGGATGGAGGCGGCTCGAAGCCGCTGCAGCGGGCGGCCATCCCGCTCCTCGAGGACGACCACGTCGTCGCCGAGACGGCGGCCATCCAGCGCGCGTTCCGGGTCAAGCGGGACATCCTCCTGTCGCGGCTCGAGCGGCTCGGAATCCGGACCGACCGTGCGCCCGAAGGCACCTTCTACGTCTGGGGTCGGGTCGACGGGCTCCCGGCGTCCCTGGCCGACGGCATGGGGTTCTTCCGGGCGGCGCTCGCCAAGCGGGTCATCTGCGTCCCGGGCGAGTTCTTCGACGTGAATCCAGGCAAGCGCCGCAGCCAGCGCAGCTCGCGCTTTCGCGCCCACGTGCGCTTCTCCTTCGGTCCGGCGCTCCCCACCCTCGAGACGGCCTGCAACCGGCTCGAGGAGCTCATCCGCGAACACGCCGAGTAGCAGGCGGTCGCCAGGCGCGACCACCTCAGGGGATGGGGGTCATCCCGCAACCGAGGATGATCGCCACGTCTCCGGCGGTGCCTGCGGTCAGCTGATCGCACAGGCCCCCGTAAAACACGATCGACATCATGTCGGGGCTGTAGTCCCAGCCGGAGGTGTGGGTCGTGTCGCGGTCGACCTTGTTGCCGGCCACCGTCACCTTCACGTTGTCCGGGGTGGGAGGGATCTTCGGCAGCCGATAGGTGCAGCCCCGCATGATCATCCCCTTCAGCGTGCCGAGGACCGTCACCAGATCGGCGGTGTTGGTCACGAGGTAGTACTGCTGGGCGCCCGCCTGCGGCTTCCCGCCGGCCATCGCCATCCCGTTCAATGTCGCCACCGCCGTCGCATCGGTCGCGATGCCGATGACGAACACGGGGATGTTCATGGCGGCCACTGCCCCGACCGCCGCGATGGCGGGGGCGTCGTCGGCCGCGTTGTTGCCGCCCACCGCCGCGCAGTTCGGGACCCCGTCGGTGGCGAGGATGATGTACTTGGGATTTCCGTCGGCCAGGGTCGACAGATAGGTCCCGGCGGTCATGACCCCCACCCGGGTGGGGGTGCTCGAGCCGGGGGTGGTGGCGGTGATGGCGGTGGTGATGGCGGTGGAGTTGGCGGTCATCGGGGCGACCTCCACACCGGCGTTGACGTTACAGCCGCCGCGGTCGCTGCCGAAGAACTTGAGCCCCCAGTTCACCTCGTTCTCGGTGGTCATCACGACCTGTTCGATGGCCGTCGTCACCTGGGTCCACTTCGAGGTCGCGCCGCAACCGGTGGGACCTGCGCACATCATCCCGGTCGCGTCCTGGAGCATGGAGCCAGAGCGATCGAGGACGATGAGCACGTCGGGGGGCGCGTTCATGAGCGCGCTCTTGACGAGCCCACAGTTCGCGTCCTCGGTGAGGCCACTGGCGACGCCCCCCTCCGGCATGCCCACGAGGCCGCCTATCTCCCTGGATTCGGCGTCGAACACGGGGGGGACGAAGACGCCGCCGTCTCCGGTCGCGACTTGAACCCCGGGACGGGCGGCGCTCTTGCTGCTGTCGAAGGTGCAGCCGACCGATCCCACCGCCAGGGCGCCGAGGGCGCCGGCCAGAAGACATGGAAACAGTGTTGTGCGACTCATCGGGGGGAACCTCCAGGTCAGCAGAGCTTTAGTATACGGGGCGAACGACTTTTCGTTATCCACGTCACTAAAATCGGTAGAGATCTCAAGTTTAAACGCAGGGTGTCATCGTTGGGGCCAGACCTGCGACATCTCGGTCGAGCGGGCACGAATCGGGGGCGAACGGACGGGCAAATGAAGGACGGACCGGATCTGCGGCCAAGGCTAGTCACCAGAAACCACCGGCTCGAAAGCCCAGAATCCCACCACAATGAAAACCACGTCAACGGAAATCAGAAACTGAGTCCAAAAGAGCGCCGCATCCGCGTCTGGCGTCGGATCCAGGAGCAGCGCGGTTCCCCGTGCGCCGGCGATCAGGATCGGCACCACCACCGGATAGAGCAGGCTCGACAGCAACACGTCCCGGCTCTTGGCCCGCAGCAGCGCCGCCGAGAAGACGCATCCCACCGCGGCGAAACCCAGGGTGCCGAGCCCCAGCAGGGCGGCGATGCGCGGGTCGGTCAGGATCGACGGGGCGTTGAAGAAGAGCGCGCACAGCACCGAGACCACCAGCTCCACCAGGACCATCAACACCAGGGTCGCGGCGACCTTGCCGAGGTAGATGGCCGCGCGCGGGATGGGCGACAGGAGCAGGGCCCGGATCGCCTCGCCATCGCGCTCCCGATCGAAGGTCCGGCCGAGACCCACCACGCCCGCGATGATGATGGCCACCCACAAGATTCCGGCCGTGACGGGTGGACCCGGGGGGTTGCCCCCCACGACGAACGCGAAGCTGAAGATGAGGACCACCACCAGGGCCAGGAAGACGCTGGTGGCCAGGATCTCGCGGCTCCGCCACTCGATCGCCAGATCCTTGCGGGCGATCCGCAGGGCCGCGCCGAGGAAGTGGCGGCCACCCGGCATCCGGCGGGAAGGGCGAGGCCCCGCAGCGGTCGGGCTGGCCGGGTGGCTCGGGCCTGGTGGGCCCGCCTTCCGCGGTCGAGGTTGCGCCGGTCGATCGCGCGCCAGTCGATCATCCACGGCAGACCTCGGCGTAGCGCGCGCGCAGTTCGTCCGCTCCGAAGGGCTCGGATTGCCGCTGGTCGGCCACCACCCGCCCGCGCCGGAGAATCACCACGTGGTCGGCGAGGTTGCCGGCCGCCTCGAGATCGTGGGTCACCAGCACCACGATTCGCCCGGCCGCGCGCTCGCGGCGCAGCTCCTCGCCGAGCCAGTCTGCCCCGGCCGGATCCAGCGCCGAGCTCGGCTCGTCGAAGAGCAGGATGGACGGGGCGTGCAGCAGCGCCCGCGCCAGGGCCAGGCGCTGCTGCATCCCGCGCGAGAAGGTGCGAACGGGAGCCTCGGCGCTGGCGTCCGCCAGGCCGACCCGCGCGAGCAGCTCGGCGGCGCGCTCCGCCGGGCGATCGAGCTCGTAGAGGCTGGCGAAGAGCAGGAGGTTGCTCCGCGCGCCAAGCTCGAGGTAGAGCCCCGGCTCGTGCCCCACGTACCCGAGGGCGCGCCGGGCCTCGCAGCCCCGGGTGAGCGTGACCCCGCCCCAGGCCACGCGCCCGGAGGACGGCGCCGACAGCGTGGCCAGGATCGACAGCAGGGTCGACTTTCCGGCCCCGTTCGGCCCGAGCACGGCGCCGATCTCCCCGGGCCTGAAGCTGGTCGAGACGTCCACCAGGGCACGACGGCGATCGCCGAAGGTCTTTCCCACCCGATCCACCACCAGGGCGGCGGCCGTCTCCGCCAGCGGCGAGTCCATGGGCGCCCGCACGGACACTAGTGCACCGCTCTCGAAATAGAATCAATGCTGCGCCGCCGATGCTTCGACCCCGCTGCGTTGCTCCTCCTCGCAATACGTCTGAGCATTGGTCGTCGTCGCGCCTTGCGGGGCCTTCGCCTCGACGACGGATCATCGACCCTATTTCGAGAGCGGTGCACTAGTACCTCGCCACAGCGAAGAAGATGATCGGTTGAGGCGCCGTGCCGGAGCCGGGCAAGGCGCGACGAAGGCGCATGCCCGAAGGTATGTAGCTGAGGAGCAACGCAGCCATGGCGACTCGGAACAAGTTTGAACCGTTCGGATTCACTGTGGCGAGGTACTAGCTCGCGCGGCGCTCGTCGAGGGTCGCGAGCTCGCGGTACACGTTCTCCAGCTTCCGCACGAGCTCGGCGCGGAGGGTGGGGGCGGCCGGCCCCGCGGGCTCTAGCCCCGCCGCGCCCGCGCCCCCGGTCGTCGCCGGGACCGCTGCGACCGTCGACGTTCGCCGCGACTCGACGGTGACCAGCTCGGCGAAGAGCTTCTCCCGCCGTTCCATCAACCGCTCGCGCAGCCGCTCGCGCTCGCCCTGTCGCGCCACCCCGGCCGGGGTGGCTGGCCGACGCGAGAGCAGGATGGCAGCCAGGGCCAGGCCCACCGCCAGCGTGGCGGCGATGACTTTTCCGGTCTCGTCGGCCACGGGAAGGCCGGTCACCTTGAAGCGCAGCGTTCCTCCTTGGGGGATGGGCGCCCCGCGCATCAGCCAGTACTTCTTCGGTGGCAGCTCCCGGGCCTGCCGTCCGGTGATCTGGTCGCTCTCGATCTCCACCCCGGCCAGTTGCTCCATGACGAAGGTGTATTCTCCGAAGCCATTCGGGAAGCGCTGCTCGAACGAGAGGGTCGACCCTCGGACCGGCAGGACGAAGCCGAAGGTCACCTCGTCGGGGGACTTCTGGTTCGGCACCACCGGTCGCCGAGGGGGGATGGTGCCATGCACTGCGACCCCGACGCCCTTGCGGATCTCGATCTTGTGCTCGCCGTCCGCGCCCTCGGCGTTGACCGCCTCGCTCGGTAGCGGGATCTCGATGCCGCCCACCCCCGGGTCGAAGATCTTCCCCGATCCGTTCTGCAGCGGGAATGTCTCGATGAACGAGACGGCGTCGTCGCGCATCTGAAAGACGATGCGGCCTCCTTCACCCACCGAGATGGACGAGGGGTCGGAGGTCCGCTGCGGGACCTGCAGCTCGACCCGGATTCCGCCGCTGGTGGGGATCGCGAAGCCGTCGGTGCCGACCCGAACGTCGCCGGCGGACATGACCACCGCGGCGGCGGTGGTGGCGTTGCTCGCGGCCGCGGCGGCGGCCTCGCCGGCGCCTGCGCCGCCGGCTGCCCCGGCCTCGGCGCCCGCTGTCAGGCCCACCTTCTCGAAGGTGGCCTTGCCGTCGGCACCGGTGGTCTGCCGCGTGACCCGGACCTGACCGTCGGCGGCGACCTGTCCGAGCTCGAGGACCTGGTTGGCGAGGGGGCGGCCCGCCTCGTCGAGCGCGGTGACGGCGATGGTCCCGCGTTCGAGCGCGGGATCGAGGCGGGTGGTTCCGGAGATCATCCCGAGCGTGAAGGCCGGGGGCCCGGCTGGCTCCCCGCCCTCCGCCCCGCCCGGCGGCTGTCCGGTGTCGGCCGGGAGCTCGCCCACCAGCATCGTGCGGATGCCGCCCGCGTCCGGGATCGTGAAGACGTCCGACTTGACGAGCTCGGTCCCCACCTGCACCTCGGCGTGGAAGCGGTCGCCCGGGCGGAGGCCATCGAAGATCGCTCGCCCCTCGCCGTCGGTGCGCGCGGTGCGCTTCCGCGAGTCGCCGCCGGCGGCCTCGACGATGCCAACCACCTCGGTGTTGGCGACCGGGTTCGACAGCGCCTGGCGGGCCACCCGCACCGAGACGGTGCCCGGTGCCATTCCGCGGTCGGGCAGCGGCCGCCCCGAGATCTCGCGCAGGTTCGGCATCCCGCGGGGCTGCGCGAGGCAGGGCCGCGTCGGGGTCGCGAGGACGAGCAGGGCGGACGTCAGCGCCGCCAGCCCGAGCCCGAGCCCGAGCGCCCCGCTGCGCGTGCGGAGACGCGTGCGGAGATCCGACGGCTTGCGTCGTGGTCGAGGGAGGCGCGGGCTCACGCGGGCACGGAGGAGGCGGGGGACAGCAGGTTCTTTCCGCATCGCTTGCAGAACTCGGCGTCGAGATCGTTCACGGTCTGGCAGCCCGCGCAGCGGAGGGGACGCGGCTCGTCCTCGGCCGGCGAGGCGGCGGACGGCCTTGCCCCGGTCGCGAGCGGGCCCGCGTCGACGGCTCCCGCCGGGCCGGGAATCCCGGCGGCCGCCGTGGGCGCCTCGGCCAGACTGGCCTGGTCCGCAACGGCGGCGGCGGCTCCCACGCGCGCCACGGCGGCCAGCCGACCCTTGAGCTCGCGCTCGATGAGCACGCGGTAGTCGTTGCCGGCCGCGAGATCCCCGAGGATCCGCAGTGCGCGGGCCCGATAGCGCTCGATCATCTCGCGGTAGTCCGGCTCGGAGATCTTGCGCATCTGGTAGTCGAGCTCGATCTCCTTGATCGCCTTCAGCACCGCCTGCTTCTCCCGCTCGAGCTCGCGGATGCGGTGGGGCGCCCGCAGGTCGACGGGGGCGCGGCCCTCGGCGCGGGTCAGGGGATCGACCACCCGCCAGAGCGCGGCGGCCGCCAGCACCAGCGTGAAGCCTCCGAGCCCCGTCATCACCAGGGGCGGTCCGAGGCCCATCCCCATCCCGAGCTTCGCCCAGGCCCCGGCCAGGACCCCACCCAGCGCCGCCCAGGTCAAGGTGGAGACACGCCTCGGATCGAAACGCCCCCGGGTCGCGCGGCGACCTTGCGCCTCCCCGTCGGGGCCGGACGCCTCCGCGTCCCGGTCCTCGGCGTCGTTCGTTCCGCCGGGGATCTTGGAGCGGCTGCTGCTGGGAGAAGCGGTGGCCACGTGTGTCTTTCCTCGCGTCTTGAGGGGTCGTCTTGGTCGGGCTTGGCTTGGCTCTTCTTGCCTTCGGGGCAGGGCGCCTGGGGTCAGTCGAGGTGGCTCAGCTCGTCGTCGAGCTGATCGCGCAACGCCAGATCGGGACCAGCCCCGCCGACCGCCGGTCCGCCGGCCGGGACCGGCTCCCCGCCCGAGGTGCGCCTGGCGAGCCGGACGGCCCCGTACGCCAGCAAGCCCGCCGCCCCGATGCCCACGCCATAGGGCAACGCCCAGGCCAGCCGGTTGAACCCCTTGTCGATGGGCGAAGCGAGCGCGACCTGGCTGCCGTACTTCTGGATGAAGTACTGGATCACGTCCTCGCGGGTCTTCCCCTGGCCGAGCAGACCGTGGATCTCGATCCGGTCCTGGGCGGCGTGGCCACAGTTCTCCGAGGCGCACTCGAGCAGGTTGTGCCGGCAGCTCCCGCACTGGCAGATGATGTTGCGGACCAGCCAGTTCTCGTCGACCCCCTGGGGGCTCGGGGGCTCGCCCGTGCGCACCCCCACCATGTCGTCGGCGGCGCGCGCGACCGAGGCCGAGCCCAGCAGCGCCGCCAGGCCCACCGCCACCGCCAGCATCAGCGCGCCTGGCAGCTCCGAGCCCGCGCCGGTCCGCTGCGGGGAGCGCGCCAGCACCCGGTCGAGGACAGCCTCCGGCAGCAACGCGATCCCGGTCCCGAAGGCGAGCAGCATGAACCCGAACCAGATCCAGTCGACGAGCGGGTTGATGACCACCTTGACCATGGCGCTGCCGTCGGCGAGATCGTAGTTGCCGAGGGTGATGTACAGATCCTCGGCGGCGGTCCGGTGCATCGCCACCTCGGTGGTGGGCTCACCCTCGTGGCCGTGGAAGAACCAGCGCGCCGGACGCATGTGGTCGATGACCTTGCCGTCCACCGAGGCGGTCAGCTCTCCGGTGACCATCTCCTTCTGCCGGTCCTCCTCGTGGGCGAGGCGCTGGAACTCGACCAGGTACTTGCCGATGGTGAGCCGCTGCCCGGGCACGAGGTGGGCCTCCTGCTCCTTCTGGTACGCGGTCCCCGCGAAGCCGAGGAACATGAGGACGATCCCGAGGTGGACCAGGTAGCCGCCGTAGCGGCGCCGGTTGCGCAGCACCATCCCGATGCCCGCCGACAGGACGTCGCTGCCGGTGTTCTTCTTGCGGATGGCGAGGTTGCGGACGAACTCCTGGATGATGGTGGTGAAGACCATCGCGCAGAACCCGAAGTTGACCACCGCGGCCCACGCATGGCCGAGCCCGGCATACAGACAGATGGCCACCGTCACCGCCGCCGCGCCGAGCGGGTAGACGAACTGATAGCGCAGGTTGCCCGGGGTGGCCTTGCGCCAGGCGATGAGCGGCCCGACGCCGGTCAGGAACAGCAGCGCGAGCCCGATCGGGACCATCCACTTGTTGAAGAAGGGCGGCCCGACGGTGATGCGCTGGCCGGTGAGCGCCTCGGAGAGGGTCGGGAACATGGTGGCGAACAGCACGAAGAAGGCCGCCAGCAGCAGGATCCAGTTGTTCACCGTGAAGGCCGCCTCGCGTGACAGCCAGGATTCGAAGGTGGCGCGCGCGCGCAGCTCCGGGATCCGCTTGATCACGAAGCCGAAGCTGACGACCAGGATCAGCGCCATGAAGATCGTGAAGATCCAGGCCAGCTGGGTGTCCTGACCGAAAGCATGCACCGACTGCACGATCCCCGAGCGGGTCATGAAGGTCCCGAAGATGGTGAGGAAGAAGGTCAGGATGATGAGCGTCACGTTCCAGATCTTCAGCATCCCGCGCCGCTCCTGGATCATGATCGAGTGCAGGAAGGCGGTGGCGGTCAGCCAGGGCAGGAAGCCCGCGTTCTCCACCGGATCCCAGGCCCAGAATCCCCCCCAGCCCAGCTCCTCGTAGGCCCACAGCATGCCGAGGGTGAGTCCCATGGAGAGGAAGAACCAGGCCCCGAGGGTCCAGCGCCGAACCGAGACCAGCCAGGCATCGTCGAGCTGGCCCGAGATGAGGGCAGCCAGCCCGAACGCGAACGGGATGCTCATCCCCACGAATCCGGTGTAGAGCGACGGCGGGTGGGTGACCATGTAGGCGTTTTGCAGGAGCGGGTTCAACCCCTTGCCGGTGGTGGGTGCCTCGCCGATGAACGTCGAGAAGGGATTCTTGTAGAAGATGATGACGAAGAGAAAGAAGTCAGCGATGACCATCAGGATGGTGACCGCGTACGGCAAGAGCTCCCGGTGCCGGTGTCGGTTGGAGAAGATGGCGATGGCGGAGAAGACCGAAAGCAGGAAGACCCACCACAGGATCGAGCCGTCGAGCCCGCCCCAGTATGCGGTGATCTGGTAGAAGAGCGGGGACGACGCGTCCGAGTAGCGCTGCACGTACTTGATCGAATAGTCGTGGGTCAAGAACGCGTACCACATGGCCACGGACGACATCCCGAGCACCGCGGCCAGGGCATAGACGCCCGCCCGCCCGGATTCGATCAGGCGCCGGTTGCCGCGCCGGACGCCGATCAGGGAGACCGCCCCCGCGTAGGTGGCCACCACCAGAGCTATGAGAAGAGTCAGTGTCCCGAATGCCGCCATGGTCATGCCTCCTCGACGCGGGTCGAAAACCGAAGGAGACACGCCTCGCGCGCTCCAGAAGGACGAGAGAACCGAAAACCGCTGCGAAAACTTAGCACAACGCGAGGCCGAAGAGCGGTCTGAGGAGCGATGGGAGGAGCGGTCAGAGGCGGTTTGCGCGACCGGGCGGCCGGGCAGTACGGGCGGCTTCGACGCGTCCCGCGCCGTCGGCGGACCCCGCAGAGGGGGCTGGTGGCGGTGGCGGTGGATGTGAGCGTCGCGTGCTCCCGGTCGTCCGTCCCGGGTCCGGGGCGGCGACGGCCCTCGCCGGGCCGGCGGCGGTCTCCGCGCTCGGCGGAGGTGGCAGGGTGCGAAGCTTGGCCCTCACCAGCACCTTGAAGTCCCCCGCCCCGGTGCCATCCACCGGCAGGTCGAGCCAGGACAGGCTCGGGCTGCCGTGGGCGGCGTTGCGCGCCGCCGCGGCCACCGGCGAGAGCGCCGCGAAGTCGATCGTCGACAGGGCCTGGCCCTCGAGGGCGACGATCCCCATCAGCTGCCCGGCGTGCAACATGAGGGTGGCGACCGATTGCTCCCCCCGCAGGTACCGGTAGGCCCACCCCGTCTTCGGACCGAAGTAGAAGAGGGACTCGGAGACTCCGCGCTGCTTGCGGAGGAAGGTCCGCAGCGACTCGAGCTTCTTGCCGACCGCGAGCGGGATTCGCGCCAGGAACTCGGCCTCGCTCGGCGGCTCTCCTTTCCTTGGAAACGGTACCGCGGGAAACGGTACCGCGCCGCGCGACGGCGCGGCCGCGGGACCCACGGGCCTCGCCTCGGCCTTCCTCTTCGACTCTCGCTTTTCCTTCCGGTGCGGCTGCGGCTTCGGCTTTGCCTTCCGGCTCGTCTTCGGGCCCGTGCGCCTCGCCATCAGGCCGGGACCGTGGGAAATTTCGCTTTCCTTCGATTGAGCAGCCAGCTGACCGTGCCCGGGATCAGCGAGACGGCGATGATGACGATGATGACCTTGTCGATCTGCTTGTTCAGATCGGGAAAGACCCGGGACAGCTCGTAGCCGAGCAGGGTCATGCCGAACACCCAGCCGACGCCGCCGATCACGTTGAAGCCGAGGAACCGCCGGTAGCTCATGCGGCCGATCCCCGCGACGACCGGCGCGAAGGTGCGGACGAAGGGCATGAAGCGGGCGATGATGATGGTCTTGCCCCCGTGGCGTTCGTAGAACTCCTTGGTGCGGAGCAGGTGCTTGCGCGAGAAGAAGAGCGACTGCTCGCGGGTGAAGAGCCGTGGACCGCTGCTGGAGCCGATCCAGTACCCCACGGTGTCGCCGAGGATGGCCGCGGCGATCACCGCCAGGTTGACGGACCAGAAGCCGAGGAGGGGAGCCTCACCCGGGTGGATCGGGTTGCAGTAGATGCCGGCGGTCACGAGCAAGGAGTCCCCCGGCAGGAAGAAGCCCACCAGCAGGCCGGTCTCCGAGAAGACGATCACCACCAGCGCCAGCAGGCCTCCCCACTCGACGATGCCCCGCACGTTGTAGATCTGGTGAAACAGGTCAACCAATTGTTTGATCATGGAGTCGCTCCCGTGGGGCCTGCACTCTGGGGCAAGCGGGATCTTTTGTCACGCGATGTTTCTGCCCGGATCACAGCACCTCGACGGTGACCTCGGCGTCGTCCGAGGTGAGCCGCGTCTGACAGGACAGCCGCTGCCGGGTGATGAAGTAGACGTTGCCGAGGTGCCGCCGCTCGAGGGGGCCCATGGGGGAGAGGTGCTTCTCGCCGGACACGATCACCACCCGGCATAGACCACAGCTGGCCTTGCCCGCGCAGGAGGTGCTGATCTTCACGCCGTTGCGACGGCCGACCTCGAAGAGGGACTCATCGACCGCGGCCGCGACGGTGGTGTGGTCTGGCAGGAAGGTCACGCGCGCCATGGGCTCAACTCGAAGCTCGCAGGGAGGGGTCCTCGTCAGATCGCCCGGAATCCGGAGCACCGCCGCCCGAGAGCCCGGGCGCAGGCTCGGGATAGTGGGACAGGCCGAGACGATTCCCTTCGGGGTCCGCGAAGTAGATCGTGAAGGCGGTCCGGTGGGTGACCGCGATCCCCGCCCGTCGCAGGCGGTCTTCCCAGGCCGGCCGCTCCTCGGTCCGTATGCGAAGGGCGAGGAGGTGGTGCCCGGCGCTCTCGGCCGGGGCGGGGGCGGTCGCGCCCCATGTCGGGGCTTCGCCCCCTGCCACGGGGGGGGTCGGGGCGGTCGGGTCGGCGTCCAGGCGCTCGAGCGCCAGGAACCCGCCCGCGCCGTCGCCGGTGGAGACCCACAGCGAGCGCTCGTCGGCCCCGCCTCCCCCCCGCGAATCCGGCCTCTCCGGATACCGCCACCGGGTGACCACCGGCAGCCCCAGGATCCCACAGTAGAACGCCTCCGCGGCGGCCAGGTCGTGGACCTTGATCGCGAAGTGGTGCATTCCAGACGGTGGGTGCTCCAAGGTGGTTGGTCCGGGCAGGTGTGTTGGGGGCGGCGCCGCGTGGTGTGGTGTGGTGTGGAGGACCGAAGGAAGAGGGGACGCTCAGGCGCGACGACGACCGAGCGCGACGATGGCCTTCCACTCCTCGGGGCTGACCGGCTGCACGGAGAGGCGCGAGCCACGTCTGAGGAGGACCATGTCATGAAGGGCGGGGATCGTCCGCATGTCATCCAGTGACACGTCGCGCACAAATCGTTCCTGGAACCTCACGTCGACCACGTACCAGCGCGGGGCGTCAGGGGTGGCGGCCGGGTCGAAGTATTCGGACGTGGGCTCGAACTGCGTGGGATCCGGGTAGCCCCCCCGAACCACCTCGGCGAGCCCGACCGCGGCCGGGGGCTTGGCATTCGAGTGATAGAAGATCACGCCGTCTCCCACCGCCAGCTCGTCGCGCAAGAGATTCCGGGCCTGGTAGTTGCGAACGCCGCTCCAGAAGGTGGTCTGCTCGGGGGCCCGCTCGAGATCGTCGATCGAGAACGAGGCGGGCTCGCTCTTGAGGAGCCAGTGGCGGCCTGGACGGGCGGGAGGGCTGGTGCGCGGACCTCGAGGCTCTCGGGGACCTCGAGGCGAGGCACCGGACGGAGGGGGCGCAGCGGCTTTGCGCGGGGTGGGCTTGCCGGCCATATCGCGCCGAGCATATCCGGCCCGACGCTGGCAGACGAGACGGGGGCGGGATATTCTGAGCGGGCAATGACTGCCATCCGGATCGAGCTGGTGACTGCCCGCAAACCCAAGCCGCTCGACGCCGATCTGGTCTTCGGCCGGTCCTTCACCGATCACATGGCCATGGCCGAATGGACCGAGGGGGAGGGGTGGCAGAACCCGCGGGTGGTTCCCTACGGCAACTTCTCGCTCGATCCCGCGTCGGCGGTGTTCCACTACGGGCAGGAGATCTTCGACGGGCTCAAGGCCTTTCGGGCCGAGAATGGCAGCGTGCGGTTGTTTCGCGCCGATCGGCACTGTCGTCGGCTCTCGAACGGAGCGGCTCGGCTGTGCATGCCGGCGATCGATCCCGAGCTCATGTCGGCGTTGCTGGTGGCCTTCGTGCGCGCGGACAAGGACTGGGTCCCCGCGGCGCCGGGGACCGCTCTGTACTTGCGGCCCACGCTGATCGCGACCGAGCCATTCCTCGGCGTGCGACCGTCGAAGCGCTACACCTTCTTCGTCATCGGCTCGCCGGTCGGGGCCTATCACGGCGCGGCCTTCAGCCCCGCCCGGATCTGGATCGAGGAGCGTTACGTGCGGGCCGCCCCGGGCGGGCTCGGCGCGGTGAAGGCCGGCGCGAACTACGCGGCCAGCCTGCTGGCCGCCGAGGAGGCCAAGAAGCGGGGCTACGATCAGGTCCTGTGGACGGACGCCGTTCACCACCAGCACCTCGAAGAGGTCGGGACCATGAACCTGATGGTGGTCCTGGGGGACGAGGTCGTGACCCCGGCGCTCGACGGGACCATCCTCGGCGGCGTCACCCGAGACACGGTGTTGACCCTGTGCCGCGGCTGGGGCTACCGGGTCAGCGAGCGGATCATCACCAAGGAGGAGCTGGCGCTGGCCAGCGACCGCGGAACCCTGCGTGAGGTGTTCGGGTGCGGTACCGCCGCGGTGATCACCCCGGTGGGAGAGCTCGGCTGGCAGGACAAGCGCATGTTGATCCACGACGGCCAGCCCGGCGAGCTGGCGCGGCGGCTCTTCACCGCCATCACCGACATCCAGTACGGTCGCGCCCCCGATCCGCACGGCTGGATGACCGAAGTCTGAGCCGCGGGAAAAAGGGTTCCTCCCCCGGACCTCCCGCTGTTCGGGCCAGCGGAGCGCGGCTTTGCCGCGCGGAGCGAGAGGGGCGCGGGGACGTGCGAGCGGCAGCGAGCCGCGTCCCCGACAAAATCGCCACGAGCGGCAGCGAGCCGCGTCCCCGATTCAATCAATCAAGAAGTGGCCGCGGATGACGAGGCGGGTGGTGCCGGCGAGGCGGACGCGGTCTCCCTCGAGCGTGCACGCGAGCTCGCCCCCGCGGGCGCTCACCTGCCGAGCGCGCAGGCCCGCGCGCCCGAGCCGTTCGGCCCAGTAGGGCGTGAGGGTGCAGTGGGCCGAGCCGGTCACCGGGTCCTCGGGGACGCCCTGTTGCGGCGCGAAGAAGCGCGACACGAAGTCGACGTCGCCGTCGCGGCCCGTACCGGCGGCGGTCACGATGACCGCATGGGTCTCGAGCCGCGACACGGCCGCGAGGTCGGGCCGGAGCTCACGAACCGTATCGGCGTCCGCGAACACGGCGACCAGGGAGCGCCCGGAGAGGACCTGAACGGGACGGGCTCCGAGGGCCGCAACCAGGTCGTCCGGCACGGTTTCCAGCGCGACCGCTGGAAGCGCCGGGAAGTCCATCACCAGAGATCCGGCGGGCAACCCCTCCGAGGCCCAGGCCCGCCGGACCATCAGCGTCCCGCTCCGGGTCTCGAACTCCACCTGGATGCGGCGCGGGGCGATGTGTGAAAAGACCACTGCGGCGCTGGCCAGGGTCGCGTGTCCACACAGGTCCACCTCGCGGGTCGGGGTGAACCAGCGCAGCCGGAACTCGGCGCCCTCGGGCACCAGGAAGGCCGTCTCCGAGAGGTTGTTCTCCATCGCAATGGCCTGCATGAGCCCGTCCGGCAACCAGGCATCGAGCGGACAGACCGCCGCCGGATTCCCCGTGAAGGGCTGAGCGACCGAAGCCTCGACGCGTGTGAACGCGTCGACCTGCCCGACCCGTGTGAACGCGTCGACTTGCCCGACGCGTGTAAACGCGTCAATTTGATAGAACGGCAACTCGGTGGACATGACGGTGTCCGTCCTACAAAGAATCACAAGGAATGACAATCGCGCGACAATTGCCCCCGTAACCTCGAAGGCATGGATCTCGCGACGGTCTTGGTCGGCACCTACTTGGCCGTGCTGCTGGTGCTGGCCTTCTATGGATTTCACCGCTCGACCCTGGTGTACCTCTATTACCGCCACCAGAACCGGCGCCCACGGGCAGCCGGCGCATTCGCCGATCTCCCGGCTGTGACCGTGCAGCTCCCGCTCTTCAACGAGATGTACGTTGTCGAGCGGCTGCTGGACTCCGTCGCGGAGATTCGTTACCCGCGCGATCGCTTCCAGATCCAGGTCCTCGACGACTCCACCGACGAGACGCGCGACATCTGCCGCCGCAAGCTCGCGGAGCTGGCGGTTCGCCACCCCGAGCTCGAGATCGAATACGTGCACCGGGTCGACCGGTCGGGCTTCAAGGCCGGAGCCCTCGAGAATGGGCTGCGCACCGCCAAGGGCGAGTTCGTCTTGATCTTCGACGCCGACTTCCTCCCCAAGGCCGACGTCCTCGAGAAGACCATCCACCACTTCGTCGATCCCAAGGTGGCGGTGGTCCAGTGCCGCTGGGAGCACGTGAACCGTGACTTCTCCTCGCTCACCGAGATCCAGGCGCTCATGCTGGATGGGCACTTCATCATGGAGCACGCCGGGCGGAACCGGTCCGGGCGCTTCTTCAACTTCAACGGCACGGCCGGGATCTGGCGGCGTTCCGCCATCGCTGACGCCGGGGGCTGGCAGCACGACACGTTGACCGAGGACATGGATCTGTCCTACCGGGCCCAGCTGCGGGGATGGAGGTTCGTGTACCTGCCGGAGATCGCCTCGCCCGCCGAGCTGCCGGTGGAGATGTCGGCCTTCAAGTCGCAGCAGTTCCGCTGGGCCAAGGGCTCGGTGCAGG
>CAZIOH010000070.1:30243-35542 GCA_964540815.1 uncultured Myxococcales bacterium | reverse complement strand
ACTCGGTACGCCCTGACCAGGGCCAGGAGGCGCTCGATGGCATCCGGGGGAATCGGAATCAGCGTCATTCCTGGCAAAGCCAGGATCTTCTCGACCGTCTGGGCCGCTTCTTCTGGTGACCGAGGGCTGGTCACCCGGCGAGGATCTGTCACGACGCTGAGGAACTCGGAGACGATGGTCAGACTCACGCAAAGGCCGGCACCCTCTTCCACAGCCCGATCAAGGAGTGCTCGCGCAGCGACATGTTGGGGCGCGCCGGGAAACAGCGCATAGATCAGAACGTTCGTATCGACGAGCGCGAGGTCAGCCAGCGTCGGCGGCATAGACGTCTTCGCGACGGAGGTCGCCAATCACATTGCCCGGCCACCGCGGCAGTTCGTGAGCAGTCTTCCGCGCCGATGCTTGCGGCTCTGCTTTCGGCGCGAGTTGCAGCTTGAAGGTCCGGACGACTTGCTCGATCGCCTTTGCGATCGGTTCAGGAAGACCTTCGACGTCAATGCTCTTCACGATGCCTCTCCCATTCTTGGGTTGCCTATCGGACCCTGATCATAACCGGTACCCCGGATCTTCTCCCTCAAGACCGGCTTTGCCATCTGTTTGCCACGACCACAGGGAACGGGACGGGTGACCCTACGCCGCCGCGCCCCTGCGCGGATTGTACGAACTCCTCGGAATCGCTCACAAAACAGCGCAAGGCCGCGCCGCGATTGATGTTTTCGTGATCGTGTGTCTTCGAGTTCGAATCCCTCTGGGGTCGCTGTAAGGTACCGTGATTACATGCGAATTTTGGACGCGATGGCGGCTTTGCCACGCCGTTGCCACGGGGACGCAGTGCGTTCCGCCAGACAGGTGAAGGGCAGTGGGGATCGACCCGCTGGGGTCGCCCGAGCCCGAGCATGATCCCAGCCCGCATTTTGAACGGTCCGGCGGCGCCAGATCGGCGTCGTCGGTGCTCTCCGTTCCGCCACTCTCGCGTGCGCGGGATCCATACCTGCAACGATGACGGTCAGGAAGTGCCGGCCTCGCGAGAATGGCCGATAACCGTGGGCAGTGAGATCTGCGCCGAGGGCAGAGGGAATTGCGGGCTCAAGCGCCGTCTTCGCGACGGAGGTCGCCAATCACTTTGCCCGGCCACCGCGGCAGTTCGTGAGCAGTCTTCCGCGGCGGTGCTTGCGGTTCTGCTTTCGGCGCGAGTTGCACCTTGAAGGTCCGGACGACTTGCTCGATCGCCTTTGCGACCGGTTCAGGAAGACCTTCGACGTCAATGCTCTTCTCGATGCCTCTCACATTCTTGGATTGCCTGTCGGGCGCTGATCGTAACCGGTACCAGCGATCATCCCCCTCAGCATCGGCTTTTCCATCCCCTTGCCACGACGGCAGCGAACGCGACGGCACGCCCGACCCCCCTGCGCCCCAGGGGGGGTACGCAGCAAGGTCCAGTGATTGCTTCCGACAGGAGTGGATGCGCCCTGACCAGAGCCAGGTGGAGGCGCTCACGGGAGGTCGGCCAGCACCCGACGCCCATCGCGGTCGGACGCATCGCCGTCGAGGATCCCGTCGAGATCGCGATCGAGCCCCAGCCGCCGGCCGCTGCCGCGCGGGACCGCCGTGAAGGTCAGAGCTCCCCCCCTCGCTGCATGCGCCCGCAGCTCGGCGTCCGGCACCTCGCGCGCGCCCGCCCGGTCGGGCGCGAACGCCGCACGCCCCGGAACGAACAGGAACCCCGCGGGCCTGCCGTGCAGGGCCTCGCGCACCACGAGCTCGCAGTCCCCGGCCGCCGCGCGTGCCTCGAGCAGGTCGATGCGGGCCTGGACATCGGCGCCCGAGATCTCGCGCGAGAGCGTCACCTGCTGACCGACGATCGGCGGCAGGTTGCTGTCGAAGGCCATCATGAAGTCCTCGATCTGGCGCCGCAGGGTGAGGTTGACCAGCAGCTCCTGCGGGGCCTTCACCGGATCGGTGGGATCCGTGATGACCGGGATCCCGCCCGGGTTCGGGAAGGAGCTGGTCAGTGGCCGCTGCGTGAACACCGTGCTCGAGTGGAACCGGAAGACCGTGTCGACGCTCCCGTCGTGGAGGAACCCGAATCCCCGGACCTGGTCCCCGGCGAACCCGTCGTCGTTGTAGGGCGGCGGCAGGAAGGTGAAGAAGGGGCTAGCCGGGTTGTAGGTCGCGTCCATCCCGAACATCCCGACCTTCTGGTAGAGGTTCCGCAGGTGCGGCACCTTCAGGAACTGGGTCTCCTGCTCGAACGAGTACCGCCCATCGCTGCCGAAGAACCCCGGCGCCGCCACCCCGAAGTCGGCGTTGCCTCGCGGATCGAGGACGTGGCACGTGTTGCAGTTGTGAAAGGTATCGGACGGGATCTCGTGTCCGTCCGCGGTGGAGGCGAAGAAGAACGCCCGCCCGGCCCGCTGGTCCGCCGTGAGCGAGCCGTCGAGGTTCCGGATGGGATTCGGCGGATAGGTGACCTGCAGGATGAAGTCCGTGAAGGCCTGCATCTCCACATCGGACAGCGGCCCGGCTCGCCCGAGCAGTCCGCCGAAGGCCACGTTGAACTTCTTGAATGCCGCCTCCTCGTCGAATGACCCGGTGTCGGGCTGGGCGCTCGGCACCACGGTGAGGCGGGTGGCGTCCGTCCCGCCGGTCCGATCGCCCCGCCAGTGCATGGGCCCGTGGTTCGCCATCCCGCGCAGGCTCTGGGTGGTCATCGGCCCCTTGAGCGGATGGTGCGTGGGCGGTGCGCCGCCCGTGAAGGCGGTCACGAGGGCGAGGTCGATGGTGAACGGCCCCGGGATGGGGGTGACGATGTCGTCGGGGTCGCCGAGATCCCAGGCCAGGCTGTCGAAGTCTCCGAAGATGTGGCAGCTGGCGCAGGCCGAATCCCCGTGGCTCGAGCTCTTGGCGGCATCGTAGAGGAAAGGACGGCCGATCACCACGCTCGGCGGCTCCGGGTTGAACATGGTCACGTGCCCGATCTCCCGCCGCCTCTCGACATCGATCACCGAGATCCCGTCGTCGAAGCGGGTGAGCACGAACAGCAGCCCCGCCGCCGCGTCGAGCGCCAGCCCGGTGGGTCCACCGCCCGACACGGTGATCTGCCGGTGGATGCTGGGCTGGAAGGCGTCGCTCTCGAGGTCGCAGGTCGCGAACACGCCCACCTTGCTCGACCCCAGCGCCGCCACGTAGAGGGTCTGTCCGTCGGGCGTCACCGCCATCCCGGTCGGGAAGGCCAGGCTCTTCGCCGCCTCCTCCGGCGTCCCGTCCCTGGAGAAGTCGATGTGCTTGTTGAGGTGCCGCGGGCTCACCACCCCCGATTCCGGGTCGATGACGGTGATCCGGCTCTCGGCCAGGTGACCGCGCACCGAGCCCGCGGGTGCCCCCACCGTGGGCCCGAACGCGTTGTGGCCCTCGAACCGCACGTCGTTGCGCGCGTCGGTGTTGGCGACGTAGACCTTCCCGTTGGTCGGATTCACCGCCAGGTTGAACAAGGTCGTCCCGACGCCGGTGAACACACCGCCACCGCCCGTGCGCGCGACCGGCGGGTCGGCCTCGGCGTCGATCGCGAACACGTCCTCGTCGGGCAGGCTGAGCTTGACGTGGTCGTCCCACTGGCGTCCCAGGTTGTCGAGCCAGTGCGGTCTGCCCCCATCGCTGGGGTCCGCCCGATACTTGACGATGATGGCGGTGCCCGGCTGCGCGATGCCTTCGGCGTTGGTGTGGGGGGGCGGCAAGCCCGCCGTCGGCGTGACGATGCGCTCGTGAATCGAGGTGGTCTGGTTCCCCGACTGAAAAGCCGCCGCATACACCGTGCGACCGTCGGCGGACACCGCCAGCGCGCGGGGGGTGTCGGCGAAGAGCGTGACGACCGAGAGCGGGTCGCCCGCCAGCGAGGCCCCGAGGTGGTCGGCGTCGAAGACCCACACGTCGGCCCGTCCCACGCCCGGCGTCGTCAACTGGGGATCGCGCCCGGTGTTCTGCCCGCGATGCGCGGTGGTCACGAAGGCGCGCGAGCGGCGTGCCCCCGCGAAGACGATGTCCCGCGGCTCATCCCCGACGAGCAGGGTGCGCACCACGTGGGCGCTCTCGGGCCGACTCACGTCGACCACGCTCACGCTGTCGGACAGGTGGTTGACGACCCAGACCTCCCGCGGCCCGTGGGTGGCGACCGCGACCGGTTCGAGCCCGACGGGAACCGAGGCGACGGCATGCAGGTGCTTGCCGTCGACCCGGAAGATCTCGAGCCGCGCGTCGGGCGTATTGGTGGCATAGAGAACGTGTCCATCCGGAGAGAGGGCCAGGGGCCGCACCTGCCCGCTCTCGAAGGTCGTGAAGGTGGACGAGGTCGCGCCGTTGCCGCCCGCGCCGGCAGGCGGCGAGGTCGACAGCGCGACCTGGGACTCGCCGACGTCAGCAGGCGCCAGCGCACCGGTCGAACCGGGAGCCGTCGGCTGGCCGGCGGCGGTCCCCTCGGTCGACCCGACGGTCACGCGTTGACGGTCGGTACATCCCGTCATCGTCGTCGTCGTCATGGTCGTCGCAGCCGTCATTGCCATCCAAGTCGCCAGCCCCATCCCCATCCACGGCGCTGCCGCCGCGACCGTGACCACCCGATGAGCCCCCGAACGTCTCACGTGCTTCATGACGCCTCTCCTCGGACGCCTGTTTAGCGCGCGGCCCCTTTCTCGTCAGGTGAATTCATGCTCGATCCTGCTCGATTCGAAGGCCCTTGCGAAGCGCAGCTTCGATCGGAGCTCGCGCCCGAAATCGGCCGGTGACGAACCTGCGCCTGACACGTTCCCGCGTGCGACACGCTCCCGCTTCCGATACGCTCCCGCTTGCGACCACACGTCGACGCGCTTCGCGGTGTCGCGGCGCCAGGCGAGCTCGCACCTCAGCGGGGCGCGTGCAGCCCCACCACGTTGCCCTCGGTATCCCGGATGAGGGCGATGTACCCGGGATCGCCGATGTCGGTCTTGGGCAAGACCACCGCGCCTCCCGCCTCCGGCACCCGGCGAAGCACCACGTCGAGCTTCCCCGAGGCGTCGAGGTAGACGAGCGCGCCCTCCCCGGTCGGACGGCGGACCGGGTGCTTGACCAGCGCGCCGCGCACGCCCGACTCGTCGGCGGGGAAGATTGCGTTGGGCATTCCCCCGAAGCTCTCCTGCTTGAGCGCGAGGCCCAGGCTGCCCTCGTAGAAGGCCACGGCGCGCGGCATGTTCTCGACGAAGATCTCGAACCAGTGGATGGCGTCTTTCATGGGTGACTCCTCGGTTTGGACGTTGGACGTTGGACGTTG
>CAZIOH010000070.1:0-30143 GCA_964540815.1 uncultured Myxococcales bacterium | reverse complement strand
GGATGGCGTCTTTCATGGGTGACTCCTCGGTTTGGACGTTGGACGTTGGACGTTGGACGTTGGACGTTGCACTTCTGACTTCGGACATTGACGAAGCGACGACGGTGGACCGGCGGCTCGACCCTCCTCCTGGCCGCTCTTCCCCTCCGACCGCCCGGCTCACTGTCTCTAGGCGGCGCCCGTGACAGCTTCATGTCATGTTTGAACGACCATGGTCAGACAGACGCGGCTCTTCGCCCTGGCGGAATATCTGCGCGGACGACGCACGGGGGTCACCGCGGCCGAGCTGGCCCGGCGCTTCGGGGTCACCGTCCGCACCATCTACCGGGATCTCGACACCCTGCGCGCCGCGGAGCTCCCGGTCGCCGCCGAGCGGGGCCGGGGTGGCGGTTATGCCCTCGACAAGGCCTACACCCTGCCGCCCGTGAACTTCACGCCTCGCGAGGCGGCGCTGCTCTGGACCCTCGGGCGCTACGCGAGGGAAATGCGCCTCATGCCGTTCGCCGAGACCCTCCAGCACGGGCTCGAAAAGGTCCGCGCCGCGCTCTCGGCGTCGGCCCAGCGCGAGCTGCTCGCCCTCATGCAGGGTCTGGCGTTCACCGGGGTGCCGGCGCCGTCCATCTCCGAGCCCGTGCGGGCCGCGGTCGAGCGGGCCTGGTTCGAGAAGGCGCCGCTTCGAATCAGGTACCGTGGCGCCGACGGTCAGGTGTCCGAGCGGCGCGTGCGCCTCGAGCAGGTCGTGCTCGAGCGCAGCCTCACGATGCTCAATTGCCTCGACCTCGACAAGGGCGCGCCGAGGCAATTTCGGCTCGACCGGATCGAAGCCGCATCGCCGGCCGAGCAGGCGGTGCCCTGACGGGTCCGCCTGTCTCTTCGCCTCACCCGCTCGGCGATGATCTCTCTGCCTCAGCGGCCCAAAAAACGAAAGGTTCCGGCGCCGGCATGTAGCGGCAGCGGAACCTAAGTTTGTCTATGTTCTAGGAGCTAATAAGAGACAGGAGCTCCTGGCCAGAAGAAGCCAGGAGCTCTTGGATGCACTAGTTGGAGCCGCCACCACCGGCCGTACCGGTGTCGCCGCCACCACCCGCCCACCCGCCGGCCGCGCCACCGACCGCGCCACCGCTCCCACTCACTCCGCCGCTCGAGGCCACCGTCCCGCCGGTGCCGGGGGCTCCGCCGCTTGCCGGGGTTCCACCCTGGCCGGCGCCACCGCTCTGGCCGCCGCCGCCCTTACCACCGGCACCACCACCGGCGCCGCCGCCACCGCCCTTGCCGCTGCTGCCGGCCGAGCCGGACGCGCCGCCGAGAGGAGGGAGGGGACCCGCGCCCATCGCGCCGCACGCGTTGGCGGGAGCGCCCTTGAGCATGGGATCCACCGCCGAGTTGCAGGTCAATGCCGGATCCGGCAGCTGACCGGTGAGGGTATTCAGGAACTCGACGATGTCGTCCATCTCGCTGTCGGTCAGCAGCAGCGGGCGGATGCCGGGGGCCAGGGTGCCGACGAAGGTTCCAGGCGTGCCGCCACCCTGGTTGTAGTGCCAGACCACATCCCGCAAGCTCTTGACCTCGCCGGTGTGGAAGTACGGCCCGGTCTGGGCGATGTTCAGCAGCTGCGGGGTGCGGAAGGCTCCCTCCATCGATGGGTCGTACTTGGTGCAGGCCGGGAAGTCCGTGTTCGCGGCGATGCAGGTCGCGTAGCGCGGGTCACCGGCCACGGGTGGCGTCGCCATCGGGTTCGGCGCCTGGAAGAGCGCGGCGCAGGTCGTGGCGTTCGCGGTCGCATCGCGGGTGACACAGAGGTTCTTGTCGTCCTCCATCAGGCGCGCCAGGCCGGTCGTGGGATCGTCGCTGAACTGGCCAGCGCCGTTGTAGGCCGCCACCTGGTCGGACATCGGGAGCATCTGGTTGGTGCGATAGAGGAAGAGCGCGCTGTTGTAGACGGCTGCCATCGTGCCGCCTCGACCCCGGTCGGCCGCCGCCGCGGTGGTGGAGCCGGTGGGCAGAGCGGTGAGCCCGGTCACCCCGACGTTGTGGAACTTGCCATCGCTGAGCAGAGGCCCGTTGTGGCAGTCGATGCACGAGCCCTTGCCGATGAACAGGCGCAATCCGTTGCGGGCGCGGGTGCTGAAGGAGGCCTCGGTGCGATCCTTGCCGATCACGAAGTTCTCGAACGGGGAGCCGTGCGTGACGAGCGCGCGCGGGTAGGCGTCGAACAGCTTGGCCAGGTTGGCGCGCACCCAGTGGATCTGCCACTGATCGTCCTTGGTCATCTTCTCGAAGATGCCGTCCGGGGCGCCGGCGGTCTTGGGGCCACCGGTGGCGGGGAAACGCGCGGCATCTGGCGCCGCCGGGTTGAGGGCGTCCGGCAGCGGATGATCCGGGAAGGCGGCGTTGTACTCATCCTTGTACTTGCGATAGAGGTAGTGCGCGGCGGCCAGCGGCGTGGCGGCGGTCCCGATGGCGCCCGAGCCGTGCTCGATCAGCGAATCGAAGCGCCCGGTCCACAGGGTCCACTTGTTGTACCCGAGGTTGAACATGGTCGGGGTGTTGTGGGCGAGCCAGCTGCGCCCGTGCGACTGCGGGAGCATGCGCGCATCGGTGAAATAGGGGCTGCCGTGACAGGTCACGCAGCCGACCTTGCCGACGTCACCCACGTTGCCGGACGGGCCGGCCACCGTGATGGCCTCGGCGGCGTCGACCTCGAAGAAGAGCTTCTGCCCCAGCTTCGCCAGGACCGGGTCGTCGCCGCGCATGTCGTATGGGTTGGCCGGCTGGGTGGTCGACAGCGGCTGGATGAGCTTGATCCGTGTCCATTCTTCCGAGCTGAAGCCATCTGTCTCGGTCGAGCACCCCGCCACGTTCCACGCCACCCCGAAAAGCGCCAACCCGGCCACGATGCGGTAGCCCCGAAAGACCTTCGAATCAACCATTGTTTCTCTCCATTGACTGTTTCCTTCTTGGCAAATACTTGCAACAATCGAGACGGACGACTGCCCGCTCGTTGGCGGGGGCCCACCGATCAGGCAGGCCCGCCCTGTCATTCGGCTCGCTCGGGGATTTTCTGAAGCTTCCCTGGAGATCCTCCCGCTCCGGCCTCTGACTCACGCCTCCCGGGAGGCTCTCACGCAGAACGGCGCACCACGGGTAGGTCCTGGCCTCCATCGAAGAGTCTCGACTTGCACGACATGATCTCTCCCAGGTTGTGATCAGAGTCGCACACGACTCTCCCCCCCATATCTCCCCGTGTGGAGAGCGGAGAGTCGATGTGCGACCCGATCTGACCATCGGCTACTGCAACGCAAATGCCAAGCGGGCTCATCGAGAGCCCGCTTGGCAGGACGTTGCGCGACGAGGCGCTCAGAAGCCGATGACGAGGGAGGAGGTGAAGATGTCGTTGGTGAAGGAGGTCATCCCGTACTCGAAGTTGGCGAGGTACTCTGCCTTGAGCATGAGGTGCGGGTTCAGGATGGCGCGCACCCCACCCGTGAACCGGCGCTCCTTGGTGATGTAGGCGCGATCCATCCCCTGGGCCACGAAGGCGTCGCGCTGCTCCATGCGCAGCAGGAACCCGGCCCACGGCACCACCTGCCAGTTGAACTCGACGTAGCCGGAGTTGTGGAGATCGAGGCGCCAGGCTGCGCCATCGGTGGTCCCGGGGGCGTGGCCGCGGATGAACTGGGCCTTGAGCGCGAAGTTGGCGGCCAGATACTGCAGATCGGCCCCCCAGAAGTAGATCTGTCCGCCCTGCCCGAAGGTCAGGATCCCTCCCGGGCTCGACTCCCAGTCCTGCTGACCGATCTCGCCCGATCCACCGAGCTCGAGGCGATGCCCCGACAGTCCGCGGATGTACTCCCCGACGGGGATGCTGAGGGCGATCCGACCGTTGGCGGTCTTGCCGGCGTTCTTGTCGATCTCCGACTGGAAGTGGAACTGTTCGGTCCCCGACGAGTCGTTGGTCACGGATCCGGCGAGGATCAGCCAGTCGTTGAAGAGCTTGCTGCGAACCTTGACGCCGAGCTGGGATCCCGAGGTGTAGCGCTGGATCAGCGAGGGAGTGATGCCGAAGCGCTGATCCGACTTGCGCTCCTTGTACTCGATCCCGAAGACCGGCATGATCTTGCCGGCGAAGATCGAGGTCTTGCCGTCGCGGGTGACGTACTCCATCTCGGCCAGATCGACGTCGATGAAGTCGCCGAGGGCGAAGTCGTGCCCGGAGCGCGGGACGAAGTTGATGCTGGTGCGCATGAGGATCTGCTCGGAGAGGGCGTACCCCACCCGCAGGTTGACCTCGTTGGCGATGAACCCGGGTGCGCCACCCGAGTTGACGCTATCGAAGCGGGCCACGCCTGGGGGTTGGCCGAGCGAGGCGACCTCGCCGCGGCTGTTGACCGCGGTGGCGAGGATGTCCCCCAGGAAGACCCAGGAGTACTGAGAATATTGCGGGAACTGGGTGTGCCCGACGTCCTGGATGAAACCCACGCCGTTGTTGCCGTTCGGCACGAAGTACCCGAAGTCGACGTAGCCGTGGATCGTGAGGCGCGGGGTGCTGGCCGCGCGCCGGTCCTCCTCGCTCTGCGCGAGCCGGTTGCTCAGCTGTTCGACCCGCTCTTCCAGTTGCTGGACGCGATCCGTGTCGCCATCGTCTTCCGCGGACGGGAGGTTGGGGGCCGAGCGTGGGGCATCCTGGGCCATCGCCTTGGGAGGCGCCGCCCATCCCCAGGCCGTCGCCACCATGGCGACCGTGATGCTGCTGGAGCGGCGCCGCCACTCGCGGAGGACACAGCCCTTTCGACTAACCGGAGATCGTGTACCTATTCCCATGGAGTCCCTTTCCCTCTTCTGGACGCATCTTCGATTGCGATGATGACCGAACTCATCTGGCTCATCTGGCCGCCAGCAAACCCGCCATGACCAATCCAGGTGGCGCTGGAAGATCCCGAACCCACGCTCTCCGAAGCACTCTCACCCATGCTCGGCTCGGCGAGCGCAAATCCACCATCGGCCTTCCGCACAGTATGCGTCTCCCTCGACTCTGGCAAGATTCTTCTCGTGTCCCGCGGGTCCGTCGCGCAGCCATCACCTCGGCGGAGTGATTGGGGTGAATCGGCCCTGAGTTTCCCGTGTGAGGTCGTTTCATGAAGCTGGCGGGGAGCTGTAACTTGGCGCGAGGCGAACATGACTTCGACGCGATAGTCATAGAACTTGAGCTAGGTCCATTGCTCGTCATAGTCCGGGGAGCAAGAGCGAGGAGGACCGATCGGCTGGTGCAGCCTGGTGGGAGGCCCCGCGACCGGAGGCCGTCTGCCCGGAGGCTTTCGCGGCGGCTGACTGCCAGTCCCGCGGAGGTCGTTTCGCGAAGGTCGTGCCGCGGAGGTCGTTGTGTGTCGACATCTCCGCTGTGAGGGCCTATCGGTCTCTATCTGACATGCGCGCCGCGCGGCGGCCGGACTCCACAAATTTCGCGAGCGGTCGATTCAGGATATACTCCGCCTCGGCGGTAAATCTTTGTCACGTCCGGGGGTGAGCAGTGAGCAGCGTTCTCGTGAAGGGCAAGGGCCAGGGCAAGGGAGAGATCGACGATGTCGGTCGCTACCACATCCTCGGCGTCCTCGGCGAAGGGGCCATCGGCCGGCTGTATCTGGCAGAGGGTCCGCGCGCCGATGGCACCCTGGAGCGCATCGCCCTCCGTCGTCTCGACCGGAGGCTGACCGGTGAGGCGAACGCCCTGCGCTTGCTGCTCGAGGGGGCCCGGGTGGCGACCACCTTCGATCACAAGAACATCGTCTCCAGCTACGAGATCGACCGGTCCGACGATCACTACTACCTGGCGAGCAAGTACCTGCCGGGCGAGAGCCTGTCGGCCATCCTGCGGGCGTGCGCCGAGTCCGCGCCGATGCGGCCCGAGATTGCCGCCACGCTGGTCCGAAACTGTGTCGAAGCGCTGCGGTACGTGCACGCTCTGGCCGACGCCAAGGGCGCACCCCTGCGGATGCTGCACCGGGATCTGCGCCCTTCGAATGTCTTCGTGACCTTCCGGGGCGACGCGCGGTTGCTGGGGTTCGAGACCGGGGCCTCCGTGGCGAGCCACACCGAGATCCGCATGGCCTGCGACGGGGGTCTGTCCTACGCCGCTCCCGAGGAGATCTCCAACGGCCCGGTGGACGCTCGCACCGATCTCTTCTCGCTGGGCGCGGTCCTGTGGGAGTGCCTGACCGGGCGGCGGCTCTTCGGCGCGGACACCCAGGCCAAGACCGCCGAGGCCATCCGCACCCGGTACATCGAGCCACCGAGCGTGTTTCGCCAGGACATCCCGCCCGGCCTGGACGAGATCGCGCTGCGGGCCGTGACCCGGGATCCGCGGCGTCGCTACCAGAACGCGACCGAGATGGCCATGGCGCTCGACAAGGCGATCGCCGGGCTCGAGTGGCGGCCGACCGGCGCCGACATCGCGAGCTGGCTGGACGAGCTGTGCGGACGCGAGCGGGTGACCCTCAAGAACCAGGTGTTCCTGGGAACCGCGGTGGAGGCCTCCCTGGCGCGCCTGCGGCTGGTGGGCGCGATGCGCGGCGCCTCGCCCGAGCCCATCGACCCAGACACCGACGCGACCCGGCCGAGCTCGATGGCGGAGCCGCTCATGCGCGCCGCCGGCGGTCCCGGCCCAGCCGCTGCCCCGGTGGAGGTGGCGCCGGTGACGACGCCCGCCGTGAGCCCGCTCTACCCGGCAAGCGGACCGCCGGTGGCACGGACAGGCGCTCCGTTCGCGCTGCCGGGGCTGACGGCGAGCGCGGGCCTGCGCTCCGCGCCGCCCGAGGGCGGTCGCGCCGCGGGCGTGGTCGCCCCGGGCCCGACGAGAGGGCCAGCGCCCGCCGCCGGGCAGCTTCCCGTCCCGGCAGCTCCCGGGGCGGTCGCGGTCGTGACCGCCGTCCCCGGGCCGATCGCCGCGAGCGCGGCTGGTGCCACCGCCACGCGCCCGCCTGTCCTTCCGGCCGACCCTGCGGCGGGGACAGGCGCCGGCGCCGCCACCGCGGGGACCAGGTCCCGCAACGTCATGTTCATCGCGGGCGTCGCCGTGGTGGCGGTGCTGCTGCTCGGCGTGCTCTGGCTGATGCGGAGCGATGGCGCGGCGGGGGTCTCCTCCTCCGAGGGCGCCGCCGCCACCATGGGGTCCTTGCTGGTGCAGAGCACGCCCGCCGGGGCGCAGGTGCTGATCGACGGGGACCCGAGTGGATTGACCACACCGGCGCGGATCACCGGGCTACGCTCCGGGCGCAAGGTCAACATCCAGGTCGACAAGCCCGGCTACGGACTGGCCCGGCAGGTGGCCGAGGTCCCCGCGGGCGGCGAGCGGGTGATCTCGCTCTCGCTGGCCGAGTCGGTCGGGCTGGTTCGCCTGACCGGTGTCCCGTCGCACGCGGAGGTTTATGTCGACGACGTCCTGGTCGATGCACAGAATCCCATCTCGACCGCCATCGGGCCACACCGCCTGCGGGTCGAATCGGGTGGCCAGCTCTACGCGTCGATGAGCATCAACGTGCAGAAGGGCGAGCACTCCATCGCGATCCGCCCGGCCCAGGGATCGGAGAAATGAGCGTCAATCCATGAGCGTCAATCGCCCGACTGGTCCGTTCGCGGGACCGGCTGTCTCGCCCTCCGGTCCCTCAGCGGTCTCCTCCTCTCTCCCGGGCTCATCCGCCGCGTCTCCAGGGGTAGGCTCCCCTGCCTCGGCATCATCTCCATCCGGAACATCGACCTCCTCTTCCTCCTCCTCCTCCTCCTCCTCCTCTTCCAGTCCTTGGCCGGCCATGCCGTGGGTCTCGGCGGCGGCGGTGGTGTTCGTCCTGACGACGGCGGCCTCGATCGTGACCGTGCGCCAGCTCGACCAGCACCTCGGCGAGCTGGATGCTCTCGCCCTGATGCGGGCCGAGGACGCGTTCGGGTCGCTGGTCGAGCAACAACGCAACCACCTGCTGGCCTCGGCGCGGCTGCTCGCCGAGGACACCCGCATTCGCTCGACCACCATGACCACCGGCTTCGACGAGGGGACCATCCGCGACGTCCTCACCGATCTCGAGGCCTCCTCCAACGCCGCCGCCATGGCGGTCCTGGACGGCACCGGGAAGGTCCGCGCGGTCACCGGGGCGGACGGGTTGCGCCAGGTCGACCTCGGCTCCTCGCCGGTGATCGAGGCCGCTCAGAAGGGCCCGGCCAGCTACTTCTGGACGCTGCCCGATCGCCTGTTGCTGATCGCCGTGGCGCCCATCCGCAGCGGCCCGCGCGTGACGGCCTTCCTGCTGCTCGGCGCCACGCTCGGACCGGCCCAGCTGGCCGGCATCGCCCGCAGCCTGGACGTCTCGGGGGGCATCTTCGCCGGCGACCGACTGATCGCCGCAGGCTCGCGCGATCCGGCCACGCTGGACCTGCTCGGCAAGGCCAACGCGTTCGGGGACGGGGCGAGCCACCTGGTCCGCGGCCCCTTCGAGGCGCTGAGCCGGGTCACCCGGACCAGCGAGTCGGCCACCGCCGCACGGGTGGCCTGGCTGGTCAAGATTCACAGGCAATCGCCACGCGCACGCGCCATTCGTACCGCGGCCGTGGTTCCGGTGGCGCTGACGGCCATGTTCCTGGTCGGCATCGCCTTGTCGAAGTTGCGAACCCTAAAGGGAGGACGCTCGTGAACAGCTGGAGACCCGACTGTGTGACCCTCAAGACGAAACTCCTGACGGCCTTCGTCGTTTCGGCCCTGTTGCTGGTATCGCCGCGAGCCCACGCGGATGGGCAGTCCTCCGAGCTCGAGGATCTGCGCCGGGACGTGCGGGTGCTGCGCGGCCAGCTTGCCGCCTTGAAGTCGGCGATGGCGGAGGCGGCGGAGCGGGACGCCCAGAAGGCGGCCGCGCTCTCCCGCGCGCTCGAAGCCCTGTCGTCCGGTGCGTTCAGCGACTCGTCGTACAAGGCCCGCGAACGGGACGACTCCGCCGGCCGAGCCGCG
The DNA here is from genome assembly GCA_964540815.1 of uncultured Myxococcales bacterium. GTDB lineage: Bacteria > Myxococcota_A > Polyangia > Fen-1088 > Fen-1088 > CAZIOH01. The sequence continues at coordinate 21,157 of CAZIOH010000070.1, read as the reverse complement.
GCGGCCCCGACCCCCCCGCCGGCGCCGCCGGCTCCAGTTGCAGTGGCGAGCCCCCCGGCCCCGGGGCCCACGCCGAGCGCCCGCGGTAGCAAGCGAGGTGCGGCGGCTGCGGAGGCCGCCCGGAAAAGTGCGGAGAGCGCCAGCCCGGGAAGTGTCCACGGAAAGGTCAGCGTGCCCAAAGGGGAGCCGGTCGCGTACGTGTACGTCGAGAACGTCTTCGCCCCAGCCGTGAAGGATCAGTCCTTCGCCATCAAGCAGGTGGGGAAGGCCTTCTCTCCGTCGTGGGCGGTGGTCCAGCGGGGGGCGACCATCTCCTTCCCCAACAAGGACAACATCTATCACAACGTGTTCTCGCTCAGCTCCGGCAACTCGTTCGATCTCGGGCTCTACTCGGGAGGTGAATCCAAGTCGCACACCTTCAACGAGCCCGGCGAGGTCGAGATCTACTGCAACATCCATCCGCAGATGGCGGCCAGCGCCCTGGTGGTCCCGAACCGCCTGTTCGCCAAGGTCAAGCCCGACGGGACCTTCGAGATCCCGGGGGTGCCGGCCGGCAAGCGCAAGATCGTGGCCTGGGCACCGGGCTCGCACATGGCCATCACCTGGGTGGACGTGGAGGCGGGGGCGGTGGCGCAGGCCGACCTCAAGCTCGATCCCAAGTCGGCCGGGCACAAGAACAAGGCAGGTCAACAGTACGGGTCCTACGAGTGAGTCTCTTTGCGAGGTCAGGGGGGACGACATTCCACACCACGGGATGGCGCGCGAATCGAAGACGATCACCGCTCTCCATCGGCGCGTGCCTGTTGCTGGCCACCTGTGCCACCACGGCCGATGATTCGCAGCGGCCCATCGAGCCAGGGAGCGCGGGGCCGGCGACCCCGCCCACCGGCGCCCGCGGGCCCGGAGAGGGTGACTCCGACTTCGTCCTGTCGCGGGAGAGCCGCGCGCAGGCCAAGGCCAGCGAACAGGTGGTGCTGCACATCGGGGACAAGTGGTGGAAGTTCCGAGCGGACTATCTCAAGGTCCCCGAGGGGGAGATGCACGAACGCGACAGCAACATCTCGAGCGAGCACGCGCCCCAGGGCTTCTGGGACCAGCAGACGGCCACCGAGACGGTGAACATCTGGGGCTCGCTGTGCAACGAGTGTCACGGCGGTCGGCGGCGACTCAAGGACGCTCTGTCCATGCCTCCGCCTCCCTCCGACTGGGGCACCGGCGAGGGTCTGTTCTTCGGGAACCGGCGGACCTACGCCACGGTCTTCTCGACCATCAACCTCGGCGGGCCGCCCCGCGACGGGAAGCGCTCGAAGATGCCGGCCTGGACCGGGAAGCTGGCCCGCGAGCAGATGTGGGCCTTGCTCTACTTCCTCGAGTACCAGTCCGGCGGAATCGAGGGCCAGTTCCCCCCGAGCCTCTACCCCCGGCCCCTTCAGTCCAACTGAGTCTTTACCCGTCCTCGTCCTCGTCGCCGTCCTCGTCCCCGGCCCGCGACCGGATGCGACGGCGATCGAGACGATGGCGAGGCCCGATCTACCCCAGAGGACCTCTCGAGGCCTCTGGCCAGGCCTCGGACAGGCGTTTCAAGTTGGGGCTGGGAGCTGCCGATCCTGGGGGGTGTGATGAAGTTGCCGAGTCGTTTGACGTCAGCGGTCATGCCATCCCCGCCCCCACCCCCGGCAATGCCGGCCGCCCCTCGTGGCGGTGGCGGTGGCGCCCCGGACCCGAGCCGGCTGCGGGCGATCCCCGCGCAGCGGGAGCTGGCGGACGAGCTGAAGGAGCACACCGAGAAGTTTCGCAAGGTCCAGGAGATCGAGCGCGGCACCCCCGATCCGCGAGGGGGAGACGGGGTGCCGGTGGATCTCAGCCGTCAGCACTGCTCGACCGTGCGCTCGCCCATCCCGGCCATGCTGGCGGAATCCATGAGCCTCGCCGACGAGCCTGAGCAAGCGAGCTGAGTCGAGGCCGGCGGGAGCCCCAGGGGAGCCTCAGGGGATGATCACGTTATCGATGCACTGCAGGGTCGTCTCGATGTGGAAGGTCGAGGCGATGACGTGGCGTTCGGCGTGGAAGATGTCCATGCGATAGCTGTGGCCCGGGGAGATCCCGAGGTCGGTGGCGCGGGCGTCGAGATCGATGGTGCTGGTCTTGGCCGAGTGCACCCCGCCGAGATCGATCGCCAGATGCCCGTTGACGAAGACCCAGACGTCGTCGTCGCCCCGGAAGGTGAAGTGTTCGCCCCCGCGATAGGGGAAGTTGAAGTGCACCTCGCTGGTGAAGTCGAAGTTGTGCGACTGGAACTGGTTGCCCCATCCCTGGTCGTCGATGGGGAAGTAGGCATCGTTGTCGTAGAGGAAGGTGCCGGGCCGCGCGGGATCCTCGGTCAGCGCGATCTGGTACTCGAACTTCAGGTTCACGCCGGCCACGTCCCGGTACCACTGATTGTAAGCGTCGGGGCCGTTGGTGGTCACGGTCGGCCCCGTGTGGGCGTAGACCGGCTTGTCGTCGGCGCCGAGCTCGGTGGCGACGATCCCGGTCTCGTCGGAGATCACGTATTCGAAGTCGGGGTGCTTGGGTTCGCCGGCCGGTCCGGGCCATCCCCGAAAGTCCCGGATCACGGCCCGCAACGCCCGTCCGCAGACGCCCCCGGCGTCGTCGACCCCGAGGCCGCCATCCGCGACCAGGCCGCCCCGGTCGGATCCGGCGCCCCAAGCGCCCGAATCGAACCCCGTCCCGCCCGGGCCGTTCCCCGAGCCTGCCGCCCGGGTGGTTTCCCCCCGGTCGATCGGGGAGCAGGCGGTCACGGTCAACATCACGCACAGACAGGCCGCTTCCAGGGCGAAAATTTCGACGAGCTCACGCGGTCGGATGGTCGAGGACACGGGCGTAAATTAGCCCATGGCCAACCGCGCGCAAAGGCGATCCCCCGCGGGCGACCGGGTTTTTTAGCCTCATCGTCGTCGCGGGCTCCGGCGTTCGTGCTATTCAAGTGACGTGCATCCGTGGCATGACATCTACGTCGACGATCACCTGCTCGACAGCGCGTTTCCGGTGGTCATCGAGGTACCGAAGGGGAGCAAGAACAAGTACGAGCTCGACAAGGAGACGGGCCTGTTGCGCCTGGATCGGGTGCTCTACAGCGCGGTTCACTATCCGGCCAACTATGGATTCGTTCCCCGCAGCTTCTGTGGGGACGGCGATCCGCTGGACGTGCTGGTGCTCGGGCAAGAGCCGGTCTACCCGCTCACCATCGTGGAGGCCCGGCCCATCGGGGTCATGCGCATGCGCGACGACAAGGGCCTCGACGACAAGATCCTGGCGGTGAACGTCCGCGATCCGGCGGTCTCGGACTACACCGATCACATCCAGCTGCCCTCTCACGTCGGCCGAGAGCTCAAGCGGTTCTTTCAGGACTACAAGGTGCTGGAAGAAAAGAGCGTCGAGGTGGAGGACCTGCTCGGGCCCGCCGAGGCCATCAAGATCCTGCGTGACTCGCTCGAGCACTACCGCCGCCTCCGGCGGGGCGAGCTCGGCAAGCTGGGGTGACGCACCGACGTACCGACGCCAGTTGTTGTGGCCGGGGTGAGTTAGCAGCCCGTGGTGGCTGCTAGACTCGGGGGAGGTGTCCATGACGATATCCCGAAGGTCGAAGATCCTGCTCGTGCTCGTGCCCTTCGCGGCGCTGTCGCTCTGGCTCGGCTGGCGCGGTGTGTTGTTCCTCTGGTACCGCGGCTATTCGGTGGGGACGCGCTCGGGCGTGATCCGCAAGGTTTCGATCAAGGGCCCCCCCTACTGCAAGTACTTCTCGGCGGAGATGGTGCTGCAGGGGTCGCTGCCGGGGATGCCGTTCGAGACCTGGGAGTTCTCGGTCGACGACGAGCGCCCGGACGCACCGCTGGTCCGCGCGCTCGAGGAGGCCGAGCGCAAGAGCGACCGGGTCACGGTCCAGTACCGCCAGGACCGGCGCTCCCTCTTCCGCTGCACCCCGAGCGAATACTTCGCCACCGGCCTGCAGCACTGACGGCCTGGCCGCGCGGTATCCCTCCCTCCCTCCGAGCCGCGAGACGGCACAGCGGACACCTGGGTTGAGCACCGGACGGTCCGGGTGTGGTTTCTGCCCCCGGCCCGTCCACACAGGAAGGGTGAGCGATGTCCCACCGAGCCTCTCGTCACACGTCCGTCGCGATCGTGATCGCGTGCGCTCTCACCGCCGTGCTGGGGTGTGCCAAGGTCTCCACGTCCGCCGCACCGGGGCCCGCGGACGGTGGGGCTGGCCTGCCCGAGGCGGGGGGATACCTCGGCGAGCAGCCGTCCGGACCAGGACAGCCCGCGGGCGGCGGCGCGGACGCCGGCGCGGGGACCGCCCCTGACCTGATGAGCTCCACGAGTTGCACCCCCGCCACCTGCACCCCCCCCGGTGGCCGCTACTGTGGCACCATCGGAGACGGCTGCTTCCACACCTTGGCCTGCGGGGACTGCCCGGCCGGGCAGGTCTGTGAAGGTGGGCTCTGCGTCGAGGGGCCCGGCTGCGCGCCGCTCGCCTGTCAACTCGCCAACGCGAACGGGCAATACTGCGGCAAGGTGGGCGATGGCTGCGGGAGGGCCCAGGACTGCGGCACCTGCGGAGGGGCGAACCAGCGGTGCAGCACCTCTGGCCTGTGCGTCGCCGACAGCGGCTGCGTGCCGCTCACCTGCAACGCCGGACCGTCTCGCTTCTGTGGCAAGGTCGGCGACGGGTGCGGCGGCATGCTCGATTGCGGGGACTGCGCGGCGCCGGCCACCTGCGCGGGCGGCGGCATCCCGAGCGTGTGTGGCGATCCAAGCTGCAAGAAGATCAGCTGCATGGTCGCCGGCGGCGGCCAGTACTGCGGCAAGATCGGAGACGGCTGCGGCGGGACCCTCGACTGCGGAGACACCTGCCCGGGCGGCCTGGTCTGCGGGGCTCCATCGCCGGGCGCGGCCGACGGGGTCCCGAATGTCTGTCCCGGGACCGGGATGACCATGGCGGGCTGCGCGGGCCTGGCCTGCAAGGTCCCGATGTGCCCGGGCGGCGCCAAGACCACCCTCAGCGGGACCGTGTACGACCCGGCGGGGAAGGTGCCCCTCTACAACGCCGTGGTCTACGTCCCGAACGCGGCCCTCGATCCGATCCCGGAGGGCGTCTCCTGCGACAAGTGCAACGCCAAGCTGTCGGGAAATCCCATCGCCACCGCCCTCACGGACGCGCTCGGACACTTCACCCTCTCGGGGGTCCCCGCCGCCAGCAACGTGCCGCTCGTGATCCAGGTCGGCAAGTGGCGCCGGCAGGTCACCATCCCCAGCATCGCCCCCTGCGTCGACACGCCCATCACCGACGTCAACCTCACGCGGTTGCCGCGCACCCAGGCCGAGGGGCACATCCCGAAGATCGCCGTCACCACCGGTGCGGCCGACGCGCTCGAGTGTCTGATCCGCCGCATCGGGATCGCCGACTCCGAGTTCACCACCGACGCCGGGAACGGTCGGGTCAACCTGTTCGCGGGCGGCGGAGGCACGAACAGCTTCTCGGCCGGTGGGGCCTTCGCCCCCGCCACCGCCCTCTGGTCGAACCCGACGAAGCTCGCGGCCTACGACATCGTCGCGCTGTCGTGCGAGGGCAGCACCAGCAAGTTCGTGGATCAGAAGCCGCCCACCAGCGTCGCCAACGTCGCGGCCTATGCCAACGGAGGCGGGCGCCTGTTCCTCAGCCACCTGCACTTCTACTGGCTGGTGAACAACGTCCCGGACTTCAGCAGCACCGCCACCTACATCGCCCTCAACCCGATCGCCGACGGGACCAGCGTGACGGTGAATCAGACCTTCCCGAAGGGCATGGCGCTCGCCCAGTGGCTGAACGGCCCGGTGGTGAACGCGAGCCCGGTGCTGGGGCAGATCACCGTGTCGGGCTCCGAGCACTCGGTGACCGCGGTCAACCCGCCGACCACCGAGTGGATCTACCTGCCCTCGAACCCCGCCGACGCGCAGAAGCGCCGATCGGTCCAGTACCTCAGCTTCAACACCCCGACCACCGTGGCGGAGGCCAACCAGTGCGGGCGGGTGGTCTTCACCGACATCCACATCCAGAAGTCGGTCGGCGCCACCGGGGGCGACGATTCGGATCCCACCAAGCCCTTCCCCTCGGGCTGCAAGACCACCGACGGCACCGTGGGGGGCACGCCCAACGAGACGTCTCCCCAGGGTAAGGCGCTCGAGTTCCTGTTCTTCGATCTGTCGTCCTGCGTGCAGCCCGACGGCGCGGTCCCCGTTCCGCCGCCCGTGCCGCCTCCCGGTCTCCCCATCACCCCGCCCGAGCTGACCCCCACGCCGCCTCCAGTCCCGCCTCCCCCGCCTCCGCCGCCGCCCCCGCCGATTCCCTGATCAGGCCCCACGGCCGCCGCGATGGCCGACCGCTCTTGGCCGAGCGGCATTCCCGCTATCATCGAGCCATGTTCTTCCTCAAGAAGTTCGTCTCGGCGTGGCTGCTGCCGTTTCCGGCGGGGCTCGCGCTGGTGGTGGTGGGGCTCGGGCTCGGGTGGTTCACCAAGCGGCAGGTCCTCGGCAGGGTCGTGGCCTCCACGGGGGCCGCCCTGCTGATGTTCGCGGGCTGGGGGGTCGGCGCGGGCCTCACCCTCGATCCGCTCGAGCGCGAGAATTCTCCGCTCGACGTGGCGGAGGTGCTGGCGTTGCGACCACCCCCGGCGGCCATCGTGGTCCTCGGGGGTGGCTATCTCCCCGACGCCACGCTCCCCGCCAACGATCGCCTGGGAACCGCGGGGCTCGCGCGCGTGGTCGAGGCGGTCCGCCTATGGCGCATGCTCCCGAACGCGGAGCTGGTGCTGTCGAACGGCTTCGGTCAGGGTAAGGCCATGGCGGACGCCGCGGGGATCCTGGGCGTCCCCCCGGGCCGGATCGTGCTCGAGGGCACGGCAATGGACACCGAGGACGAGGCCCTGGCCATCCGGACCACCCTCGCCGAGCATCAACCGCTCGCCCAGCCGTTCTTGCTGGTGACCTCCGGGGTCCACATGCACCGGGCGCTCGCCCTCTGCCGCGCGCGCGGGCTCCAGCCGGTGGCCGCCCCCACCGACTACCTCATGAACCGCGGGCCGCTCTCGGTCTTCGCGCTCGTTCCGTCGAGCGGCAACCTCGTGCGGGTCGACAACGCGCTCCACGAGTGGACCGGCCTGGCGTGGGCGCACCTTCGCGGCGCGCTGTGATCGCCCCACGCGCGGCGCCCTCACTCGGCCGCCGTCACTCGAAGGACAGATCCCCGTCCCCGAGGGGCAACCGCGCCTCGAAGCCCGCCGCCCGACCAAACAGGTAGGATCCGACCCAGCGCAAGACGGCCCGCATGCCCGGCCAGCCCGCGACGGAGGCGGACGCTCGGGCGCTTCCTGCCGCCCCGAGGCCGCTGTCCGCTCCGGCGAACCACGGGCCAGCCACCAGGCCCGCGACCCCGCCCGCGTCCGCGTCGCCCGTCTCCTCGGGCTCGAGCCCATCGACGCTGTCATCGCCGTGGTCTTCGCCGTGGTCGTCGCCGCGGCTCCCGAGCCGCCCAGCCGACCAGACCCGCCCGAGGCCGATCAGGCGCTCGAGCAGCCCTCCGCCCGGGCGCGGCAGCACCACCAGCTCCGGGTTCTCGTCGGGCAGGAGCCGCAGCCGTGCCAGCTCGGCCGCGCGCGCGATGGCGGCCGTCACCCCACCCACCTCGTCGACGAGGCCGATGCGCTGACCTTCGGCCCCCGTCCAGACGTGGCCCCTGCCGATCTCGTCGACCTTCTCGGGGGTCGACAGCCCGTGGGCGCGCCGGCCCTCCGCCACGGTCCCGAGGAAGAGGCCGTAGAGATGACGAATCTGACCGGTGGCAATCACGCGCTCCTCGTCGGTCCACGGACGATACGGCGCGACCTGATCGGCGTGCGCCCCACGCCGGTAGACCTCGGTCTTGAGGCTGAGCTTCGCGAGCAGCCCCGACAAATCGATCTTGAACCCGTAGATCCCGATGGAGCCGGTGATGGTCGACGGCTCGGCCAGGATCACGGTGCTCGGCGCCGCCACGTAATAGCCACCCGAGGCGGCCACGTCGCCCATCGACGCCACCACCGGCTTCCCGGCGGCGCGGAGCTTGGCCACCGCCCGGGCGATCACGTCGGACGCGTGGGCAGAGCCACCCGGGCTGTTGATGCGCAGCACCACCGCGCGCACACTGCCGTCGCGGCGGCAGCGGTCGAGGGCACTCACCACCGAGTCGTCGCCGACCAGGCCGCCCATGTCGAAGGGGAGGCGCCGGCTCGCGCCCTCGTTGATCGCGCCGTCGACCAGGACCACCGCCACGCGCGGACGGGACCAGCGCGCCGGCTGGACCGGCGCACGGTCGGGCGCGTGCACCGCGACCTCGCGCCCGAACAGCTGGCGCAGGAACCCCTCGCGTCCGTACTGGTCGAACACGGCGTCGACCAGACCCGCCTGCAACGCCTCCTCGGGGGTCAGCTCGGCCTTGGCGAGCAGCGCGGCCAGCGAGCCGGGGGTGGGCGGCCCACCACCGCCTGCCGGGTCGGGCGAGCGCAGGCGCTCGGCGCTCCAGCCACGCCCGGCCGCGATCTGCTGGGTCATCCGCCCGAACACGTCGTCGAGGAGCGCGTTGCGGTTGCGGCGCACCGGCTCGGACTGCTCCTCGAACAAGAAGGGCTCCATCGCGCCCTTGAACTCCGCGATGCGCACCAGATCCACGCGCACCCCGAGCCTGTCCATCGCGCCCTTGAAGAAGGTGGCCGACTGGGCGAGGCCGGCGAAGGTCACGGTCCCGGCCGGCTCGATCACGATCCGGTCGCAGGCCGCCGCCACGTAGAGCTCGCGCATCGAGGGCGAGGCCAGCGCCGCGATCACCCGCTTGCCATGGCGCCGCAGGGCGGCGACCAGATCGCGCAGCTCCTCGAGACGTCCCGGCCCCACATCCAGATCCTCGATCTCCAGCCACACCCCCGCGATGCCCCGATCGAAGGCCAGGGCCCGCAGCTCGAGCGCGCGCGCCAGGAACGCCCGATCCGACTCGAGCCCATCGAGCCGCAGCTCGACCATCTCGGCGGTCCCGATCGCCTCGGCGTCGCGCTCGTTGCTCTGGTGCAGCGCCATCGAGAATCCCCAGCCGCCGCCGGACGCGCCGCCGGGCACCGAGGCCTGGCGAGCGGCGACCGCCACCCGGGCGTGCGAGAAGTCGAGCGCCAGGCCCGCGGTCACCCGCACGTCGTGCCCATCGTCGATGAGCCCGGCGGCCCCCGGGCCCGCGGGGCTCCGGTGCGGGCCGAGCGCGGCGTCCCCGAACACCGCGATCGCGGGGGCGACGCGGGCAGCGAGGCGCAGCCGGAAGCTCGGATCCGACCAGGGGGTGTCCTCGACGTGCAACCCGGCAACCGCCAGGTTCACGCGGTCGGTGCCGGTGGGGCGAAAGGTGACCTCGGCCACCCACCGCCGCGGCAACGTCAGCCCCGGGATGGTCGCCCCCACCGAGGAGGTGGTGGGCTCGAGAGCCGGACGGCCGACGTCTTCCGCCACCAGGCCGAACGCGAGGTAGTCCGCGAACCGGATGCCCGCCCCCACGTCGAAGGTGTCGAGCCCGCCCACGGTGTCACCCCACAGGTGCGCCCAGCTCACGCCGAGCGAGAAGTGGCGGCCGCCCATCGCGTACGCGAGCCCGAGCTTGGTCCGCCCGGTGGGGAGCTCGAACGACGCCCCGGACACGCGCTGCAAGGACGCCCCGAACGCGCTGCCCGGCCAGAGGGGCGTCGCCAGGAAGAGGCCACCGCCGCGGCCACCGAGGCGCGCATCCTCGCTCCAGGCGTTGGCCAGCACCGAGAGGCCGGCCGCCCGCAAGAAGGCCAGCTGCGCGGGGTTGAGCTCGACAGCGGTGGCGTTGGGCTCGCCGCTGCGCGCCCCGTCGGGCACGAAAAGCCCTCGGCTGAGGCCGGCCTCGGTGTCGACCAGGGAGGGTGTCGCCGGGCTGCTCTGGGCCCGAGCGGCCGGACTGCCGAGGGCTGCGACGACCAGGGCCGCGGCCGCGACACCCCAGGAGGGGGGCCATTCTGCGGTTCTTCTACCCGGGGTCGCGAGGAATCGACGAATCATGGATGGGTGGCCCTTCACCGCCGCTCCGCGCGGCGCGGCGCGAGTATAGTCGCTGCGAGATGAGCGCATGGAATCGCCCGCCGGCGGGCATCGGGGTGGCCGACTTCTTCGAGCAATGGTTGCCGCAAGCCTTTGCCGATGCGGCGCGAGCCCAAGGAGCTGCCGGGCCGCGGCTCGGCCTCGACGACGCCCCGCTGGTGCGCGCCACCGTCTCGGGAACGGGGGGAGGCGCGTGGGAGGTGCGGGGCGCCCCCGATGGGCTGCAGGTCGGGGCGGCCGGGACGGGCACGCCCGACGTGTGGGTGCGGCAATCGGTCACGGATTTTCGGGCGGCGTTCGACGGGGATCCCGACCTGCCGGTCCTGATTCCGCCCGGGTGGAGCGCGCTCGATCTGCTGTTTCTCGATCCGCGCGACGTGGACCTGCTCCGTCAGGTGCAGGGGCGCGCGCTGGTCGAGCTCGCCGGGCGGCGCGCGCGGCGCTGGTCCCTCGACGTCGCCTTCGGCAAGACCGGGGTGGCGGCGGGGAGGCCGCGCAGCACCGTTCGGCTCGACGGCGCCACCTTCGAGGGCATCCAGGCCGGTCGACTGTCCCCCGTGCAGCCGCTGCTCGACGGGCGGATGAAGCTCGAGGGGGATCGGGCGCTCGCGATGCAGATCTTGCTACTGCTCGGCAGCCGGCTCGGCCGCGACCGTCGGTGATCGTTCCTGGAGGCGGCGCCGCGAACGGATGACCCGCCGCTTGAGCCGAGCGTCGCGGGGGGATTCGGCGAGGGCCAGGCTGAACTCATCGAGCGCCGCGTGGAAGTCCCCCTGCGCATAGAGCCCCTCGCCGAGCAGGGCGTGGGCCCCGCGGCTCGGCTGGCCGGCCGGGGCGGTCTCGGCCAGCGCCTCTCGCGCTTTGCGATTGGCAGCTTGCCAGTGGTAGACCCGGGCCTCCTGCCAGCCGGCCGCCACCAGGGCGTCGACCAGCAGCGATCGCTCGTCCGGCCCCAGGTGCCCGGGATCGCCCATGGCCCGCAGGGCGGCGACGGCGTCCCCGGGCGCACCGGCGGCCAGCGCGTCGCGGGCGCGCTGCACCGGTGATGGCGAGGTGAGCACCACCTCGGGCGGGCGGGTGGAGATGGCGGCGATCCCGAACGCCGGGGCGCCGGGGACCGCCGCCCCGCCCGAAGATGACGATGCCAGCGTGCCCGCCGCGGCGGAGGGCGGCCGGGAGGGAAGCAGGACGGTCTGCGGCGGCAGCAGATGCGCGCCGGTCCCGGTGGTCGGCGCTTCGGCGCCGCCGCTGGCCAACCCCGTCAGCGCCAGACCCACCCGCGGGACGGGGGCACCGGGGTGCCCGGGATCCGGACCGACCCGGCGCCCCGGCATCCGCTGGCGCCCGGTGGCGCTGGCGCGTCCCCGTCCCTCGGACGGTGAGATGGGCGCGACCTCTGGCCGCCGGCGCGCCAGTCCCTCGAGGTGGCGCGCGGCCTTTCGCAAGCTCTCGGTGGGGTGGTGCGGGGCGGTCTCGGTGCTCAACCAGAGGAGGCCCGTCAGCGCACATGCCGCGGCCCCGAGACCGAGCGCCGCCGGAAGTCGAGTGCGCCGCATACGTGCGCGCCCGAGCCCGCGCACGGCCTCGGGCAAGGGCAAGACCGCGGCGGCTGACGCCGGGCCCGCAGGGTGCTGGGAAAGGACCGGCGACGGGGCCACGGACGCCCCGCCGATCGCCGGCGCTGGCGTCGGCGCGGGGGCCGAAGTAAAGGAGGCAGGCGCCCTCGACGGCGAGGGCGCCTGCGGCCCCGGAACTGCCGCTGCAGCGGGCAGCGGTGGTTGCGGTGACGGCGAGCGCGCCCGAGCGGCCGCCCCCGAGCCAGGTGGCGTCGCCGCCCGGGCCTCGAGCGGACCGGCCGAGGCCGGCGGCGAAGGAGGCGGCGGAGGCACCCGAGGCAACGTGCCTGGCGCGGAGGGAGCGCGCGGCCCACCCTCCCCGGCCACCGTCGTCTCGGAGGATCCGCCGCCGGCGCCCGGCGATGAGCCCGCGCGCGGTTGGGTCTCCGGCGGCGCCGTCACCGGCACGGGCGTCTCGACGTGGGGCCGCTCCTCCACCCGCAGCCCCAGCATCTCGGCCACCGCCTTGCCACGTCCCCAGACCGTCTTGGTGAGCTCGTATTCGAGCTGCGACATCGTCTGCGGACGCCGGTCCGGATCGGCGTCCAGCGCCTGTCGGATGACCGCGTCCAGCCCCGGCGAGATCTCGGGCCGGAGCGCGCGCAGGGAATCGGGCGGCTTCATCTTGCGCTCGAGGATGCCGTCCGCGGGACCCTCCTTGTGAGGCGCGATGCCCATGAGCATCTCGTAGGTCAGGGCGCCGAGCGCGTAGACATCCGTCCTGCCGTCGACCGGGCCGGCCAGGGCCTGCTCGGGCGCCATGTATTCGGGCGTGCCCATGGCCATCCCAGGGTGGGTGAGCCGACCGGTGGCGAACGCCAGGTTCTGGGCGATGCCGAAGTCCAGCACCTTGACGAAATCCGTCTCGCCGTCTCGGGCCACGAGGAAGATGTTCTCGGGCTTGAGGTCGCGGTGGATGATGCCGACCTCGTGCGCCGCCTGCAGGGCGCGACACACCTGCACCGCGATGCGCACCGCGCGCTCGGGCCCGAGGCGGTGCTCGCGCGCGAGGACGTCCGCCAGGTCCATCCCATCGAGCAACTCCATGACGAAGTAGGCGCAGTCGTCCTCGGTGGTCCCGAAGTCCGTGACGTCGATGATGTTGGGATGACCGACCCGGGAGGCCGCCTGCGCCTCGCGGCGGAAGCGCTCCACCAGCTGCTCGTCCCCCGAGTACTGTGGATGCAAGATCTTCATCGCCACCGACTTGCCGATCTCGACGTGCTCGGCGGCATAGACGGTGCCCATGCCGCCCTCGCCGATGCGACGGCGGATCCGGTAGCGTCCGTCGATGATCTGCCCGAGCCCTCCTCCGGGCTCGCCGCCTGCCTTGCCCTTTCCCTTGCCCGAGGTCGTGTCCTCGCCGGAGCCGTTTCCGCCGTCGGCGCGGGGCGCGCTCGAGGTCGCGGCGCCCGAGCGACCTTCGCGCTTCGCCCAGACGTCGGTGGGCACGTCCGAGCCCGCGGGATCGTCGGGCAGCCGGCGCACCCGGAAATCCGCTCGCGCCCGCAACGCCGACGCGTGCAACGTCTCCCCCCCACCGCCTGGCGCCCGGACCGAGCCCTCGGGTGCGTCGTCATCGACGACGACGACATCGACACCGGCATCGGCATCGGCATCGGCATCGGCATCGGCGACGTGGACCTCCGACGGGTGTCGTCCGATCGCCGTCGCGTCCCCGCCCGGCCGGGAATCCGAGAGCATGGGCGATGGCACCGTCGGCGCGGACGCGCGCGCGCGGGCCGCATCGTCCTGCAGGTGCTGCAGGTGGGTGGCCGGCGCCTGCCAGTGGCGCCCGGAGCCGGACTGGGCAGCCTCGAGGATGAGGGCTCCCAGCGGCTCGCTCGCCACCTCGGCGGCCACCTCGTCGAACCCGCCCACCCCCTCGTCGAGCTCCACGTCGCGCGGCGCGGACCGGACTCGCGCGCCCGCGGGCGCGCCGCCGTCGATGACGACCACCCCCGTGGCCGGCGTCTCGTCGTCCGCCTCCAGCGCCTCCCCGAGAAACCGAGGCAGGACCTCACCGATCAGGCGATCGCGCTCGGCGCGCTCCTCGGCGATGACCTCGAGATAGAGCCCGCGGAGGAACTCCGCCACGCGATCGGAATCGGCGCGGGGCGCGACCCGGGCCATCACCTCCGACAGGCCGCGCCGAAATTCCTCGGCGGAGCCGTAGCGATTGCGCCGCTCGGGCGCCAGGGCGCGCATCACGACGGTGTCGAGCTCGGGCGTGATCCACGGCGCCCGGGTGGATGGCGGATCGGGCCGCGGGTTGCGCACCAGCGCCAGCGACGAGACCGGGTCGAGGCCCGCCAGCTGCAAGTAGGGCTGCCCCGTCAAGAGCTCCCAGGTCACGATGCCGAGGCTGTAGACGTCCGTGCGCGCGTCCGCCACCTCCCCTCGGGCCTGTTCCGGCGACAGGTAGGATGCGCGTCCAAAGACCACCCCGGGCGTCGTGTGCTCCTTCTTGAGGGTGCTGCGCGCGAGCCCGAAGTCGGTCAGCTTCACCTCGCCGAAGTAGCTGAGCATGATGTTCGGAGGGGCCACGTCGCGGTGCACGAGGCGCAGATCGCCGTAGGCGTGCACGTAGCCGAGGGCCCGGGCGACCTCGCGCGCCACGATCAGGGCCACGTCGAGGGGTATGCGCGTGCGGGTGCGCACACAGCGGTTCCAGACCTCCCGCAGATCCTTGCCTTCGACCTGCTCCATGGCGATGAACGACTCCCCGTCGACCTCGCCGGCGTCGAAGGTCGTGACCAGGTTGGCGTGCGACAGCCGCAAGACGACCTTGGCCTCGTCGAGAAAGCGGTTCACCTTGGAGGCGTGCCGCGCGCCGTCCGGCCTCCCGGCACGCGCCGCCCCGACGCCCGCGTCCAGCTCGGCCACCTCCCCGGGCTCCACGGGTCGAGTGGGCTCCGCACGCTCGACCGCTTCGGCGGGCTCGGCGGGCTCGAGCGGTTCGGCTTGGCGGGAGATCACCCGCTTGATCACGCAGAGCTTGGCGAGCCCGGCCCCCTGCGCCGAGCCCGCCAGATACAGCTCACCCATCCCGCCTCGGGCCAGTGACCGGAGGAGCACGTACTTGCCGAACTGGCGCGGAAAGTGCTCCAACATGGCGGCGCAAATCTAGCAGCCCCCATGGAAAGACTCCACGCAGCGGGCGGGCCCGGGGGGCGCCGGCTCCTTCACTCGCCGATTTCGATCTCGTCGACGATGCGCGCTGGACGCGGTCGCCCAGGGCCAGCCGCGCTTCCCGGTTCGAAGTCCTCGAACGGCGCGGCGTCGGTCACCGTGAGCTGCTCTCGCAGCGCGGCCAGGATGCCTGCGCGTCGGGCGGCCGGAGCGGTCGCGTCGAACGCGGTCGCCAGCGCCCGGGCCGGCGCCCGGCCGGCTTCGAGCAGGCGGGCGAGCGCTCGCGCCGCCAGGTGGCGCACGGCTGGATACCGGTCCGCGGCCATCGCGTCGAGCAAGGCGGCCTCGCGGGTGGCGCGAAGGGCAGAGACGGAGGCGGTGGTGACGGGATCCGAGCCGAGCCCGCCGCCGCTGCCCGCATCCGGCAAAGCCGCGAAGGGCGCGGTCCCGAGCGCCTCGGCCGCGACGGCGCGCGCGATCGGATCGCCCGCGAACAGTGCGTCGAGGGGGCCGAGGCGGTCGCCTCCAGCGCCCACCACATCCGCTCCGCTCGGCGCGCCGTCCTCCGACTTCGGGGCGGGGCCGCGTGGCCACCAGCGCGCGGAGGCCTCGAGCGCCCAGGCGCGCGTCCGCTCGACGTGACACAGCGTGCAGGCATCGGGACGCCCCGTGGCCAGGTCGCGGGCGACGTCTGGACGCTCGATGCGGTGGCTGACGTGCAGGTCGAGCACGCCGAAGACGATCTTCGGCATGTGGCAGGCGACGCAGCGGGCGCCGGGGCCGCTGGCAGCGTGGTGCGAATGCCGCGCCTGGTTCGCGGAGATCGCCAGCTCCCGGTGGCACGAGGTGGTGCAGGCGGCGTCGCCTTCGGCCGTCGGTCGGAGCTGCCCGCGCGGGGAGCCTTCGTGCATCCCGTGGCAGGTGGTGCAGGTGAGCGTCCCCCGCACGGCGCACGCGGAGAGCAGCAGTCCCTGGTACTCGTAGGCCGTCAAGCGCGGCGTCCCGTCGTTCCAGAACCGCGCGGCAAAGGCCGTGCGATCTCCGTGGAGGGGCGTGTCCTGCCACAGGGGCGCGCTGTAAAGACCGAGATCCTCCCCGGGCACGAAGGGATCACCGTGGGTGAGGAATGGTCCGAGGTCGTCGGCCAGCCGCTGGCCGTGACAGCGCCCGCAGACATCGGCCGAACGCGCCGGCGAGAGCCGCCCGGGATGCGTGATGGTGGGATCGGCCGCGCCCGATTCATCGAGCACGCGGCGCCGGACCGGGCTCGCGGCGTTGGCGCGCACGTGGTCGGCGCCGGGACCGTGGCAGGCCTCGCACGCGATCCCGAGCTCGGCCACGGTGGTCCGAAACGCACCGCTCGCGGGAACGCGTCCGGGGTTGGGAGCGACGTTGTGGCAGAAGACACAGTTGTCGTTCCAGCGCGTGACGTGGCGATCGAACCCGTGGGCCATCCCCCCGAACACCGGGCGCCCATCGTCTTGGTTCTCGGCTTGGCTGCCCTGATCTCCCTCCGGGGGATCCGCGGTCAGGAAGGCGCCGTTCATGTGAAACCAGCGGCGCTCCTCGACGTGGTAAGCGAGCGGAAGGCGCCAGAGCTCCGGGCCGACCCGGGCCAGGTACTGCTGGATGCGGCGTGAGCCCACCGCCCGAACGATCTCGACGGTCCTCTCGGCTGCCTGCGACGAGAACGTCATGAGGAAGCCCCCCGCTGGATCGCGGGTCATGCGCGCCCGCGTGCCGCCATAATCATAGACGGCGCCCGCGAAGTCTCCGAGCACGGCCTCGGGATGCGCGGGCGACACATCCACGGTCATGGTGCGGTGGAACGTCCGCTTCCAGGTGGCGAAGGCGCGCGGATGGCAACCCGCGCAGGCCTCCGACCCGGCAAACGCCCCGGCGTGACGGTCCCGCGCCGTCGCAAGCTCCCGCACGATCGCCCCCCGCTCCCCCCGCAGCCATCCCCAAACCCCAAGCCCGGCAACCACGCCGACTGCAACCAGTATCACGCTGCGCTTCAAGCGCCGGCAAGTCTAAGCGCCCCGCGAACAAGCACGAAGCGGATGCCCGCCCCAAGTCGAGTTTGGACCAGGCCTCGGGGGCCGATCACGCCCACGGGGGCGTTCCCGTGCACGTGCACGACAACGATCACGGGTTCGCCCACGATCACGACCACGGAGCCGTTCTCGAGTCACCTCATGCGCCGAGGTCACGCCCTCCAATCGGATCGGAGGTTGGCTTTGCCAACCGGAGAAGACATGAGCAAAGCAGCTCCGGGCACTCTCTCGTCGTCCGAGGGAGGGGCCCGCGGGGAGGGGTCCTCCCCTTCCCGCGAGCGCCGTAGGCGCGTCCGGTCCTCCCCTTCCCGCGAGCGCCGTAGGCGCGTCCTTACATTCGCTTGCTGGCCAAGGCCAGGCCGGACTTGGCGCTCGAGTTCTGCGGATCGATGCGGAGGGCTTGCGTGTAGGCCGAGACCGCGTCCTGGTAGTGGCTGAGGCGGAAGTGTGCGTCGCCGAGCAAGACCTTGGCGCGCACGCCACCGCCGCGATCGGCGGCCATCTTGGCGCTGCGGATGGTCTCCTCGTAGTTCTTTTCCTGGAACGCGATCTCGGCCAGCGCCACCAGCGCCGGTCCCCGCGTGCTCTTCAGCTTGGACAGCCGGGCGAAGCGCTCGCGCGCCTCCGAGAACCGCTGCGCCCGCAGCAACTGCTCGGCCTCCTCCAGGCTGCGGCGGTTGTCCGCGGCCGAGGGGCCCACCGGCGCCACCGGACGGGCGCGGGTCGGGCCCGGAGCGGCGACGGAGGCCTGAGCGGCGCTCCCGCCCGCGTCGCCCTCGGGGCCCGCTGCATCGCGCTCCGCCGCGGTCGCCGCCGCGCCCGAAGGGGGAGCGGGGGCCTTGTGCCCCGGATCGAGCCCGGCGAACGTGACCGGTGCCATCGCCGGGCGGGACGTCGGCCCCGGCGCCGCGGAGGAGCCGGCGGCTCGTGCCTCGGCGGCAGCCGATCCCGATGTCGCCGGAGCGACGGAGGTGTCCGGGGCGCGCGAAGCCGCTGGCGCAGAGCCGTTCGGACCGAGCGATGGCGGCGACCCCGAGGACACCTGCAAGCCCCCGCCTGCGTGCGTGGCGCCTTGACGGGCCCGGCTGATCCCGAAGCCCACCAGCGACACGGCCACCAGGGCCGCCGCCGACAGGCTCACCAGCCGCCGCCGATCGGCGAGCAGCCAGTCCCAGGCCGCGGGTCCCCCCGCCGCGCCCGCCAGCACCACCGGCCCGGGCAAGTCCCGCGGCTGCGAGGTTCGACCCCCGCGCGCGGCGGCCTCGGGCGCGAACCGCAGCGACAGCTCGCCGAGCGCCTGTTCGAGCTCGGCCATGGTCTGCGGACGCGCGCTCGGGTCCCGTTCCATCGTGCGCAGGACGAGCTGCTCGAGCTCCAGGGGCACGTCATTGCGGACGGCAGAGATCGGGGCCGGGGTCAGGGTGGCCTTCTTGTGCAGGACCTCCATGAAGTTGGTCCCCTCGAAGGCCGACTTGCCGGTCAACATCTCGTACAGGATGCCGCCGACCGCGTAGATGTCGGAGCGGGCATCGGCGGGGCTCCCGGCGGCCTGCTCGGGCGCCATGTACTCGGGCGTCCCCATGGCCACGCCTGGGTTGGTGAGTTTTCTCCGCGGGTTGCCGCGAATCTCCTCGTCCTGGTCGGTCAGGTTCTTGGCGATGCCGAAGTCGAGGACCTTGACGAAGTCCTTCTGCCCGTCGCGAGGGACGATGAGCACGTTCTCGGGCTTGAGATCGCGGTGGATGACTCCCGCCCTGTGCGCCGCCTGCAGCGCGCGACAGATCTGCTGGGCGATGCCCACGGCCCGCCAGACCTCGAGGCCATGCTCCTCGAACACGATGTCCCCGAGCTCGCGGCCCTCGAGGTACTCCATCACGAAGAAGAACGACCCGTCCTCGGTGGTCCCGGAGTCCGTGACGTCAACCACGTTCGGGTGGCCGATGCGCGAGGCGGCCCGCGCCTCGCGGCGAAGCCGCTCCACCAGATCCGGGGTCTGGCTGTACGCGGGGTGCAGGATCTTGAGCGCGACGCGCTTGCCGATCTCGATGTGCTCCGCCTCGTAGACCCGACCCATGCCACCCTCGCCCGACAGCCGGCGTACCCGGTAGCGTCCGCCGATCAGGGAGCCGATGACCCCCGCGCTCGTGGCGCCGCCTTCCTCGTGAGCCGCGCTGTCCGCCGTGGCGGCCCGGGCCGCATCCCCGACCGAGTTGCGGCGCAAGATTCGCCTGGCCTGTCCGATCGGGCCGCCCGCCAGGGTCCCGCGTCCCGAGCGCCGCGGAGAGGGAGGCGGCTGGCGCCTCCCCGCGGTGGGCTCGCGCCCACCTTCCTCGGGGCCGGTCTCGAGGCCCTGCGCCAGCTTGCGCAGGGGCACGGGCGAGGCCGAGAGCGAGGGCAAGCTGGGAACGGTCGGCCTGCCGGGCGCGCGCTCCGGGCGCGAAGCGGAGGCGGCGCCGAGCAGGTCACGCGCCTCCGCCAGCTCGACCTCGCGCGCCTGCCGATCGCTCTCCAGATCCTCGGCGTAGAGCTCACCCAGGAACTTGCTGATGCGGGCCCGGTCGGTGGTCGGCGTCCGGTTCCGCAGGTACGCCGAGAGATCGGCCGCGAGCTCGGCGCACGACTGGTAGCGCTCCTCGAGGCGAGGGGCCAGCGCCTTGAGGGCGATGCGATCGAGCTCGGGCGTCACCCGGGAGGCACGCCGCGAGGGCGCGACGATCTCGGGATAGCGCACCCGCTTGAGCAGCTCCTCGGACGAGGGGGGCCCCTCTGGACTTTCCTTGGCCGCCCCGGCTCCGACCGCGCCAGGCACCTTGGCCGGATAGAGCTGTCGCCCGGTCAGGAGCTCCCACAGGATGATCCCGGCCGCGAACAGGTCGGTGCGCCCATCGAGGGTCTCACCGCGCGCCTGCTCCGGAGACATGTAGCTGACCTTCCCGTAGATGATCCCGGGCGCGGTCTTCTCGAGCTTGAGCGTGGACGAGGCCAGACCGAAGTCGGTGAGCTTGACCGCGCCGTCGAAGCCCACGAGGACGTTGGGGGGGGAGACGTCCCGGTGCACCAGCCGGATGTCGCCGAACCCGTGGGCGTACTCGAGCCCGAGGGCCAGTTCCCGCACCAGGTACACCGCCACGTCCATCGGGAAGGCCACCCCCTTCTTGGCGCAGCGGTTCCAGACCGCGCGCAGGTCGCGCCCGTCCACGAACTCCATGCCGAGGTAGATCTCGCCGCCGACCTCGCCCGAGTCGAACACCGGGACCAGGTTCTCGTGCGCCAGCTGGACGACCACCTTGGCCTCGTCCCGGAAGCGCTGCAGGTACTCCTTGTCGGCGAGGTGGGGCAGGACGGTCTTGATCACGCAGACGTCGGAGATCCCGGGGGACACGTCTCGGACCGCGAGGTAGAGGGCTCCCATTCCTCCCCGGGCCAGCGGCTTCGCCAGCGCGTACCTTCCAAAATTTCTGGGAAACCCGTTCATCTGTTGTCTGCCGTGCTGTCGAGCTCTACCGGAAGAACCATCGACGGATGGGTCACGAATCCTAAATACGAGGGTGCCGAGAAATGGATTCGTCACGCGTTGGTGCTAGATTGATGCGCAACTCCGAGCTGCGATGGCGAACGAAAACATCCTGGTCGTCGAAAACAACGCCACTCTCCTGCGGGTCGTCGAGTCCGTGCTGTCCCGGGCCGAGTTCAAGGTCGCGAGCGCGCCGGATCCGATCGCCAGCCTGGCGATGGCCCGCTCGAGCGCGCCGGCCCTCATCCTCATCGACTCCTTGATGGGGGAGATCGCGGAGGCTGGAGGAGAGTCGGAGTCGGTGTCGGTGCGGGAGATCGGTGTGCGGTTATGTCGGGAGCTCGGCGCGGATGCCGCCCTCTCGAAGATTCCGGTCGTGCTGATGGTGCCGAAGGGCGAGGACGTGGAGTCCAGGTACGCGCGGACGCCCAACGTGGTCGACTACATCACCAAGCCTTTTTCACCGGACGCCCTGTTGACGGTGGTCGAGCAAGCCATCAGCGGACGGACCACCACCGACGTCGCGGCCGCCCCCCCGGCCGGCGAGGCCTGGCCACTCGAGCGGTCGACCGACGCGCAAGCCCAGGCCGGCAAAGACGGCGAGGACGCCGGCGAGCAAGTCGGCGAGGACAGCGGCGAGGCGGATCTCGCGGGAGATCTGC
>CAZIOH010000069.1:12960-36703 GCA_964540815.1 uncultured Myxococcales bacterium | reverse complement strand
CAACGCCGAGCGCTTCGTCACGCCCGAGCTGGCGGACTACGAGGCCAAGATCCTCGGGGCGGACGAGCACCGGATCGCGCTCGAGCTCGAGATCTTCACCACCCTGCGCGCCGAGGTGGCCCGGGCCTCGGCTCGCCTGCTGGCGCTCGCCCGGCGGGTGGCCACGGTCGATGTGCTGGCCGGCCTCGCCGAGGTGGCCCACCGCAGCGACTACGTCCGCCCGGTGGTCGACGGCGGGGCGATCATCGAGCTCGAGGACGCGCGCCACCCGGTGGTGGAGCGGCTGGCGGCCGCGGGGGGGTTCGTGCCGAACGACGTGCGGCTCGACACCGAATCCGAGCAGATCCTGATCGTCACGGGACCCAACATGGCCGGCAAGTCCACGCTGATCCGCCAGGTGGGGCTGATCGTCATCCTGGCGCAGATGGGCGGGTTCGTGCCAGCCCGGCGCGCGCGCATCGGGGTGTGCGACCGGGTCTTCACCCGGGTGGGCGCGGGCGACAACCTGGCCCGCGGGGAGTCCACCTTCCTGGTCGAGATGCGCGAAACCGCCCACATCCTGCGCTACGCGACGGCGCGCAGCCTGATCGTGCTCGACGAGATCGGGCGCGGCACGTCGACGTACGACGGGGTGTCCATCGCGTGGGCGGTCGCGGAGCACCTGCACGAGGTGGTGGGAGCCAGGACCTTGTTCGCGACGCACTACCACGAGCTCTGCGCGCTCGCCGATCGCCACCCGCGGGTTCGCAATGTCAGCGTGGCCGCGCGCGAGTGGGAGGGCGAGGTGGTGTTCCTGCGCAAGCTGATGCCTGGCGGCGCGAACCGCTCGTTCGGCATCCAGGTGGCGAAGCTGGCGGGGCTGCCGGCCTCGGTGATCGACAAGGCCCGGGAGATCCTCGCGCGCCTCGAGGGCGGGCCGGGGCGCGGCGAGCCGCCACCGCCCGCGGCGCGGCACGCCGACGCCGACGCCGACGCCGACGCGGCCGGCGCGGCCGTGGATCCCCTCGCGGGGGTGCTCTCGGCCCCACTCGAGACCGGACCCCAGCTCGGCCTCTTCGAGCCCGCGGCGGCGGGGGGATCGCCGCCCGCCCTCCCGGTCGCCGCCGAGGCGCGCGCGGGCAGGCCGCGGCCGGTGCCCGCGCGCGGGGCAGGACCCGCGCCGCGCGCCGCGGTGGACGCGCGCGTCGCCGAGGTCGTGGCGACGCTGCGGCAGCTCGATCCGGACGAGCTGTCGCCGAGGCGTGCCCTCGATCTGGTGGTAGAATTGAGAAATAAGTTGACCTGAGAGGTCGGCGTCTCACGATCGCAGGGAGGTCTTTGTTGCGTCTCGGGAACGTCATGCGTGCGGTCCTCGCCGGGGTGTGGTGCACCGCGGGTGCGCTTCCCGGTCGAGCTCCGGTCGCCCGGGCGGCGGTCCTCCCCGGCAAGGCGGCGAGCCTGACGGCCACCTCGCCCGGGGCCGGGGGGGCGCGCAAGGGCGCGGCTCGCCCGAAGGCGGCTCCCCGCAACGGTCCAGTCGAGCTCTACGCCGTGAACACCCACGAGACGCTGATCCTCCGCCTTCGGGACGACAAGGGCAGACCCATGCGCGGCGTGCAGAAGCGCTTCGACCGGTTCCTGCGCTGCCACCACACCAACGTGCAGCACGCCATGAATCCCCGCCTGGTGCGGGTCCTCTACCAGGTGGGCCGGCACTATCCAGGACGGCGGGTGGAGGTGGTCTCGGGGTATCGACACCCGTCGGTGGCCAAGAATCCCCACAGCCCGCACATGCAGGGGCTGGCCTGCGATTTCCGGGTCGTCGGGATCAAGAACGCCGATCTCCGCGACTACCTGCGACGCGATCTGCAGAACGTGGGCGTGGGGTACTACCCCAACTCGTCGTTCGTCCACCTCGACGTGCGGAAGGACAGGTCGGCCTTCTGGATCGATTACTCGGGGCCGGGAGACCGCGCGATGTACTCGGAGGCGCCGGGCCTCGATCTGCGGACCGGGCGCGCCGACGCGTACAAGCCGACCCGCATCGACGAATCGTGGATCCACCAGCCGGACGTCGAGCCGCCCCCGGCGGGCGCCGCGGGGCCCGGGGCGAGCGACGAAGTTGCGCGAGAAGGTGGACGAGAAGGTGAAGAAGAGGGGGACGACGCGCCGCTGGTGGGAGGGGCATCCTCCGGGGCACCAGCGTCCGCCGATCGCCCGGGTGGGTCGTCCGAGCCCTCCGATTGACGACCCGCGAATTTCTCTGCCCGGGCCCGAGAGGAGTGAGGCAGCGCGAAGGCGAATCGCTGTGATAACGTCAGCGCGCTTTTCGTTCGATCGATGTCCACCCCATGGAGGCCTTCAATGAGGAGACCCGGAGTCATCCTGTTCGCCGCGACGGTCGCGCTGTTCTCGGTTGCGGTCGCGCCCCCCGCGCGCGCCAAGGGCAAGTCGGCCAAGGCCGCCTCCGGTGGTGGCAAGGGCGCGACGCCCCCGGCGGCCGAGCTGGCGAAGCTGAAGGCCGTGAAGCTGGGTGATCCCAAGGCCGGATTGTACGCCTGGGGCATGTCCCCGAACGAGGTCATCGAGAAGGCCGAAGGGGCCATCGACGCGCGTTATCAGAAGCGCGGCGAGGACGCCCGTGCCGACCCGGGCAAGCAGCAACGCATCCGGGACGAGGCGGAGAAGGAGAAGGCCGCTGTCCGCAAGAGCCTGACCAAGTTCGAGGGTCAGAAGACCGGATGGGACGTGTCGATCATCGGGCCGGAGTTCGCGCAGAACAACGGCGAGGCGGTGGTTCAGGTCAAGGAGGAGAACCTGACCCGCTACTTCTTCTTCTTCGAGGATCGCCTCTACAAGATGTACATGGCGTTCAACAAGGAAGTGATCGGGGACAAGTCGTTTCGCGACTTCGGCAAGGAGATGGCCGAGAAGTACGGCACCCCGCGCGAGGTGTATCACGACGAGAAGCAGCGCGGCGGGGTCAAGCGCCTGCTCGATCACTTCGAGTGGGCCGTGAACGGCGGGGACGCGCTGAAGCTGGTGGATCGCTCGGAGTTCTATGGTGTGTACTGTCTGGTGGTCGCGGATGCGCACACCATCGACAGCGTGGTGGCCAAGCGGAAGATCACCAACCCTGGGACGGTGGAGCGCGACTCCCTGGTCGAGTCGGTGGTGAACTCGAAGGACAGCGCCAAGGACACCAACGACGATATCATCGACCGCCTAACCGGGCACGAGGTCAAGAAGCCAGGCGAGGAGACCAGGCACGGCGACATCGTGGTCCCCATGCCCATCGCCCCGACCCCGGCCGAGGTCAACGCCGACTCGTCGAGCAGCAAGGGCAAGGCCGCCAGCAAGGGCAAAGCCGAGAAGTCGAGCGAGAAGTCGAGCGAGAAGAAGTCCGAGTCCGGCGGCGGCCTCGAGCTCTGATCAGAGCGCGGGAAGGGGAGGACCCCTCCCCGCGGGCCCCTCCCGGGGACGACAAGAGGCGGGCCCGGATCGGCTTTGCTGGTGCCGTCTCCGGTTGGCAGAGCCAACCTCCGATCCACCGCATGGAGAGGGAGCCGTGGAGGCCCTGTGCTCCTGAACCGAGCCCCATTCCAATCCTATTCCCTCGCCCCGCGGAGCCGGGAGAGTCCCGGTGGGCCGTGCCGGTCCATCCCTACGGATGAAAGCCGAGCCCCGCCTCCCCTCCTATCCCCTCGCCCGCGCCAGAAATGGCGCGGCGCTCGGCCGCCCGCTTTGGAGGATGCTCTTACCCTGCCGCGGCAGCGCCCCTGGGAGTGAAGTGGGGCCCCTCTCCCTAGCCCTCCGCTCGCTCCGCGGCGGGAGGGGATAAGAGGGAGGGGCGGGGTTCGGCATTCATCCGGGGGATGGGCCGCCACGGCCTCTCCCCGATCCCCCTCGGCTTTCCCGCGGGGAGTGAACGAGAGCGGCAAGTGACGGGACGGATTGGCGATGATCCGTCGTGCCTGGAACCCTTGCTCACCTCCCGCTGTTCGGGCGAGCTCAGCGCGGCTTTGCCGCGCGGAGCGAGAGGGGTGCGGGGACGTGCGAGCGGCAGCGAGCCACGTCCCCGATACAATCGCCAGCGGCGTTCCCGATCAAAACGGGGCGAAGACGTCGGGGCGGCTGGCGGCCTTGTTCACGCCTTCCATCAGCTGCTTTTGGCCGCTCGTGAGTCGGGCCAGGATCAGGCGCATGTTGGCCACCCGGTTCTTGTAGGACTCGAAGCGGACCTGGTCGGGTGAGCCAGACATGACCGCGTCCATCAGCGGTGTCGGCTTCATCGGGACCATGCCTTCGCCCTTGGCGCTCAGCTTCTTGACCACCCAGGGCGCGCCGGTGTTGACGCGGATCTTGAAGCCCTCCAGATCGTCGGCGCCACAGGTGGCGGCGCCCCCCTTGCACACCTGCTCGCCCACCTCGACCAGGTTGGCGACCGTCACCTTGCCGTTGGTGTCGAAGACGATCCCGTAGTTCTGGGACTGCTTGGCGCCTTCCTTCTCGGAGAAGCTCTTCAGCGCCTCGGCGTCGTTCTTGGTGCGCTTGACGTGCCGCTCCACCTCGCCGTAGAGCGCGATGGAGTCGTAGTAGTAGTTGAAGAGCTGGTCGACCACCACGTCGTCGAGGCGGTAGTAGTCGACCCGGAAGATCTTGCCGGTGTCGGGACGGGGGTCGAGCTTCACCCGCTCGAGATCCTCGGCCAGCTTGGGATCGTACGAGAGGGTGTCCTTCTTGGCGGCCGCCATGCGCTGCTGGCTGGCGGCGAAGGCCGAGCCGATCTGGCTGACGATCTTCTGCATGTCCTCGAGCTCGGCCTTGACCACCCGCGCGGCCCGGTTCGCGGTGTTCATGTTGGCGCGTCCGACGCTCGAGATGCCGAGCCCGGCGCCGAAGGCGAACGCCAGCAGGCCGACGATGATCGAGGTCGCGATGATGGCCTTGCCACCCCCGGTCTTCATCTTCTCGACCGGGATGCCATCGTCGATGCTGCGCAGGTCGAACTTGCCCTGTTGCGGACGCATCCCCGCGAAGGGATCGTGCGGGGCGGGCGCCTGGCCGCCTGCCGGAGCGCCGCCGGGACCGGCCGGGCGCGCCATCGGGGCGGGCGCGCCGGCCGCCGCCGGCGGGAGCCTCGGACCGGGACCGGCCTGGCCACCACCCGCCGCCGCGTTGCGCGGCGCCCCTCCGAGCGCTCCGAAAGGAACCTGGGATGGATGAGCCTGCGGGCTTTGAAAGCCCCCGCCGGGTGCGGGTCCGGCAGCCGTGTTCGGGCCCACTCCGCCCGGGCCGGGGCCCGGACCAGTGTCCGGCTTCTTGAGCCCGAGGCGTGCCTTGAGGTCGCTGATATCCTTCGTCGGGGCGGCGCCAGGCGCACCAGGAGAGGCACCATGCGCGCCAGGCTTTTTCGGTTGTTCCACGTGTGTCCTCCGGCGGGGTCCGAGCGAGTGTCGAGGTCTCGGCTCGTCTACTCTGGCACTAAGGTCGGGCTCGTGAAGTCTGGGCTCGTCTCTCGTGTAGAGAGGGCCGCGACCATACTGACGCCGTTTGTAGGTGTCAAGCAGACCTCTGTAACCGGACCGTCGCCGAGTCACGCCCGTCCCACCGTCACGGAAGACACGGAAGACAAAGCTAGCTCGGGACCCGAGCGGCGGCCGAGGCGCGATTTCCGCGCCCGCACCCCCGCGTCACCAAACGCCTTCAGAACCGCGCGTAACTTGACGAGTCAGAGTGCTCACCCGATAATTCGCGGGCCCTCGTCGTGTCCTCACCCGCAGTCGCGCCACCAACGTCTGTCGTCCCTCGCATCCGAAGGAGCCAGGAATGCACCGAATGAGAATTGGGCTTGTCGCTGCTGTCCTCCTCGCCGCCTTTGCGATCATCGAATACGCGGTGGTGACCGGGCCCCTGCAGGACGCCCGAGCGCACGACGTGGCGGACCAGACGGCGCGGGCAGCCCGCCTGCACAGCGAGCTGGCGCGCCTCGAAGCGCTGGATTTCACCAACCTCGTCTCCACCCTCGCTCGCCGGGCGGGCCTGCCGGCGGTGTTCGACCGCACCGACGAGACGCCTCGACGCCAGGCGGCCTTCGAGGAGTGCGAGGCCATCAACGACAAGCTCGCCTCCCAGCGCAAGGCGGACATCGTGGCGGTGGTGGACGCCCAGGGCAAGGTGGTGGCCCGCGACCTGAACGTGAACGCCATGTTCGGCGAGGACGCGCGCGCGCAGTTTCCGGCGGTGGACGAGGCGCTCAAGGGGACCCCGGCCCAGGGGATCGTGAACCTGTCCGGGCGGATGACCCAGCTCGCGGCCGCCCCGATCGCGCGCCCGGATGGCAAGCTGCTCGGCGTGCTGCTGGTCGGCTACGTGGTGACCGCCCGCGACGCGCAAGGCAAGCGCGACCAGCTCGGCGCCGAGGTCGGCTACTTCTTTCGCGGCCAGGTCATGACCTCGAGCTTCACCGAGGGCGGGAACGGCGACGCCAAGGAGGACGGCAACAAGACCCACGCGCTCAACGCGGCCCTCTTTCAGCAGAGCGACAAGCCCGGCGCCGCCGTGATGACCAGGGGGGGCCCGACCCAGGCCTTCCGGGTGTCGCTCGACGACCAGGACTACCTGGCCATCGCGGCGCCCCTGTATCCCAACGACACGAGCTCGGGGTTCGTGGTGCTGCAGTCGCTCTCGCGCGCGGCCGCCCCTCCGGGAGAGGCGGGCAGCAAGATTCTGTTCTTCGGGCTGCTGACGATCCTGGTGGCGCTCGGCGCGACCGTCATGACCGCCAACCGCTTCATCAAGCCGCTCGACAAGATCGAGCTCGGGGTCGCCGAGATCATCAACGGGAACATCGACTACACCTTCCGGCCGGTGGGCCCGGACTTCGAGGGACTCTCGAACGGGCTGAACGTCATGCTGGCCCGGCTCCTCGGGCGCGAGGAGCCCAACGAGGACGCGGTCGAGGACGACGACGCGGAGGCGGGGCGCTGGCAGTCCTCCCACATGGTCATCGACGAGCTGCCGGCGAGCGCCATCTCCGGGCAGCCGAGCACCGATCCGGCCGTGCAGGCGCTGGCGGCCGAGAGCGAGGCGGCCTACTCGCCGCGTCTGTTCAGCGACTACCTGGCGGCCCTGAAGAGCGCGGGCAAGCCCACCAAGGGGCTGAGCGTGCAGATGTTCACCGCCAAGCTGCGTCTCATCGAGGGGGGCCTCCGCCAGAAGTGGAAGTGCAAGCAGGTCCGCTTCCGCATCGAGACGCGCGGCGGTGAGGTCACGCTGATTCCCGTCCCTCTCTACTGACCGCGCTTGACTTGCGCTCCGAGACATCGTTTCGTCGGGGCGTGTCCACCGTCTCGACCGGCCTCGATGTGCTCGCCGCGTGGCCCCGCACCTGGCTTGGCGATCGGCGGGTCGGGGTGCTCTGCCACCCGGCCAGCGTCGATCGCGAGCTTTGTCACATCGTCGATCGCCTGAGCGCCGCCGGGGTCCGGCTCGTGCGGCTCTTCGGCCCCGAGCACGGGGTGCGCGGGGAAGCCCAGGACATGATCGGGGTCGACGGTCACCTCGACCCGCGCAGCGGGATCCCGGTGACCAGCCTCTATGGCTCGAGCGTCGAGTCGCTCGCGCCGGCCGCGGCCGATTTCGGAGACATCGACGTGCTGGTGGTGGACCTGCAGGACGTGGGGAGCCGCTACTACACCTACGTCTGGACCATGGGCCTCGCCATGCAGGCGGCGGCGCGGGCGGGTGTCTCGGTGCTGGTGCTCGACCGGCCGAACCCGCTCGGCGGCGAGGCGGTCGAGGGCGGCGAGGTCCACCCGGGGTTCGAGTCCTTCGTGGGGATGGGCTCGGTCCCGGTGCGCCACGGCCTCACCATCGGCGAGATGGCGCGCCTCGTCGCCGCGGGGATGCCCTGGGGACCGCCGCCCTTCCACCGCGCGCTCGACCTCGATCTGAAGGTCGTCCCGATGCAGGGGTGGAGCCGCCAGATGGCCTTCGAGGACACCGGGTTGCCCTGGGTGCTGCCGTCCCCCAACATGCCGAGCAACGAGACCGCCTTCGTCTATCCGGGGCTGTGTCTGCTCGAGGGAACCAACCTCTCGGAGGGCAGGGGCGTCACGCGGCCCTTCGAGATCGTGGGTGCACCCTTCCTCGACGGCGCCCGCTGGGCCGAGGAGCTGGCGGAGCTCGAGCTTCCGGGGGTCAGGTTCAGGCCCCTGTCGTTCCGGCCGACCTTTCACAAGTTCGGGGGGCAATCCTGCGGAGGGGTTCAGGTCCACGTGGTGGATCGTCGGGGATTTCAACCTTACCGCACCGGCATCGCGATGATGCTGACCGCACGCCGTCAGGCCCCGGGGGCGTTCGCGTGGCGAACCGAGCCCTATGAATTCGTGACCCGCCCGATCGCCATCGACCTGCTGAACGGATCCGACCGGATTCGCCTGGCCATCGATTCTTCGGCCTCGTCTTCGGCCTCCGCTTCGGCCTCGTCCTCGCTTGCGGAGATGGTTCACCCATTCCACGCGTTCGAGGCGCGCTTTCGCGACCTGCGCGCGCCGGCCCTCCTCTACTGACCACCGACATGGCTGGCGATTGACATGGCCCGGGTGGCGCTCTTCGGCGGCAGCTTCAACCCGCCGCACCTCGGGCACCTGTTCGTGGCGCTCTACGTGCTCGAAACCCGCGCGATCGACGAGCTGTGGCTCGTGCCCACGTTTCACCACCCGTTCGAGAAGGCGCTGGCCCCCTTCGCCGATCGCTTCGAGATGTGCGGGTCGATGGCGGCGGCGCTCGGGCCGCGGGTCCGGGTCTCGGACATCGAGGCCCGGCTCGGAGGTGCGAGCCGGACCCTGCGCACGGTCGAGCGACTGATCGAGGAGGCTCCCGGTTCGGATTTTTCCCTGGTGATCGGAGGCGATCTGGTGGGCGAGGTCGACGCCTGGTTCGGCGCCGCCGCGCTGCGGGCTCTGGTCGAATTCATCGTGGTGGACAGATCCCCGTCCCCGTCGGCGGCTCCGCCGTCGTCCGCTGGCCCGCACGGTTTGCGCATGCCCGCGGTCAGCTCCAGCGAGATCCGCGAGGCGCTGGCGCGCGGCGAGGACGTCTCGGGGCGAGTCTCGCGAAGCGTTCTCGACTACATAGCCTCGCGTGGGCTATACGGTTTTGCCCGCCCGAACCCGCACTGAAAACAGGAGAGCCAAAGCATCCATGTCGTCAGCGTCTGCATCCCCCTCTGGCCCGGCCGTCCCCGAGCGAGACGATCACCTCGACGATCCGACCGCCCCCACCCCGGTCGTCTTCATCATGGGCGCGGGGGTGGTTGGAACTGCCCTGGCCGCGCGCCTGGTGCGGGCTGGGGTTCCCGTCGCCGGCTTGCACGGCCGCCAGGCCGAGCTGTCCGATGCGTCGAGCGCCATCTCCGGCGTGCTGTCGAGCAGCGGCGAGATCCCCGAGATCGTCTCGGAGTCGGACGTCGTCATCATCTCGGTCCGCGACGAGCGCATCAGGGAGGTGGCCGAGCGCCTGGTCCGGGAGAAGCGCCTGCGCAAGAACCAGGTCCTGCTGCACACCTCGGGCGCCAACGCCGCCGGAGAGATCCTGGCGGTGGCCCGCCCTCACGTGCGGGCGGTCGGGACCCTGCACCCGCTGGTGTCGTTCGCCGATCCCCGCCTGGCTGTGGTGGGGATGAAGACGGTGGCCTTCGGGCTCGAGGGAGATCTCCTGGCCCGCCACCTGGCGGCCCGCCTGGTCGGCTTGATGGGCGCCCGCTCGGTGGTCCTCGAGTCGAGGAACCTCGCCCTCTATCATGCGGGGGCGGTGCTGGTGTCGAACTACGTGGTGGTGCTCGCCGATCTGGGCCGGAGCCTGCTCGTCGAGGCCGGGGTGCCCGCCGCCGAGGCCCTGCCAGCCCTCATCCCCCTCATGACCAGCGTGGTGCAGAACCTGGCGCAGGTCGGGTTGCCCACCGCGCTCACGGGGCCGGTCGAGCGGGGTGACGTGTCGTCGGTGGCGCGCCATCTCGAGGTGCTGGTCGAGCGCGCGCCGGGGCTGGTCGAGCTCTACAAGCTCATGGGGCGGGAGGCGCTGCGAATCGCCCTCAGCAAGGGCCCCCTCGACGCCGATGCCGTCGCACGTCTCGGGGACCTGTTCGGCCCGGTTGGTGGCGGCGGGCCCGCGGGCGCCGCCGCCGAGCCGGCCAAGACCAAGCGCAACCCCGGTAAGTAACCGTGCGGCATCGCCTTCGACAATCCGGACCGTCCGACATTGGAGGAGCATCCATGGATCCTGAAAAACACCCTCGCGCCCGCTCACGATCGTCAAGGAGGAGGAGGTCGTGGTGGATCTTGGCGCTGGTCTCGTTCCTGGTCCTCGGCGCCGGGCCCGGGCTCCTCGGGGGCTCGCTGGCGCGGGCCGCGAAGCCCGAGGATGTCTTCAAGGGCAAGATCATCATCACCAAGGATCGCTTGCCCATGCGGTTCGCGTCTCCCGGCGCCTTCACGGCCGCGGTCCAGGCCAAGAAGATCGACAAGGTCTGGCCCACCGAGGAGAAGGACGCCGACCACGGGACCTGGGATCTCGAGTACATCGCCTTCTTCGCGCAGCCGCTCACCGACAACGAGATCCAGATCAAGTTCTACGACGTGACCCATGGCGACAAGAAGTTCATCGCCGGGGACCCGCAGTACACCCGCGACCGCGGCTCGCGCATCTTCAGCGCCAGCATCCAGCTGGCGAAGCCCGAGTTCGACGTGAACAAGCACTACATGATGACCATCGAGTCGAGCCACCGCGTGATCGCGATGACCCAGTTCTGGCTGAGGGGGAAGGGAGCCAACTACAGTGGCAAGGTCGAGTTCTCGGATGAGGAAACCCGCCATCGATAATCGGAGGGCCGCGCGGGGGGGGCCGGAGGGCGGGGAGCGGTGGACCCGCGGGGAAAGCCCGCGATCGATGGTCGCCGGCCACGCCGGCGTCTCGGTCGTCACGAAGATCGCCGTGGCGGTGGTCTGCGTCGCCTGGGTGACGGGGGGGGCCTTCGGGCGGGCGCACGCCGAGGCAAGGTCGAAGAAGAAGGCGGTGGGGGCGGGGGACACGGGGGCGATCGAGCTTGGGGGGGCGGCACTGGCCAAGCTGCGCGGGGCGCTCGAGGGGGGAGATGACGAGGTCTTCGTCGAGACCGTCAAGACGCTGTCAGGCAGCCGGGCCTCGAACGCGTCCGAGCCGCTGATCGAGGTGCTGGCGCTGGGGACCACGCCCCCCCTGGCGGTGGTGGCCCTGAATGCGCTCGAGAAGCTGGCTCAGCCCCGCTCCGCCGACATCGTGCTGGCCTACTGCGGAAACCGCAACGCGGCCGTCCGCAAGAGCGCGCTCCTGGCCCTGTCCGCGCTGACCGATCCGCGGGCGGGCGCGGTCTTCCTGGCCAGGCTCGGGGACGAGGATCAGGGGGTGCGGAGCGTGGCCGCGGTGGCCGCCGCACGTCGCCTCAAGGCCGAGGCGGCCCCGCGCCTGCGCGGGTTGCTCGAGACCAAGGACGGGGTGGCGGCCGTCCCCCTCGGGCAAGTGGCACCGGTCGGCGAGCTGCCGAGCCTGATTGGCCTGCGTGGACGCGTGTCGGACGCGGATTACGCGACCCTGCTCGGAGAGATCCTGAAGCGCACCGACGTCCCCGATCCGGCGCGGGTCGAGGTGGTCCAGGCACTGGCGGACGTCCCCGGGGCAGACGCCACCACCGCGCTCGCGGAGTACGTGGCCGACCCGGGCGCGGGCGCGCGCAGCGGGCGTTCCCTCCCGTCGCAGGCGCTCGCCAAGAAGATGCTCGACGAGCGCGGGAAGACCCCATGACAAGGCTGCTCTCACCCGCCCCCGCCCCCGCGCCCGTGCGGTCGCCTGCGCCTGCGCGCCCGGCTCCGGCCTCTCGCGCGCCGTCCCCATGGTTGGTGGCCGGCCTCGCGTGGCTGGCAGCCGCCGCGGCGGCTGCGGCCTGTACCCCCACCATCTGGCAACGCGCGGGAGATCCCGTCGCCGTGGCGTCCGCCCTGCGGCGGGTGCCCCCCACCCCGAGCCTCCGGCCGCGCAACCGCGACGGGCAGCCGATGGTCTACCTGGTGCTCGACGGTCCGAAGGGCGAGCGAATTGCCGCTCTCAACCTGGCAACCCAGAGGGTGATCTGGAACGTCCGCGCGCACGTGACCGGCCACCTCGTGGCGGGGGCGAGCCTGCTGGTGTACGCCGACGGACAGAACCTGGTGGCCCGCGACGTCTCGACCGGGCGGGAGCGCTGGCGCTCGGCCGAGCTCGGCGGCGGCCAGGTGCTGGTCGGTTACGCCGTCGACGGCGATCAGGTCTTCATGGTGCGGCGCGCGAGCAACGAGCTCCGGGGAGGCGCCTCGGAGGTGGTGGCCTTCGACGGCGCCTCGGGCGGCGTTCACTGGCGCCGGGCGCTCGGGACGGCCAACGTGGCGGCGCCCGCCGCCGGGGCGGGGCTGGTTGCGGTCCCCAATCGCTCGCAGTTCGTCTCGCTCCTCGACGCCACGAACGGCGCGCCCCTGGCCGACGTGCTCTCGAAGGAGCAGGCGGCCGACTTCGTGACGGCGCTTCCGGAGGGCTGGTTCTACGGGTTCGCGACCACCGGCCTGTTCCGCCTGACCCCCGACACGGCGGCCGGGGTGCGCGCGTCGCCCGACTACCTCTCGGCCAAGCTCCCGGCGTTCGTCCGGGTCAACTACGAGCGGGACACCTATCGGGCCGACCTCCTCGACTATTCGGCCTTCGATCGCAACCGTGTGCTCTGGCGGGTGGACGTGACCGGTCCCCGCCCCCGCTTCCTCGACGACATGGTGCTCGCCATGAATTACCGGTTCTTCTTCGCCTTCGAGGCGTCGACCGGACGGCTGCGCTGGGCCTACAGCCAGCCCGAGTTCGAGGCGGTGAGCGCCGTCCGCCAGGCGAAGATCGTCCTGTTCGCGACCGCGGGAGGGGAGATAGTCGGGCTCGACCCGGACAACGGCGCGCGCACCTACGACCTGCTCCTCGCCGACGAGAGCGTCCGCGGGGCCACCTTCGACAGCGAGGGCTTCGCGGGCGGCGCCCCGGGGGCGGCGCCGGTGCTCTCGGGCGTGCTGTCCGGCATCGTCCGGGATCCGGACCGGCGTTTCCCCGAGATGAAGCTGTTCGCCACCGAGGAGATGCGGGGCGTCCCCGGGACGGCGGTCACGGAGGAGCTGTTGCGTATCCTCGCCGACGAGGAGCTGCCGGGCGGGGTCCGCAAGCGTGCGGGCGAGGTGCTGGTGGCCCGGCGGGATCCCGACTCGGTGCAGTTGCTGGTGGACGCGATTCGGGTCCACCCCGATCGCATCGCCGGCACCAGGCCAGCGGGCATCGCGTGGCTGGCCGCCGCCGCCGCCAGCCTGAAGGCCCGCGCCGCCGCGCCGCCCCTCGCCGAGCAGCTCGTCCTGCCCGAGACGGATCTGGCCGCGGCCGCCGCCATCGCCAGGGCGCTGGGCGAGATCGGGGCGGAATCGGCGGTTCCAGCCTTACGCGATTACCTGTGCCAGTACCGCGCCGATCCCGCCTTCGAGGGAGCGCCTCTCGCCCTGTTCTCGACGGTGGACGCCCTCCTCGGGCTCGGGCACGCCCGCGAGCGCGAGCTCCTGGTCTTCGTGGCGGCGGAGCCGCGCACGTTGCCGGCCCTGCGCGAGCACATCCGGCGGTCGATGCTCGAGCACCCGCGCCGCGACTGACCCCGCCAGGCGGTGGCGGGCGCCCGCCGCGCGCGACGCTCTGCGACTTCGACGGACCGGGGACCGACCGTGCAGTCGGCGACGACGTGTGCAACGACGTGCGCCGGATTCGCACCTCGTCGAGCCGGCGGAGCTTTGGTGGGGTTGGATTTGCGCTTTGGGACTTGCGCAGCGACGCGAAATGAAGAAACCTCGACTTCATGCGCAAGCGTTCCCCGAACTTAACGTTGCCGTCGTTCCGCCCGTGCTTGTCCCTCGATCTCCTGGTTTCGCTCCCGGTTTCCCTGCTGGTTTTCGCGGTCGTCGCCTCGCTCGCCTGCAGCAAGTCGGACGACGGATTGACCAGCAAACTGCTGGATGCCAATAGCAAAGTGCTTGCCTGCCAGAAGGAGCTGGCCGAGGCCAAGGCGGCCCGGGACAGCTTGAAGCGGCAGCTCGCCCTGGCCCTCGCCAACCCTTCGAGGATCCAGCTCACCGATCCCGAGATCATCGAGCTCGTGGCCAGCGTGCGCAAGGAGCGCAGCGGCGCGGCGGATCTCGGCGGGGATCTCAACCCCAAGGAGGCCAGCACCATCGTGATGAACGGCGCGCCCGCTCTGCAGGCCTGCTACGAGCGCGCGCTCAAGCGGAACGCCGCGCTGCAGATGCGCACCGGGCTCGGGGTGACCCTCGGGATCACCGTGAAGCCGGTGGGCGAGGTCGAGGGGGTGGACGTGCTGCCCTCGGTCGATGCCGAGATGACCAAGTGCATGAAGACCACCATCAGCCGCTGGAAGTTTCCCAAGTTCACCGGGAACGCCGTGACCATCGAGCAGAAGTTGACGCTGACGCCGAAGACCTGAGAAGACCCGAGTCGAAGGCCGCGGGTGCCGCGCCGGCACGCGGACGAGGACGGGGGGTGGCTGGTCTGGGCACGAAATTGTGGGACTGGTGCCGAGGCCTGTACTAAGGTCCGGGGCTTGATTTATCTCGATCACAACGCCACCACGCCGGTCCGGCCGGAGGTGGCGGCCGCCATGGGCCGGGTCCTGGTCGAGTGTCCCGGCAACCCGTCGAGCGTGCACGCGGCGGGTCGGCAAGCGCGCCAGGCCGTGGAGCTGGCCCGCGGCCAGGTGTCCAGCCTCCTCGACGTCCTCCCCGAGGAGATCGTCT
This sequence comes from uncultured Myxococcales bacterium, assembly GCA_964540815.1. Classification (GTDB taxonomy): domain Bacteria; phylum Myxococcota_A; class Polyangia; order Fen-1088; family Fen-1088; genus CAZIOH01. The sequence continues at coordinate 21,833 of CAZIOH010000069.1, read as the reverse complement.
TCGTGTCGAGCGGCACCGAGGGCGACAACCAGGCCGTCCGGGGACTGGCGGGGGTGGCGGCCGCCCGCGGGCGGCCGCAGATCGTGAGCGCCGAGTCCGAGCACCCGGCGGTGCGCGCGTCGGTCGCCTGGCTCCAGGCCGCGGGGCACGAGGTGGGCTGGGTGCCGTTGGCGGAAGACGGGCAGCTGCGGCCGGGCGCGCTCGCCGCCCTGGTCGGGGACCGCACCGGGCTCATCACCCTGGGGCTCGCCAACCACGAGATCGGCAACACCCACCCGCTCGCGGAGGTGGTCGAGCTGGCGCACGCGCGCGGGGCGCTGGTGCACACCGACGCCGTGCAGGCGGTGGGCAAGATGCCGGTGTCTCTGCGACGGCTGGGGGTCGACGCGGCCACCCTCTCGGCGCACAAGCTCGGCGGACCCAAGGGGGTGGCGGCGGTGTTCGTGCGGCGGGGGCTCGACCTGCCCCCGTTGCTGGCGGGCGGCCACCAGGAGCGGGAGCGTCACCCCGGGACGGAGAACGTCCCGGCCATCGTGGGCTTCGGGGTGGCGGCCGAGGCCTGCGCCCGCGCGCTGCCGGCGGAGACGGCGCGCCTCGGGGCCCTGCGCGACGCGCTCGAGAGGGGGCTCGGCGGAATCGCCGGGGTTCGCTTCCATGGCACGCGCGCGCCCGAGGCCCGTTCGCCGGCCACCGTGTCGGTGGCGTTCGCCGGGGCCCCGGCGCAGCTGGTGGTCATCGCCCTCGATCTCGAGGGCATCTGCGTCTCCACCGGCGCGGCGTGCACCTCGGGCTCTCCCCAGCCGTCCCCGGTGCTGCGGGCCCTCGGGCTCTCCGAGGCCGAGGCGCGCGAGGGGGTGCGCATCAGCCTCGGGTGGACCAGCAGCGCGGCGGACATCGAAGGTCTCCTGCGGGTGCTCCCGGAGGTGGTGGCGCGCGTGCGGGCCGCCGCTCGGGTCCACCCGGCGGTTGCGGAGCCCGCGGCGGTCGCCAAGCGCGCGGCGCTCGCCCGGGGGGGCGACGCGTGAAGCGGGAGCGCATCGTGGTGGCGATGTCGGGCGGGGTCGACTCGTCGACCGCCGCCGCGCTCCTGCACGCCGAGGGGTATGCGGTGGTCGGGGTCACGCTCAAGCTCACCGACGCCACCGGTACGGCGGCCAGCATCGGCGGGCGCTGCTGTGGTCCGCGCGACATCGAGGACGCCCGCACGACCGCCGCCACGATCGGGTTTCCCCACTACGTGCTCGACGAGACCGCCGCCTTTCGCGAGGCGGTGATCGACGAGTTCGTCGCCGAGCACGCCGCCGGGCGGACCCCCAACCCCTGCGTGCGTTGCAACGAGAAGCTCAAGTTCGGTCCGCTCGTCCGCTTCGCGCGGGCGGTGGGCGCGCGGCACCTCGCCACCGGCCACTACGCCCGGCTCGACAGGCCGGCGGGCGCTGCGGGCCCGGTCCGTCTGCGGCGCGCGGTGGACACGCAAAAGGATCAGTCGTACTTCCTGTTCGGCGTGGCGCCGGAGCTGTTCGAGGCGGTGGTCTTTCCCCTCGGCGATCGCACCAAGGACGAGGTGCGCGCCATCGCACACCGCTTCCGGCTCCCCAACGCCGACAAGCCCGACTCGCAGCAGATCTGCTTCGTCCCCGAGGGCGACCACCTGGCGTTCGTCGAGGCGCGGGGTGGAGCGGGGCGGTCCGGCGCGGTGGTCGACACGGGTGGACAGACCGTGGGGCAGCACGCGGGCACGCACCGGTTCACGGTGGGACAGCGGCGCGGCGTCCCGGTCGGTCCAGGTGGGGAGAAGCGGTTCGTCGTGCGGATCGAGGCGGCGACCGGTCGGGTGGTGGTCGGGCCGCGCGAGGCGACCGCGCAGGCCGAGCTGCGGGTCACCGACGTGCGCTGGACCGCCGGGGCACCCCCGCTGGCCTGGCCGGTGCGCTGCGCGGTGCAGCTCCGCCACCACTCCGCCGCCGTCCCCGGCTGGCTCTCGCGCCCAGCCCCGCCCGTCATCGAGGACGCGTCGGGCGCGCCCACGGGCTGCGCGGTCCAGCTCGACGCGCCGGCCCTCGGGGTCGCGCCCGGTCAGGCCGCCGTGTTCTACGCCGACGACCAGGTCCTCGGCGGCGGCTGGATCGCCAGCGCGCCGTAGAGGCCCGTCCCAGGTTCCTCCATTGCCCCTCCTCGTCTCCGTCCTCGTCCTCGTCTCCGTCCTCGTCCTCGTCCTCGTTCCCCGCCACTGCCGTCCTGCGCCGAAGGCGAGGCCGGGTGTCTGCCCATGCTAAGTTTTTCCCCGATGAGTAGCGACGAGGGTCGACCCTACGCCCGGCTCGAGCAGCAGCTCGGACACGTGTTCGCGCGCGAGGCGCTGTGCGAGATGGCGCTGACCCACAAGTCCTGGCTGAACGAGTTCCCGCGCAACGGGCGCGCCGACAACGAGCGCCTCGAGTTCCTGGGCGACGCGGTGCTGAACCTGGTGGTGAGCGACCTGCTCATGCGGCGCTATCCCGAGCGCAGCGAAGGGGAGCTCTCGCGGACCCGGGCCGCCCTGGTCAGCGAGACCGGGCTCGGCCAGGTGGCGGTGGCCCTCGATCTCGGCCAGTGGGTGTTCCTCGGTCGGGGCGAGGAGCAGGCTGGGGGGCGGCGGCGGCCATCCATCCTGGCCGACACGCTCGAGGCCGTGCTCGGCGCGATCTACCTCGACGGCGGTTTTCCTGCAGCGTTCGCCGCGGTCGAACGGGTCCTGGCGCCCGGCCTCGAGGACGCCGAGCGCGGCCTGCAGCTCGACTTCAAGTCGCGCCTGCAGGAGCGCTCCCAGGCCCTGCTGCAGCGGACTCCACAGTACGCGGTGGTGGGCGAGGAAGGGCCGGACCACGACAAGACCTTCCTCGTCTCGATCGTCCTCAACGGCACCGAGTACGGTCGGGCTGCGGGGAAGTCCAAGAAGGAAGCCGAGCAAAGCGCCGCCGCGCAGGCGCTGGAGAAGCTGCAAGCCGCTCCGGCTGGACGGTGAGCGATGTGCCGCGTGAGCAGGGTGCCGCGTGAGCAGGGTGCGGCGTGGGCGAGTCCAATGAACGGCGCGCCATGACCGAGCCGCACGTCCCGGAGGCGCAAGCTCCGACGCTCGACCCGGGCTTCGTCCCCGAGGACGTGCTCGCGGTCTGTCGCCGCCTGGCCGAGGCCGGATACGAGGCGCACCTCGTCGGGGGTGGGGTGCGCGACGTGCTGCTCGGTCGCCCGCCCGCCGACTTCGACATCGCCACCGACGCGCGTCCCGAGCGGGTCATGGAGCTGTTCGGAGCGCGCTTCGCTATCCCGACGGGGCTGCAGCACGGGACGGTCACGGTGGTGACCAACCCGCGGGCTCCGGCGGGTGCGGACCCAGACCGGGCGCCGGGTCCCCGGCACGTCGAGGTGACCACCTTTCGCGGCGAGGGTGCCTACCTCGACGGACGCCGGCCGTCGTCGGTCACCTACGTGGGCTCGCTCGCCGAGGATCTGGCCCGGCGCGATTTCACCATGAACGCCATCGGCTACGATCCGCTCGGCGGTCGCATCTCGGATCCCCACGGCGGGTACCGCGACCTGCGCGCGCGGCGGGTGCGGGCGGTCGGCGTGGCCGAGGAGCGCTTCCGAGAGGACGGGTTGCGCCCGATCCGTGGGGTGCGCCAGGCCACCCAGCTCGGCTTCGAGATCGATCCCGAGACCCTGGCGGCCATCCCGCGCACCCTGGAGGTCTTCCGGCGGGTCTCCGCCGAGCGCGTCCGGGACGAGATGTTGAAGCTGCTGGCGGCGCCACGTCCATCCCGCGGGCTCGAGCTCATGCGCGAGACCGGGCTCCTCGGCGAGGTGCTGCCCGAGTTGCTGGAGTCGGTGGGCGTGCACCAGAATCGCTTTCACAAGCACGACGTGTACCACCACACGCTGGCCGTGGTGGATGCCACCGTCGGAGACGCCCTGACCCGCCTCGGGGCCCTCTTGCACGACGTGGGGAAGCCGCGGGCGCGCCAGCCGCGCGAGGGGGCGCCGGGCGAGTTCAGCTTCTTCAAGCACGAGCTCGTGGGCGCCGAGATGGCCGACGCGATTTGCCGCCGCTGGAAGCTGTCGAACGCCGACCGCGAGCGGGTCACGGCCCTCGTGTCGCACCACATGTTCTTCTACACCCCGGACTGGACCGACGGGACCGTACGGCGGTTCGTGCGCCGGGTGACGCCGGCGGTGCTGCCGGGGCTGTTCGCGCTGCGCGAGGGGGACGTCGCCGGCCGCGGGTTCGGCGAGGATCCCGAGACCGAGCTCGGTGAGCTGCGCAGGCGGATCACCGCCGTGCAGAGCGAGGACGCGGCCATGCGGGTGGGGGATCTGGCCATCGACGGCAAGGATGTGATGGACATTTTGCACGTGCGGCCGGGGCGGCAGGTGGGCCGGTGGCTGGAGCGGCTGCTCGAGGCGGTCCTCGACGACCCCCAGCTCAACACCCGCGAACGCCTGACCTCCTTGCTCCTCCACCTCTCCAAGCTCCCCGAAGGAACGCCGCCGGTCAGCTGAGCGCTCTGCCTCCCATTACCCGTCCTCGTCGCCTCCTCGTCGCGACCTCGTCCTCGTTCCGCTCTCGTCCGCTCGTCGTGCCTCGCTCGCAAATGGCGGCCCCGCCCATCGCCGCACCACGGGGGACCGACCGATTCATTGACCCCAATCCTGGCGCCACGCATAATCGTCTTGCCAAGCGCCTGGACGGCGCGCTCGCATGCCAAGGACGCCGGGAGAAACCGACGAGGATTTGGCCATCCCCATGGTGGTGGAGTCCCGGGGGATGACCGACGCCCCATCGGGCCCGGGCGCCGAGGGGGCGGGCCCGAAGGACCGAGCCCGAGCTCCGGGTGACAGCTCGCCCACCTCGCCCACCTCGCCCACCTTGCGCGAGGCCTCCCGGATCTCGCACGCGGATGACCTCGCGCTCCTGTCCGCCGAGATCGCCGCCCGCTCCGACCCAGGTCGGTGGGTGCTGCACGCGGCCCGGGCGTTCCTGCGCGATCCGCTCGGCCGCGATCCCGCCAGCGTCGAGGACTGGCGCGAGGCCTTCCTCCTCGCGCCGCACGCCTGGATGCCGTTCTGGGGACTGCGCCGAGGTCTCGCGCGCGCCTCGAAATGGGAGGACTGGCTGGCGGCGCTCGACGCGGCGGTCACGGCCCGCCCACCCGACCCGGCCCGCCCGGACGGCGAGGTCGAGGTCGGCGCCGTGCCCGAGGCCGCCGCCTCGGAGCTGCGGGCAGCGCAGTGGCTCGAACAGGGTCAGCTGCTCGAGCAGCGCCTGGGACGCCCCGACGAGGCGGCCAACAGCTACAGAGCCGGGCTGCGCGAGACCCCACGGCACGGAGGGCTCCTGCTGGCGCTGTTCTGGACCGCATGTGCGCTCCCCGACGGGTGGATGCGGGCGGAGGCGCTCGAAGGGATGCTGCGGCGGCGGCTGCCCTGGGCCAAGCGCGCTGCGCTGACGGTCGTCGCGGTGCGGTCCCGCCGTGGCGGGGCCGCGGCTGCGCCCGGGGTGACCGACGCCCAGCCCAGGTCCGAGGATCATCCGTCCGGGAGCCACGCGCCGGGAGATCCCGCGACGGAGCTCTCCGGCAGGACGGACAGCGGCGGTGTGCGCGATCGTCCCGGCGCACGACGGGCCCTGCTGATGCGGACGCTGGCCCTTGCCGGCTCGCCGGACGTGCGGCCCTTGCTCGAGGAGCTGGCCCGGGAGGCCTGCGCCACCGAGGAGCTGCTGGTGCGGGCGATCGCCATGACCGATCTCGCGGGGCGCCTGGCCCCGGCCGACGATCCGCTGGCGGCGGCCGTGCTTCGCCACGCGAGCAGCCTGTACCGGCGCCATGCGCACCATCTTCTCCTGCACCCCTCGGACCGGGCCGGGGCGGACGATGCCGCGATCGCCGAGGCCACGATGCGCGCGGCGTGGCGCCGCAACCCGCTTAGCCCGCTCATCGCGGCGGAGCTCGCGGCGCTGCACGGGGCAGCGGACGCCGGGGCGGACGGGCAGGTTCGTCGCGCCGACAGGCTGGCGGTGCTCTTGGACCAGCCGGGCGCCCTGGCCGACGGCGGGGCGATGGTGGGAGGTGGTCCCGCGGCGACCGAGGCCGAGCTCGAGGTGGCCGTGGCGTGGCTCGGTGCCTGCCTGGCGGCCGATGCTCGGGCCGGGGCGTCGCCGTCCGCCACGCCGGCCGCGCCGTTGGCCCTGGCGGCTCCCCTGGCGTACCTCGATCGTCACCGGCAGCTCGGGCGATCGAGGGTGGACGAGCTGGCCCTCGTCGTCGCGGTCCGGGCCCGCGCCGGAGATCGGGCCGGGCTCGCGCGGGCGTTCGGTCAGGTGGCCGAGCTCCTGGAGGCGTCGGGCCGGGCCGCGATCCGCCCCCGTGCCCCGGAAGCTCGGATTGCCCGGGAAGGTCGAACGGGAGCCCTGCGGCCCGAGCCCGCCGCCGCGCCCGGGCCACCGCCCTCGCCGCCGGCATTTCCCCGGGCCTCCGACACCGGCGCCCACCCCCCCACGCTGACGGCCCGTCGCGAACGGGCGCGGGACGCGACGGCCGCGGCCCACGCCTGGGTCGTCGCCGCCACGCTGTGGGAAACCGTCGACGGAACGGAGCCCGCCGGCGAGGCCGAGCGGTGCTGGCGTCGCGCCCTCGCCGCTTCTCCCGACTGGGAGGCGGTTGCCTGGGATCGGCTCGATCGTCTGATGCGGCGGGAGCAGCGCTGGAGCGAGCTCGCCGAGCTGCTCGCCAACCGCCTCGACGCCATGGGCGATTCCACCGCGGGGGAAGCGTTGGTCGCGCGCGCCGGCTGGCTCGAGGAGCTGGTGCGGATTCACCGCGACCGGCTCGACGATCCCGAGTCGGCGGCGCGCCACCACGAGCACCTCGCGACGCGGGCCACGGACCCCGTGCGCCACCTGGTGCGCCGCTGGGATCTCGAGCTGGCGCTGGTCGAGAAGGGGCGTCCCTCGGCGCGCGCCACGCGAATCGAGCTGCTGGGCGCGCTCGGCGCCGCGGCTCCGAGCCCGGGGCTGGCCGCCGCGCTGTGGTGCGATGCGGGTGAGCTGGCCCTGGGGGGAGGGCCGGACTTCTTCCCCCTGGCGGCGCGCGCATTCCACAGGGGGCTGGCCGGGGACCGTCACGGACGCGCGGGCTCCGGGCTCGAACATCTGGCCCTCGAACCCGAGGAACGGGCGGCGGCGATCGAGGAGGAGCTCGCGCATGGCTTCGCGGCGGGCGCGACGGATCCGCTGGCGGACGTCCGCCGTCGGGCCCTGGCGTTCCGCCTGGCGTTTCACCACCAGCGTGGCGGGCACCCCGACCGGGCGAGGCTGGCGCTCGGCCGGATCGTGGGGGCGACCGGGGCGAAGCCCGGGTCGCGCCCGGGCGAGCTGGACCAGGGAGCCGGGGCGCTCGCGCCCGACGCGCTCGGCCCCGTGGTGCGCGCGCTCGATGCGCAGCTCGCGCGTGGCCGCCGCGAGCCGGCCATCGCACGAGGCGGGCGACCCGAGCCGACGACGACGACGCCGCCGCCACCGGGAGGGTGGACCGGATCCGATGGCGCCCCGCTCGAGGTACCGTCCGATCGCGCGGAGGCGCTCGAGCGGGCGGGCGCGCTCGAGGCCGCCGAGGCCGCTTTCAGGCAGCTCGTGCGCGAGGACGACTCCGTCGAGGCGGCGCTCGGCTGGTTGCGCGTGGCGGCTGCGCTTCGCGACCCGGCCCTCACCCGCCAGGCGACCAGCGTGCTGGCGGGCCGCCTCGGGGCCCCGGAGCGGCGCTGGATGCAGCGCGAGGAGCGGCTCCTCGCGATCCTGCACGAGCCGGACGAGCCGCGCGACGAGCGGCCAGATCCGCAAGCTCCAGACGATCCGAAGCTGGGGCCGGCCGAAGGCGAGGCGGCACCTCGGCCCGCACGGACGGCCGCGCCCATCGATGCGGTGCTCGGCTGGGCGGAGGGCATCCGCTCCAGGGATCCGTCGCGCGCGGCCTCGGGGCTCGTGATGCTGGCGACGGTCGCGGACGCCGGCGCGGGCGCGGGCGCGTCCGCGGACCGCGACGGGCTCCTCCTCCGTGCCGCCCTGCGCGCGCGTCTCGGCGCGGACGCGGTCTCGTCGGCGGTTCACGCGCAAATCCCGGGGCTCTCACCCACGCTCGTCCTCGTCCCGGCCCCGAGCCTTCCCCTCGGGAGCGGAGTCGGAGTCTTCCCCCCGGGGGCGCTCGCGGGTCACGACCCCGCGGCCAGCCTGGCCGAGGCGTTCACCTGCAGCCTGGCCGATCTTCCGGTCGCCGGTCGCGCCGAGCGCATCGCCGCCCGCCACCGGCGAGCGGATCGGAGCGGCGGCGCGCTCGCCTACGCGCTCGAGCTCGAATGCGCGTACGACGCCGAAGCTCGCGGGGACGCCGGCGCGGGGCTCGACGGGTTTGCCCGGGCCCTCGCGCGCGACCACGAGGGGATCGAGGCGCTCGATGGTCTGCGGCGGATCGCGGCGGCGCGGGGAGATGCGCGGGGCGCCGTCGCCGCCGGGCTGCGCCTCGCGGCCGTCCTGCGCGATCCGCTGCACGCGGCCGCGGAGCTCGAGCGCGCCGGCCGGCTGCTCGAGGAGCTCGGACGGGTGCCGGATGCGATCGTCGCCTACTGGCAGGCCTTCGCGCGCAATCCGCGCTCGGCGCTCGCGTACGCCCGGCTCGAGGCGCTGCTGGCGGAGGCCGGCACCGCGCCGCCCGAGGCGGCGACGGGAGACGGCGGTGGGGTCGTCGTCGTGGGTGTCGCCGACCAGGACGGCGAAGGCGACGGCGAAGGCGACGGCGAAGGCGACGGCGATCGCGACCGCCGAGGCCCCGGGGGCGACCAACACG
>CAZIOH010000069.1:10281-12860 GCA_964540815.1 uncultured Myxococcales bacterium | reverse complement strand
GACGGCGAAGGCGACGGCGATCGCGACCGCCGAGGCCCCGGGGGCGACCAACACGCGCCAGCGGCCGATGGCCTCGAGCGCCTCTACTCGGTCCGGCTGTCCGTCGAACAGGCGCCCGACGCGCGGGTTCGGGTCCTCCTCGCCCGGGCCCAGCACCGCGCCCGCCCGGGCGGAGATCGGCGCGGGGCCATCCAGGATCTTCAGCGGGTCCTCGCCCTCGAGCCGACGCAGGTGACGGCCCTCGCCCAGTTGCTGGAGCTGGCCAGGTGCGCGGGCGCGGTGACGCACGCGATGGCGTACGCGCAGGCGCTCCTCGGCTGCGTGCACGAGCCGCGGGCGCGGGTGGAGCTCTGCCTCACGCTGGCGGCGCTGCAGGTCGCCGCTGGCCAGCGGGACCAGGCGGAGGCCACCCTGCGCGCGTGCGCCCGCGCGGCGCCGCACGCCCGCGCGGTCTGGGAGCGCCTCACGGCCCTGGCGCTCGAGGACGGCCATCGACGGGAGGCGCTGGCGGCGCTGCAGGGCTGGGTGGAGGCGGTCGACGATCCGGGGGAGCAGGCGCGCCTCTGGATGCACATCGGAGCGGTGCAACGCGCGCTCGCCAGGGCGGACGGGGCCGCGACCGACCCGCCCGATGCCACCCGGCGCGGCGCCATCACCAGCGCGGTGGCGGCCTTCAGGCTCGCCGTCGCGCTCGGGATCGGTACCCCGGGGCACGTGGCGCTGGCCGGAGCGCTGGCCGAGGCCGGCGCGTGGGCCGAGCGGGCGCACTGGCTGGCCGGTACCATCGGGATCGCCGTGGGACGGGTCCGGGACGATCCGACCGACGTCGCTGGTGTCGAGGAGCTTCACGTCCTCTTCGAGCTCGCGCGCCAGCCCGCGGGCGCGCCCCCCGGGACCAGGACCGGCGGACCGGAAGCCGAAGGGGAGGGCGCACTCATCCATCCGCCCGCTCCCGAGCGGGATGCGCGGCGCGCGGAGAGCGGCGCGCGGATCACCGCCCAGCTCCTCGCGCGGGTCGGGGCGCCCCGGACCGGCGGACGGCATCGGGTCACGGCCGAGGTTCAGCCACGCTGGTCTGGCCTTGCTCTGGCCGGGAGCGAGGTGGCTGTCGGCGAGGCGACGCCGGAATCCAGGGCCGACCACGCGCCCGGCAACGCGGGCGCGGGCGTGGACGCGGACGTGGGCGCCGGCGCGGGCGCGGGCGCCCTTCCCGCGGTCCGCTTCATCGGCGAGCTGGTTCCGTCGCTGGCGTCGCAGCCGGGGCCCACGCGCGTGGCGGCGTCCGTCTGGGCCGAGCTCGCTCCCAGCGCCGAGGCGCTGCTCGGTCCGCGGGCCACACCGCCCGAGCTCGGCGCCCGGGCCGCCGTCTCGACCGCGCTCCACCCGGAGATCGCCTGGATCGAGCACGTCGCCGTCGCGCTCGGGCTTCCCACGCTGCGGGTCTCGGTGGTCCACGGCGGCGGCGGCGGGACCGCCGTCGCGCTCGACGGGCCGCGGCCCGAGCTCGTCCTGCCGGCCGACATCTTCGCGCGGGCGCACGAACCGGAGGTGCGCTTCCGGGTGGCCCGCGTCCTCGGGCTGCTTCGCGAGCACGCCGTCTGCTTCGACGCGGTCGAGGACGCCGAGGTGGACCTGCTGCTGCGGTCGGCGGTTGCCCTCGCGTCCGGATGGGTGATGGCCCCCGCCCGGCCGTCGCTCTCGACGACCGAGCCCGTCGAGGAAGGCCTCGCACGCGCCGTGAAGATCCTCGGCCGGGCGCTCCCCCGCAAGGCCCGCAAGGCCCTGATCGGGATCGTCACCGGCGATCCGTCGCGCGCCGAGGCGCAGGAGGTGGCTGGCGAGCTCGGCGGGTTTCGTGCCCGGGTGGTGGAGCTCGCCGATCGGGTGGGGCTCGCGGTCGGAGGCGATCTCGGCGCGGCCATCGGTGCGCTCGCACCCGCGGAAGGGGACGTGAGCCCGGTGCTCGGTGCCCGGGCACGCGCCCTGGTGCGCTTTGCGCTGACGGACGCATTTCTGCTCGCAGACCGTGAGACCGAGGACGTCGCGTCGCCCACGTCCCTTGGCCCCGCGATGGAGTTTTGATTGTCTGAACCGACACGCGCGCCCACGGCGGGATCGCCGGGAACGGACGGCTCGATGGGCCCGCCGGGGCTCGAGAGCTCCGCGCCACCCGCGCCACCCGCGCCCGACACGGAGACCGCGGAGTGGGAGTCGGATCTTGCCCGGTGGGATGCGTCCTTGCCCGTCCTGCTCGGGCCCGAGGCCTCGCGCGTGGCCGCCGACGCCACGGCCGAGGGGCTCTTCGACGCGGGCTCCGCCAGCGATGCCCCTCCGGAAGAGGTGCGCGCCCTGCTCGGGTGGCCGGCTCTCCCGGAGCTGGTGGAGATGACGGAGGAAGCATGGCGCGATGGGATCCACCGCTGGCTCGAGCCTCCCCCGGCGGCGGACACGGCGCCGGAGGAGGGGGTCCCCGCTGGCCCCCTTGCGACGCCCGACCCGGCGGACTGGGCCGCGCTCGCGCGCATGCTGGCGGACGAGCGCGTCCGCGCGCGAGGGGCGGTGGACGAGCGCCGCGCGCG
>CAZIOH010000069.1:0-10181 GCA_964540815.1 uncultured Myxococcales bacterium | reverse complement strand
GGGGCGGTGGATGATCGCGCCCGCGCCGACCCCGGCGCGCGGGTGTTCGATCTGTGCCTTGCCGCCGCCCGCGTGGCGGAGCGCCTCGGCGATGTGGCACGGGCCGAGGCCGAGGTGATCGCCGCGCTCGACGCCCCAGGCGTGACATCGGCCTCCGTGGGGGCACCGGCGGCCCACCGCGCGCTCCTGTGCCTGGCCGAGCGGCACGGGCGCGCGGGGGATCCGCAGGCGCAGGAATCGTTGCAGCGTCTGGCGCTCGTCGCCCATCCCGACCAGGCGGTCTATCGTGCGCTCTGGGCGGAGTGGACCCTGTGGCGCGCCGCCGTAGGGGAATCGGATGGGGCCGCGTCGGCCTACGTGGCCACGGTGCCCGAAGGGCTGGCCCGGGCGCTCGCCGAGGCCGAGCTCGTGTGGGCACGGCCCTCCACCGCCAGCGCCATCCTGGAGACCGCCGCGCACCGCGTGGGCGGCGGTCTCGGCGCGGGTCTGCTCACCGTGGCCGCCGCGCTGACGGAGGACGTCGGGGACGTCGGGGCCGCGGCCGAGCAGCGTTTCGCGGCGGCCGGCATGTCTGCCGCGGCCGCGGAGCCTTCGTCGCCGGTGTCGGCGCCGGCGCGTCCGGACCTGCGTCCAGATCTGGATCCGGACCTGGGCTTGATCCGCGACATCGCCCGGCTCGACCCACGGGCGGGTGTCGCGCTCCTGCCGCTTCTGATGGGCCGCTTGCCACCCTCGGAGCTGAAGGTGGCCTTCGCGCGCTGGGGCGGGAGGCTCGCCCGCGAGGCCGGGGAGCCTCTACGAGCGGCCAGCCTCCTGTTCGCGCCGGACGCGGAGCTCGGCCCGAGCTCGCCGGTCCTCGAGCGGGCGCGCCTCGAGGCCCTGGCCGACGGTCTGTCGCCGCCTCGGGACGCCGACCACGACCACGTCGACCGCCATGTTCATGTCCATGTCCATGTCGGTGTCCACGCCGACCACGACGACGCCCGGGAGTCGCTGGTGCTCGCCCGGGCGGTGCGGGCCCTGGCGACCGCGTGGCCGGGCCCCGACGCGGCCGTCTGCCTCGCGTGGAGCGCCGGTCTCTGGGCCGCCCTGCGCCCCGCGAGCCGTGGCCCCCTCGTCCGATCTCTCATGACCGACCTCGTCGGCTCGGCGCCCGCCACGGCTCCCGGCCCGCGCTGGCTTCCCCTCGCCGCGGCGTTCGAGGCGCTGGCCCGCGCCGCCGCCGCGGACTCCGAGGCGCGCACGTGGTGGCTCGACCTCTGGGCCGCCGTCGACCCTGCCCGTCGCGGGAGCGCCTGGGCCTTGCGACAGGCGACGCTCCTGTCCCGCGGGAGCGGGGTCGATGCCCTGTTCGAGGCGCTGCCCGAGCACGATCCGGAGCTCCTCGATGGGACCACCCTCGCCTGGCAGGCGAGCGCGCGGGCGCGCGCGCGCGGGGAGGTTGCGCGCGCGGCGGACTGGCTCGTGGTCGCTGCCTCGGCCGCGCCGACGACCAGCCCTTTGCGGGCGGAGCTCGTCCGTGGGTCGCGTGTCCCGACGAAGACGCCTCCGCCGGACGAGCCTGCGTTCATGCGTGCCCTCGGCGAGCTGGCCCGGGAACGGAGCGAGCGTGCGGGTGCCGCTCGCGATCCCGGTGCCGCGGCAGGAGCGTTCGAACCCGCGATCGGCCCGCCGGAGGGAGGGGTGGTCCGAGCCGTCGGGGCTCGGGCCGGGGGGGCCTCGGCCGGCGAGGCCGCATCGGCGAGCGGCGCCGGCGCCGAGCTGGCGGAGTGGCTCGTGGCGGGCGCCTGGCCAGGACGGATCCGGTCGTCGAGCCCGGAGCCGCGCGAGGCGGATGCCGACGCCGATGCCGATGCCGATGCCGATGCCGGCCTTTGGCTCGCCCAGCCTGGTCCCCGGGCCTTCTGGTCGGTCTTCGCCGCGACCTGGGTCGCCCTCGACGCGACCGGGGCACCGGCGCTCGCGCGCGCCCAGGCGCTGGCAGGCGCCGCCCTCGCCGATCCGACGGCCGGGGACTCGGCTGCGCGCCTGCTGCGGAGGCTCAGGCGACGCCGGTTGTCTCGACCAGATCCCGGCCCGCGCGTCTCGGCCGCCGAGGCGCTCGAGGCCGAGCGCTGCGCGCAGGTGGAGGCCTCGGCCCCGGCCTGGCTCGAGGCCGCCGAGGCGCACGAGGAGCTCGGGAACTTCGTCCGCGCGGCCGAGCTGTTCGAGGTCGCCGCGCGTGAGCCCGACGCGGGCACGGTCGCGGCCGATCTTCGCTTCGGGGCGTTCCGCTGCGACGGGGCTCGGAGGTTGTGGCCCAGCGCAGCCCCCGGCTCGTCGGGGGTGCTCGTCCCCCTCACGGACGCCGAGCGGGCGCTCATCGATCTCGAGACGCTGGACCGGGCCATCGCGGATGGCCGGCTCGAGGATGCGCTCGGCTTGCTGGTCGACGCGCCCCCGCACGAGCACACGCCCACCGCCGAGACCTGGGCGTTCGCCGCGCAGCTGGCACAGGCCTTCATCCCCGGGAAGCCCGAGCTGGCCTCCCGGCTGTGGTCGCGGGCCGAGGACCTGGCCTTGCGACCGGGTCCGCCTTCCCTGGTCGAGGACGAGCCGCGCTCCCCCCTCGGCAAGGCCTTGCCGGCGCTGTTCCGGCTGTCCGATCCGGGGCGCGCCACCGACGACGTTCGCCGCTCCCGCGCCCAGGAGCTCCTGGCCGAGCACGCCGAGGACGAGCCCCCGGGCGACCCGGCGTCCGCGGCCCTGTTCTCGTGGATGGGCGTGGCGGCCGGCTGGACCGACGAGACCGACGCGGTCGGCCTCGAGCGCCGCTTGCGTCGGAGCCTGCAGCTGGCCAACGCCGTTCCACCGGACGAGGGCGGGCCGCCGATACCGGTGGTGATGGCGTGGCGGCGGTGGCTGGCGGGCTCGGGGCGTCCGCGGGAGGCGGCGCTGGCGGCCGCCGCCGAAGCGGAGGCGCTGCGGGTCCCGCGTCATCGCGTGGAGGCCCTCTTGCGCGCCGTGGATCTCGAGGCCGAGCGCGAGCAGCGTCGGGGGCGGGGCTCGGACGGCAGCGGTCCGCGCGACGGCGATCGGCGGGGGCCGGCGGAGGGGAGCCCCAACCCGGAGCGCTCGCCGCGCACGCGCGACTGGCTGCGCGAGGTGCTGCGCATCGCCCCCGATCACGTGGCGGCGTTCGAGCGGCTCGGAGCGCTCTACGGCGCCGAGGGCCGACACCGCGAATGGAGCGAGGTCCTCGCGGAGCGCCTGGCGGCCACCCAGAACCCGTTCGAGCGCACGTCGCTGCGCCTGGCCCGCGCGGATTGCCTCGCCGGCGCGCTCGGCGATCTGGCGGGGGCGCGCCGCGAGCTCGAGCTGGTGCTCGAGCGCGAGCCGCAGCACCCGGTCGCCCTCGGTCGCCTGGTCGCGCTCGAGGAGGCCGCTTCGAACCTGAAGGTGGTGCCGGATCTGCTCCGCCGGCTCGCGGCCGTCGAGCCGACGGACGAGGTCCGCTTGCAGGTGTTCGTCAAGCTCGGACGGATTCTCCTCGCCGGCCCGGCGCCCGATCTGGCGGCGGCGGCCGCGGCGTTCGAGCAGGCGCTCGATCTCTTCCCCGGGGATCGCGAGGCGCTGGAGGCCCTCTCGCGCCTGCGACTCGAGCTCGGTGAGACCGGGCCCGGGCTGGCGGTCACGCGCAGGTTGCTGGAGACCACCGACGAGCCGCGCGCGCGCGCCCGCCTGCTGGCTCGGGTGGGCCGCTACCTGGTGCGGGCCGGCGACCCACGCGGCGCCCAGCTGGCCTTTCGCCAGGCGCTCACCACCTGCCCCACCGAGCTCGGTCCCCTCGACGAGCTGCTGCGGCTGCTCGACAGGAGCCACGAGGCGCGCAGCCACGACCCGCGAGGCCACGACGTGGTCGGCGGGCGGTTCGTCCTCGACGAGGTGGCGCACCGCTTGCGCGAGGCGCTCACCGCCGGAGCGTCGGCGGACGCAGCGCCGGACGCCGCGACCGACGACGCAGGCGTCGCGCGGGCTCTGGCCTCGGTCCTCGGGCGCCGCGGGCGCTCCGCCGCCGCGGAGGCGATGCTCGAGCTTGGAGCCTGGCGCGCCGCGCGGGCCGGGGCCCGAGCGGGGCTCCCACTGGACTGGCCTGGAATCTTCGGGATCCGGCCGCCGCCGCCGCCGCCGCCGCTGCCGGCCACGCTGGCGAGCGCGCAGCCGACGGTGACGATGACGGCCGGGCAGCCCGGCCGCGACCGCGAGAGCGTGGCGGTCCGCCGGCTCGGGGCCTCGCTCGATCCCGGTCGGGAGGAGCTGCTCTTCCCGTCGACCGTCCCCCCGGCCTTTCGACGGCTGTGTCGGGCCCTCGGACCGCTGCTCCTCGAGGAGGCCGGGCTGGAGCTCGCCGAGCAGGCCCAACGGTTCGGCCCGGGGCGCGCCGCGCCGGCCCCCGCCAGCAAAGTGGTCCACGCAATCTGGGACGAGCTGGCGGCGGTGATGGCTCCGGGCCCCTTCGAGCTGCGCCTCGTCCGGTCTTCCTCCCTCCGAGTGCCGCCGGGACGGGCGGGGGAGGGGGGCTCGATCGGTCCAGCCGAGGTGCTGCCCGGAAAGATCTGCACCGTGGTGGCGTGGGCCGACCGACTGTCCCTGGGAGGACCGCCGCTGGTGGGCGATGGACCGGCCACCCCGGCGCAGCGGGCGGCGCTGCGCTTCGCCGGCGGCCACACGCTGTTCCTGGCTCGAAGTGGGCTCGGATTTGCCCTGGTCGGGCCGCCCGGGCTCCTCGCGGCCTGGCTCACCGCCATGATCCGGCCCTTCGTCCCCGACCATCTGCACCCGGCCGCCGACCCCGAGGAGGCCGAGCGGTGGGCCGCGCGCTTCGCCCGGCACCTCTCGCGGAAGGCCCGGCACGAGCTCGCCCCCTTTGCGCTCGAATGCTCGACGCCGTTGCCCATCGAGCCGCTCCGGGCGGGGATCCTCGAGGCCGCCAACCGGGTGGGCCTCGTCGCCTCCGGCAGCCTGGCCGTCTGCGCCGAGCTCCTCACCCCGAGCGATCTCGGGCCCGCCCCGGAGCGGGCCGCGCTCTTCGGGTTCACCGCCTCCGACGATCTCGATCCCCTGGTGGCCGAGCTCCGCCCCTGATCCCCTCGGGGGCGGTGGCCGGTGGGTCGGTCCGATCAGGGCATCGCGATCGGCGTGTCTATCTTGTGATCCTTGGTCTCACGGATGAAGAAGGCGCTCACGACCACGGTGATCGCGCAGACCGCGATGGGGTAGATGAGCCCGGTGAAGATCGCGTTCGGCCCGAAGGTCGTCTTGGCCCAGGCCGAGGCGGTGACGGCGGTGGCGATGAGCGGAAGGAACCCGCCGAACCAGCCGTTCCCCAGGTGGTAGGGCAGGGACATCGAGGTGTACCGGATCTTGGTCGGGAAGAGCTCGACCAGGAAGGCCGCGATCGGGCCGTAGACCATGCACACGTACACCATCTGCAGCGAGAGGAGCGCGATCATCCCGACCCAGTTCAGCTCGGCCGGGTTGGCGACGGGCAGGCCGCTCGGGTTCGAGAAGGCGCGCAGCCCCATGTAGATCGGCACATAGGTGAGCCCGCCGAGGATGCAGCCCCCCATCATGATCTTCTTGCGCCCGATCCGGTCCGACAGCTTGCCGAACACCACAAACAGGGGCGTGGTGATCAAGAGCGCCGCCGACACCATCAGGTAGGCCGACTTCCACGGAATCTTGAGCGCGCTCTGCAGGAAGGTGAGGGCATAGAACTGGCCGGTGTACCAGACCACGCCCTGTCCCGCGGTGGCCCCGAAGAGCGCGATGAGGACGTACTTGAGGTTGACCGGGTTCCCGAAGCTCTCCCGGATCGGCTTGAGGGAGGTCTTGCCGCTGCTCTTGAGGCGGGTGAAGAGCGGGGACTCCTTCATCTTGAGCCGGATGTAGAGCGAGACCGCCAGCAGGATGAACGACAGCAGGAACGGGATGCGCCAGCCGTATCGCTTGAAGTCCGCCTCACCGAGCAGCACCCGGGTGGTCCCGATGATGCCCATGCTGAGAAAGAACCCCAGCGTGGCGGTGGTCTGGATGAAGCTGGTGTAAAAGCCCCGGCGATGGTCGGGGACGTGCTCGGCCACGTAGGTGGCGGCGCCGCCGTACTCGCCGCCGAGCGCCAGGCCCTGCAGCAACCGCAGGAACACCAGCAGCACGGTGGCGAGCAACCCCACCGAGGCGTAGCTCGGCAAGAGGCCCACGGCGGCGGTCGCGAAGCCCATGGTCGCCATGGTGATGAGGAAGGTGTACTTGCGTCCGATCAGATCGCCGACCCGGCCGAAGACCAGCGCCCCGAGCGGGCGGACGCCGAACCCGGCCCCGAAGGTCGCGAGGCTGGCCAGGAGCTGCGCGGTGTCGTTGCCCTTCGGAAAGAACAGGCCCCCGAAGAAGACCGCCAGGCTTCCGTACAGGTAGAAGTCGTACCACTCGAACAGCGTCCCGAGCGAGGCGGCGAAGATCACCCTTCGCAACGTGGCCTCGCTGGCCGGCGGTTCCGCCGCCAACGTCGAAGTATCAGGCGTCATGAGTTTGTCCTTGGCAAGAATGGCAGGGTTCGAGGTTGGGAGCCGCGGCGGGGAGGCCGGTTCGGCCCGCCCCCCGTCGCGGTCCAATGTGCATCAGGTCACGAGCTTAGGAGTCTCTCTAGAAGAAATAAACCTGCCACTGCAGATTCACCTGATTCACCCCGTTGTCGCCGGTGACGTTGATCCGGGAATAGAACAGCTTGAGGTTCGAGGTGTGGCCATAGGGCCAGAAGGCCGCGCCGAGCGCGAAGATCGTCCGATCGGGGACCGCGCCGCTCCCCCACAGGTGCTCGAAGCGCACGATGGGCCCGACCTTGAAGTCCTGGACCGGCAGGTTGTAGCCGGCCTCTCCCATCAGGGCCGACTGCTTGGCGAGCGCCACGGTGGTTCCGCCGTTCCAGTGGGCGAAGTTGAGCTGGGCGGTCAGGATGCCCGGGCCGAGGGGCTGATCGGTGAACCCGTCCAGCGCGAAGTACTTGTAATTGTCCTGGAAATCGCCCGACAGGCCGAACGAAAGGATCCGCTTGGCGCCGAGGTACGAGCCGGCGTAGAAGTAGCCGGTCTCGGCATCGAGCAGGTTGACCTGCACCCGACCGGTGAGGCGGAAGAAGTTGCGGGAGGCGATCTCGGTGGCGGTGGCGGGCACGCGGATGCCCTGGAACATGCCCGCGCGATACTCGAGCATTCCATTCAGCACCAGCCCGCGCAGCTGCACGCCGACGTCGCGCCCGACCGGCGGGGCGGAGGCCCCGAACGCGTTGGCGTGCTGGTAGGTCAAGCTGAAGTAGTCCCAGCTGTAGAGGGTCCCGGCCCCCTGGAGGGAATTGTGCGCCATGGGCGGCAGCATGTAACCGACGTCCACCTTGAGCTCGTCCCCGATGGCGTGGAAGGTGGCGAAGACGTCCTGGATGTTCAGGCCCGGCGTGGCCTTGAGGGCGGTGTTGGCGGCGCCCATCGCGCCGGCCACCGGCGTCGCGAGGAAGAGGTTCGGGAAGTCGGTGTCGAGGAAGTAGTCGATCTTCCCGAACACGGTGCCGCCGACCAGGATGCGGGCGCGGCGCAGGTAGAGGTTCTGGTTGTAGCCGCTCACCCCCGCGGCCGGGCTGCTCACCGCCGAGTACTGGGGCTGCAGCAAGAGGCCCAGTTTGATATTGGCATTCTTACCTTCGAGCTTGAGCGGTCCGGTCGAGGCGCTGGGAGCGGGGGGCGTGACCGCCGCGACGGGCGGCGTGGCGGCGGGGGCGGCGTTCGGATCGCTCACCGGCGCGGCATCGGTGGCGCCTCCGGTGGCGGGTGCGGGTGGTGCCTCCCCAGCCGGGGTGCCGGTCTGGGCGAGGGCGGGAACGGCGGCGGAGACGAGCAAACCAAAAACCAGCACGGACGACCGAGTACATCGAAGCATGGTTCCTCCCGGAATGTGTGACGGACCAAGGTCATGATTGAGGCTTCTTCTTGCTGCGGATGCGATCCTCGAGACTGCGCGGAACACCTGCGGTTCGGGCTGCGTGCGAATCGGATGCGGCGTCGACGGCCATCTGGGTCGGCGGAAGGCCAGGGCGAAATTGATCTCGGTCGCTCGAACGCGGGCCGTCGGCCGTCCTCGGTCCTCGGCCACCCGCTCCCCTCGGGGCCGTAACCTAACAAATTGTTCACGGCGCGATAGTGCCTTCGGCACCGCCGGACGTTTTGCTTCGACCCGACGCAGAGATTGGCCGGATCGGACCAGCCCCCCCGCTCGATGCCAGGCGCAACTGGGGTAAGGACCGATGCCATCCACGAGGCCCGAAGCAAAGATTTCAGGGCCCAGATGCCCGTCCTCGTCCTCGCGCCTCGACCGGACCTCACGGGGAACGAGTACGGAAACGAGGACGGGGCTTGGGGGCCGGTCCTGCGCCCGAGTGGCTATTCGGTGGCGGGCCCTTAGACTGGCGGCGATGCGAGGTTACCCCGTGGAGGTGACGCCCGACGTGGAGGCCTTCCACCGTGAGGCCCTGGTCTTCGACCTGCACAACGACGTGCTGACCAAGCTCACACACTTTCCCCATGACTTCTCCCGCGAGCACGGCAAGGCCACGTACTGGAATCCGATGCGCCTCGACCTCGATCTGCCGCGCATCGCCCGCGGGGGGATCGACGCCCTCGGCTGCTTGATGTTCTCGGGGTTTCGCTTCGATGCGCACCGGCGTCGGTTCTGGCGCCAGCTCGAGCACGCTCGGCACCTGGCCACCGTCCACGCCGATCGCCTGGTGCTGGCCCGCACGGGCGCGGAGATCCGGGCCGCCCGGGCTGGCGGACGCCTGGCCCTCTTGCTCGGGGTCGAGGGCAGCTACGCGATCGACGCCGACGTGGGCGCCGGGGTGGCCCGCCTGGCCGAGGCCGGCGTGCGCTTCCTCGGGCCCCTGTGGGAGCGGGACAGCGCCGCCGGAGGCTCGTGCCGGTCGCGCGTCGACATCGGCCTGACCGAGGTCGGACGCGCGCTGGTGCTGGCCTGTCAGGCGCACGACCTCGCGATCGACGTGTCCCATGCCGGGAAGCGGACCTTCTGGGAGCTCCTGGGGGCATCGTCGAGGCCGCTCTTCAGCTCGCACTCCGGGGCGGCGGCCCTGCATCCCCACCCGCGCAACCTGGAGGACGATCAGCTGCGCGCCATCGCCGCCTGCGGCGGAGTGGTGGGGGTGATCTTCGTTGCGCCCTATCTGGGAGGGGCATTTTGCTCCATCGAGCGCATCGCCGATCACATCGAGCACGTGGCCGCGGTGGCCGGCGAGGACGCGGTGGCCCTCGGCTCGGACTTCGACGGGTTCCTGCCGCTGCCCCGCGGGCTGCGCGACGCCGCCGATCTGCCGCGCCTGACCCAGCTGCTGTGGCAGCGCGGATGGCGCCCACCTCAGCTGCGCAAGCTGCTCGGGGAGAATGCCCTACGCTTCTTCGATCGCCCCGCGGTGGACGGCGCGGCCGCCACCCCCGCCAGGTGACAAGCCGGTCGCGGCACGCTATGCCATGCGCGATGCCTGTCCTGCCCGAGATGGATCCGACGGTCGGCGCCGAGCCAGCCGCGGCCGCCGGCAGCCCCGCCGAGGCGGCCGTCGGGTGCGCCCCCGCCTCGGCCGAGCCCGTGGCGTCGCCCCTGTTGCTGCGAAACCTCGATCTCCTCGAGATGCAGCGGGAGCTCGGGGCCTTCGGGGTGAGCGCCGAGGTCGCGCGCCGGATCTTCGCCGCGGTCCACCGCGAGGGCGTCGGCTCGATCGAGAGCGCCCAGCCTCGGATCCGTGGTCTCTCGAGGGCCACGGCCCGCGCGATCGACGCGCGCGTGGCGTGGCCCGAGCTCCCGGTGGTGGATCGCCGCCGCTCCGAGGATGGCTTCCTCAAGTACCTCTTCAGGCTCGGGGATGGGCCGGAGATCGAGGCGGTGCGGATTCCGCTGCCCGATCCCGACGACGCGCGCGCCCTGCGCCTCGAACGCGGGCGCCACGCGCAACCGCTCGGCCTCGTGGCCCTGCCCACGGCCAAGTACGTCGTGTGTCTGAGCGCGCAGGCCGGCTGCGCGCTCGCGTGCGACTTCTGCGAGACCGGACGGCTGGGCGGGATTCGCAACCTCGAGACCTGGGAGATCGTCGC
>CAZIOH010000068.1:28190-36731 GCA_964540815.1 uncultured Myxococcales bacterium | reverse complement strand
GCCATGATCTTGGCCTTGTCGCGCTTCTTGATGCTGATGCGCCGGGTGAAGACGTCGTAGTCGGCGTCCTCGATCTTGTCGAGGATGGTCGTGCCCACCAGCCAGATGAGCGCGAGCTCGAGCTTGAGATCGTTGTCGAGCTTGCCGATCAGCGGCCGGCCCCGCTCGTAGAGCGCCCGCGTGCGGGCCACCTCGTAGCGCATCAGATCGCGGATGGCCTTGGTCGGCTCGAGCTTCTTGAGCTCGGCCTCGGTGACCCCGAAGAAGTGCAGATCCTCCGACGGAATGTAGATGTGGTCACGGGCGGCGTCGACCGCCACGTCTTGCCAGAAGTTGGTGAGCTGCAGCGCCGTCGAGATCTCGTCGGCGAAGCGCACCAGCTCGGGTTGCCGGTACCCGAAGAGCGCGAGCAGCAAGCGCCCCACCGGCTCGGCCGAGCGCGCCGTGTAGCCGCGCAGCGCGCCGAAGGTGGCGTAGCGCCGGACCTCCATGTCCATGCGGAAGGCGGTGAGGAGATCCTCGAGGGGAGGCACCGGCAGATCCCGCCGCTCGATGGTGTCCCCGAGCGCCACGAACACCGGGTGCTCGGCCTCGCCGTGGGCCGCCATCTGCAGCTCGTCGCGCCAGCGCGCCAGCGCCTCGATGCGGCGGCCCTCGTACTGCGGCTCGTCCGCGAAGTCGTCGGCGCTCCGGGCGAAGGCGTACACCGCCATCAGGTAGGGACGCATCGCCGCCGGGACCAGGTGCGACGCGACCGGGTAGCTCTCGTGGTGGGCCCGCACGAACTCCTCGCAGTATCCGTAGGCCCGCTCGACCGTCCAGGGTCCGGGCGGCGGATCCAGCCAGGGGACGGCCCGCCGCAAGCTCCCGCCCTCCGGGCCGGCGGCGCCGGCCTCTCCGGCCCCGGCCGCGGGCCCCGCGCCCGCCTCCACGAACCTCCGCCCACCGCGCATGATTTGCCGGATCACGCCGAGCCTCCGGGCGCCGTCACGCCCGCGGAGGCGGAGGCGCTCGCCTGGCCGCTCGCGCCCCCGGGTGCCCTGCCTTCGCAGCCGAGCAGGCGCTCCTCCTGCTCGCGCACGAGCTCGACCGAGCGCCGGTGCAGCGCCATGTGCCCGCGCTGGATGCCGTCGGTGGCCAGCGCCCGCAGGGCCGCCAGGTTCGAGGCCAGCCCCGCGCTCCCGATGATCATGGCCAGCCCTCCCGACGAGGCCCCGGCGGTCCCGAGGATCCGTTGCGCCAGGCGCGCGCCCGCGTGGCTCTTCAGCGTCCCGCCCACCGTCCCGACCGGCATCGGCATCTCGAGACAACCGACCAGGAAGCCGTCCTCCAAGCTTTCTTCCAAGCTTTCTTCCAAGCCCTCTGCCAAGCCCTCTTCCGACCCCGGTTGGCAGCCCTGTCCCATGCGGTTCTCCGAGCCGTTTTCGGCCCGCCACACCGCGAGCGGCCGGTAGCGCCCCGAGACCGCCGCGTAGGCATGCGCGCCGGCCTCCACGCCCCGCCAGTCGTTCCCGGTGGCGATGACCACCGCGTCGACGCCGTTCATGATGCCCTTGTTGTGGGTGGCGGCGCGATAGGGATCGTCCTCGGCGAAGCGCGAAGCGGCCACGATTCCGTCGCGCACGGCCGCGCCGTCCTGCCCGTCGGTGGCCAGGGCCTTGACCGGGATGCGGGCCCGCACCCGCACCAGTCGTCGGTCCGCCAGGTTGGTGAGGATCCGCAACCCGGAGCGCCCCCCCGCCAGCGACGCCAGGCGCTCGGCCAGGGCCTCGGCGATGGTGTTCACCATGTTCGCGCCCATGGCGTCCCGGCAGTCGATGTGGACATGCACGATGATGCGCGCCGGGTGATCCCCGGTGCGCACCTCGAGCGCCCGCGGACCGCCCCCCCGCGCCACCAGCCTCGGCAGCGTGGCGCCGGCCATGCCCATGAGCTCGGCCGCCGCAGCCTCGATGCGCGCGCGCGCCGCGCCCACGTCGGCCACGCCGAGGAGCTCGATCTGCGCGGTCATCACCGGGGGATCGGCGTCGGCGACGAAGCCTCCCCCCTCCCGCACCATGCGCGCGGCGTTGGACGCCGCCGCGATGACCGAGGGCTCCTCCACCACCATCGGGACCAGGACATCGCGCCCGTTGACCCGAAAATTGAGCCCGAGGCCGAGCGGCAACGCATAGATCCCGACCACGTTCTCGACCACCCGATCCGCCGTGGCCGGATCGAGCCCACCGGCCTCCAGCGCCGAGAGATCGGCCGCGCTGAGCTCGACGTGCAGGCCGAGCAGCCGACGTCGCTCGGAGATGGACAGCTCGTAGAACTTCGGAATCCGGGACGAATGACTAGGTTGCGTCATGAAAGCTCTAGAGATTAGATGCGGGCAGTCGGCGATGCACGCCGTTTAAATCGAGGTCCACGTCCAGCACCCGGAGACCGAGCTCCTCCAGGCGCGCGGCGAAGCTCTGCGCGGCCTCGGGCTCCCCGAACATCCCGATGCCGAGATCCCCGCCCCCCGCCCCCGAGGGCTTGGCCATGCCGCCGAGGTTGGTGGCCAGGTCGGCCGCCAGCTCGAAGCGCGGTGTGATGATGGGCGCACCCGCCTGTGCGCCGAGCTCCGCCAGACCCGCGGCGTAGTCGATCGCCACCGAGATCGCCACCTCGAGGTTGGCCCCCGCGATGGCCTCGATGAAGGTCTCGCAGCGATCCTCGAGCTGCAGCATCAGGCGCTCGTAGGCGGCCGGCCGGCGGGCCGCGTAGGCCTCGACGATCCGGATCAGGTCCGGGGTCGAGGCCGGGCTGCCCTCGCTGAACACCACAAGCCGCAGCGCGGCCGGCTTGACCAAGGTCGCCACCCGCGGACCTGGACCCTGGCCTCCGGCCTCGCCGGGCCTGCCCCGGCGGTAGCGGATCAGGCCCCCGTGCACCGCCGCCGCGACGTCCGCTCCCGACCCGACGCCGCCCTGGGCGCTGCGGTGCGCCCCGTCGGCGAGCTCGAAGCACAGGGCGCGGTGCTCGGCCACCGACATCCCCGCCATCTCCATCACGGCCGCGACGGCGACCACCGTCACCGCGGCGCTCGAGCCGAGCCCCAGCTTCTTGCCGCCCGCCCGAAACGACGTGCTGTCGATGAGGACCGAGCCGGGGGGCATGGCCTCGGCGCGATCGCCGAGCCCCCGCAGCCCGGCCGCGACCGCCTGGCGCGTGAAGTCCGACTCGGGCGCGAGGCCGATCACGAACTGACCGACCGCATAGCGGTTGACGGCCGCCACCACCGCCGGAGCCCCGGCGAGCACGGCGTACTCCCCGATCACGAAGAGCTTGCCCGGGGCCGCCACCACCGGGTTTCCCCGCAGGGTGCGTCGCTCGCCGCTCATGCCGGGGTTTCCTGGAGGATCCGGGCCCCCCGTCCCGGCGAGGTGGTGAGCGTCCGCAGCACCCCCGGCGTCTCCTGCAGGGCCTTCTCGACCGCCTCGGTGTCGTCCGCCAGGCACAGCGCCTTGACGTGCGGACCGGCGTCGATGGTGAAATAGGCGGCGATCCCGCGCGCCCGCAGATCCCGCACGGTCTGCATGGCGGCCCAGGTGGCGGTGTTCCAGTAGAGGATGGGCGGATCGGCCGCCATGGCCGAGGCGTGCATGCGCACGGCGTTGCGCTCGGCGATGCGCCCGAGCCCGTCGAAGTCCCGGGCGGCGATGGCGGCGGCGGCGTCCTGCAGATCGCGCGGCACGGACTCGACCCAGGCCGGATAGAACGGCGAGGTCCGCGCGGTGCGCTCCATGGCGGCCGTCGAGCCGATCGACTTGGCGCCCTCGGTGGTGACCGCCACCACCAGGCGAACGGGCCACCCGTCGCCCTCGGGCAACGGGGAGGCGACCGCGTCCGAGCCGTCGGGCAGCACGCCCGGGCTCATCACCACGAAGCCACCGAAGATCGAGCGGGCGGCCGAGCCCGATCCGCGGCGGGCCAGGGCCGACAGCTCGCTCGGGGTGAGGTTCAGCCCGGCGGCCCGCGAGGCGGCGAGCGCCAGGGCCGCGAAGCCCGACGCCGAGGAGGCGAGCCCCGCCGCGGTGGGCACGGTGTTCTCGGTCACGACCTCGGCGCGGGTGTCGAACCCGGCGAGGACCCGGATGAGATCGAGGAAGGCCACCACCCTCCCGCGGGTCTTCTCGTCGGCGTCCTGCCCGTTGAGGCGGACGCGATCCCGGCCGCCGCCCTCGCCCGCGGGCCCGCCGAGGTGCGCACCGAAGCGGACGGTGGTCCGGGTCCCGAGCTCCTTCAGGGTCAAGGACAGGCTGCCCGCCGCCGGCAGGTTCAGCCGCGCGTCCCGCTTACCCCAGTACTTGACGAGCGCGATGTTGGTACCGGCGACCGCGGTGCACCAGGATGCTTTCACGTTTCGACCTCGTGGCGAGCATCGACGTCCGGGCGGGCGCCGACGACGTTGGCGGTGAACCCCTCGAACCCCTCGTGGCGCCAGGCCTCGAGGATCTCGGCTTCCCGGCCGGGCGGCGCGAGGGCGATGACCGAGCCGCCCCCTCCAGCCCCCGTGAGCTTCGCGCCGAGGGCGCCCGCGCGGCGGGCGCCGTGCACCAGGGTCTCGAGCTCCGGGCCCGAGACCCGCAAGGACGCGAGGAGCCCGTGCGCCACGTCGAAGAGGCGCCCGAGCGCCTCGAGGTCGCCCGCCGCGAGCGCGGCCTCTCCGGAGGGGGCGAGCGCCCCGAGCGCCTCGATGACCCGGGAGACCACCGGCGTCGCCTCGTGGAGGCGCCGCACCCCCTCGACGAGATCGTGGGTGGCGTGCGGACGGCCCGACAGCCCGATGCACAGGGTGATGGGCCGCGGCACCTCGACGGCCATCCAGCCCTGCCCGCGCTGAAAACGTCCGGCGGCTCCGGTGGAGGCCGCGGCGAGATCGATCCCGGAGGGCGCGCCGTGGAACACGACCTCGCCGAAGTGGGCGGCGGCGAGGGCGCGGGCGCGGCCGAATCCGTGGGCGCTGGCCACCGCGAAGGCCACCGCGCACGAGAACGCCGCCGAGCTGCCGAGCCCGGCCTGCGCCGGCAGATCGCCCTCGACGGTGACGTCGACGTCGCGGACCCCGAACCCGTTGAGGATGGCCGCCCAGGCCCGGGCCACCCGCGCCAGATCCGAGGTGGGCGCGCGGCCCGCCTCGGCGCCCGGTGTGGCGTCCACGTGCAGGTCGAGGTTCCAC
Organism: uncultured Myxococcales bacterium; assembly: GCA_964540815.1. Taxonomy (GTDB): domain Bacteria; phylum Myxococcota_A; class Polyangia; order Fen-1088; family Fen-1088; genus CAZIOH01. The sequence continues at coordinate 31,525 of CAZIOH010000068.1, read as the reverse complement.
ACCGGGACGCGCAGGCGCCCCGTGCCCGGACCCGCGAGCCCCCGCATCCCCCGCGACAGACCGGCCGCCAGGGCCGGGTGGCCGTAGACGACGGCGTGCTCCCCGAGCAGGATGACCTTGCCGTGTCCGAACCCGCGCCCTTCCCGGCACACCACCGGCAGCTCGTCGACGGCGCCGAGGCCCGGAGCCGGAGCGGGAGCGGGAGCGGCACCCGAAGAGACGGGCTCGGGGGGCGCGCCCCCGCGCCCACTCACGCCGGCACCTGCGCCAGCCAGGTGCCGAGCTCGCCGCCGATCACGCGCGGCGCCCGCCCGAGATCGGCGGCACGCCCCACCCCCGTCAAGAGCGCGGTGGCGCGAATCCCCGCGATCACGCGCGACAGATACGCCTCGACGCCCGCACGGCCACCGTCGCGATGGGCGACGAGCGCGGGCTGGGCGAGACCGGCGGCCCGCGCCCCGAGCGCGAGGGCCCGGGCGGCGTCCACGCCGGAGCGGATTCCCCCCGAGGCGATCACCTCCAGCTCCGGCGACGCGGCGACCGCCCAGGCCACCGCGACTGCAGTGGGGATGCCCCAGTCCCACAGGTCCCGGCCGAGGGCCTGGGTGTCGCCCGAGGCGCGGTGCGACTCGACGGCCGTCCACGATGTCCCGCCCGCGCCGGCCACGTCGACGGCCCGTACGCCCACGGCGGCCAGGCGGCGCACCACCGCGGGCGAGAGCCCGCAGCCGGTCTCCTTGACCATGACCGGCGCGCCGAGCTCGGCGACCACGCGCGCGATGGTGTCGAGGCCGCCGCGAAAGTCGCGGTCCCCACCGGGCTGCGCCATCTCCTGCGCGACGTTGAGGTGCACGCACAAGGCGTCGGCGCCCACCCGGCGCACGGCCTCGCGCACGGCGACGAGGGACATCCGGGCGAGCTGGACCACCCCGAAGTTGGCGCACAGGAACACCTCGGGGGCGGCGCTGCGCACCTCGTAGGTGGAGGCGAGCTCGGGGTGCTCGACCATCGCGCGCATGCTGCCGAGGCCAAACGGGATCCCCACCGCCGCCGCCGCTGCTGCGAGGCCGCGGTTGATGTCGGCGGCCTCGGGGGTGCCACCGGTCATGCCGGTCACCATGAGCGGCGCCGCGAAGGTGCGCCCGAGCCAGGTGGTGCGCAGATCGATCTCGTCGGCCGTGCGCTCGGGCAAGGCACAGTGCACGAGGTGCACGTCGTCGAGCAGGGTCGGCCGCCGGAAGTCCGCCTGTCCCGACGCCGCGATGGCCAGATGGTCCGCCTTGCGCTGTCTGATTCCGCCGTCGGGCATCGCGAAGAGACGAGTCATAGGATAAGCGCCCGGAGCCAGCAAGAGAAGCGGGGGATTTGTGGCCGAATTCGACGCGAGCCTCTCGCGTCACGCATGCGCCCGGGTAGGTTCGCGTGGGCCTGTATGCGCGGGAAGGGGAGGACCCTCCCCGCGGGCCCCTCCCGCGGGACGACGAGAATCGAGCATGCGCGGGAAGGGGAGGACCCCTCCCCGCGGGCCCCTCCCGCGGGACGACGAGAATCGAGCCCGGATCTGCTTTGCCCGTCGCATCTCCGGTTGGCAAAGCCAACCTCCGATCCACCGCACGAACCGCCGCACGAAACGGGCAAGATTTGATTCTCGAACAAAGCCCGCGGGCCCGCGGAGCGGAATCGAAGACGGGCCCCTGCCCGCGTTGTCCTCTTTCCCCCCTCCCGCTGATCGTCACCGCGATCCAGACAGGCGCGTAACGTTTGATCAAATTTGCGCTGGACTGAACGTGTGGATAGTATGGCGGGGATGAGTCTCTCGGGGTGGTTCGCGGAACTGGCCTGGTTCGTTCTCGGGGCCGGGATGGCCGGGCTCGCGGCCTGGCTGTGGGCGACGGCGCGTGCCCGGGGTCGGCTGGCGCCCGCCCTGCGCGAGGCCGAGCTGCGGGCCTCCGCGGTGACCGCCACGGCTGAGGCGCTGCGCAGCGAGCTCGCTGACTGGAAGACCCGTGCGGCCGAGGGGCAACTGGCGGTCCAGCGGCTCGAGGGCGTCCATGCCGCCGAGCGAGCGCGGGCCTCCGAGCTCGAGCGGAGTCTCGGCGAGCAGCGCCGGCTATTGGATGAGGCCAAGGCACAGATGGGCGACACCTTCGAGGCCCTGGCCGCAGAGGCGCTGCGCGAGAGCAACGCCGGCTTCCTGCGGCTCGCGACCGCGCACCTCGCCACCACGCAGCAGGCGGGCGTGGCCGAGCTGGCGGCGCGCGAGAAGGCCATCGCCATCCTGGTGGACCCGGTGCGAAGCACGCTCGAGAAGTTCGACCTGCAGGTCCACGCGCTCGAGCGGGCCCGAGGCGACGCGTACACCCGTCTCACCGAGCAGGTGCGCGCGCTGGCGGAGGGTCAGCGCCACCTGCAGGCGGGGACGGACAGCCTGGTCGGAGCGCTGCGGGCTCCGGCGGTTCGTGGGCGCTGGGGGGAGATCCAGCTGCGCCGGGTGATGGAGATCGCCGGGATGCTGGACCACTGCGACTTCGCCGAGCAGGCCAGCATCCAGACCATAGACGGCCGGCTGCGCCCCGACGTCATCGTTCGGCTGCCGGGAAACAAGTGCGTGGTGGTGGACGCCAAGGCTCCTCTCGGGGCGTACCTCAACGCGCGCGAGGCCACCACCGATGAGGCGCGGCGTGAGCTCCTGCGCCAGCACGCGAGCCAGGTGAAGAGCCATGTGCTCAAGCTCGGGGCCAAGAACTACTGGGATCACCTGGAGACCTCGCCCGAGATCGTCATCCTGTTCCTGCCCGGCGATGCCTTCTACGCCGCCGCGCTCGAGGCCATGCCCGACCTCCTCGAGGAGGCCCTCGCCCACCGGGTCCTCCTGGCGACACCGACCACGCTGATCGGGGTGCTGCAGGCGATCCACGTGGGCTGGAGGCACGAGCAGCTCGCGGAGAACGCCGCCCACATCAGCCGTTGCGGGCGCGATCTCCACGAGCGCCTGGCCACCTTCACCGAGCACATGGCCAGGATGGGTGGCGCGCTCGAGCGCTCGGTCGAGGCCTTCAACAGCGCGACGGCCTCGCTCGACAGCCGCGTGATGCCGAGCGCCCGCCGGCTCGAGGAGCTCGGCGCGGGCGGCAAGAAGGAGCTCCCCGAGCTCGCCCCCATCGACAAGCGCCCGCGCTCCCTCCCCGCCACGCCGAAGCCCCCGGTCTCGATAGCCGTCCCCATCCGCCGGGACGAGCTCCGCCGCGACGATCCGCAAGACGCCCGCGACGCGAGCTGAAGCCACACCGCCGAGCTGACTCAGGCTCGAATCGCCGCCGTCCTTCGTCGCCAGC
>CAZIOH010000068.1:0-28090 GCA_964540815.1 uncultured Myxococcales bacterium | reverse complement strand
AGCCACACCGCCGAGCTGACTCAGGCTCGAATCGCCGCCGTCCTTCGTCGCCAGCACGCACCGTCAGCGCGTACCGAAGCGGGTCAACGGTCTGCGGATCCGTTCCAGGAGCTTGGTCTGCGCAGGAGGCGCTTGGCCCGACGAGAGGAGCTCGACCGGGAGGTGAGGGAGATCGCTGGGACTGTCACCCTCGGGAGGCGGAGGCTCCCGGCCTCCCGAAGATGTGCACCACACCATTCCAAACATTCCCGATATGAGAAACGACACTCTCTCACGGGCATCACACTACCTCCGCTCTGACGGTGACCGACAGTCCCAATCATTGCTTGCCGTTTTGGGGGTTGCCGTTTTCGAGGTGGCCTATTTCGTCCCGTGTCGGGCCAGAGCTCATGAAGATTGGCCAACTTGCCGGGCAGGGTCATGCGCGATGGCTCTCGCGCAGGGACGGTCATGCCATGGAGCCTCCCTCGCGTTGACACGACCTCTCGAATCGCCTACTGCGTTGCCGGGCACACGTTGCCGGAGCTCTTCCGGCTTCGTTTTTTTCCGGTTTCCATGGGAGGAGGACTGCGATGACGAACAGGTGGACTCATGCTTCGGTGGGAATGGTGTTGTTCCTGGCATCGACGGGAGGGCTTGGATGCGCGACTCAGAGAGAGCCGACGGAGGATCCCGCGACGGGCATCGTCCATGTCGCCCTGGTGACGGCCACCAAGAGCGCCTATCGGCTCAGGAGCGCGCAATTTGCGGTCACGACTCAGAATTCGTCACCCGTCGTCACGCTCGACTCGGAGACCAACCCGGACGCGTCGGTCCTCACGGCGTCGCTCTCGCAAGGGCCCTACCTGGTGCGCCTCATGGACGGATGGGCACTCTATCGTATCGACGATGACACCACGTTGACACAGGTTCGTGGCGCCTTGCTCTCTCCCAACCCACAGAGCTTCGTGATCACGAAGTCAATGGAATCGGACGTCACGTTCACCTTCACCACCGAGGACGGCATCGTCAACATCGGCAGTGGACCGCTGAGCATCACGTTCGACGTATCCCCGAACACGGGATTGCCGGCCTGCGATCTCCGAGGCTTCTTCAGCAGCTGTCCATCCGGCCAGAGCTGCCTCCTCGCGGATGCCGTCGGCCGAACCTTCTGTGCATCGACCGGCTCGCTGCCGCCCGGAGCTGCCTGCACCTCCGAGCAGTGCCAGGCCGGCTCGCAGTGCCTCAAGCTCGACCCTGACCACCCCGATCAGGGCTCCTGCACACAGTTCTGCGACACGAGCTCCACGACGTTTGGATGCAACTGCCAGAGTCTGGGCATCGCCAACAGCAGCGCGGGGATCTGTGGCCCCCTGCCACCAGCCGCGTGCGATCTCCTGACGCAGACAAACTGCCCGACCGGCCAGGCGTGCCAGTTCCTCGGGGGCTCCTTCGGTACCTGTGGCACGCCGGGGACGACCCCGGCGGGCGCGCAGTGCACCGGGCAGACCTGCATGGCGGGGTTCGATTGCTTCCAGGGCAGGTGTCTGCAGTTCTGCGACGAGCGCGTGAACACCCCGGGCTGCCTCTGCTTCGGCGCGGGAACTGGCTTCATCGGGCGCTGCTTCTGAGACCAATCTGACCCGCCCCCAGTGGCCCCGGAGAGGACTCCGCAGTCCTCCTCCGGGGGGCCTGGGGCCGACTGTCACCAGCCGTGAAGCCCCCGGTCGCCTTCGCTTTGACGCACCATCCGTTACCACTGTCGAGCTTACCGCGCCGCTCGAAGCGGTGGCGGCTGACTGCTGCCCGAGCCCCACGGTCTCATCGGCGCGTGACGCACCCAGGCATCAGGCTCCTTCAGGTTGCCCGGGACGGGGACGAAGGTGCGCTGCCGGTGAATCTGGCCTGACCGGCAACGCGGTGGCAACGCAGCCGGCCGGGATGGCCGGACCGTGATAGCGAGAGAGATCGGACGCCAACCGGGTGGGTCCGTTTCCGCCGGGCCGTCAGCCGATGGTGCGTCCGCGGAAACGGCGCTGGCCGGCGGCCGACGCGCCGGCGGACGCGACGTGGGCGCCGGGCACGGGTCGCGGCGGCTCGGTGGGCGGCGCGGTCTTGACGGTGTCCTCGGTCAGCGCGTTCGGCGGCTCGGCCTCGAGCTGCTCCATCACCGGCGTGATGCGCCGACCGACCAGGTTCACCGCCATGCGCAAGGCGGCCACGTTGACCTTCGGATGGGCCAGCACGCAGAGCATCCCGGCCGACAGCACCTTCAGATACACCTTGTGGTCCTGGAAGCGGATCACCGCCAGATCGAGCTGATCTCCGATGTCGGCCAGGGTCTCGCCCATGCGGACCAGGCGCTCGCCGGCCTCGGAGAGCGAGCCGTCGTCGAACACCGATGGCATGTCGCGGGCGACCAGGGCTCCGGTCGTGCCCACCGCGAAGCTGCCGGAGATCCCGTCGATGTCCTTGAGCGCCATCAGGATGGTTCGGATGCCCGTCACGGACATGGGCTGATTCGGCGTCACCATGCGGGGTGCCTCCTTCACAGCCCCAGGCTGTCCCGCAGGGTCTGGAGATTGGCCTCGGCGTAGGGCCGCAGCGCGACCACGTCCCCGTTCGGCTCGGCGAACACCAGGCACCGCCCCTCGCGGAACACGCACTCCATGGCCGCGAAGCCCTCGAGCCCGAGCAGGTCACCCGACAGCTCGACCAGGCGATGGGCATAGGCGATGGCGCCGGCCGTCTCCTCGGAGCCGCCCTTGTTCTTGAGGATGGTGCCGCTCGCGGACAAGCGTAGCACCATCGAAAACTCGGCCAGGGTCTCGTTCCCGTGGATCGGGACGGGACCACTCCCGCGGTTGCTCTGGCTGTTCGGCTGCCTCATCTCACGGCCCTCCTGCGGCTGTGGCTCCTTCGTCTCCGGCTCTCGACCTGGCATCCGTACCTCGTTGTTGTCCTGCACGGCCTCCCCCTCTTCCGTGTCATCATCCGCTGCGACTGCGACTGCGACTGCGGCTGCGGACGCGCCGGCGCTGGACCCGTCCCGCTCCTCCGTCGACTGGCTTCCGGATGAGGCTCCGTCCGGGCCATTGCGCTGGCGGTCCTCGTCGGGATCGAAGCTGCCCTCTCGAATCACCCAACGCCCGAATCCATCGAAGGCTCCGCGCCATAACCCTCGATGCCCATCTCAGGGACGTCGAGCCCACCCCGCTCGTCCTCGACCCGCGCCCGATTTCCAAACAGGGAGTCCACCACCTTCATCACGCAGAAGGTGACGCCCCCCACCCAGACCACGCACACCACGATCCCCAGCAGCGACGCCGCCAGCTGCGATGCGTCCCCGTAAAACAGGCCGCGGACGGTCCCCGGGACCTGGTTCCAGCCGCTGCCGTACTGGCCATCGGCGAACAGGCCCACCGACAGGATCCCCCACGCCCCACACACCCCGTGGACCGACCCGGCCCCCACCGGATCGTCGATGCGCAAGGAGGTCTCGATGAACATCGCCGAGACGATGACCAGCACGCCCGCCACCGCCCCGATCAGGATGGCGATGGGGGCGGCGACGAAGGCGCACGGCGCCGTGATCGCCACCATCCCCGCCAGCATCCCGTTGCAGAGCATGCTGACGTCCGGCACCCCGAACCGAAACTTCATCCACAGATAAGCCCCGAAGGCCCCCGACGCGGACGCGAGCATGGTGTTGGTGGCAATGATCGCGGTGCGGGTGTCGGTGCCCGACAGGGTCGACCCCGGGTTGAACCCGAACCATCCGAAGGCCAGGATGAACGTCCCGAGCACCACCATCGGGATGTTGTGCGCCGGAATGGGCCGCGGGCTGCCGTCGCGCGCATACTTCCCGATGCGCGGACCGAGCATCTTGGCCCCCACCAGGGCGGCAACCCCACCCACCATGTGCACCACCGAGCTGCCCGCGAAGTCCACGTGCCCGTGCCCGAGGCCGAAGTTGCGGCCGACCTGCGACAGCCAGCCTCCCCCCCACACCCAGTTCGCGAAGATGGGATAGGTGATGGCGGACATCGCGAAGCTGAACGCCACGAACGACGTGAACTTCCAGCGCTCGGCCATGGCCCCGGTCGGGATGGTGGCGGCGGTGTCCATGAACACCATCTGGAACAGGAACAGGGCCGCCACCGGCGCCGTGTAGACCGCCGGGGTGAGGAAGAACCCCTTGGTGCCGAACAGCCCGAATTCGGTGTTGCCGATGTGCGCGATGAACTCCCCGTTCAGCGTGGCGTCGTTGCCGAAGGTCGCGAGGGCCCCCACGCCACCCATCTGCAACCCAAAACCTATCGACCAGAAGCCGATGATCCCGATCGAGTACACGAGGAAGTTCATGCCCATGGTGTGGGCGACGTTCTTGGCCCGGGTGAGCCCGGTCTCGACCAGGGCGAACCCGGCTTGCATGAACATGACCATGAAGCCGGTCAGCAGCGTCCAGGTGATGTTGAGCGCGGTCTGGCCATCCAGAAGCAGCTTCTGGGTCTCGGCCACCTGTTTTGCGAGCTCTGGGAGGGTCGGATCCGGCAATTGGCGCTCCTTGACCACAGTGTCAGCAAAACGGTCAAGACCAGGTTTCTCGATCGTGAAATCGTCGTTGCTTTTGGCTGACTCAGACCGGCGATGTTAGGGTGGGCGCGTTGAGTCGGACCCTCGCCAGCGTCGGCCTATGCGTGGCCGTGCTTTCCACCTGCCCGGTGCCCCTCCGCGCGGCCGGGCCCGCCGTGGCGAAGGGAGCTCCGAGGCCGGCTCTCGCCGCCCCTGCGACCGCCCTCGGGCCCGCGGTCGCCGCGCGAGGCCCCGTCGCGCCCCCCGGCACCGGCGGGATCGCTGGCCTGGCGGCGGGGGCTGCTCCGCCTGGCCCGGCCCCGACCGCGACGGGGGCCGCGGCCGCCGAGGAAGGAGCCTCGGGCGCCGCGCCCCGGACCGGAGCGACCGACGGGCCCCGTCCTCCCGGGCTGCCCGGGCTGAACCCGCGACCGGTCCCCCCGGCCGACGGGCCGCGCCCGCCCGCCGATCCAGCCCAGAGACGTGCCTGGTTGAAGGCCGGGCTCGACGAGATCTTTGCGGCCCCCGGCCTCGCCAAGGCCAAGATCGGCATCCTCGTCCTCGAGTCCGACAGCGGCCGCCCGGTCTACGCACGCGCCGAGAAGTCGCTGTTCAACGCCGCCTCCAACGTCAAGATCGTCACCTCGAGCGCGGCGCTGGCGCTGCTCGGTCCGGAGTACCGGTGGAAGACCACCCTGTCGGCCACGGTCACGGCGCCCCACGCGGCATTGACCGGCGCCGGGGGCGAGCTCGCGGGAAACCTGTATCTCCGGGGGTTCGGCGATCCGACCCTCGACACCGAGGATCTGACCGCCATGGCCACCGAGGTGGCGGCTGCCGGGATCCGGCGCGTCAAGGGGACCATCGTCGCGGACGAGTCCTTCTTCGACGGCACCCACGTCGGCCCGGCCTATGACCAGAAGTCCGACTCCACCGTGTCGCGCGCGCCGTCGGCCGGGTTGTCGCTGGATGGCAACGTGGTGGACATCACGATCGTCCCCGGGGCCAAGGCGGGAGCGCCGGCGCGGGTCCAGACAGATCCCCCCTCGGGGGCGTTCGTGGTTTCCGGGCGGGTGGTCACGGCGGTCACCGGGCCGACCCCGTGCACGGTCGAGACCCGCGAGCCCCAGGGCGACAAGACCGAAGGCAAGACCGAGATCGTGCTCGCGGGGCGGGTACGCCTCGGGAGCGAGCCGCGCACCTACCGGAGGCGCGTGGTCTCCCCCCCGCTCGTCGCGGCCTGGGCGTTGAAGGCGCTGCTCGAGCGCCGCGGGATCGGCGTGGCCCAGCCGCCGCACATCGGGATCGCGCCGCCGCAGGGGCTGCGGGTGATCTCGAGCCACGACTCCGCGCCGCTCGCGGTGGTGGTCCACGATCTCAACAAGCGCTCGAACAACCTCACCGCCGAGCAGCTCTTGCGCACGCTCGGAGCGGAGATGGGCGGGCGGCCCGGCACCTGGGACAAGGGCCTCGATGCGGTGGCGCGGTACCTCAACGCGCTCGGGATCCGCAAGGGCACGTACCAGATGACCAACGGCTCCGGCCTCTACGACTCGAACCGGTTCTCGCCCGAACAGATGGTCACCGTGCTGCGCGGGGCGCTGCGCGATTTTCGCATCGCCGCCGAGTTCATGGCCTCGCTGGCCATCGCCGGGACGGACGGGACCATCGCACACCGGATGGCCAACACCGCCGCGGAGCGGTTCGTGCGCGCCAAGACCGGGACCCTCGCCACCACCAGCTGCCTGTCGGGCTTCGCTGGCTCGCCCGGCAAGGCCCCGCTCATCTTCTCGATCCTGATGAACGACGTCGCCGGTCCGGCCGATGCCCGGCATGCGCAGGATCGGGCGGCCGAGCTGCTGGTCCGCTACATCGAGGCCGATCCGACCGCGCACCCCTGAGGACCCCGAGGCACATCGAGCCGGGCAGCGAGATTCGCCTGGGCTTGACATTGTCTACTATAAGAGACAAAGTTCTGTTCAGTCGCGGCGCGACGGCCCGGGATCAGCCCGGCGTCGGGGGCCAGGCGACTAGACCAGGAACAACATGTTCATCGGAATCATCGGGGGAATGGACCGGCAAGCTTCGAAGCTCGTGGACATCGGCCGACTGGCGGGCCACGAGGTGCAGTGCCACACGGGTCAGCTCAATGGAGGCGCCACGGTGGGGGGGCTGAGGACCCTCATCGATCGTTCGGACGTGGTGCTGATCGTCACCGATCTCAACAGCCACAATGCGGTTCGGCTCGCGCGGCGCCTGGCCAGCCGCGCCCACCGCCCAGCCAGGCTCGTCCGGCGGCTCGGGACCGCCCAGTTCGCGGCGCTCATCGAGGGCTGGAAGACCCAGTCCGTGACGCCCTTGCGTGCCGGAGGGGATCCTCCCCGCCTCTCCTCCTGAAGGTCTCTCCGCGGGGGCGCGCCCGCGCGCGCTCAATCCCGCCCGGACTTCTGTCGACGGGCAGGGTCATGTCGGCGCGCGCAACCAGGGGGGGCAGCGGTCGCACCCGGGACGGCGGCCAGCGCACGCCCGGCGGACGACGGAGCCTGCGCTGGCCCTCGCTCGGGCTGGTGGCCCTGGCGGCGGCCCTCATCCCGGCCTGCAAGAAAGGCCCGGCCGCCAGCGGAACCACGTCGGATGGCGGGGTCGCCGAGGCCGGCGTCACCGCGTGCGGCTCCCTCGACGGAGGATATGATGGCGCCCCCGGTAGCCTCGGGGCCTCCGACGCCAGCCGCGCCACCGACGACGCGGCGACCGGCCAGGACGGCGGCGCCGTGGTGGCGGTCGACGAGCTCGGGCCGAACGCGGTGGCCTCCAAGTCGGCGGCCTCGCTCGGGCGGGTCAACATCTACGAGGTCACCTCCCCGCGCTGGCTGGAGGAGCTGCAGATCTACCTGCGGGCGGGCCTGCCGGAGACCCGGCTCACCCTCGCCGTGCACGAGGCCACGAGCCGCGACAGCCCCTTCCACAAGCTCTTCGACGTTCAGCTGGACTTTGGCACGTGCGAGGGGTGGACCTCGAGCGGCCCGCTCGCGATCCCGCTCGAGCCCGGCCGCTTCTACGCCGTGGGCTTCGACCCCAACCAGCCCGTGACACCTTTTCTGGTCACGGACTCGGACACCCTGCCCATCGACGGCGCCTTCGGGCGGCTGGTGGCCTCGAAGACCAGCAAGAGCGTCTCGACCGACACCCTCACCTGGGATCTGTCGACCGACAAGGAGTACAACCGCCAGCGCCTCGTCACCTCGGCCCGGAAGGCCACCCCCGCCGCGCCCGACGCCGGCACGAGCGGGGACGCCGCGCAGGCCGACGGTGGGAACAAAGGCTGAGGGATCGTTCCCGAGGCGGGGAACGAGACCGAGGACGAGGACGGGGCTCCGTGAAGAGCTGAGCTACCGGGCGGGGAGCCTCGCGGATGGCTCGAAGCAGCTCTCGACCGCTCGGCTGAGGGCCTCGACGGTGAAGGGCTTGGGCAGCGCCCCCGCGAAGCCACGCGCCGCGGGGTCGGCCATCACCGGATCCACCGAGTAGCCGCTCATCACCACGATCCGCACGTCCGGCGCCTTCTCGCGCAGCCACGCCGCGAGCTCGAGGCCACCGAGATCGCCCGGCATGGTCAGATCGGCGAACACCGCCTCGAACGGCGCACCTGCGGTCCGTGCCCGCTCGAACGCCGACAGCGCCACCGAGCTGCGCTCGGCCAGGCTCACCTCGTGGCCGAGGTGGTGCAGCATGGAGCGCATCACCGTGAGGACTCCCGGATCGTCGTCCACCACCAGCAGCTTGCGCGCCCGTCGCACCACCGCCGAGACGGGCGCCGCGACCCCCGAGGCCAGCTCGTGCGGCTGGGCGGGCAGGTAAAGGCGAAAGCAAGCCCCGGCCCCGGGCTCGGACGAGACGCTCACGTGTCCGCCGTGGCGTCGCACGATCGAGTGGACCGAAGCCAGCCCGAGCCCGGTGCCCGCGTCGCGGGTGGTGAAGTACGGGTCGAACACCCGCGACAGGTGCTCCGGCGGGATGCCCGGGCCGCTGTCCTCCACGGCGATCACCAGGTAGGGACCGGGGGGAAGCGGCAACGCCGGGTCCTCGCCGAGGTGCAGGTTGTCGAGGGAGATACAGATCGTCCCGCCGCCGGGCATGGCCTGCTTGGCGTTGAGCACGAGGTTGTTCAGCACCTGGGCCAGTTGCCCCTCGTCCGCCTCGACCGGCCACGCGTCGGCCGGGCGCCGGATGACCAGCTCCACGAGCGAGCCACGCAGCGCGAACTCGGCCGACTCCCGCACCACCCGCTCGACGTGCAGGACCTTCTTGAGGGGCGCCCCGCCCTTGGCGAAGGTCAGGAGCTGGGTGGTGAGCCCCTTGGTCCGCAGGCAGGCCTGCTGCGCCTCGCCGAGCAAGCCCGTGATGTCCTCTCCGCGCTCGAGCCCCATCCGGGCCAGGGAGATGCTGCCGAGGATGCCGGTGACGATGTTGTTGAAGTCGTGCGCGATGCCGCCCGCCAGCAGCCCCACCGACTCGAGCTTCTGGTTGCTGAGGCGCTGTTCCTCGAGCGCGCGCTCGGCGCCGATGTCGCGGATCACCACCACCGAGCCGACCAGCTCCCCGGACGGCCCCACCAGGGGTGAGCCCTTGAGCGAGACGAGGAAGGTCGACCCGCCGCGCGCCCGCAGGCGCCCGCTCGTCGGCCGGCCACCGCCCAGGATGTCCGGCAGGCAAACCCCGGTCGCCTCCGGCTCGAAGTCGAGCAGCCCGCCCAGCTCCTGGCCCCTGGCCTCGTCGGTGTTCCAGCCGGTGAGGTTCTCGGCGGCGGGATTGAGGAGGCGCACGTGCCCGGCCCCGTCGAGGGCCACGATGCCCTCCGCCAGCGAGGAGAGCACGAGCTGCAGGCGATCGGACAGCGCCCGGATCTGCGAGGTGCGATCGCCGACCAGCTTCTCGAGGTGCTGGCGGTAGCGATCGAGCTCGTCCTGCATGCGTCGCTGGCCGGTGATGTTGCGGGCCACCGCCACCGTCATGCGGACCTTGCCCCCAGGGTCGCCGACCGGAGACTCGAGGGTGTGGAAGATCTGGATCACGCCGTCGTGGCGGGTCAGCGGCTCCTCGGCGATGTCCAGCACCTCGCCGGAGCCGAGCAGGCGCTGCCGGTCGCGAGCGGACTGCGCGCCAAGGTCCTGATCCGGGGCCGGGGCACGCATCGGATCCCGCAGGTCGGTGTTCGAGGTCCCCGTGTACTCGAGGAAGGCGCGGTTGGCCCACAGGATGCGAGCGTCCTCCCCCCTGACCAGCACCATGTCCGCCAGGGCGTCGAGGATCTGGCCAAAGACGCCGTCTGGCTCGAGGAGGCAGGGCTCCGAGGCCACCCGAGGCTCATTCATCGTCGTCGTCCGCCCATGCTACTCGAAGTTCACTCGCCGAAGAGCTCGCGCGGGATGAGGGGGCTCGGCGAGCCGGTCACCACCAACCAGAGCTGGTGCGCGGCGCGGGTGACCCCGATGTGAAAGAGGTGGCGCGATTCGTCGTCGGCGCCGTAGCTGCTGGCGTTGGCGTCGAGCATGATCACGTAGTCGAACTCCAGGCCCTTGACCTGACGGACGTCGGTGACCTCCACCCCGGGACGGAACATGAAGTCCTGGGCCCGGACGCGCCGCAGCCCCGGCACCTCGGCCCGCCGCAGGCCCTCGAAGTAGCGATCGGCCTGCTCGGGGTGCCGGGCGATGAGGGCGGCCGTGGCGCGCGGCTCGCGGGCTGCGAGCTCACGCAGGGCCTCGCCGAGGAAGGCCACCGCCGCGCCCATGGCCGGAAATCGAAAGGCCTCCACCGGAGCTCCGACCCGCTTGGCCTCCGAGGGCGCCTCGATGGGGAGGGGGCCCATGGCGTGGCGGGCGAGCTCCAGGATCTCGCGGGTCGAGCGGTAGGCGATGCGCAGCGGCTCCACCGCCACGTGGGCGAGGCCGAGGTGGCCGAGCACGGCGCGCCAGTCGCCGAAGCCGTTGTCGAGGAAGAGCTTCTGCGCGGTGTCGCCGGCGAGGGTGATCGACGGCAGCCCCCGGGGAGACGGCGGCGGCTCGGCGCCCCCCGCCCGGGCGGCCGGTCGCCGCGACGAGCGGGCCGGGACCGGAGCGGCCCGACGCGCGTCGGCCGAAGCCCGGGGGGCCTCGTCGCGCTCGGCCGCCTCGACCGTGGTGAAGCCGATCAGCACCGCCAGCTTCATCGGCGAGAGATCCTGAGCCTCGTCCACGAAGAGATGGGCGTAGGGGGGCTCGAAGCGCCGGACGAGCTGGTGGGCCCGCAGCAGGATCGCGATGTCGTCGAGGTCGAGGATCGGCAGGTCATCCTCGGTGCGCAGGCCGTCGATGCCAACCTCGCCGCGGATGTTCTCGTCGTCGTCGAAGTCCTCGCGCTCGCTCTCGAAGCGCCGCACCCCTTCGGGCAGATCGGAGTCCACGGTCTTGCCGCCCCCGCCCCCGCCCCCGCCCCCGGCTCCGGCCGCCGCCGCCGACGACGACGCCGCCGAGCCAGACGGCGCCGAGACGCCGAAGAACGCGAGGGAGCTCGGGCTCGCCTGCTCCTCGACCTCGGCCAGCTGGGCCCGATCCCGGGCGACCGCCGCCGCGATGGCCTTCTTGCGCTTGCGATCGAGCTTCCCGCCCGGCTTGCCCGCCGGGTCGGCCGTCCCGTGGGGCTGATCGCGCGGATCGCGGCTCACGATGGCGTTCACCCGCGTGACCATCAGCCGGTGCGCCTCGAGGATGTCGGTCCTCGACACCGGCATCTCGGGCGTGTCGCCGACCAGGCGGAGCAGGAGCTCGCGATCGGTGAGCAGGTCGGCCCACAGCTCGACCACCGCGCGCGAGCCGGACTTGAGCCTGGCGCGGGCCCGCGTCCCGGCCGGCGCCTCCGCCTCGGGCGCGCGGGCGTGGCGGGCGGCCGCCCGCCGCTCGAGCTCGTGCAGCAACGCCGGGTGGCTCTTCACCCGCGCGACCGCCAGAGGGACCTCCTCGGTGATGGTGGCGCGCATCCAGGGAATGGCGGTCCGCAGCTCCTTCTCCGCCCAGGCGCGAAAGGTCATCACGCGGACCCCCGCGATGCCCAGCGCCGGCAGCACCTGATCGATGTACGCGGCCAGCGCCACCCCGTGGGTCACGACCAGCATCTTGCGCGGCGGAAAGCGCTCCGGGTACGCGAAGCCGAGGTACGCCAGGCGGTGCAGCCCGATGGTGGTCTTCCCGCTGCCGGCTCCGCCCTGGATCACCACCACCCCGGCGTGCCGGGCGGTCATGAGCTCGAACTGACGCGGGTCGATGAGCGCGGCGATCTCCGGCAGGTGGCGATCGAGCCGCTGCACCCCGGGGGGCGCGGCCCCGAGCAGCCCGCGCGGACGCGGCGGGCGAGCGGGCCGGGTGGCGGTGTCCTGCCCGCCCGCGAGCTCGTGGACGGGAACATCGATGCGCTCCCAGGTGCCCGCGCCGGCGCAGGTGGGACCGGCGGCACCGGCCGCGCCTGGACGCTTGATCCAGATGCCCTGCGGGGAGGCGATGCGCAGGAGCGCGCCCTCCTGGATCGTGAGGGTGCGGCGGACCAGCACGTCGCCCTCCACCTCCCGCTCCCCGAACTTCTCCTCGTAGTCGCTGCCCTCCGCGTAGCGATAGTAGAGCTGGCTCACCGGGGCATGGCGCCAGTCCACGATGTGGACGCGGGCCTTCGGATCGGTGAAGGTGGCGCGCCCGATGAACACGTCGCGCTCGACCACGCCGCGACCCGCCACCCGCTCCTGCAGGCGCAGGTGACCGAAGTAGGGAGACTGCCGGTCGATGAGCACGGTCTGCAGCTCGTCGCGCGTCAGCGACACCTCCTGCAGGCGCTCCATCTGCGCAACCAGGGCCGGCACGTCCTCGAGCCGGGCCTCGCCGATCTCGTCGCGCAACGCCACGAGCTCGTCGTCGAACCGCCGCGGACGCCCGCCTTGCCCCACCCCGCGCCCGGCGCGACGGCGGTCGATCGCCGTGGCGGCGGCCACCGCGTCCAGGCTGGCGCACACCCGCTCGAAGGCCGCCTGCTCCTCGGCAGGAATGCCGCTCCCTTCGACTATCCCCCCTTCGGGTGTCGCCCCTTCCGGGCGGACCTCGTCGTGGCGGGTCACTCGTTCGTCCATGCCAACCGGCGTTATACCTCGCCGCCACCTCGGGCCGCCGTTGCCGTGCGACTCAGGCGCGGCAAGGGGGCTGTTTCGGGCGATCGCAGCTGGCGGCGCTGCAGCACACCGACTTGCTGCAGCTCGCGAGCCCCGCGCACGAGATGGCGCAGGTCATGCCGAGGCACGACACCCCGCCGCTGCAGGCCCCGGAGCCACCGCAGCTGATCGAGCCGTCGGAGGCGTCGCTCTCGACCGTGCTGGCGCACGCGGTCTGACCCGAGCAGTCGAGCTGGCAGTGCGTGCCGTGGCAGAGGACCTCTCCGGCGCAGCTGTCCCGGCCGGAGCAGGTGATGGTGCCGGTCGCCGCCCCGCCGACCACGCCACCGGCGCAGGCCGAGTCCCCCCCGCACAGGACCGAGCACGTCGCGCCCGAGCAGCGCACCGCGCCCGCGCACGAATCGTCACCGGCGCAGCTCACGTGACACTGGGACGCTCCACCGCAGTCCACCCCGCCGGCGCAGGCCGATTCACCGCAGTCGACGCGGCAGGCAGCCGACCCGGAGCATCGAATCGGAGCGGTGCACGCTCCGCTGGCGGTGCAATCGAAGACGCAGGTGCTGGCCGCGTCGCACGCCCCGCCGGCGGCGGCGCAGGTGGCACAGGCCTTCGAGAGCGGGGAGCCCGCGTCCGTCGAAGCGCCTGCCCCCGGGGCTGGGCTGGTCGACGCATCGCCGGTCGAGCCCGGCGAGCCGATGGTCCCTGGATCCGAGCCGGCGCCGGCTCCCGCCCCGCCACCGTCCGGGTCGAGAGCTCCACCACCGTCGTCCGGGCCGGATCCCGCGCCCACCTCGCCGCCGGTCGCCACCGGGCCGAGCCCAGTTGCCCCCCCACCCGCGGGATCGCCTCCGACGCTGGCGGCATATCCACCGGCCCCGGCACCGGGGGAAGCTCCACCGGTCGCCGCCGCCCCGGTCCCGGTCCCGACCACCACCGGGGCGCCGACGTTGTCGCCGACGCCGACGCCGGGAAGGCCCGACCTGTCCACCCGGCAGCTCACCAGGAGGAGGAGCGTCGCGCAGGCCCCGAGAACCGCCACCGACCCGCCACCCGCCAGCGTGCCGAGTCTGTCGTTCATCTCGACTATTCACGGCGGGAAATCGCCGCCTGTCAATCACCGAGACAGCGCGCGAGCGCAAACTTTCCTCCGACTCCGACACCGAGCCGTCACCGCCTGACCCAGAGGCGCTTGAATTCCCACTTTCTTTCTTCCAGGATGCGCCGAGACCGCGACGCTCACCGACCGCCACATCGCCAACCGCACCGCACCCACAACACCTCGACGACACCCCATGGAGCCAAACCACGCGCCCGACCACCAAGAGCCACGCCGGACGCCCCTTTACGCCGCTCATCGGGCCCTCGGCGCGCGGATCGTCGACTTCGGTGGCTGGTGGATGCCGTTGCAGTATGGCAAGGGCATCATCGCGGAGCACACCGCCACCCGGACCGGGGTCGGGCTGTTCGACGTTTGCCACATGGGCGAGGTGCACTTCCGCGGACCGAGGGCGGTCGAGGCCGTGTCGCGGCTGGTCACCGGGGACGTGGGCGGGCTGGCCGTCGGGCACGCGCTCTACACCGTGGCCTGCTGGCCTTCGGGGGGCATCGTCGACGATCTGATCGTCTACAAGCTCGCGCCCGACCACCTGCTCGTCGTGGTCAACGCATCGAACACCGCCAAGGATCTGGCGTGGTTCCGCGAGAACGTGGGCGGATGGTGCAGCGTGGAGGACGCCTCGGAGGCGACCGGGCTCCTGGCCTTCCAGGGCCCGGGCGCGGCGACCGCCTTGCAGGCCCTGACCGGGACGCCGCTCGAGGGGATGGCCTCGTTCGATGTCGCCTCGGACGTCGAGCTCGCCGGTGTTCGGGTCTCGCTCGCGCGCACCGGGTACACGGCCGAGGACGGCTTCGAGATCTTCTGCGCCGCGGAGGACGTGGTCGCGCTCTGGGAGCGACTGCTGGTGGCCGCCGAGGAGGCGGGTGGCGAGGCAGTCGGGCTCGGCGCGCGCGACACCCTGCGCCTCGAGGGGCGACTCTCTCTTTATGGCAACGATCTCGACGATCAGACCACCCCGCTCGAGGCGGGGCTCGGCTGGGTGGTCAAGCTCGATGGGGCCGACTTCATCGGCAAGGAGGCCCTGCTGGCCCAGCGGGCGATCGGGATCCGCCGACGCCTGGCGGGCTTCGTGATGCTCGGGCGCGGCGTCGCCCGCCACGGGTACGCCATCCAGGCGACCCCCGATGGCAACAAGCTCGGCACCATCACCTCGGGCGGCCCAGGTCCCACCGTGGGCAAGAACATCGCGCTCGGCTACGTCCCGACGGAGCACGCCGAGCCCGGCACGCGGCTGCTGGTGGATTGCCGTGGCAAGCTGGTGGAGGCCGAGATCGTCAAGGGACCTTTCTACAAACGCGCGCGCTGATTCTTGCAAACGCGCGCGCAAGCGCGCACATCTCCAACCTTCCCGTCGCACCGAGGAGAACGTCAACATGGCCGGTCAATATCCGAACGATCTTTTGTACACCAAGGATCACGAGTGGGCCCGGCTCGACCCCTCGGGCAAGACCGCGACCATCGGGGTCACGCGGTTCGCGGTCGATCAGCTGGGCGACGTGACCCAGGTCGACCTGCCCAAGGAGGGCGAGCTGGTCAAGCAAGGGGAGATCTTCGGCAGCGTCGAGTCGGTCAAGGCGGTGTCGGATCTGTTCGCGCCGGTCTCGGGCAAGGTCGTGAAGGTCAACAGCCCGCTCGGCGACTCCCCCGAGTTCGTGAACGAGGAGCCCTACGACGAGGGCTGGATGATCCAGATCGAGCTCAGCAAGCCCGAGGAGACCAAGGCCCTGCTCGCCGCCGACGCCTATCAGGAATTTCTCAAAGAGAGCGCTGACTGAACGCATGCCGATCACCCTGCCCCCGGTCGATTCCTTCGTCCGCCGCCACGTCGGTCCGCGTGAGGCCGCCATCGCCGACATGCTGCGGCTGCTCGGGGCCGCCTCGCTCGATGCCTTCATCGACGAGGTCGTACCGGCGGCCATCCGCCTGCACCGGTCGCTCGCCCTGCCGGCCGCCAAGAGCGAGCACGATCTGCTGGCGACGTGCGCGGCGCTGGCGGCCGAGAACCAGATCCATCGATCCTTCATCGGGCTCGGGTACGCGGACTGCGTCACCCCGCCGGTGATCCAGCGCAACATCCTCGAGAACCCCGGCTGGTACACCCAGTACACCCCGTATCAAGCCGAGATCTCCCAGGGGCGGCTCGAGGCCCTGCTGAACTTCCAGACGATGATCGCCGACCTCACCGGGTTTCCCATCGCCAACGCGTCGCTGCTGGACGAGAGCACGGCGGCGGCCGAGGCCATGACCATGCTGGCCGCCGTCAACGAGCGGGCGGGAGATGCGGCCCGGACCTTCTGGGTGTCATCGGCCTGCCTGCCCCAGACCATCGCGGTCGTGAAGACCCGCGCCCTGCCCCTCGGGATCGAGGTGCTGGTCGGGGACCACGCGACGGCGGATCCCCGCACCTTCGAGGGACGGGTCTTCGGGGTGCTGCTCCAGTACCCGACCCGCGACGGCGAGGTGGTCGATTATCGCGGCTTCATCGCCGGCTGCCACGCGGCGGGCGCGCTGGTGGCGGTGGCCGACGACCTCCTCTCGCTGGCGGTGTTGACGCCGCCCGCGGAGCTCGGGGCGGACGTGGCCGTGGGCAGCGCCCAGCGCTTCGGCGTGCCGATGGGCTACGGCGGTCCGCACGCGGCGTTCTTCGCGACCAGGAGCGAGTTCGTGCGCAAGCTGCCCGGGCGCCTCATCGGGGTGTCCGAGGACGCGCACGGGTACCCGGCCCTGCGCATGGCGCTGCAGACCCGCGAGCAGCACATCCGGCGCGACAAGGCCACGAGCAACATCTGCACGGCGCAGGTCCTGCTGGCGGTGATGGCCAGCATGTACGCGGTGTATCACGGGCCGGACGGGCTGCGCGCCATCGCCGAACGGGTGGCGGGACTGGCGGCCATCCTGGCGGAGGGCCTCGGACGGCTCGGGGTGCGCGTGCGGCACCGGGCCTTCTTCGACACGCTCCTCGTGAGCGGATCGGCGGCGGACGTGGTGCGCTGGCGCGGGCGGGCGGAGCAGCGCCGCATGAACCTGCGCCACGTCGATGCGACGACGGTGGGCATCGCGCTCGACGAGACGACCTCCACCGGGGACATCGAGGACCTGTGGGCGGTGCTGGCCCCGCAAGAGACGGCGACAGGCACGGCGGCGGGGATCCCGACGGTGGCCGAGGTGGCCCGCACGGGCGAGCTCGGCTTGCCGCCGGCGCTGCGGCGCACGAGCGCCTACCTTCAGCACCCGGTCTTCAATTCGCACCGCTCGGAGACCGAGATGCTCCGTTACATCAAGCGGCTCGAGGCGCGCGATCTGTCGCTCACCCAGTCGATGATCCCGCTCGGATCGTGCACCATGAAGCTGAACGCGGCGGCCGAGATGCTGCCGATCACCTGGCCCGCCTGGGGACGCATGCACCCCTTCGCGCCGGTCGCCCAGGCGGCCGGTTACCACCGCATGTTCCGGGAGCTCGCGGCGATGCTCTCCGAGATCACCGGGTTCCCCGGGATCTCGCTGCAGCCCAACGCCGGCTCGCAGGGGGAGTACGCCGGGCTGCTGGTCATCCGCCAGTTTCACCTGAACCGCGGCCAGGGCGGCCGCGACGTCTGCCTGATCCCCTCGTCGGCCCACGGCACCAACCCGGCCTCGGCGGCCCTGGCCGGGTATCGGGTGGTGGTGGTGGCCTGTGACGACGCCGGGAACGTCGACGTCGCCGACCTCGAGGCCAAGGCGCGCGCGCACCGCGAGAGGCTGGCGGCCCTGATGATCACCTACCCCTCCACCCACGGGGTGTTCGAGGAGGACGTCCAGCGCATCTGCGCCATCGTGCACGAGCAGGGCGGACAGGTGTACATGGACGGCGCCAACATGAACGCCCAGGTGGGGCTATGCCGGCCGGCGGACTTCGGCGCCGACGTCTGCCACCTCAACCTGCACAAGACCTTCTGCATCCCGCACGGGGGCGGTGGCCCCGGCATGGGACCCATCGGCGTGGCCGCCCACCTGGTGGAGTTCCTGCCGAGCCACCCGGTGGTCCCGATCCACGGCGACGCCGCCGGCGCTGGCGCCGGCGGGTCGGTGTCGGACCACCACATTGGACCGGTGGCGGCCGCGCCGTGGGGCAGCGCCAGCATCCTGCTCATCTCCTGGGCCTACATCAGCATGATGGGGGCGGAGGGCCTGACCCATGCCACCAAGGTCGCCATCCTCAACGCCAACTACGTCGCGCGGCGGCTCGCATCGCACTACCCGGTCTTCTATGCCGGCAAGCGCGGGCAGGTCGCGCACGAGTGCATCCTCGACATGCGCCACCTGAAGAAGTCGGCCGGGATCGAGGTCGAGGACATCGCCAAGCGGCTGATGGACTTCGGCTACCACGCCCCCACCATGTCGTTTCCCATCCCGTCGACCATGATGGTCGAGCCCACCGAGAGCGAGAGCCAGGGCGAGCTCGACGCGTTCTGTGACGCGATGATCGCGATCCGCGAGGAGATCCGCGCGATCGAGCGGGGCGAGGCCTCGCGCACCGACAACCCGCTCAAGAACGCCCCCCACACGGCTCGGGCGGTCACCGAGAGCACGTGGACCCACCCCTACGCGCGGGAGCAGGCCGCGTTCCCCTCGCCGGCGACGCGCCAGCACAAGTTCTGGCCATCGGTCGGGCGGCTGAACAACGTGCTCGGGGATCGGAAGCTGTTCTGCGTGTGTCCACCGCCGGAGGACACGGTCTGAGCCAGGGCGCCGTACGCGTCGCCGTACGCGTCACGCGACCGGACGCGACGGGTAACGGGGACGAGGACGGCGACGAGGACGAGGACGGGCAAGAGGGCCCTGCCGTCGCCGGAGCGAGGCCGTCTCTGCTTCTTTGTTTGTGGTAGACCTCGCGCCCATGAAGTTTTCGGACCTGAATTTGCATCCCGCGTTGTCCGCGGCGCTGGCCGCGCGTGGCTACGAGACCGCCACGGGAGTGCAAGCCGCCGTGCTCGATCCCGGCACGGCGGGCCGAGATCTGCTGGTCTCGTCGCAGACCGGGTCCGGGAAGACCATCGCGTTCGGGGTCCTGCTGGCGGAGGCGCTGCTGGGATCGGGCAAGCCGGCGGCGCCACCGGCGCCCCCGGGGGACGGGTCTGCGGAGGGAGAGGCGAAGCCGGCCGGGGTGAGTCCCGGCGAACCGGCCGCGCGGGCCTTCGTGCCCGGTGGCAAGCGGCCCGCCGCGCTGGTCATCGTCCCCACCCGGGAGCTGGCGGTGCAGGTGCGGGACGAGCTCGGGTGGCTGCTGGCCAAGACCCGACTGCGGCTCGGCTCGTTCACGGGCGGCACGCCGGTCAGCGGGGATCTGCGCGTGCTGCAAAAGGGGGTGGACGTGGTCATCGGGACCCCGGGGCGCCTCGTCGACCTCCTCTCGCGCGAGCGCCTCGACCTCGCGGGGTTGCGCCTGGTGGTCCTCGACGAGGCGGACGAGATGCTCGACCTCGGATTTCGCGAGGATCTCGAGACGCTGCTCGGCGCCGCCAACCCCGACCGGCGCACGCTGTTGCTGTCGGCCACCTTGCCGGGTGAGATCCGGGCGCTGGCGCGCAAGTACCAGCGGGACGCCCTCGCGATCGATCCGCGCAAGAGCGCCGGCGAGTCTCCGGCGGCACCGCACGCCGACATCAACTACGTCGCCCACCTCATCTCGCCCCAGGATCGCCTGGCGACCGTGGTGAACGTGCTCCGTGCCTCCGGCGCCAGGCGCACCATCACGTTTTGCACCACGCGGGACGCGGTGTCCTCGCTGCACGCCGCCCTGATGGCCCGCGGCTTCACGGCGACCGCCATCTCCGGCGAGCGCGCCCAGGCCGATCGCGATCGGGCGCTCGAGCTCATCCGCAGCGGCCGCGCCGAGGTGCTGGTGGCCACCAACGTGGCGGCGCGCGGTCTGCACCTCCCCGATGTCGACCTGATCATTCACGCCGACCTGCCGCTCAACTCCGAGTCGCTCACCCACCGCAGCGGGCGAACCGGGCGGGCGGGGCGCAAGGGGACCGCGGTGGTGATCGCCACCCTCGCCGAGCGCCGCAAGGCCGAGCGCCTCATGGCGCTGGCGCACGTGGTGGCGCCCTGGACCCCCGCGCCCACGCCCGACTCGATCACCAGCGCCGCCCGCGAGCGCCTGCTCGAGGCGCTGCTCGACACCTCGGCGGATGGGGAGCTCGACGAGGCGGAGGAGGCCACCGAGGCGGAAGCGGCGGCGGGAACGGACGCAGAGGCAGCCACCGGCCCGCGCGGCGCGCGAACCAAACCCGCCCCGACGGCGGAGCGCGATCCGGCGATCGACTCCATGCTCGATCGACTCGAGGCCACGCTCCCGCCCCGGGAGATCATCTCGCGCCTCCTCCGCCGAGAGCTCGAGCGGTTGCCGGGTGGCGAGCCGATTCACCCGGTCGCGATGCCCGACGCCCGTGACGGACGCGGCCGCGAGATGGACGCGCGCGCGCGCACCCACCACGACGGACGCGCGGGCGTGCTCTTTCGGGTCAACATGGGCGCCCGGGACAAGGCCGATCCGAAGTGGATGTTGCCGCTCATCTGCCGGCGCGGGAACGTGACCCGCCGCGAGGTGGGGGCCATCCGCATCGGGCCGACCGAGACCATCTTCGAGATCACCGAGGAGGCCGCGTACGCGTTCGGGCGCGCTGCCGCCGAGACCGATCCGCGCGCGCCGCACGTGCGCGTCGAGCGCGTGTCCGGGGGGCCCGACGGAGGCCGTGGCCCGGCCGGCCCCCGCGGCCCGGCCACGGCTCGGTTCTCCGGGCCCGCGCCGCGCGCCTCCGGTGGGCAGAAGCGGTCCCCGAGCCGCTTCGCGAAGGCCGAGCCCGAACCGTCGAGGCCGATCGCGCTCGCCTCGACACCCGCGCCAGCCGCGGCCCCGAAGCCGGCGGCCCCGGCCCCGGTCGCGTCTGATTCGCCAGATGCGACCTCGACGCTGACGCCGACTTTGAAGCCGACGCCGAAGCCGGCGTTGAAGCCGGCAACGACGACACCACCACCACCGCCGGCGACGCCACCGGAGAGCCCGGCGCCGATCGCCAACGGTGTCGCGCACCCTGCGAAGTCCAGACGCGGCGGCTCTGCTCCCGTCATCGAGCGCAAGCACGCGCCACCGCCCCGGGGGCTCGCAGAGAATGTCCGCCCAGAACGTGCCAGACCCGCGGGAACACCCTCCTTCCACGGCAAGGGGATGGACGCACCGCGCGCGCCCTCGGTCCGCCTCGAGCCAGCCCCGCCGGCTCCCAGCGCCGGACAAGGCGGGTTTGGTCCCCCGCGGCGCTTCACCCCGCATCCCGTCGCTGGCTGGGGCGGCGAAAGAAGCAGCGACCGGGCGCGCGATCCCGCCACCGGCGAGGTGCCCGAGCACCATCCGAGCCGGGGAGGCCATCTCGCGCCGCGGCCGCCCTCGCGCTCGGAGATGGCACCGCGCGCGCACCACGAGGGCGATCGGGGTGATGGCGGCGGTGCGCTCGGCGGCGGGCATGGCTTCGGAAAGCGCGGCGCACCGTTTCGGCCGGGGGGACCGCGCCCTCCCACCTCCGCCGCTCCCGGAGGCGCCGGTGACCTCGCGCGCGCCAGGCCCAAGCCCGGCGGATTCGCCAAGGGCAAGCCGTCCGCGGGCGGGGGCTTTCGCCAGGCCGACGCCAAGGCCGGGGCGCCGACCGGGCGCGCCGTTCGTTCGATGCCCAAGGCGAAGGTCAAGGCGAAAGCGCCACCGCACCGAAAGTAACCGCCGTGGCCATCCTACTCGGCGTCAACGCGCTCAAGGCGACCTTCGGCGTCCGCCCGCTGTTCGACGACGTGAGCTTCACCATCGCCGAGGGCGATCGGATCGGGCTCATCGGACCGAATGGCGCCGGCAAGTCGACGCTCCTGCGCATCCTGGCGGGGGAGGTCGCACCCGACGGCGGCGAGGTCTCGCGCCGCCGCGGTCTGCGCGTGGGGCGGCTGGCCCAGGTGCCGACCTTCACCGAGGGAGCCACGGTGCTCGAGACTCTGCGCGAGGGAGCCCGGGCCGAGGGCGGCGGCGCGGGCGCGGGCGGCGGGCCAGGCCAGCCCGGCCACGCGGACGAGGACTGGGAGATCGAGGCCCGCATAGAAACCCTGCTCGCCAAGCTCGAGCTCTCCGGGCGCGGCGCCGGCGGCGTCGGCCCCGAGACGCGCATCGCCGAGCTCTCCGGCGGCTGGCGGAAGCGCGCCGCGCTCGCCCGCGAGCTCGCTCGGGCGCCCGAGCTCCTGCTGCTCGACGAGCCCACCAACCACCTCGACGCCGAGAGCATCGAGTGGCTCGAGAAGTTCCTGGCCTCGGCCCGGATGGCCACCCTCACCATCACCCACGACCGGGTGTTCCTGCAGCGCACCACCAACCGCATCCTGGAGCTCGACCGCCGCAACCCGGGCGGCATGCTCGCGGTCGACGGCAACTACCAGGCCTACGTGCGGGTCAAGAGCGAGACCATGCACGCCCAGGAGCGGCGCGAGGTGGTGCTGCGCAACACCTTGCGCCGCGAGAGCGAGTGGCTGGCCCGGGGACCGGCGGCCCGGTCGACCAAGCAGCAGGCGCGCATCGCCCGCGCCGGCGAGCTCGCCTCCGAGGTGGCCGAGCTCGGCACCCGCAACGTGCAGCGCACCGCGAGCCTGGATTTCCAGACCGCCGAGCGCCGGCCACGCAAGCTGGTGGAGGCCCTGCAGATCGCCAAGCGCTACGGCGCGCGCACCGTCTTCGAGGGCGTGGACGTGCGCCTCACCCCCGGCGCGCGCGTCGGTCTACTCGGCCCGAACGGCTGCGGCAAGTCCACGCTGATTCGCGTGCTCCTCGGGCATGAGCCCCCGTCGGCCGGGACGGTCAAGCGCGCCGACGGGCTCGAGGTCGCCTACTTCGAGCAGAGCCGCGACACCCTGGATCCGGACAGCACGCCGGCCCACACGCTGTGCCCGGACGGCGACTTCGTGCTGTTTCGCGGGGCGCGCATCCACGTCCGCGGATACCTCGAGCGCTTCCTCTTCACCCACGAGCAGGCCGACATGCCGGTGGGCAAGCTCTCGGGCGGGGAGCAGAGCCGCCTCCTGCTGGCTCAGCTCATGCTTCAGCCGGCGCAGCTCCTCGTGCTCGACGAGCCCACCAACGATCTCGATCTCGCGACGCTCGGGGTGCTCGAGGACACGTTGAACGAGTTCGACGGCGCGGTGCTGCTGGTCTCCCACGATCGCTACTTCCTCGACCAGGTCGCGACCACCTTGCTGGCGTTCGACACCGATCCGGGCGACGTCACGGTCGAGGGCGCCACCGGCGACGCCGGCGGGCGCCCGGGCCGGGTGGTCCCCTTCGCCAACCTCACGCAGTGGGAGGCGTGGCGCGCCGAGCGACAGAAGGCGCAGAAGGCCGGGGGGCGCCGCGAGGGCGGCACGGCGGCGCCCGAGATCCCGGCGGGCGCCACCAAGCGCAAGCGCCTCGGGTTCAAGGAGCAGCGCGAGCTCGAGGGGATGGAGGCCGCGATCGGCGCCGCCGAGGCCGCGTTGCAGACCGCCACCGCCGCCAGCCACGACCCCGCCCACGCGAGCAATGCCCCGCGACTCCTCGAGCTCCTGGCCGAGGTCGACAGAAGGCAGGCGGAGGTGGATCGGTTGTATGCGAGGTGGGCGGAGCTGGAAGAGATGCCGGGCAAGTAGGGTTGGGTCAGGACGAGAGGGACGGGATGGGCAACGAGGACGAGGACGGCGACGAGGACGGGCAAATGGGCCCTGTGGGCTTGGCTCGCCTCGTCTACCTGACCCCGAAGTAGCCACCGAGGATCAGCTGCGCCCCGAGGTAGGTCATCTTGGGCAGATCGTTGCTGGTCACGAGATCGGTCGTTATGGTCGGGCCGAAGCCGAGAAAGACGTGTGGCACGAGGTGCCAAAGCACCGGAACGTAGAGCTGGAAGGGAACGGTCGACGCCGAGCCGCCGCTGACGCTGCCGTGAAAGAAGCCCAGACCAGCCCGCAACCACCAGGAGAGTGTGTCGCTGAGCTGAAGGTTGTATCCGGCGCGCACCTGCAGACCGTAGGTGTTGTCCCCGATCGACGCCGCCGAGGCGTGGGCGTAGGACAGGAGCCCTCCGACCGAGACGTTGGGCGAGACAAAGTAGTCGAGCCCGGGCTGAATGAGGACGCCGGTGCTGCTCGAGTCGCTCCCGCTCGCGCGCAGGATGGTGAGCTGGAGGCTGTCGGAACCGACCGTGAGGACGAGCTGCCCGTGCGTCCCGAAGGCCCCCGTCGAGGCTGCAATCCCGCTGGCGACCGGCGCGGCGCCGGGGGGTGGGGGCGGCGCACCCGGATCGGGAGGAGGAAACGCCGCCCGCGCCGGTGTGGTGTCGGCGGGCAGGACGGGTGGGGCCTGGGCGGCGGCGGGCACCGCGGGCAATGAAGTGGCCACGGCCAGCCAAGCAGCCAGGAAAACCATCCGTCGACGACAATCAAGCCAAGCAAGCTGCATAGGGAGGATCCTCCGGAGAGAGTTGGTTGGGGCCGCGTCACTGTATCCCGAACGAGGGCCGGTGGAAAAAGCTCCGGGTTCACCGGGCCTGCGCAGCTGGGCTCGGCGCTGGGCCGAGGGCGGCGCCTGCGACCGGCATGGCTCCGGCGTGGGCAATGCGCCAGCCCCCGATGCGGGTGCTCGACCAGTGGCCATCAACCTGGATTTGCGACACGTCGACGGGCCAGTCGGGTGGGAGGCGCCCGGCCCACGAGCGCGCGTGATAGGCGAACCAGGTGGCGCCCGTCCGCGCGCGGGTCGCCGCCAGGGTCTCCGAGGGTGTGCGCGTGGTGGTCAGCGTGGCGACCCGGCCAAGGGGGACTCCGGCCGCGTGGGCGATGGCGATGTCCACGAATCCGAACGTGTCGACGAACACGACCTCTTCCGGACGTCGGCCGGCGCGCAGAAATTCAGCCAGCGCCCGATCTTCCTGATCGAGCCGGGTCAGCGGACCGACGGACTCGGCACCGCCCCAGATCCGACCTGGCGGATCGCTCGCCACCGGAGCTGCAAACGTCCCATCTCTCCCATCGCTCCCATTTTGCGGGCGCCGGCCAGTCTCGCGGAGGGCTGGACCGAAGGCCAGCAGCAGGGCCACACCGCTCGTCGCCAGGGCGCCGAGGGCGATCTCGACCGCCGCCCGGCGGGTGCCCCGATCGGCGAGCAGGCGCGTCGCGGCCGAGGACAGCAGCAGCGCCCCCGGGGCGATGGCGAAGCGAGGCAAGGGCTCGAAGTCTCCGAGCGCCAGCCCCTTGACCAGGTAGAGCGCCGTCGGGGCCAGCGCCGACCCCAGCACCACCTGCGCCGCCCCCCCGAGCCGCCGCCACCCGGCGAGCGCGCGCGCGCCGCCGACGACCAGCGCCGGGGACATGACCGCGGTGAACGCGGCCAGCCAGATCCCGAGCTGGCGCGCGCGCGCGCCGGCGCCCCCGAGCCGCGCCGTCACCGCCGCCGCCAGCTCGGCGTGGTCGCGCGCGATGTAGCGCGCGAAGAAGAACGGATCGCCGCTGTCGCGCCAGTTCCACCCGATGTAGGCCACCGGCAACACCGCCGCCACCCCCAGGAACAGCGCCGCCTCGCCGAGCGCGCGAGCGTCCCGGCCGTGCCGGCCGTGCCGACCACCGCGCTCCGGGCCCCACCGCCAGCGCCAGGCGCAGGCCGCCCCGGCCACCGGCAGGCCGATCCAGGCGTCGAAGCGCGTGACGGCCACCAGCGAGGCGAGCCCTCCCGCCACCGCGAAGTCCCGCCACCGACGGGTGCCGAGCGCCACCGCCAGGCGCTCGTAGGCGCCCACCGACAGCAGGAGGTACAGCGCCTCGCTGCTGGCGGTGGTCGAGGCCTGGACGTGCAGGGGCGCCAGCGCCAGGGCCAGGGCCGCGAGCCACTCCGCGGTCTGCGCCTGGTCCCGCGGGCCGTGTGTGGCACCCGGGGGGTGAGACGTCCGCAGGCGACGCCCGAGCGCCGCGAGCCAGGGAAACACCGCCAGCCCCGCCAGCAGCGACGGCCAGCGCGAGGCCCGCCGGGCATCGCCCGGATCGAGCCGCAGGAACGGTCGGATCACCTCGATCGGCAGGGGACCGAACTGGCAGAAGCTGCGGGCGTCGCGGGCCGCCGCCGGCTCGGCGTTCATCCGCTCGGCGATCAGCACGCGCATCGGCGCGTCGCCCTGCTTGTTCTCGGCGAGCCCGAAGACCCCGAGCCGGATCGCGGCGGCCAGGATCCACACCGCCACCAGCGGCGTCGTCCGCCGGGCCCAGAGCCGCGACCATGCCCGCGACCAACGACCGTCCGCCGCCTGCGCGGCGTCTATCGCTCCGACTCCAGCACCGCGCGCACCCGCGGCAGGGCCGCCGCGATGTCGGCCACCGAGACGGCCCCCACCGAGATGCGGAACCAGCCGGTGTCCTCCTTCATCCCGAAGGCCTGAAACGGCACGATCGCGAAGCCCGCCCGCTCGAGCAAGAGCTTGCGGATCTGCTCGTTGGTGCGCCCGGCGAGCGGAAATCGCACCGACAGGTAGATCGCGCCCTGGGGGGGGATCACCTCCACCGGCAGACCGTCGCGGCGCATGGCCAGAAACCCGCTCGCCAGCGCGTCGAGCCGCTCGATCACCCGGCCCCGCATGGCCGCGAGGTAGGCCGCCACCTGGCCCGGATCGTCGAGCAAAGCCGCCATCGCGATCTGCTCGGCCTTGGGGGCCCAGGCGCCGACGTGCCCCAGGATGTCGGCCATGCGCCGGCGAACCGCCGGCGGCATCACCCCCCAGCCCACCCGCAGCCCGGTGGCCGCGAAGGTCTTCGACGCCGCGTCGAGCAGGATGGTGTACGGCGCGACCTCCGGCACCACCCCGGGCGGCGTGACGTGCCGTCCACCACCGCCGTCACCGTCGCCGGCGGCGCCGACCCCGGGAAACACCAGCTGCCAGTATACCTGGTCGTAGCAGAGCCACAGCACCTTCTCCCCCACCGCTATGCGCCGTCGGTTCTCCTCGACCACGAGCGCGCAGATGTCCCGCAGCGCCGTGCCCGAGATCACCGTTCCGGTCGGGTTGAGCGGCGAGTTCAGCAGCAGGAGCCGCGCCACCCGGATGTGCGGGCGCAGATCGTCGGCGGTGGGAAAGAAGTTCGCCTCGGCCTGCACCGGAAGCTCGATGGCCCGGGTGCCCGACAGGTAGGCGTAGTGGTTGTTGTTCCAGGACGGCACCGGATAGACCACCACGTCCCCCGGATCGAGCACGGTGCGGAAGGTCCCGTAGAGCAGCGGCCGCGCGCCCGCGGTGATCAGCACCGAATCCACCGGGTAGTCGAGCCCGAGATCGCGGCGGTACATGCGGGCCACCGCCTCGCGCAACGCGATCACCCCGTCCGAGGGCGGATAGTTGGTGTGGCCGGCCGCGAGCGCGCCCGGCACGCCCTCGAGCAGCGTGTCCGGGATGGGGAACTGCGCCGGGTCGAAGTCCCCCACCGTGAGGTTGCAGAGCGCGGCCCCCGGATCCCGGGCCTTGATCGCCCGGATCTCGGCGGCGATGCGCAGGATCTCCGAGCCCACCACCCCGCGGGCCACCGCCGACAGCGAGCGATCGAGCGTGGCCGCGTCCCCCAGGCTCCCGGGGCGCGTCAGATCGAGCGGGGCAGGCGCGGGAGCTGGCGCCGGGGCTGGCCGGTCCATCACGAGCGCTCGAGGTAGGTGTAGCCCGAGAGTCCTTCCTCGTACATGCGCAGCATGCTCCGGGTCTCCTCCAGGCTCATCCGTCCGCTGCGAACCGCGAGCTCCGCGAAGCGGCGCACCCGCGCCACCAGATCCTCGCGGGCGTAGCTCACGTACTTGAGGACGTCGGTCACGGTGTCCCCGGTGACCACGTGCTCGATCTGGTAGCCGCCCCCGGCGGCCAGCGACACGTGCACGGTGTTGGTGTTGCCGAACAGGTTGTGCAGATCCCCCAGGATCTCCTGGTAGGCCCCGACCAGGAACACCCCGAGGAAGTACTCCTTGCCGTTCAGCGGGTGCAGCTCGAGGACCGGCTTGACGTCGCGGCGATCGATGAAGTGATCGATCTTGCCGTCCGAGTCGCAGGTGATGTCGGCCAGCACCGCCCGCCGGGTTGGCTCCTCGCCGAGCCGGTGAATCGGCATGATGGGGAAGAGCTGGTCGATGGCCCAGATGTCGGGCAGCGACTGGAACATCGAGAAGTTGCAGA
>CAZIOH010000067.1:0-37364 GCA_964540815.1 uncultured Myxococcales bacterium | reverse complement strand
CGCCACATCAACGAGGTGAAGTACTGCTACGAGCAGGAGCTGACCAAGAAGGCCAGCCTCGGTGGCCGGATCATGGTCCAGTTCACCATCGCGGCCTCGGGTCAGGTCATCGCGTCCGTGCTGCAGAACTCGACCATGGGGAACGCCAAGGTCGAGAACTGCACGGTGCAGGCGGTCCGGCGCTGGGAGTTCCCGAAGCCCCTCGGAGGCGGTATCGTGATCGTGTCCTATCCGTTCGTCTTGACCCCGGCCGGCGGGGGAGAGTGAGACATGGCCAAACTCAACGGTGTCGAAGGTGTCAAGGGTATCTTCGGGTTCCTCACCCCCCAGGTGGTGATCTTCTCGGTGGCGGTGATCCTTCCGGCCTGCGAGGGCTTCGTCTGTAGCCAGGAGCGCATCAAGGCCATCGAGCTCGCCAACCGCGGGGCGGAGGAGTTCAAGAACAACCTCTACGACACGGCCGAGAAGGATCTGAAGCAGGCCATCCAGACCGATCCGTCGTATCCGCTCGCCTACTA
Source organism: uncultured Myxococcales bacterium (assembly GCA_964540815.1). Classification (GTDB taxonomy): domain Bacteria; phylum Myxococcota_A; class Polyangia; order Fen-1088; family Fen-1088; genus CAZIOH01. The sequence continues at coordinate 36,846 of CAZIOH010000067.1, read as the reverse complement.
CAACCTCGGCAAGGTCCTCCAGAAGCAGCGCAAGTGGGACCAGGCCGCGGAGTCCTTCGAGAAGGCCGCCGAGAAGGAGCCGAACAACGCGAACTTCCAGTACGATCTCGGCGAGGCCTACCTCGAGTCGAAGAAGCTCGACCAGGCCGAGAAGGCCTTCGTGGCGGCCACCAACGCCGATTCCAAGCTGTACAAGGCGTGGTGGCGGCTGGGCGTGGTCTACAAGTACCTGGATCGCCCCAAGCAGGCGGACGACGCCTTCCGGAAGGCCATCGAGGCCAATTCGCGGTTCGCCAAGCCCTACATCGAGCTCGGTTATCTGTACCTCGATTACGACTTCGACAAGGAGGCCGCGCAGGTCTTCTCGCAGTGTGTGCTCGCCAAGGACGACGACGCCGCCTGCCACAACGGTTACGGGATGGCCTTGAAGAACCTCAAGCAGTTCGAGCAGGCGGTCAAGGAGTTCAAGTCCGCCATCGATCTCGATCCGGAGCTCTTCGACGCCCTGTACAACGCCGGGATGACCTACTCCGACTGGTACGATGTCGCGCACGGGAACGACCAGAAGGAGAAGGCCCGTGATTACCTGCAGAAGTTCGTGGCCACCGGCGGCGGCAAGGATGGCGGTTTCGGCTACGTCAAGGCCGCCAACGACAAGCTGTACGCTCTGTCGGGACCTTAGTCGACCGGACTGGCGCGTGGCGCGCGCCGTGGCTCGCGTGCGCGGCGTGCGCGGCGTACACGGCAGGCGCTGTAGCCGATTGCCCTCGATAGGGTGAGGTGTAAGAGCGGCGGGTGCGGGCCCTTCTGGGCTCGTCCTGGCCGCTCTCTGCATTTTCCCGAAGTATTTCCGTGTTATAAAGCGAAGCCGTTTTGTGTACCGAGCCGCCGACCTGGCAGCGGTGCCGCCTGGGGCGGTATGGAAGGCCCCGCGTCGGTACCCCCGCCTGCTCGGAGACGCTCGGGGCAAGAGCCCGAAGTGGAGGAGCGCCAAAGTGGAGCAGCAGTCCAAGCAGGAGAGCGAGTCGAAGCGCAAGAAGGATTCAGATTCCGCCAATGGCACCTCCAACGGCGTGCACGAGTTTGCCCCCGAGCTCCAGCCTCAGGTCACCGCGGCCCTCGAGGCGGAGAAGCAGTCGCTCGAGAAGGGGATAGACGCCTGGAAGAAGATGGTGGCCGTCGCTCCCACGGCCTGGCCCCCGCGCCGAGAGCTCGCCCGCGTCTACAAGAAGGCCGAGCGGTGGAACGCCTTCATCGAGGTGATGAAGGACGCGGTCGAGAAGGCCAGCTGGAGCCATCCGGAGGACAAGATCCCGCTCCTGCTCGAGATGATCACCGTCTATCGGGACCGCCTCAAGCTCGATGTGATGGTGGTCAACGCGTTCAACCAGATCCTGAGCATCGATCCCGAGAACCTCGAGGCGAGCTCGGCCCTGGCTGCGCAGTACGAGCAGATGAAGCGCTGGCCGGATCTGATCGCGCTCCTGCGCAAGCGGGCCGGGGTGGTGTCCGAGCCGGCCGAGAAGGTGGAGCTGCAGCTGCGGGTGGCGAACCTCTTCCTCGAGAAGTTCTCCAACCAGGTCGAGGCGATCAAGGCCTTCGAGCAGGTCCTCGAGATCGAGCCCACCCACGTCCAGTCGCTGGCCTTCCTCAAGCAGATGTACGAGAAGCGGCGGGACTGGGACAAGCTGATCAGCATTCACCAGCGAGAGATCGCGCGCCTCACCAGCTCCGCCGAGCGGCGCACGCGGCGGGTGGAGGTGGCGCGCCTGGCGTCGGACAAGCTGAAGAAGCCCCAGCTGTCGGTGGAGCTGTGGAAGGAGGTGCTCGAGGAGGATCCGGAGAACCTCGAGGCCCTGGGCGAGCTGGAGAAGCTCTTCGAGCGCGAGAAGGCCTGGCCGGAGCTGGCGGAGGCGCTGCAGCGGCAGGTCGAGCTGGCCGAGCGTGACCCGGCCAAGCAGGCGGCCCTGCTGACCAAGCTGGGGATCCTCTACACCGAGCGGGTCAACCAGCCGACGCGGGCGGTCGAGGCCTGGCGCGGGCTCCTGGCGCGCGAGCCCGACAACCGGCGCGCGCAGGATGCCCTCAAGAAGCTGTATCTCCAGCAGCGCGACTGGGATTCCCTCGAGGAGTTCTATGCCGCGCAGGGCAAGTGGGACGAGCTCGTGCGGGTCCTGGAACGGCAGGCCGAGAGCGAGGAGGGCGACGCCCGCCTCGGTCTTTGGAACAAGATTGGCGAGATCTACCGCGATCGCCTGGCCCGGGCCGACAAGGCCCAGAAGGCCTTCGAGAAGGCGCTCTCGATCGACCCCGGGAACGCCGGGGCCGCCGAGGCCCTGATCCCGATCTACGAGAAGGCCAGCGCCGTCGGGCCGCTGGCGCAGGTGCTGCAGATTCAGCTCGAGCACACCCGGGAGCCGCAGGCGCGGCAGGCCCGGGCCAAGCGCCTGGTGGATCTCCTGGCCCGGGAGGCCGGAGATCCGGCCGGGGCGCTGCGGATGGCGCTGGGCGCGTTCGGGGAGGACCCCTCGCAGTCCTGGGCGCGGGAGGGCGCCACCGAGCTCGCGGGGCGCGCGGGGCAGTGGGGGCCCCTCGCCGAGGTGTTCGAGGCGAGCCTGCCCGAGCTGACCGATCCCGCGGCGCGGCTGCCGATCCTGCTGGTGCTGGCCCGGGCCTACGAGCGCGAGCTCGCCGATCCCGAGACGGCGATCGCGCGCAACCGGCAGATCCTCGAGCTTTCGCCCCGGCAGGAGGAGGCGGTGAGCGCCCTCGAGCGGCTGTACATCGCCACCGGACGCTTCGGGCAGCTGCTGGCGGTGTACGATCGGAAGCTCGAGATCGCCAAGTCCAGGCAGGAGCAGCTCGAGATTCGCTTCAAGCTGGCCGGCCTCTACGAGGACGAGATCAAGCAGCCCGAGAAGGCCATCGAGCTGTACCAGGCCGTCTTGCAGCAAGACGAGGCCCAGCTGCCGGCGCTGCACGCCCTCGATCGGCTCTACACCGCGACCGGGCAATGGGCGGCCCTGCGCGCCACCATCGATCGGGAGATCGGGCTCACGGCCGAGCCGCTGGACGTGGCCGAGCTGCAGTTCCGCCGCGGGCGCGTGCAGGAGCAGCGGCTGGCAGACTCGGCGGGCGCCGTGGAGTCGTACAAGCAGGCCCTGGCCCTCGCCCCGGCGCACGAGGCGGCGCGCGGCGCCCTGCAGGCCTACCTGGCCGATCCCGAGCGGCAGATGGTGGCGGTCGAGGTGCTGGAGCCCATCTACGAGCAGACCTTCGACCTCGAACGGCTGGTCGAGATCCAGAAGATCAAGCTCGCGCGGGCCACCAGCCCGGCCGGGCGGGTCGAGCTGCTCCTGCGCATCGGCGGGCTCCAGCAGAATCTCGGCGACCACGACGGCGCGTGGGGCGCCTACGCCAGGGCGTTCGCCGAGGATCCGGGCTCGCGGGCGGCGCGCGAGGCGCTCGAGGCGCTGGCCAGCGCGGGCGGACCGGGTCGGGCCTCGGGGGCCGGCGCGGGGCCGGCCAAGGACGGCGGCGCCAAGGACAGCGGCAAGGACGGCTGGGCGGCCCTGGTCAAGCTCTACGAGGGCGCCGTGGCGAAGAAGCTGCCGCCGCTGCTCACGCGCGAGCTCCTGCAGGTGATCGCGGTGGCCTACGACGAGAAGCTGGATCAGTCCGATCGGGCCGTGGAGTACTTCCGGCGCGCGCAGGAGATCCTGCCCCAGGACGTCTCCGCGCTGGTGGCGCTCGAGCGGCTCTACACCCGGACCGAGCGCTGGAACGACCTCATCGAGACCCTGCGCAAGAAGGCCGACCTCGTGACCGATCCCGGCGAGCGCGTGGCGATCCGGACCCGCATCGCGACGGTCTGGGAGGAGATGCTGGCGAACGCAGACGAGTCCATCTCGGCCTGGAAGGACGTCCTCGGCGAGGCGGCCGAGAGCACCCCCGAGAGCATGCAGGCCCTGCGCGCGCTCGATCGCCTCTACCTCGCGCGGCGGGACTTCCGCGATCTGGCGGACAACTTGCAGCAGCAGCTGCACCTCACGACCGAGCCCGCCGACCGCGTGACCTTGCTGGTCCGGCTCGGCCAGCTGCGCGAGCTCAACCTCGGGCAGCCGGGTGCCGCGGTCGACACCTATCGGCTGGTGCTGGAGATCGATCCCGAGCACCCCGAGGCGGTGGCGGCGCTCGGCCGCATCTTGCCAGATCCCGACTACGAGCTGCAGGTCGCCCAGCTGCTCGAGCCGGTCTTCCGCGCCCACGGCGACTACCAGAACCTGGTCCGGGTGCAGGAGGTGATCGCCGCCCATGCCGGGAGTCCCGAGGAGAAGATCGCGACGCTGGCCCAGATCGCGGAGGCCTACGAGATCGGGCTCGACGCCCCCGAGCAAGCCTACGACGCCCTGGCCCGGGCGCTCCGCCAGGACCCGCTGCACCCGGACGTCCAGGCGCAGATCGAGCGGCTGGCCCGCGCGCTCGGCAAGATGGGCGACCTGGTGGAGGAATACCAGGGCCTGGTGGCCGGCATCGACGACGCCGAGCTGCGCAGCGCCCTCTATCACAAGATCGCGCGCCTGTGCGAGACCGAGCTGCACCGCGATCAGGAGGCGGCCGCGGCCTACGCGGCGGCGCTCGACGCGTCCCCGCGGGATCTGGCGGCCGCCAACGCCCTCGAGAGCATCTACCTGCGCTCCGGGGACTACGGGCGCCTGGTGGGCTTGCTCTTGCGCAAGGCCGACATCGTCCCGGGCCCGCAGGAGAAGAAGGACATCTACTACAAGGCCGCCCAGATCTTCGAGGAGGTGCTGGAGAACCTGGACAAGGCCATCGAGGTCTACCGGCTGGTGCTGGCGGTCGACGAGACGGACGGCGTGGCGCTCGATCACCTCGAGCGCCTCTTCATCCGGCTGTCGCTGTGGAACGAGCTCAAGGACATCTACGCCCGCAAGGCCCAGCTCGCGACCAGCCCGGCCGAGCGCAAGCAGATGTTGTTCGTGCTCGGGCAGGTGCACGATCGTGAGCTGCAGAACCCCGAGCGGGCCATCGAGACCTATTCGTCGATCCTCGACATCGACCCGGACGACTACGACGCGGCCCAGGCGCTCGATCGCCTGTACCAGAAGACCGAGCGCTGGTACGACCTGCTGGCGATCCTCGAGCGACAGACCGAGATGGCCCCCACGCCGGCCGAGGTGGTGAGCCTGCGCTTTCGCATCGGCGAGCTCTGGCGGCTCAGCCTGAACGACGTGGCCCGTGCGGTCGAGTCCTACCGCGCGGTGCTGGCCATGGATCCCTCGCACGAGCCGACCCTCGGCTCCCTCGAAGGCTTGATGGCGGGGGCCCATGAGCCGGTGCTGGCGGCCGAGGTGCTCGAGCCCATCTACGAATCGGCGGGTGAATGGGAGAAGGTGGTCGCGGTGTTCGAGGTGATGGCCGCCCACGCCGAGGAGGCCCCCCAGAAGGTGGCGAGGCTGCGCCGGATCGCCGAGCTCGAGGAGCGCCGCCTGTCGCATCAGAGCGCGGCGTTCGAGGCCTACGGGCGGGCGTTCCAGGTGGACTCCGGCAACCCCGAGGTGCTGGCCCACCTCGAGCGCCTGGCGGGCGAGATCAACGGCTGGGAGCGGCTGGCGCGCCTGTTGTCGCAGGAGATCGATCGCACCGACCAGCGCGGCCGGCAGGTCGACCTGCTCCTGCGGCTGGCGCGGTTGCACGACGAGGAGACCGGGGCCCACGAGGCCGCCATCGCCGACTATCAGCGGGTGCTGGCCCTCGATGCGGTGAACCAGACCGCGCTCACCGCGCTCGATCGGCTGTTCGTGCGCGAGCAGCGCTGGCAGGAGCTGGCGCAGGTGGTCCAGAAGGAGGTCGAGGTCGCCAGCTCCGAGGGCGAGGTGGTGGATCTCACCTTCCGGCTGGCCCAGATCTACGAGCTGGCCCTGTCCGACGTGCCCAAGGCCATCGAGGCTTATCGGGGGGTCCTCGAGGCCGACCCGAGCCACGGGGAAGCTCGGGCCTCGCTCGAGCGCATGTTCATGAGCGGCCCGCACCAGAGCGAGATCGCCGACGTGCTGGAGCCGCTGTATCGCGACAACCACGAGTGGGAGAAGCTGGCCCAGATCTACGAGGTCCAGCTCGGTCACCTGGAGGGTCGGGCCCCGCGGCAGTCGCTCCTGCGGCGGCTGGCCGAGGTCTCCGAACAGAAGCTGGTCGACCAGATCGCGGCCTTCGCCTGGTGGGCCCAGGCGGTCAAGGAAGATCCCGCGGCCCCGAGCGGGCTCGAGGAGCTGCTGCGCCTTGTCCGCTCGACCCACCAGTGGGACGAGTACGTGGAGACCATGTTCGAGGCGGCCCGCCGCGAGACCACCCCGTCGGTCCGGCGCGACGTGCTCTTGCGGCTGGCCTCGGTGTTCGAGCACGATCTGCGGGATCTCGAGCGGGCCGAGAAGGTGCTGGTCCAGATCATCTCCGAGAACGACAAGGATCCCACCGCGCTCGACGCGCTGGACCGGATCTACGTCGCGCAGGGGATGCACGAGAACCTGGCTGCCGTGCTGCGCCAGCGCATCAGCATCACCGACGAGCCCGCGGAGGTGGTGCGGCTGCAGCTCCGCCTCGGGCTGGTCAGCGCCGATGCCCTCGACGACGTGGACGGGGCGATCGCCAGCTACCTGGCGGTGCTCGAGCACGAGTCCCGCTCGATGGAGGCGCTCGAGGCCCTCGAGCGCCTGTACTTCCGGAGCGAGCGCTGGGCGGAGCTGTACGGGGTGTACGAGAAGCGCCTGGACGTCGCGACCGAGGACGACGCGCTGGCCGACGTGTACGCCCGTATGGCCAAGATCGCGGCGGACGCGCTCGGCGACCGGGCTCGCGCCATCGACCTGTGGGCCCGGGTGCTCGACCTGCGGGCCAAGGATCCGGTGGCCCTGGCGGGGCTGGCCGATCTGCACGAGGCGGCCGGGGAGTGGCGGGAGCTGACCGAGGTGCTCGACCAGCTGGTCTCGGTGGTGCCCGACGCGGAGAAGAAGATCCCCATCTTCAAGCGCCTGGGGCGGATCTGGGGCGAGAGGCTCGGGCGGGAGCGCAACGCGCTCGAGAGCTGGCAGAAGGTCCTCGAGATCGACTCCCAGGACGTGGATGCCCTGCGCGCGATCGTCGACAACTACCGCAGCGCCGGCGCCTGGGAGGAGCTGTCGGAGGCGCTGCGTCGGCTGATCGGGGTGGCCCAGCTGGGGGAGAACCGCATCGGGCAGGCAGAGCTCAAGGATCTCTACGCCCAGCTCGGTGAGCTGGAGGGCGAGACCCTGATGCGCACCCAGGAGGCGATCGAGGCCTGGCGCGAGGTGCTGGAGATCGACTCGGACGACTTCCGGGCCCTGGCCGCCCTGGAGAAGCTGTTCATCCAGGAGGCCCGCTGGGAGGACGCGGTGGACATCCTCGAGCGGCGGGCGCAGGCCATGGCCAGCCCATCCGAGCAGGTCGATGTCCTGATGCAGGCCGCCTCGCTGTGGGCCGACAAGATCGGCGACGGCGGCTCGGCGGCCGAGGTCTACGAGCGGATCTTGCAGCTCGATCCCGCGCACCAGGGGGCCTCGCTCGAGCTCGAGCAGCTCTACCGCCAGCGCAAGAGCTGGATGAAGCTGATCGATCTGCTGCTGGCCCGGACCGAGTTCGTGGCCGACAGCGGGGCGCGGATCAACATCCTCGTGCAGATCGCGGAGACCTACGAGCGAGAGCTCGAGGATCGCGAGAGCGCCTTCGTGACCCTGCAGGCGGCCTTCCGCGAGGACTACTCCAACAACCACGTGGCCCGCGAGCTCGAGCGCCTGGCCACCGCCATCGGGCGCTGGAACGAGCTCATCTCGGACTACACCCAGGTGGTCCAGACCATCTCGGATCCCAAGCAGGCGGCGGACCTGTGGGTCAAGATCGCGCGCTGGTACGACTCCGCGCTCGGGCACCTGGAGTACGCGGTGGCCTCGGCGCAGCAGGCGCTGGCGCTCGATCCCACCCACGTGGATTCGCTGGCGGCCCTCGAGGACTTCTACCGCAAGCAGAAGAAGTGGACCGATCTGGTGGCCGCCCTGTCGCGGCACGCCGATCTGGAGGAGTCGGTCCCGAGGAAGGTCGAGCTGTTGCTCGGGCTGGCCGACGTCTACGAGACCCAGATCGGCGACGCGGCCCAGGCCACCGTGGCCTACCAGCGGGCCCTCGACTTCGACGAGCGCTGCCTGGCCGCCATCAACGCCCTCGAGCGCCTGTACCGCCGCACCCAGGCCTGGGATCGCCTGGTGGACGTGCTGGCCAAGAAGGCCATGGTGGTCGACGACACCGATCTGGCGGTGCGGCTGCGCCTGCAGGTGGGCGAGCTGTGGGAAGATCGCCTGGGCGACAACGACCGGGCGGTCGACTCGTACAAGGAGGTGCTCTCGGTCGATCCGCAGAACCTGGCGGCCCTCAAGGCCCTGGACTCTCTCTACCAGAAGACCGGCAACATGGAGGCCTACCTCGAGAACATGGAGCACCAGCTCGAGGTGTCAGCGCCGGAGGGGGACCGGGTCGAAATCTACCAGCGGATGGCCGCGGTCTGGGAGGAGCAGTTCGGGAAGACCGATCGGGCCTCCGACGTGCTGGAGAAGATCCTGCTGGTCGACGACCACAACCAGCGGGCCTTCCGCGATCTCGAGCGCATCTACGCCCTCGACAAGAAGTGGGACAACCTGGTCGAGACCTACCGCAAGCACATCCTCATCACCCACGACCAGAACGAGCGCATCGATCTGTATACCAAGACCGGCGACGTCCTCGAGAACGAGCTGCGGGATCTCGATCGGGCCATCGACGCCTACAACGACGCGCTCGGCCTCGAGCCCGGGCACCTGCCTGCCCTGGCGGGGCTGGGGCGCCTGTACGAGGAGACCTCCCAGTGGGAGCGGGCGGTGGACGTGATGCGCCGCCTGGTGACGCTGGCGGGCTCGACCAAGGAGCGGGTCGACCTCAACTACCGGCTCGGCAAGATCCACGACGAGCAGCTGCGGGCGCCGGAGGCCGCCGAGGAGTTCCTGGTGGAGGCGCTGGCCCACGACGGGACCCACGTGCCGTCCATGCTGTCGCTGCTGGCGCTCTACAAGCGCCGGGGCGACTGGGTCAAGGCCGCGCAGCTCATGGTGCGGGCGGAATCGAACACCCCGAACCCGCTGGAGAAGACCCGGCTCCTGCAGGAGGCGGCGCGGATCTACCTCGACAAGCTCGGCGACGAGGACACCGCCACGCGCCTGTTTGCCCGGGTGATCGAGCTCGACCCCGAGCACGTCGAGGCGGCCGAGCCGCTCGGCGAGCTGTACTACAAGCGCAAGGAGTGGGCGCCGCTGGTGCCGCTGATGGAGACGCTGGCGCGCAAGGCCGGCAAGAAGACCAACCGCGAGATGACCCAGCTCTACCACCGGCTGGCCAAGGCCGCCGATCAGGTGGGCGACGCGGACAAGGCGCTCAAGTACTACAAGCAATCCTACGACCTCGACGCGACCTACCTGCCGACCCTGGTAGATCGGGCGGCGTTGCTCTACCGCCTCGAGCACTGGGACGACGCCTTCCGCATCTACCAGACCATCCTGGTCCACCACCGGGACGCGCAGAAGGACGACGAGATCGTCGAGCTGTTCTTCCGGCTCGGGCGCATCAAGCTGAAGCTCGGCGAGCGCCCCAAGGCCATCAACATGTTCGAGAAGGCCCTGGAGATCCAGGGGGGCCACCGCCCGACCCTGAACGCGCTGATCGAGATCTATTCCCAGTCCAACGACTGGGAGGCGGTCATCAAGCAGAAGCGCGCGATCTTGCTGTCGAGCCACGACCTCGACGAGAAGTTCGGGATCAACGAGGAGATCGCCGGCATCTACAAGGATCGGCTGAACATCCCGCAGAAGGCCATCGCCGCCCACCTCGAGGCCCTCGAGCTCAAGCCGACCGATCGCCAGCTCCTGCACCACTTGCTGGATCTGTTCAGCGACACCAAGCAGTGGAAGAAGGCCATCGAGATCCTGGTGCGGCTGGCGGACCTGGCCGAGGGCAAGCTCAAGGCCCGCTTCCTGGTGGCGGCCGGCAACATCGCCAACTACGAGCTGCACAGCACCGACGACGCGGTCGAGTTCCTGAACCAGGCCCTCGACGCCGATCCCGAGGATCTCAAGGCCTTCGAGCGGATCGACAAGATCATGACCGCCAAGAAGGACTGGCGGAACCAGGAGCGCAGCTACCGGCGCATGATCAAGCGGCTCGGGGCCGATCCCCCCGCCGAGAAGCGCGACACCCAGATCGCCCTGTGGCACGCGCTCGGGGAGATCTACCGCTCGCGGCTCAAGGACTACCGGGCGGCGACCGCGGCCTTCGAGGTGGCGGTCAGCCTGAACAAGGGGGACCTCCGGCGCCGCCAGATCCTGGCCGAGCTGTACCAGCTCTCCGGGCCCGAGAACTACGACAAGGCGGTCCAGGAGCTGCGGTTCCTGGTCAAGAACACCCCCGAGCCGGCGGATGCCTCGCCGCACCTCAAGACCCTGCGCCGGCTCTACCTCGACATGCAGCTCTACGATCGGGCCTGGTGCGTGACGTCGGCGCTGGCCTTCCTGCGCAAGGCCGACCCCGAGGAGCAGCAGTTCTTCGAGCAGTACCGGGCCAAGGGGTTCGTGCGGGCCAAGGCCCGCCTCACCGAGGAGCTGTGGCAGCGCAACATCTACCACCCCGACGAGGATCGCTACATCTCCCACATCTTCGCCTCGGTCAGCACCGCGGTGGCGGCGGCCTACGCCAAGGAGCACAAGGACTGGGGGCTGAAGCGCAAGGACCGGCGCGACGTCTCGAGCGACCAGCTGCTCTTCAGCAAGGTCTTCAGTTACCTGGTGCAGGTCATGGCGGTGCCCCAGCCCGAGCTCTACCTGCGGCCCGAATCACCGGGTGAGCTCGACCTGGCCAACGCCCGCGAGAAGGCCCAGCTCACCCCCTCGTTCGTGGTCGGGGCGAGCCTGCTGCAAGGGCGGGTCGAGAAGGAGCTGGCGTACATCACCGCCAAGAAGCTGACCTGGATGCGACCGGACCACTTCGTGCGCTGGCCGACGGTGGTCCCCACCATGGCGCAGCTGCGGGTGGTGTTCCTGGCGGCGCTGCGCCTGGTGCAGCCGGCCTTCACGGTCAAGCCCGAGCTGGCGCAGCCGGTGAACCAGTACCTCGACTTCCTGCGCAAGCTCATCCCCCCGCAGATGCTGGAGCAGCTGTCGGTGGTGGTGCAGCGGTTCATCGCCAGCAAGGCCGAGGCCGACATCACCCGCTGGGCCACCGCGGTGGACTTCACGGCCACCCGGGCCGGCTTCTTGCTGTGCAACGATCTCGAGGTGGCGGCGCGCCTGGTGCAATCGGAGCCGATCGCGGTGGGGTCGGCCGAGCCCAAGGACAAGATCCGCGATCTCGTACAGTGGTCGGTCTCGGACGAGTACTTCGCGGTGCGCGAGCACCTCGGCCTCACCATCGGCTGAATCCATGAGCGGCGGGGTATGGGTCCTGATACTCGTCTCGGGCGGCGCGGTGGGCGCGGTCAGCGCGGCATTGGGGGGCCGATCCGCGCGCCGTCGGGCCGCCCTCGGCGCGGCCTCGAGCGCGGCCTGGATCGCCTCCGAGCGTGCGGCCGCCGTGGCCGAGTGCTCGCAGATCCGCCAGGCCGCGCAGCTGGCGGCGATGGAGGAGGCCCAGGCGGCGGGGGTGGCCTTCGACGCCGTCACCACCGCGCGCGAGAACGAGCTGCCTGCGCGCGTGGTCGAGCTCGATGCGCGCCGGCGCACGATCGCGGCCCTGGAGGCCGAGGTGGTGGCGCGGCGGGAGCGGCTCAATACCCTGCGCGCAGCTCAGCGCACGCGCGAGGAGCAGCTCCGGTCGCTCGGCGCCGAGACCGCGCGGGTCGGGGGCGAGCGGCGGGTCTTGCTCGAGCGGCGGGCGGGCCAGACGGCGGGGCAGGTGCGCGCCGCGATCATCGAGGGTGAGACCGAGTCCGCGCGGGTCACCGGCCAGCAGATGCTGCGGGCCATCGAGCAGGCGGCCAACGACGCCGAGCAGGTGCGGCGCGCCAAGCGGGTGATGGGGATCGCGGTGGGGCGGTTCTCGGGGCATTACCTCACCGAGCGCCTGATGTCGATCGTGAACCCGCCGCCGGGGATCGCCTTCGAGCACTGGGTGGGACGCGAGCAGGCCAACCTGCGGGCCATCGAGCCCTTCGCCAACGTGAAGCTCGGCCCCACCGAGGAGGGCAACGCCGTGCGCCTCGAGGGCCTCGACGGGGTGGGGCGCGAGGTCGCCCGGCGTGCCCTCACCTGGATCGGTCGCCACCCCAAGGCCGCGCCCGAGGCGGTCGGCGTCGCCGCCAAGGAGATCGCCGCCACCCTCGATCGGGAGCTGATGGACCTCGGCAAGCGGGCCTTCGCCACCCTGGAGATCCCGGCTGCCCACCCGGAGATCGTGGCCCTGGTGGGGCGCCTCAACTACCGCACCAGCTTCACCCAGAACCAGTGGAAGCACGCGGTCGAGGCGGCCTTTCTGTGCGGGATGATGGCGGACGAGCTCGGCCTCGACATGAAGCTCGCGCGGCGGGCCGCGCTGATGCACGACATCGGCAAGGCGCTGACCCACGAGCTCGACGGCTCGCACGCGGTGATCGGCGCCGATTATGCCCGCCGGCTCGGAGAGGCCGAGGTGGTGGCCAACGCCATCGGCGCCCACCACACCGACGAGCCGTTCTCCAGCCCCTACGCCTACCTGGTGGCGGCCGCCGACGCCATGTCGGGGGCACGCCCCGGCGCCCGCCGCCAGATGGAGGACAACTACGTCGCTCGCCTCGACGACCTGGAGCGGATCACCCGGTCCTTCCGCGGGGTCGAGGAGGCCTTCGCGGTGCAGGGCGGCCGCGAGGTGCGGATCTACGTTGCGGAGGACAAGGTGGACGACCGGGGCGCCATCGGCCTGTCCACCGAGATCGCCCGGCGCATCTCCGAGGAGATGACCTTCCCCGGCCAGATCCGCGTCACGGTGATACGCGAGCTCAAGGCCGTGGAGATCGCCAACTAGTGCACCGCCCGAAGGCCGAGCCCCCGAAGGCCGAGCCCCGCTGAATTCTTATTCCCTCGCCCCGAGAAGCGGGGAGAGGGGATAGTCCGGAGTCGGGCGGCGGGCGGGTCCGTGTCCGGCGGAGCTTGGATCCGAGACATTGACACGTGACCGTCCGACCGGCGACCATGCACCCGACCGCCGAGGAGCCGATGAGGAAGGGCACATGATGGGACAGCGCCGACTTCTCTTTGCACTCTTCTTTCTGTCTGGCTTTTGCGGACTGCTGTACCAGGTCGTTTGGCTCCGCATCTGCTTCGCATCGTTCGGCGTGATCACGCCGGTCCTGTCGGTGGTCATCTCGGTGTTCATGTTCGGCCTCTTCGCCGGCTCGTGGCTGGCCGGCCGGCTGGTCGAGGCCCTGGCGGCGAGGACCCGGCTGTCGGCCGTCTGGTATTACGCCCTGGCCGAGCTCGTCATCGGGGTCGGGGCCTTCGCCGTTCCCCACCTGTTCGGCCTCGGCGAGCGAGCCTTGCTTCCGGTCGGTCAGTCCGATTCGGCGGCCTACCTCTGGTGGTCGGCCCTCATCATCGCGGGATCCATCTTCCCGTGGTGCTTCCTGATGGGAACCACGTTCCCCTTGATGATGGCCTACATCAAGGAGCAGTCGAACGACGAGACGACGAGCTTCAGTTTTCTGTACCTGGCGAACGTCATCGGGGCCATGACCGGTACGCTGGTGACCGCGGTCGTCTTGATCGAGTTGCTCGGATTCACCCGCACCTTGCGGGTCGCCGCCGCGATGAACCTGTGCATCGCGATCAGCGCGGGGTGGCTCGGCCTCGGCAGCCTCGGCAGACGCGCGGGCAGAGCCGCTGCGGCGGCTCGCCCCAGGCCCTCGGTGGCGCACGGCCTCGGGCGGCGCAGCCGGCCGGCCATGGTCATCCTCTTCGTGACCGGCTTCACCTCGATGGCGATGGAGGTCGTCTGGACGCGGGCCTTCACCGTCGTGCTCAAGACCCAGGTCTACTCGTTCGCGTTTCTCCTCTTCACCTACCTGCTCGCGACCTGGATCGGCTCGCTGGTCTATCGGAGGCATCTCGTCAGGCAGGTGGTGCTCTCCACGGAGCGGCTGGTTGCGTGGCTCGCGATTGCTGCCCTCCTGCCGATCGCGCTCAACGATCCGAGGCTCCACCTGCAGACCGTTCCTCCGGTCCTGGGAAATGTCTTGCGCGGGCTCGTCGCGCTGGCCAGCATCTTTCCGTTCTGCGCGCTCTTGGGGTACCTCACCCCCAAGCTCATCGACAAGGCCTCGCAGGGCAGTCCCGAGGCCGCCGGGTCTTCGTACGCCGTCAATATCCTCGGGTGCATCGTGGGGCCGCTGGTGGCCTCGTACCTGATGCTGCCCGCGATGGGGCTCAAGCTGTCGCTCCTTCTCCTGGCGGCCCCCTATCTCCTCCTCTTCTTGTTTGGATCGGCCCCGCGCGCGCTGCGCGCGCACCGGCGAGAGGCCGCGGTCCTCGTGCCCCTGGCGCTCGTCTCGATCCTGGTGGTCGACACCTACGAAGATCAGGGCGTCGGCTATGGACCAGGCGAGAACCAGGTCCGCCGCGATCACACCGCGACCATCGTGTCGTTCGGCTCGGGTATGAAGAAGATGCTCCTGGTCAACGGAGTCGGGATCACCAACCTGACCACGATCACCAAGGTGATGGCCCACCTCCCGCTCGCCATGCTCGGTCACCGGCCCACGTCGGCCCTGGACATTTGCTTCGGCATGGGAACCACCTTCCGCTCCCTCATGAGCTGGAACATCGAGGCGACGGCGGTCGAGCTGGTTCCCAGCGTCAAGGAGGCCTTCCCATACTACTTCGACGACGCCAACCAGGTGGTCAGCCGTCCCAATGGCAAGATCGTGATCGACGATGGGCGTCGTTTTCTCCGGCGCACGCAGGAGACCTTCGACGTCGTCACGCTCGACCCACCACCACCGGTCGAGGCCGCGGGCTCGAGCCTGCTGTACTCGAACGAGTTCTATGCGGCCGTGCGGGCGCGGCTCAAGGCGGGTGGCATCCTCCAGCAGTGGATGCCCAACACCAAGGGGCAGACCGTGCAGGCCGTCGTGAACTCCCTCCTCGAATCGTTTCCCTACGTCAAGATGTACCTCTCCCACGAAGGCTGGGGGCACCACTTCCTGGCCTCGATGTCTCCCATCGAGACACCGTCGCCGGCGGAGCTGGCCAGTCGAATGCCCGAGCTCGCCAGGGCCGATCTGGTCGAATGGGTGAAGGAGAAGAATCCGGAGGTGTTCCTGGGGCTGGTCCTCGGCTCCGAGGAGGATCCGCGTGCGTTCGTTCGCGGCGCGGGCTCGATCCACATCACCGACGACCGCCCGTTCAACGAGTACTACGTGCTGCGGGAGATTGCCGGAGCCCGCTGAGAGCCAGGTCGGGGCGCGCCCGGGTCAGGGGCGGCGGGGGAGCGGGCGGAGCTTGGCCAGGAGCGCGCGCTCCTCGGCGGGCAGGCCAAGGGCCAGCATCGTCCCGGCGTAGACCGCGAGCCCGACCGCGAGCACCACTGTGGCGGCGAGCCAGGCGGGCAGGTGGCGGACCGGGGCGAGCAGGACGGCGACCAGCATGACGGCCGCCGAGAAGAGGGGCTTCGCGACCCGGCGGTCGAACGGGTGCACCCCCTGCAGCCGCCAGACCCACGCGCCGAGGACCAGCTGCAACACCCCGATCGAGCAGCCGACCGCCACGGCGGTGCCGACCAGGCCGAAGCGCGGGATCAGGACCACCCCGAGGCCGATGTTGAGCATCGCCGAGAACAGGTTGGCGGCGAACATCCGCCCCGACCGTCCGCTCACCACCAGCACCCAGGGGGAGAGACAGCTGGCGTTCACCAGATGGCCGACGACCAGGATCACCATGGCCGTCGAGCCGGCCACGAACT
Source organism: uncultured Myxococcales bacterium (assembly GCA_964540815.1). Lineage (GTDB taxonomy): Bacteria > Myxococcota_A > Polyangia > Fen-1088 > Fen-1088 > CAZIOH01. Next base: position 20,811 of record CAZIOH010000067.1, on the reverse strand, counting down.
CCGGCCCGTAGAGCCCGAGGAGCACCCCGCGCAGCGCGATGGCGAGGGCACCGAGGGGAGCCGAGACGGAGATGACCCAGCGGGTCATCAAGGTCAGGTTGTACTGCAGCCGGTCGTGATCGGAGAGGTGGATGGCCTCGGAGAACACCGACGCCGCGATGCTGTCGAAGGCGTAGCGGACGTTGGCCACCATCCGCCCCAGGAACTCCGCCGCGGCGTAGATGCCGGCGGCGCGCGCCCCGCAGTAGGCGGTCAGCATCACGATGTCCGCGCGCTGCAGGACCGCGTTCAGGAGCTCGCTGGCCCCGATCGGCACCGAGAAGCGTGCAAAGCCCCGCACCGGCCGCGCCCGGAAGATCCGACCTGCTGCGCCCCGACCCGCTGCGCCCGGGCCTGCCGCGCCCGGTCCGAAGACCCGCCCCACCAGCAGCAGCGCCACGCCGAGGGTGGCGGCCGAGGCCAGCATGTGCGCCATTGCCAGGTTGCGGAGACTCGGGCCGGCGGCCGCCGCGCCCACCCCGGCCAGCAGCAGGAACCCCGGCTCGCAGAGCCCGCGCACGATCAGGTTCGGCCGGGTGCGCCTCGCCCCGAGGCTGGCCTGGATGAGGATGTACATGGCGCCCGTGAAGACGACCGCCGGTGCCATCAACGGCAGGGCGCGGGCGAGATCGGGTTGATGAAAGAGGCGTCCGATGGCCGGCGCAAAGAGGACCAGCCCCGCCACCAGGGCCATCCCCAGGACCAAGCCCTGCCGCAGCCCGGAGAAGAGAGCGCCATCCGATGCGGCCTGGTCCCCCCGCGCGCGGGCCCCGGCGATGTAGCGGAGCATGGCCTTGTCCGCGCCGCCGGTTCCTCCGCGGGTCGCCACCTCCAGCAGGGCGACGCTGACCTGGTAGGCCCCGAACACCGCCGTCCCGAAGAGCCGCGCGAAGATCACCTGGGCCACCGGCGAGATCCCCTGTGCGACGATGGTCAGGACCTGCACGCCCCCGCTCCGCGCAGCGTGCCGGACATCATCTTCCCGCGCCTGCGGGGCCCCGGGCCCGTCGCCCCTGGCTCCATCGCTCATGGGCAGCCACCTCCCGTGGGAGCGGCGTCGCCAGTGGTGTGCGGTCGTCCGCCGAGCGCCTCCAGGATCTCCGCGTAGGCCGGGATCACGGCGTCGAGCGCGTAGCGCGCCTCGACGCGCGCGCGCGCACGGTCGCCCAGACGCGCGCGCAGGCTGGCGTCCTCGATGAGGGCGGTGAGGGACGCCTCCCAGTCGCCCGGACCGCGCGCCAGGAATCCGTTCACCCCGTCGTCCACCACCTCGGTGTTGACCCCCACGGCAGAGGCCACCGCGGCGCGTCCGAGGGCCATGTACTGGATCAGCTTGAACGCGCACTTGCCGCGCGCGTAGGGTGTGTCGGGCAACGGCATGACGCCGATGTCGAGCCGGGCCAGGTCCTCGACCTCGCGATCCGCCCGCCACCGGACGAGCTCGGGGCGCAGGCAGGCGAGGTCGCCTGGCGGGGGCGCATCCGAGATCAGCACGAACCGCGCGCCGGTGCGGTCGAGGACCCGGGCGATGGGCGCCGCCGCGGTCGCGAGCTGCCCGTAGTTGGAGGAGAGCCCGGTCCAGCCCACGACCACCTGCCGCCCGGTCGCATCGCGCGGAGGCTGCCGGGTCCAGCGGGCTGTGTCCACGGCGGTGGGGATGATCCGGGTCTTGTGCGGCACCCCCGCCGCCTCCGCCAGGGAGCGATTTCCCGCCACCACCCAGTCGACCATCTGCACGATGCGATGAAACTTCCGGCGCGTTCCCGGGTTCAGGTAGATGGCGTCGTCGAAGTCGAACAGGGAGCGCGGCCCCGCCCTCCCGGCCAGCACGCGGCGCTCGAGCCAGGCGGTCGGAAGCTCGACCATCGGGCGTTGAAAGAAGACGATGTCGCCCGAACGAACGTCGCCGAGCTGGGTCAGCCGCGACACCAGGGCCAGCGGACCAAGCAGCGTCCGCAGGCCCGGCCACCGCCCGGCGGAGCCCCAGTCGCCGTAGACGCTCGGCACCGCGGTCCGCAGATCCACCTCGAAGCCCCTGGCCGCGAGCCCCCGTGCGATGGCCACGCCGCGAAAACGGGCGGCCGGCACCCGCTTCCCCTGCAGGAAGAAGACGACGCGGCTCATCTCGTCATCGGCTCTTCAGGCCTCCGGGCTCATCATCCGCAGCGGCGCCGTCCGTGCGCGGTCCGCCACCTCCGCCCCGAAGCGGGCGCGCCCATCCACCAGCTCCCGGTGCCAGATCTCGAGCACCACCAGATCCCAGATCCGCTCGCCGTGGTCCACGCCCGCGGCATGCTGCGCCAGCAGGCGCTCGATGGCCTCCGGAGCGAGGACTCCTCGGGCGCGGGTCTCTGCCGACAGCAAGAGCTCGCGCGCGAAGCCCCGGAGCGGCCCCGCGAACCACCCGCGGGTCGGCGAGGCGAAGCCCTTCTTGGGGCGGGTCAGGATCTCGGGAGGCAAGTCCCCGGCGAAGGCCCGCCTGAGAATCAGCTTCCCGCGTCCGCGCCGCAGCTTGAGCCGACCGGGGATGCGCGCCGCCAGCTCCATCAGCAGGTGATCGGCGAACGGCGCCCGCGCCTCGAGGCCGTGCATCATGCTGGCGGTGTCGACCTTGGCGAAGATGTCGTCTGGCAGGTACGTCTCCGTGTCGAGCTCCGAGAGCCGGTTCACCTCGTCGCCGCCCCGACTGGCCCGCAGGATGCCCTCGAGGAGCGCGAGGGCCCGGTCGCCCGGCGCGGTCCCGGGCGCGCCCTCGGCCTCGAGCCGCTCGCGCATCCCGGGGGTGTAGAGCTCCCGCCGCTGCCCCCACGAGAAGTGACCCACGAGCGCCAGGTAGCGGGCGGCCACCCCCGCCCCGAGCCGCCGGCCGAACGCCCGCACGGGCGCGGCCCGGGCCCCCGGCAGCCCGCGCAGGACGGTCGCCACCAGCGCGGGCAGCGGGAAGGGCAGGGCCATCGCCAGGCTGGCTGCGCGCGCCCGCGCGTAGCGCCGATAGCCGCCGAAGGCCTCGTCGCTCGCATCGCCGGACAGCGCGACGGTCACCTGCCGTCGGGTCATCTCGCAGAGGTACTGGGTCGGCAGGGTCGACGAATCCCCGAAGGGCTCCCCGTGGTGCCGGACGATGCGCGGCAGCAGCTGCGTCAGCTCGCTCGGTCTCGGCCGCACCGTGAGCTCCTGGTGCTCCGTTCCGAAGCGCCGGGCCACCGCCCGCGCGAACGGCAGCTCGTCGAGCTCGGTCCCCTCGAAGCCCACCGAGAAGGTCCGCACCGGCTGCGACGAGGCCTTCGCCATGCACGCGACCACGATGGACGAGTCGAGCCCCCCCGACAAGAAGGCCCCGAGCGGGACGTCCGACATCATGCGCAGGCGCACCGACTCCTCGACCAGCGCCCGGGTGCGGGCGACCAGCTCGGTCTCGTCGATGGGCTCGTCGAGCGGGCGACGCGACAGGGTGTGGTAGCGCGAGAGCGCCGGGGCCTCGCCACAGGCCACGGTCAGCAGATGCCCGGCCGGCAGCTTGTGGATCTGCTGGAAGATGGTGCGCGGCGCCGGGACGTACTGCAGGGCCAGGTAGAGATCGAGCGCGGTCGGACTGAGCGTCGCCTCGGTCCCCGGATCCGCGAGCAGCGCCGCCAGCTCCGAGGCGAAGGCGAAGCCGTCGCCCCGCCGCAGGTAGTAGAGCGGCTTTTCACCGAAGCGATCGCGCGCCAGGAACAGGCGCCGCGTCCGCGCATCGTAGACCGCGGCCGCGAACATGCCGCGGAGGTGGCGCGGGAAGTCCGCGCCGACCTCCTCGAACAGGTGGGCGATCACCTCCGAGTCGCTGTGGCTGCGGAACCGATGACCCTTGGCTTCGAGCTCCGCCCGAAGGCCCCGGTGGTTGTAGATCTCGCCGTTGACCAGGATCGCGACCGAGCCGTCCTCGTTGGTCATGGGCTGAAATCCGGCCGGCGACAGATCGATGATCGACAGGCGGCGGTGGGCGAACGCGACCGGGCCATTCCCGTAGATCCCCCCGCCATCAGGTCCCCGGTGCATCATCGCTGCCGCGAACGTGCGCACGAGATCCAGGCGCGCGGGGGCCCTGGCATCGGCCGCCAGAAAGCCGGCGATGCCGCACATCAGGACAGCAGTCCCTTCTCCGCCAGCAGCGTGTCGTAGAGCCGCACGGTCTCGGCGAGGATGCGCTCGGGTCCGAACTTCGCCGCCACGTGCGCGCGCCCGAAGGCGCCCATGCGGCGTCGCTGGTCCTCGCCGAGCTCGATCATGCGGGCGATCGCCCGCCCGAGGGCGATCCGATCGAAGGTCGGGACCTCGAAGCCGCTCTGGCCCTCCACCACCAGCCCGTCGACGTTCGCCGCGTGCGACACGATCGCCGGCAGCCCGCAGGCGGCCCCCTCGAGGACCACGTTCGGCAGGCCCTCCCACAGCGACGGCAAGATCAGCGCATCGGCGGCGTGGTAGAGGCGCGGCATGTCGTGATCGGTGACCGCTCCGAGGTGCACGACGCGCGGGCCGAGGCCGAGCCAGTCGATCTGTCGGCGCAGCAGCCAGGCGTAGGCGCGATCCCGCTCACGTCCGGCCAGGAAGATCCGCACCCCGGCAGGCAGCTGCCCACGGCCCTGCAGCCAGGCCAGCGAGCGCATGAGCCCGAGCTGGTGCTTCTGCAGGCTTATGCGCCCCGGGACCACCAGCATCAGATCCTCGGGCCCGAGCGCGAAGTGGGCCCGCGCCTCGGTGCGCGCCCGCTCGCTCGGAGGCTGGAAGCGCTCGAGATCGATGAAGTTGTGAATGACCTGGATCTTGGAGGCGTCCACCCGGGCCCACCGGGTGAGCTCGCGACGCACCCCCTCGGAGTTGGTCAGCACGCGATCCGAGTGCCGGGAGAGCCGCCACTCCGAGAGCAGATAGAGAAGCCGCATGGCGCGGCTGCGCACGCTGGTGAGGACGATCGGCACCGGGACGCGCCGCACCGCCAGCCGCGCCCAGAAGTTGGCTTTGTCGCGATACGAATGCAGGATCTCGGGGCGCTCGAGCGCCAGGACGTCCTCGAGGGCATGGAGCCCGGCCAGGCTCATGCGCCGCACCCCGAGGACATGACGGGGCTCACCCTCGGCCAGCAGCTCGCGGTAGTGGACCGCGTCGTTCCACACGCACAGGGTCGTCTCGAAGCGCTCGGGGAGGTTTCGCGCCAGCTCCAGGATCTGGCGCTCTGCGCCCCCCTGCTGGAGGTTGGGAATGAAGAGCAGGACCTTGTGTTTGTGCACGTGCATTCGATGCCGGCTGGCTTGCCAACGAACCGAAGTGAAAGTGTGGACGAAGGGACGACGCAAGCGTCCCTGGACGACGCAAGCGTCCCTGGCCGCCCATCGCGTCCGGTCCAAGCAAGACCGAGGCCGTTCCCCCGGCGCTTCGCCGGCGAAACGGCCCGCGCTCCCGCCGCGGCCCGACCTCGCTGGGGACGCGCTACACTCCGCCCGAAATGAACGTGGTCATCCCTCCACTGGTCTTCTACGTCGTCGGTGCCGCCCTGGTGCTGGGCGGCACCATTCGCGCCTTCACGCTCGGCCGCAAGAACCCAACCCGCGAGCTCGACGACGACGATCCCCGCCGCGTCACCGCCCGTCGGCGTCACCTGACCTTCGGGGTGGTGTGGGTGCTGATGGGGCTCTTCCTGATTGCGTCGACGGCCGGGGTCTTGCGGTCGCGCGCGGAGACCACCCGGGTCGCCCTTCCTCTTGCCCCACCTGTTGCCCCACGTGCAGCTCCGCTCCCGTCACCCGGCCCGAGCGGCACCCTCGGCCCCACCCTCAGGCTTTCCCCCGCGCCGCCCACCACAATACGACCGCCGGCAGCGCCATGAGGGCGGCGCCGAGGCAGGAGATCTCGCCGAGGATGGCCATGAGGCCAAACCCGCGCAGCGCCTGGTTGCGGGCCGCCAGCAGCGAGCCATAGCCGACGATGGTGGTCCAGGAGCACAGCGCCACCGCCGCTCCGGTCGAGTTGATGGCCCGGGTGATGTCGCCGTCCTGTCGGTAGCGCGACACCACGTTGAGGGCATACTCGGCGCCGATGCCGAAGGTGATCGGCAGGGCGATGAAGTTCAGGAAGGTCACGCGAACGCCCGCCCACCCCGCCGCGCCGACCATCCACACCACCCCGAGCAGCAAGGTCGCGAGGGCCAGCCCGCCCGCCCGCGCCGGCCGGATGGTGAGCATCACGATCAAGAGCACGGCCAGCAACGACGCGCCCGTGGCGATCGGCCCGTCCCGCAGCACCGAGCGGATCATGGCCCCGAAGACCACCGCGCTGCCCGAGGTCTCGAGGATGCTGCCATCCGGGAGGTCAAGCTCTTGCAGCACCGACGCCATCTGGAGCAGATCCTTGCCCGACCACACCGAGATCCCGTGCTCGATGGGATACACGAGCACCACCTTGCCCACCGAGCCGTCCACCTCGGTGAACGGGCGGCGCGCGATGGGGGGAAGGTCGGCCGGTCCGAGGGCGTGCAGCCCAGGCGAGGGATCGACCTTGGCCAGCTTGGCCCGCTCGTCGGGGCTGGCGGCCTCGAGCGCGGGATCGGCCACCAGCTTGCGAATCTGCGCCAGGATCTTCAGCTTGCGGGCCTGGACCTCCGGGGTGCCGGGCAGCAGATCCCAGACGGTGGTGATCTGCCCGATCACCTCGCGGTGCAGCGGATCCGACCTGGACCGCTCGCGATCCTGCTTGCGAATCGTGCTGCGGATCGCCTCCACCCCCGACACCGAGTCGGCGACGATGATGGTCGGCGAGGGCCATCGACCGAAGATCTGGTCCACCTTCTGGCCGAACTGCTTGGCCTCGTCGGTGGACTCGATCTTGGCGTTGAGCTTGCGGAAGTCGTACTCGAAGGGATCCTGCAGGAAGTGCCGACCGCCGAAGGTGGCCACCACGGTCAAGGTCCCGAGGCCGAGCACCAGCGGCCGGAAGTGGCGCGACGAGACGCGCGACAGGGCATCGAGGCGGAAGGGCGGACGCGCGGGGCGGCTGCCTTTCCCGCCCTTGCGCGTGCGCTCGTCGAGGATGGCAACCATGGCGGGCAGCACGGTGTAGGTGGCACACCAGCACATGAGCGCGCCGGCGGAGGCCATGACCCCGAACTGGTAGAACCCCCGGAAGCTCGTCACCATCAGCGACGCATAGGCCGCCGAGGCCGACAGCGACGCCACGCCGGTGGCCCGCCAGGTGTCGCGAATGGCGGCGTCCATGGCCGCCGGCGAGGCCATCCCCCGCACGCGATCCTCCTCGTAGCGGGACAGGAGAACGATCGCGTAGTTGATCCCGTTGCCGACGATGATCGACCCGAGGAACGCGGTGGAGGAGGTGAGATATCCGAAGGCCAGATCGGCCACAGCGAACGCCATCAGCGTCCCGAGCACCGCCGGGGCGCCGATGAGGGGCAAGGAGCGCAGCCGGCGGAAGTAAAGGGCGATCGAGGCCGCCACGATCACCACGCACGTCACGGTCACGCCCAGGATGTCGCGCTCGATGGCCTGCCGGCTGGCGATGGCCGTGGCGACGGGACCCCCGAGCTGCACCGTCATCTGGGGGTGGAACGCCCGCGGCGGGTTCTCCGCCACCAGCCGGTTGACCGCGGTCCACAGGCTGTCCCCGGCATGCTCGACGAAGAGGCCCCCGGGCGGCAGCGTGGCCACCCAGACGTAGCTCTTGTCCGCGGTGGCGAACAGCCCATCCGGGAAACGGTCACCGAGCTTGTCGCTCCCGCCCGCGATGCGCTTTTGCATCGAGTCGAGCGACTCGTCCTCGTCGCCCCCGAGATCCACGAACAGGGGGTTCTTGCGCTGGTTTATCTCCTTGCGCAGCCGGTCGCGGATGCTCTCCAGATCCGGCTCCGCGACGTAGAGCCACTTGTTGGCCTCGAAGAAGTCCCGGACGTCGCGGACATTGTAAGTGGCGAGGGCGGCCACGTCCCGGGGCAGCGCCCGGAGCTTCGCGGTGAGCAGCTCGGCGTACCGGATGTTGGCCTCGGGGTCGGGGGAGTGAATCCCGACCAGCAGCAGCGACAGGTCACCGATGCGCTTGCTGGTCTTCTGCAGGGCCACCACGCCAGGGTCGTCGCTGGGCAGGAGCTCGGAGAACGAGGTGCGCAGCCCGAGCCGCGCGGTCAGGGTCAGCGCCACCACCAGCAGCACCCCCGCACCGAACAGCACCGTCCCCGGGTGCGAGCGTAGCCGGATGATCCCGCTCGGGCGCTCGGGGCTCGGCGATGGCTCTGTCGGGGTCGAGGCTGACATCTCTTGCCGCGCGAACTTAGCAGGGAACCGCCGATCTGGCAGTTTCTCGACGTCGGGAGCACGGCTCGCCGGCCCGTCGGCTCGCCCGCACCCTTCGGCAAAGATCTCATGAAATCTGCCGAACGGGGGTGGTGGTGTAAGATCGTCGTCACGATGATCCGGGTGATGCGCCCGTTGCGAGCACGCCTTCTCCTCTTCCTCCTCGTCACCTCGACGCTCGCCATCGGCCGGGGCGGTGCGCCCGCCTTCGCGATCGGGGAGGACATCGTGGACGTGCGGGTGCTCGGGAACTCCCGGACCACCGAGGACACCATTCGTTCCCTGGCGGGCGTCCGCATCGGCGACACGCTCGAGGAAGACACCCTCGCGTCGGTCCGCGAGCGGCTCAACACCGCCGGGCTCTTCTCCGACGTGAACGTGTGGTGGGAGGCGTACCGGCGGGGGGTCCGGGTGAACATCGCCGTCAAGGACAAGTTCCCCTGGGCCCCGGTGCCGACCGGCTCGTGGGCCTCGAACAACCGCTCGATCGGGTTGCTCTTCGTTCACGGCAACCTCTTCGGGCGGGGCAAGCAGATGGTGGTCGGCGGCCGCTGGGCCTCGCTCGACTCCGGCGGCCTCATCGCCTACCGCGATCCCTCGCTCTTCGGTACCTGGATCTACTGGGAGATGAAGGCGATCATCCAGCGGCAGGTCATCCCCGAGTACAACGTCAACACCGCGCTCGCCCTCAATCCCTGGCGCGAATCGACCTTCGACTCGTATGGCATCGAGCCCGCCATCGGCGTGGCCTGGTTTCGCCGGGTCCGCACCCAGGTCTCCTGGCGGCGCGACCACGTGTCGTATCTGGCGGACAAGCTCGTCCTCCGAGATCCCGCCACCGGGATCCCGCAGCTGCCCCCCGATCCGGAGGCTGCCACCAGCCGGGGAGGCGTGATGGGCATCGGGCGGGCGGCCATCTCGTTCGACTGGCGGGCCCGGGAGTTCGCGATCATGATGGGGACTGCGCTCAGCGGCTCGGTCGATCTCGGGGGGGCGGCCTTCGGCGGGGACTTCGACTTCTGGCGCGCCTCGGTCTCCTGGGAGCACGGGGTACGGGTCTTTCGCCGCCACAATTTCGTGTATTCGGTCGGCGGGACGATCGGCCGGAACATCCCGATCTGGTGGGATCCCACCGCCGGCGGGCCCGGCCTGCGGGGCTATCTGGCGCAGCAGTTCCGGGGCGACACCTCCTTCGGTGGGCACGTCGAATATCACTTCCCCTTGGTCTCGCTCGGGGCGCTCGACATCCGCGGCCTCGGGTTCTTCGACAGCTCGCTGATCTGGAATCGCAATCTGCCCGGCGACCTCACCCCCGACGGGATGTACCTGATCCGCACCAGCTACGACCAGCGCACCTTTGACCCTCGGTACGTCGAGCAGAAGCTCGATTGGGGCCGCGACTTCCACAACGCGGTCGGGGCCGGCCTGCGGTTCTTCCTGCGCTCGGTCGCCGTTCCGCTGGTGGGCTTCGATGCCGGCTACGGGCTCGAGGCCAAGGCGTTTCGTTACTTCCTGATTGTCGGGGCCTGACCGGGCGGTCCCCGAGTGACCCCAGTTACCTTCCCGTGACGGGGCTGTTGACGATTGTTTACCACCTTGTCGGTGTTGAGTTCCTGACACCGGGCCTGGCGGTTCGTCACCGAGCTGTGAGATTCGCTGCCTTCTGGGCGCACGACCGGTGGTTCCCGGATTGCTTGTTGTGGCAGCATGTCACTTCATTCGGCAGCGGCCGACCTCTCGAGGGTCCACCCGAAGCGCCCGGGCGGCGGCTCTGGCGAGCTGGCGGGCCAGGCGGCTGAGCCCTCCGCCGCGGTCGGCGCCGGCGGTGGCCTGAGGCTGCCCCGGGTGCTGCTGTGTGATCTCGACGGCACCCTCATCGACAGCATGCCGATCCTGGCGGATCTCGCGACCGAGGTCATGGGGCAGATCCACGGAACCCCTTCGGCGCTCGCCCGGGAGCTCTACATCGCGACCTGCGGGCTGCCGTTCTTTCGGCAGCTCGAGGCGGTGTTTCCGGGGGATCCGCGCAACGCCGAGGCGGCGCGGCGCTTCGAGGCCGGCAAGCCCGAGCGCTGCAACCACATCCGCATGCCGGTCGAGGTGATCCGGGCGCTCGACGAGATGCGGTCCCGGGGGGTGCTCATCGCCGTCTCCTCGAACAATGGAAGCGAGAACGTCGCGGCGTTTGCCGCCAGCGCCGGTTTCGCCTTCGACCTGGTCCTCGGGTTCGGGGACGGGATGAGCAAGGGACGCCCCCACATCGAGCGGGCCGAGGCGGTCTTCGGGATCGATCGGGCGCAGATGCTGTTCGTCGGGGACTCCTTGCACGACGGCGAGATCGCCGAGCGCGAGGGGCTGGACTTCGTGGGGGTGGCGGGGACCTTCTCGCGGGAGCGTTTCACGCTGCGCTTCCCCGAGACCCCGGTCATCAAGCGCTTCTCCGAGCTCCCACGCCTGTTCGAGGGGGGCTGGGCCGCGGCCTCGGTGCGTGACCCCGCGGCGCGCAAGGTCGGCCCCGGTTCCCGGCCGGGCGCGGGGGGACAGTCCTCGGCCCATGTCCCTGCGCCGAACCCGAACCCCGGCCCGTCCGCGGCCCTGGTCGCGGTCGCGCCGGCGTCGACCCGCTGAGGGCGAGCGCGCTCTCGTGCAGGTCGCGCTGCTGGCGGCAGGGCTCGGAAGTCGACTCGGGGTCCTGACCGAGCGTCTGCCCAAGGCCTTGATCCCCGTCGCTGGCGAGCCCTTGTTGGGGCACGCCCTGCGCTTCGCGGAGAGGCTGGCCCCGAGCGAGATCGTGGTGGTGGGCGGGTTCGGCTTCGCCGAGGTGCGGGCCGCGCTCGGCGAGCTTGCCCGTGCGCGCACGACCCCGGTCCGCCTGGTCGAGAATCCGCGGTTCCGGGAGGGCAACCTCCTGTCCCTGATGGCGGCCCGCCCGCACCTCGGCGGGGAATTCCTCCTCATGAACGTCGATCACATCTACAGGCCCGGCGTCGCGGCCCGGGTGGCGGCACCCGTGGACTGGGTCACGGCGTTCATCGACGTGGACCGGCCCCTCGGGGCGGACGACATGAAGGTGGCCCGCGATCCGGAGGGCCGGGTGTCGGCCATCGCCAAGACCCTCGGCACCTTCGACGCTGGCTATGTCGGGATGACCCGGGTTCCACAGGCCGCGGCTGAGCGGTACTGGGCCGCGGCGGATGCCGTGCTCGGCCGCGAGGGCAGCGCGATCCACGTCGAGCGGGTGCTCGCGGAGCTCGCCGCGGCAGGCAGCTCGGCCGAGCGTCCGCGCTGCCGCGACGTGAGCGGCATCGGGTGGCTCGAGGTCGATCTCGCGGAGGAGCGCGACCTCGCCGAACGCACGATCCGAGCGGCGCCGGACACCTGGATCTGAGTGCTTCCGGCCGGGTTTGTGATTTCGCGCATGCCTTTTGATATGGTGGCCCCGGGTCCGTGACTCGGCGTTTCGGTCAGGCCGGGGCACCCCGACGATGATCACGAGAAGGGTGGGGTGAGCTCGCATGTTCAAGACTTACCGGACGTCCGATGGAGCCGAGTTTCCGCGCCTGGTCTCGGTCGAGACCACGAGCCGATGCAACGCCGAGTGTCCGTTCTGCCCGTACAACGTCCGCGCCCGCGACAAGACCCACATGGATCAGGGCCTGTTCGAGAAGATCATCGCCGACTGCACCGAGTTTCCCCTGCCGGCGATCGAGCCCTTCCTCAACGGCGAGCCCTTCGTCGATCCCAAGATCATGGACCGGCTCGAGCTCATCCGCAGCCGCCTGCCCGCGACCAAGCTGCGGGTCTACTCGAACGGCTATGCCCTCTCGCCCCGGCGGGTGGACGAGCTCTGCGGGCTCGGGATCGATCACCTCTACATCAGCCTCAACACGCTCAACCCCGAGAAGTACAAGGCCATCATGGGGTTCAAGCTGGACCGCACCCTGGAGAACGTGAAGTACCTGGCCGACCCCGCCCGCCGGAGCAAGGTGGCGCGCCGGATCACCTTGCGCATGACCCGCATGGACGACACCACCCTCGAGGAGCAAGCCGAGTTCAAGGCCTTCTGCGATCGCCTCGGGGTGCGCTGCTTCATCGTGGGGCTCTTCAACTACAAGGGGGATGTGCCGAGCCCGTTGCCGGTGCCCACCTACGCCTGCGAGCACATCACCCGGCTCGATATCCTGTCGAGCGGGAAGGTGGCCCTGTGTTGCATGGATCAAGAGGGGGATTTCTCGCTCGGGGACGTGAACCACCACTCGGTGCTGGAGGTCTTTCGCGGCGAGGCGTCCCGGCGCTACCAGGATCTGCACCGGCAGGGTCGGCGCGCCGAGGCGGCGCCGTGCGGCCAGTGCAACCTCTTCTGGCCGAGCACCGACAACATGCCGATCTGGCGGGCCGTGGGCCATGCGGCGCGCTTCTGGGCCTACTTCGCCACGTACCGCCCGGTCGGCAAGAAGGCGCCTCCCCCGAAGGCTGCCGTCTGCGCGACCCACGCCGCGGAGCTGCCCGACGTCGCGGCCAGCGCCCTGAAGCGCCCGGCAGCGGGGGGGGCGGGCGAGGCGCGGTCCCCTGACCAGGCGGTGCGTCCGTCGGTGTGAGCGACCCGCCTCGGGGGCCCGGGCCCGAGGCTGTCTCTTGGTCTCGGCCCAGGCCGGATCCGCCGCAGGACGGGCACGCGCCAGGGCGTGACCGGGCCCTGCGGTGGGGACTGTTCGGGCTGTGGTGCGCGGTGGTCCTGGTGGGAACCGCCCGCCACGAGTACTGGCGGGACGAGGTTCGGGCCTATGCCTTCGCGCGCGACTCACACACCCTCGCCGAGCTCTTCGGACGGCTGAAGGACGAAGGTCACCCGGCGCTTTGGCACCTCCTGCTCTACGCCGGGGATGCCCTCACCGGCTCGAAGCTGGTCCTGCCGGCGGCCAGCCTGGGCGTCGCCGCCGTGGCGGTGGCCCTGCTCATCTTTCGTGCCCCGCTGCCGCTGTGGCTGAAGGCGCTCTTCGTGCTCGGGGCGCTGCCGCTCTACGAGTACTCGGTCGTGGCGCGCAACTACGGAATCTCGATGCTCCTCTTGTTCGTGTTCGCCGCGTGGTACCCGGGGCGCGCGCGCCCGGCGCTCGCGCTCGTGCTCGGCCTCACGCTGGCGGCGCTTGCCAACACCAACGTTCATTCGCTCCTGCTGGCGTGCCTGCTGATGGGGCTGTGGCTCTGGGATCACCGGGCGGCGGCCCGCACCCCCATGCGCCCGCGCTCCGTGCTCGGCGTGTCAATGGCGGCCACGACGCTCGCGATCGGCGTGCTGCTGGCCCTCGCCACCTTCTGGCCGAGCGATCAGATCTTGCCTTCCGACCACACCCGCTACACGGCCGGGCACGTCGTCGGAGCGCTCGTCGCCGTCCTCTGCGATCCGGCCGGCGGCTTTCGCGATCTCGCGCCGCGGGTCCCCGGAGTGGTCGTGACCGCCATCCTGGCGAACATCGTCTTCGCCTGGGCCCTCCTCGGCCTGGTCGGTCGACCGGCGCTGGCACTGCTGGCCTTGGTCGCGGTCCTCGCGCTCGGCACCCTGTTCGCCATCGTCTATCCTGGGGGCTACCGGCACCAGGGGCTGCTCCTGACCTTTCTGCTCGCCCTGTACTGGCTGCGCTTTCAGCCGACCCCGGCGACCCCGGCGACACCGGCGCTGCCCGCGCGGTGGCACGGCCTGCGGATCTTCGGTGGTCTCACGGTCCTCCTCGGCATCGCCCTTGGCCTCGGGCTCTACCGGCTCGGCCGGGACCTGCTGTATCCGCAGAGTGCCAGTCGGGCCTTCGGCGAGCTCCTCCGTCGCCACCCCGACTATCGCGGAGCCATCCTGCTCGGCGAGCCCGATTTCCTCCTCGAATCGGTGCCCTACTACGCGGACAATCCCATCTACATCGCACGCGAACAGCGCTTCGGAGACACCATTCGCTTCACCCGGGCGTCGCAGGCGCGGCTCGGTCTCGGCGAGCTGCTCCGCACCGCCGCGCGCCTTCGCGACCCACCCGGAGCCAGGCCGGTGTCAACCTTGGATCCCGAGGGACAGGTACGCCGGGTGCTCGTCGCGCTCGGGCACCTCCCCGGGTTCGACCCAGCGCGCGGCGTCGATCCCGCGCTCGGGGTGATGGGGTCAGGGACGCGCGGCACGGACGACGCGGCGGGGCTGCGCGAGCTCGCGTACAGCTATGGGCGCACGTTCACCTGGTCGGCCGCCGAGCTCGCCGCCTGGCGGGCCAGCACGGTCCTGGTCGGGCGCTTCGACGATCACATCGTCGGCGACGAGCGCTATGTGGTCTACGAGGTGATCGCGGCACCGCCGCCGCCCGAGCCTGGCCAGCGGTGATCCCGCTCGACCGCCTCCGACTGCCTCGGGGCCAGGTTTTCTTTCGCCCTCGTGTTTGCTAGGGTGCGCCCGCCGGCGGGCGTCACGTGAAGGTCACCTTCTTCTCCACCTATCCCCCCGCCCCCTGCGGAATCGGCGACTACACCCGCGCGCTCCGTCACGCGGTCGAACGCGCGGAGCCCGAGATCGTCGTCGATGTGGTGGCCGAGCGTCATCCCTCCGTCACGCGTGAGCTCGACGCACATGTGACGCGGGCCTGGGGGCGCTCCGGCGCCTGGGACGAGGAGGCCGTCCCGGCCGTGCTGGCGCAGCGCCCCGACCTGGTCCACGTCCAGCACGAGGAGGCCATCCTGCAGCAAAATGGCCGTCTGATCCGTTTCCTCGATGCCCTCGGCCAGGCCAGGATCGCGCGGGTGGTCACGCTGCATTCGGTCTACGCCGGGCGGCTCGGCGTGCCGTCGTGGTGGCCGCCGCCCATCTTTCATCGCGCCCTCGCGGAGCGCTGCGAAGCCATGGTGGTGCATCAGCGCGAGGGTGGCCTCGACACGCTCGTCCGTCAGGGAGTCCCGGCCGCGAAGATCCACGTCATCCCGCACGGCACGCCGATCTCCCTGCCATTCCTGGCGCCGACCGCCCGGGCGGTCGCCCGGCAACGGCTGGGCATCCCGCCAGAGGCCCGGATGGCACTCTTCTTCGGGGTGATTCACGCGAAGAAGAACCTGCATACGGTGGTCGAGGCGGCAAGCCGCGTGGCCGCCCGGCTTCCGGGGTTCCGGTTCGTGGTGGCGGGTCGCGCCCGTCGGCGCAACGTCCTCGACGCGCTGTACGCGAGGCGACTCGGCCGGCGCATGGCGGGTGGTCTTCGGGCAGGGTGGCTGGATCTCCGCGAGGGGTTCATCCCCGCCGAGGATCTCGCCAGCTACGTGGCCGCCGCCGACGTGGTGCTCTTCCCTCATGACCAGGCCTACGGCTCGGCGAGCGGCGTCTTCCACCATGCCCTCGGCGGTGGTCGAGCCTGCATCTGCTCCGCGTCGCCGAAGTTCGGGGAGGCCCGCGAGCTCTTCGCCGCGACCATCCCGGGCGCCACCGTCCCGACCCGCGACGTCGGGGCGTGGGCCGCCGCGATCGAGGCGTTCCTGTCGAGCCCGGCCGTGCTGAGGGAAGCCGAAGGGCTGGCCGAGCGGGCCGCCGCCGATTCGTCCTGGGAGAAGGTTGGCCGCCTGCACGCCGATCTGTACCTGCACCTCGGGCGCTCCCAGCTCGGCCAGCAACCACCCGAGCCCGAGCGGGCGGCGTCGCCCTCGGTCGGATGATCCCCAACCGGTATCACTTCGTGTGGTTCGGCGGGGCGTTTCCCTTCACGCACGCCCTCGCCATTCGTTCGGTCGCGATGACCTCGGCGCCCGAGCGCATCACCTTGCACGGGACCCACGATCTCGGCGCCGAGCCCCACTTCGCGGCGCTCCTGAAGGATCTCCCCGGTCTCGAGTCACGGCGCATCGACATCGACGCGCTCCTCGCGGGTCCGGGCCTCGGCGATCCGCACCGCCTGCGCGAGGTCTGGCGCCATCTGATCGAGCGCGGACGTTGGGCCGCCCTGTCGGACATCCTTCGCTACCTGGTCCTGCTGCGCGAGGGCGGGGTGTACCTCGATCTCGACACCGTCACGCTGCGCGATCTGCGCCCCCTTCTCGACGAGCCGGGGTTCTGCGGGCGCGAGCGCCTGCTGGTCGACTCCGCGACCTACCGGCGGGGCTCGCGCTGGCGTTACCTGCGCACCGGGCCCCTCGATCTGGCGCGCTGGGTCTGCAGCCGGACCGAGTCCGGGATCGCCGCCTTCGCCCGGATCGCCCGGTTCTTTCCGGCGGCCATCAACGGCGCGGTGCTGGCGGCTCCGGCCGGGCACGCGCTCATGCGGGAGGCGCTCGAGCGCGTGCCCGAGCTGGTTCCCGAGCTCGAGCGTCGCCGCCCCGTGATAGGTCCCGATCTCCTCCAGCGGCTCATCGACGGCGGCGATGACGACGATGACGGCGCGGGCCCGGCGGAGAGCCCGCGGCGTGACATCACGGTCTTCGCGCCGGCGTGGTTCTACCCCCTCGGTCCGCAGATGGCGGCGCAGCTGTTTCGCATCCGGCCGAGCGCCGCGGCGGTCGACCGCGCGCTCCGGGCCGCCATCTGCCCCGATACCTTCGTGGTCCACTGGTACAACGACAACCTTCGCGCACGGGCTCGGCCCCCCGATCCAGAATCGATCCGGGCGCTGGCGGACCGGCAGCTCTTCTCGCGGCTCGCGCTGCCGTTCTTGCCGGGCTCGCCAGGCTCGCCGGGGCGTTCCCCCGAGGATACGCCGGCATGAATCGGCGCCGGGCCATCCAGCTCTTCTTCTTCCTGGCCGCCCTCGGGGCGCTCGGTTGGCTGCTCGGAAAGATCGGCTGGGCCCACGTGGGGCAGGCGGTCCTGCGGGTCGGGTTCGGGGGCGCGGCGATCCTGGCGGCGCTCGGCCTTGGCGAGACCGCCCTCGACAGCCTGGGGCTCGCGGTCGCCATCGGGCATCCGCACGCCTGGCGGGTGCTACTCATCAACAGCCTGGGAGCGCTGCTCAACCAGATCCTCCCCTTCGATCTGGGGGAGGTCGCCAAGGGTGGCCTCCTGCACCGCAACTTCCCTGGCCGGGCCACCATCGCGGGCACCATCGTCTGGAACTACGTGTTCAAGATCTCGCGCCCCCTCGTCACGTTGCTGGCGGCGGCGATCGGACTTTGCGGCTCGAGCCTGGTCCGCCCGGCGGTCGGGCGGGCCATCCTCGCCGGGGCGTTGCTGTCCTTCGTGCCGTACATCCTCCTGCGCCTCCTCATGCGGCGAGGGGCCGCGGTCTTGACCGCGCGCGTGCTCGGGGCCCTGCGGATCCTCGGCGACAGGCGCGAGCGATTCCTCGAGGCGGCCCGGGAGGTGGACGAGACCGCGCTCGGCTTCTGGCACCGCCGGCGATCGGCCTTCCTCGCGATCCTGGTCCTGCAGATCGGCGCGCGCATCGCGTCCTGGTTGAGCCTGTTTGCCACCCTGCGCTTGATCGACTTCCCCGTGACCTTCTCGGAAGGGGCCCTCATCTACGCCGCCATGAACACCGCCGAGCTGGTCATCACCATCATCCCGGCGCGGCTGGGCGTGGCCGAGGGGGCGGCCTTCGGGATCTTCGCGCTCTGCGGCTTGCCGGCCGAGAGCGGCGTCATCATGTACGTGATCCTGCGGCTCAAGTCCCTGGCCACGACCGGGGCCCTGGCCCCGTTCGCGCTGCTCCGCGCGGCCCCCGAGCCGGACGTCGCTCCATCCGCGGGATCATAGGAGGCATCACACGAGCGGACGCAGGGTCCGGGCCTGCCCAAGCCGGCCCGGGGCGGCGGGCGCGCCCAGGGCCGACAGGATGGTCGGAAAGACGTCGACCGCCCGCAGGCTGGGCTCGGCGAGCTCGGCGTTGAAGCCGACCGGCACGAGGATGTGCTCCCGGTCCAGGCAGCCGTGCGAGCCGAGGTGGGGCTGGTACTCGAAGCGGGAGCGCAGGTCGAACCCCTGGCGCGCGCACACCACCAGGTCGCCGGCCCGGCGAGCTCGGAAGAAGTCGACGAGCTGCGCCGGCAGATCGGGAAAGCCGGTCGCCGCGGTGGCCGCCGCCACCTCGGATTTCCGCAGGCGGCGCGCCACGCCTTCGTAACCGACCGGATCGCCGCCGGCGAACGCGAGGGTCAGCCAGGGATCGTCGTCGGCGACGCCGTCGACCCGCGCGTGCGCCGCGCCGGGTTCGATCGAGACGACCATCCGGCCGCGGGCCGAGGCCACCACGAAGGCCTCCTCGGGGGTCGCGACCTGCCGGTAGATGACGTGCTCGATCCCCGGATGTGCGACCAGCCGATCCCGGAGCTCGCCTGCCCGGGAGCCCGGGGCGTCGAAGTCCGGGCGCTGGCGCCAGTCGCCGTCCGCGCCCTCGAGGTAGAGGTTGGCCATCCCGTTGCCCGAGACCATCGCGGCGGCCTGGGCGGAGAAGAGGTGCCGCCAGATCTTCGGATAGGCGAGGGTCCTCGGGTACACCACGCGCACGAGATCGTCGATGTCGAGGTGGGTGTGGGTCGCGGTCTGGCCGTGATCCGAGCTCACCGCGATCAGCGTCCGATCCGCCCGTCCCCGGCGGGCGAGATCGTCGACGAGGCGCCCGAGGCAAGCGTCGAAGCGCCGGTAGGCCTCGTAGCTCGCGTCGCACATGGGCCCAAACCGATGCCCGAGCTCGTCGATGGCCGGGAACACCGCGAAGGCCGAACGGTAGCCGCGATCCCAGGCCCGCATCACCCCGCGCTCCGCCTGGAGATCCGACGAGTACCAGTCCGCGGTGGTCCAGCTGCGCAGGAAGGCCGCCGCCTTCGAGAACCGCGTCATCCGGGCGCGCGCCGGGCACCCGCGCACGAACCAGGCATTCACGTCGGCGACCCCTGGGAGGTGCTGGAACATGGTGGTGAAGGCCGCCGGGATGTCCCGCTCGATGCGGAAGGCCCGCCCGAGCGACATGTACGAGCGCGTCCGGAAGAGGAAGCTGCCGCGGGATCCGGTGGGACGCTCGGCCCAGCGGATCCCGGGGAGATTGGCCTGCCCGGGATGCATGCCGGTCAGCAGCGGGAGGTGGGCCGGCCCGCTCACGGTCGGGAACACCCCCGGGGCGGTGCGAAAGCCCCCGCGGTCGACGATGTGCTTCTTGAAGTTGGGCATCTCCCCGGCGGCGGTCAGCGCCGAAATCACGTCGGGCCGTGCCCCATCTGCCAGAATGGTGAGGACGCCATCCCAGGCGACCGGAGGGGGGGCCGAGCGAAGCGCGGGCATCGTCGTCCTCTTTATCAGATCTGGTTTGGCAGATCCGATTCGGAAGACCGAAACCTTGCCCACCTTGCACAACTTGCCAGCCCGCAATATATGGTGAACCGCTTTTTTCGTCGCTGCCCTGACCGGGGGCAGCGTGGAGTCGACCACCCATGTTGAGCACCGTCGCCAAGAAAATCTTCGGGACCAAGAACGCCCGTGTGCTGAAGAGCATGCGCCCCTTGGTCGCGCGCATCGCCGACCTCGAGGAGGGCCTCAAGGCCAAGTCGGACGCGGAGTTGCAGGCGATGACGCCCGACCTGAAGCGGCGGCTCGGGAGCGGGGCCACCCTCGACGACATCCTGCCCGAGGCCTTCGCCGTGTGCCGCGAGGCCGGACGGCGCGTGCTCGGCATGCGGCACTTCGACGTGCAGCTGATGGGCGGCATGGTGCTGCACCGGGGGGGCATCGCCGAGATGAAGACCGGCGAGGGCAAGACGCTGGTCGCGACCGCCCCGGTCTACCTGAACGCGCTGGCCGGCAAGGGCGTCCACGTGGTCACGGTGAACGATTACCTGGCGCGTCGCGACTCCGAGTGGATGGGGCGCATCTACAAGTTCCTCGGGCTGTCGGTGGGCATCGTGGTGCACGGGCTCTCCGACTGGGAGCGCCAGGCCAACTACCGCTGCGACGTCTCCTACGGCACCAACTCCGAGTACGGGTTCGACTACCTGCGCGACAACATGAAGGACTCGATCGAGCGCTACGTGCAGCGCGACCTGAACTTCGCCATCGTCGACGAGGTCGACTCGATCCTGATCGACGAGGCCCGCACGCCGCTCATCATCAGCGGCCCGGCCGAGCAGTCCGCCGACCTCTACCAGAAGGTCAACGCCATCATCCCGGGGCTGCGCAAGGACATCGACTACTCGGTCGACGAGAAGGCCCACTCGGCCATGCTGACCGACACCGGCATCGAGCGCATCGAGCAGCGCCTCGGGGTCGGGAACCTCTACAACCCCGACAACATCGAGTGGCTGCACCACGTCACCCAGGCCCTGCGGGCCCATACCCTCTACAAGCGCGACGTGAACTACCTGATCGAGGACGACAAGGTCCTGATCGTCGACGAGTTCACCGGCCGCAAGATGCCCGGGCGGCGCTGGTCGGACGGCCTGCACCAGGCGATCGAGGCCAAGGAAGGGGTGGAGATCCAGGAGGAGAACCAGACCCTCGCCACCA
>CAZIOH010000066.1:0-37707 GCA_964540815.1 uncultured Myxococcales bacterium | reverse complement strand
GAGCCCAAAGACGGAGCGCCCCCCGAGCCCACCAAGGACGGTACGCCCCCTGCCCCGCTCGAGCTTCCACCGTCGGGCACCGCCCGCAGATTCGCGAGATCGATGCAGCCCCACAGCATGGTCGAGCTCAGGACCAGGATCACGGTCGGACCGCCACCGCTCCAGCGCGCCGGCATCATGTACACACACACCTCGTCGAAAGACCAGCCCCGTCCACGAGGACCTCCGTGAGTTAGAACGTTCGCGAGAGGGAAACTTCCCGTGCCACCGGATCGAAGGCGACCGAGGTGGACTCGGTGGCACGGGCGCCGAGCTCGTGCCACACCAGCGTGGCGCCGAGGACAGCGCCTCCGGAGATCAGGGAGCCGACGGCGATGGTCTTCAGCGTCTGGATGCTGGCGACCCGCCCGTCGTGGTCGGAACAGCCCATGCCGGTGTTGCACGCGCTCAGGCCGGCTTGATACCTGGCATAGGCCATCATCCAGAAGACCCCACCCGCCACCAGCAGGGCGCCGCCGCCCGCGGCGGCGGAGAGCTCGAGCGCTGTCAAGCCGCCAACCCGCCGGTGCTCGGTGCGCCCCGGCCCGGACCCGGAGATCAGCAGGCGGGTGTCGCGGGTCTCGGAGGGCGGCCGATGCAGCGCGGGCGGCGGCGGTGCGGCCGCCGGCTCGGGGCTCTCGGAAGGCCGCGTGGGCTCCTCATCCTCGGTCTGCAAGGCCGGAACCTCGAGCACGCGCAGCTCGCCGTCCCGGAGCTCGAGGCTGGTGCTCCAGGGCCGATGCCGCGGCGCCGACACCGTCAGACGACGCAGGCCGGGGTTCAAGGCCACCGGGACACCGAGACCCTGGCCGTCGAACGGGCCGTCGTCGCACTCGACGATCATGCCGGGCGGCGCATGCGGAGCCATGACCGTCACGCGGGCCAGCCGGGGCCTGAGGGCATCTCCCCGCTCGACGGCCACCGCCGCGCGATCGTCGCGGCCCTGCCGGCGCGCGAGGCGGGCCGCCTCTCGATACTCGTCGAAGGCGGTCGCGGTTCGGCCGAGCCGTTCGTCGCACAGCGCGACGTTCAACAAGGTTCCCGACGCCGGCTCGATGGCCAGGCTCTCGCGCAGCATCGCGCACGCCTCCGCCGTCCTTCCCGACAGCAGCAGGCGGCGACCCTCCTGGAACAGCACCTCGGCGCTCGGCGAGCCGGCCGCCGCCCGCGCGGGAACGAGGACAGAGGCGAGGACCATGAGGAGAGCCAGGACGGCGCCGGGGCCCCGCGTGCGCCGGGGGATCATCGCTCATCCCAGATCGGATCGTGGATCTTCGCGGAGGTGGTCACCGGAGGAACCTCCGACGACGGGCGAGCGGGTGCCGGGCGCCGGGATCCCGGGCGCGGCGACCGGGGAGCCGCCAGGACCACCCCCTGTACCTCAGCCACATCCGGCACATCTGGCAGATACGGAAGATCGGGCAATTTCGGCTCGACGGAACCTGCACCGACCCGCACTCCGAGGAGGGAAGCGTTGGCCATCACCCCGATCCGAACGGGAACGCGGCCCACCTCGGCGCTCAGCCGAGGGGACGCGCTCTGCGGTCCCCGGCCGAAAGGCCGATGGCCGGTTCCGAGCCCCAGGCTGCGCGGCGCTCCGGCCACGAGTCCGAGCGCCAGCGCGGCGGCGCCGAACAGGCCCGCCCTCGGAGCGTGACGCCCTTCGCTCCGAGGTCGGCGTGGCGAGCCGGGCGAGCCGGGCTCGGTCGCGTCGAGAGCCAGGGCCTCGGCCAGCGCTTCGACTTGCGACGCGCAGGTGGCGAAACGATCCTTGGGGCGGTGGGCACAGGCCCGCGTGAACCAGGCATCGAAGGAACGACCCACGGAGGACGCGCCGGCGCCGGCCCGGTCGGCTGGACCACGGGCTGCCTGCCCGAGCAGGTCCACCCATGTCTCGGAGTCGTAGAACGACCGACCGAACAGCAGGCGATAGGCGATGAGCCCGAGCGCGAAGCGATCGGCGGCCGAGGACACCTGGTTCGAGCCCCGGGCTTGCTCGGGCGACATGTACCGCGGCGTCCCCAGGATCTGTCCGGGCATGGTGGTGTGCGTCGCGGCCGCCGCCCCGTCATCGCCGAACCCCTCGACCAGCTTGGCCACCCCGAAGTCCAGGATCTTCACGATGGGGGGCGCCTGATCCCGCTCGGCGAGGAACAGGTTCTCGGGCTTCAGATCGCGATGGACGATCCCGAGGCCATGGGCCTTGTCGAGAGCCCCACCAATCTGGCGCAGCCAGTCGATGACCTCGGCTGGCGACGGCCGACGCGCGGCACACAGCCGCTCGAAGTCCAGCCCGGTCAAGAGCTCCATGACCAGGAACGGGGTGCCATCCAGCTCCGGCGCGATGTCGGCATCGAGCACCCGCACCAGGTGCTCGCTCCGCACCAGGCTGTGAATGCGGGCCTCCCGGCGAAACCGCAGGACGTGCTCGGGAGCCAGGCGGATACGAGACAGCATCAGCTTGAGCGCCAGGTGCTCCCCGGTGTTGGCGTGCACGACCTCGTACACCACTCCCATCCCACCGCGCGCGAGAAATCGCAAGGGGCGGAATCGCCCGGCGATCACGGCCGGCAGGTCCTCGACGGGCGATCGCGGAGGCGTCGAGCGCGGCGACGGCGGCGCCTGCCGGGACGGGGACGGAGCCGCTGACGTCGTCGCGGTCGTCACGCCGGCACCGTGGAGGTGAACGGTCCCCACATCGTCGCTCACGGCTCGCTCACCCCTCGCCCCATCACGTCACTCCACTCGAGTATAGGTCGCCCTCGCCGAGTCGCACGCAGCTTTCTCACGAGTGCCGCAGGGGCCCAGGCCAGGCCGCGCAGGCCGAAAACGTCCTCGTTGCGTGGCTCCCCAGGACCGCCCCGCGACGTCTATACTTCCTTGCCGTGCACCAGGACGGAACCGTTCGCTGGAAGACGCCCACCCTCGCGGAATCAGGTGCGTCGAGCCGCTACCAGCTGCTGATCTTCACCGGAGAGACCACCCGCACCTTCGATCTCCCGGCGGAGGGCAAGGTCACCATCGGCCGAGGCCGGGCGATGGTCAACATCGACAACCCTTCGGTCTCGCGCCATCACGCCGTCCTCCACGTCGGCGCCGCCGAGCTGGTCATCGAGGATCTCGGGAGCGCAAACGGGACCCTGGTGCGCGATCGACGGAGCGCGGCCTCCGGCGAGGATGGCGGTCGAACCCTCGACATGCGCCAGATTCGCGGCGGCTCCGCGGAGCTGGCGGTGGGCGACAGCCTGCTGTTCGGAACGGCCAGCGTCATCATCCGCCACGTCCCCACCATCGAGGTGCCTGATCTCACGGGCGACGCCCGTGCGCCGGGCGTGATCGTGCGCGACCCCGGCATGCGCGCCTTGCACGCCCACGCCGCGCTGGCGGCACGGTCGCTCATCAACGTCCTCATCCTGGGAGAGACCGGGGTGGGCAAGGAGGTCCTGGCGCGGGCCATCCATGCGCACTCCCGACGAGCCCGGGGCCCCTTCATCGCCGTCAACTGCGCGGCCTTCACCGAGTCCCTGCAGGAGAGCGAGCTCTTCGGGTACGAGAAGGGCGCCTTCACCGGTGCGACCGGGGCACGTCCGGGCGTCTTCGAGGCGGCCGAGGGGGGCACCTTGTTCCTCGACGAGGTGGGCGAGCTGGCACCGAGCACCCAGGCCAAGTTGCTGCGGGTCCTCGCCGAGCGGCAGGTCCTGCGGCTCGGGTCGACCACCCCCCGCGCGATCGACGTCCGGGTGGTCTCGGCCACCAACCGCGATGTCGAGGCGGACGCGAGCGCCGGGAGCTTTCGGCGTGATCTCTACTATCGCCTCAACGGGATCTCGCTGCTGATTCCGCCGCTGCGCCGGCGGCCGGGCGAGATCGAGCCGCTGGCGCGCATGTTCCTCGAGGCAGCGGCGCGGGAGATCGAGCGCGGCGAGCCGCCCCAGCTGTCGGCCGAAGCCTTGGGCGTCCTGCGGCGCCACGCCTGGCCCGGGAACGTCCGAGAGCTGCGGAACGCCATGGAGCGCGCGGTCGCCCTGTGCGAGGGCAACACCATCTGGCCCGAGGACCTTCCGCACGCGATGCACGCCGACCATTCCGATGTCGATGTCGGTGTCGACGTCGGCATCGACGTCGGCATCGATTTTTGCACCGCTCGCAGCATCGACGTCGGTGAGCCGGAGCCTGGCAAGGTACCGTCGCTCTCGCCGAAGGAGAACGAGGAGCGAGACCGCATCGTCGCCGCGCTGGACGCCCATGCCGGCAATCAGACCCGGGCGGCGATGACGCTCGGGATGGCGCGTCGCACCCTGATCGCCCGCCTCGATCAGTACGGCATCCCCCGGCCCCGAAAACCCGACAGCGCGTGGATTTCGAAAGGGGGCCACGGGTGAGCTGCTGCCCCGCCTCGTCGCCCGCCCGGGTCAGTGCACGACGAGGTCGGTCATCCAGCGCACGTCGGCCGGGGGGCTGGCCGTCGGCATCAGCATCTGCTCCCAGTCGGAGTCTTGCAGGCGCTGGAAGTTGCCCGTGATGGTCTCCGAGTAGGCCGAGGCCAGGCCGGCGTACGCGCGTGGACCCGAGCAGGTCTCGGCGGTGACGACCATCAGGCGCGGGCCCGCGGTCCCGACGTGAAGCACGCGCGCGCTGTCCGGATCCGTGTGGACATCGGCGATGGTGGGCGCGTACACGGCCGCCTCTTCCGCGGTCAGGAAGAGATCGACGTACCAGCCACTCGGGCGGCGGACGGAGGTGCACACGACGGAGACGGATTTGGTCTCCACCACCGTGTTGACCCAGGCCAGCTGGTCGGCCGTGAAGGCCTGGCCCGCGATCTGCCGGGTGGCCATGTCCTGGAGGCGGGCCGCCACCGTGCCGAGTGTGGTGAAGTGGGCCGCGGCCTCGCTTTGCGCGAGGACCGGCAGCCCGGCCAGGATCTGCATGCCCTTGGCCGCGTACCGCCCGAGCGCCGCCCAGAGCTCGGGATAGGGATCGACGTACGCATCGGGAAATTCGCAACCTGGAACGGAGGTGTAGGACTGCTTGGCGTAAAGCAGGTTGTCGTGGCGGAGCTCGGCCCAGGAGGCGAGCTGGGTGTTGAGGACCCGCCGCGCCCAGGGCTGCGTGCGGGCCACCGTCGCCGGGATCCCCGTCGCCGCGACCAGATCGGCGGGCGGCGACATGGCCCGCAGCGACGCGAGCCACGCGTGGTAGAGGCTCCCGGTCCAGAAAGCTGGCTCGTGCGTGTCGACCAGCTGTCGCGCCTCGTCGAGGGCCCTCGGATAGTTGGTGTGGGCAGCGAGATCGGCGGCGAGCAGCGGCGCCGCGTGGGTGTTGCCGAGCGCGCCGAACGCAACGTCCAGCGGATCGGGCATCATGCGCCGGTCGCGCTTCTCCGGATCCGGCAGCACGCGATCGAAGACCACGTTCGAGAGCACCTCGGAGTCGATCACGTAGCGCTGGCCGAAGAAGAGGAACGCGCGATCGAGCGGCAGGTTGTCCCCCAGCGGGCCGACGACGATCACCTGGCTGGCGATGCGCTGGATCCCGACCTTGGCATCGACGATTCCCTGGGCCAGCTCCTGATCGGTGTGGCGCTCGAGATCACCGAGGGTGGCGTCCCCCAGCACCGTGCGCAGGGTGTCGAAGTCGCGCACGGTCATGTTGTCGGATTCGCCGACGAACCCGGCCAGGGTGGCATCGACGGTGTTCCAGCTGGCGAGCCCCGCCGCGTCGAGCAGGAGGCGCAGCTCGAGGGCGGCGTCGAACTGCCGCCGCGAGAAGTGGGACCCCGTGAGGTCGGTCGTGATGAGGCGCAGGTCGGTGCGGTCGAGCCAGATCATGCAGCGAAAGTAGGCCTCGAAGGTCGGGTCGCCGGCGTAGTGCCCGCGCGGCAGGAACTGCGACCAGTCGATGACCCGCTCGCCCCCGAAGAGCGACGTGGTCTGGTTGATGTCCGTGAGGTGCGCCAGGGCCTTCGCCACCAGCGCCTCGGCCTCGGAGGCGGAAGCCCCCGCGACCGGCAGCACCGGGGAGGACGCAGCGTCGATCGACGTCTGGAGCAGCCGCCGCGCCACCGTGAGGAACAGGTCCACGTCCTTCCGCGCGACCGCGAGGCGGGGGTCCCCCGGCGTCGCGGCCGCCCCCAGCGTCGCGTGCATGCTGGCGAGGAGCTGCGACACCGCCGGGATGAGCTGCGACTCGACCTGCCTGAGGATCCCGTCGTACGACTTGTGGACGGCGTACAGGATCGAGTCGGCCGAGATGAACACCGGCAGGTGGTCGGCGTAGATGGACGAGTACCCGTCGAAGAAGGTCGGAAAGGTCTGGCGCGCCGAGATGACGAAGCCGTTGGTGCCGAGCTTGGCCAGCTCGGCGTCGTTCAGCTTGGAGGCCGACGCCTGCACGCTGGCCAGGTTCACCGCCTGCAGCGGATCGTAGCCGAGGGTCGCGGCGTAGGTCGGCTCAAAGGCCGCGAGGAACGCCGCGGCCCCGTCGGGAGCCGAGGCGGCGAGCCCGGCCCGCGTCTCGGCGACGGCCGTGACGACGTCGGCGGGCGGTGTGAGAGTGACCGCCGTGGCGGCCGGATCGAGCGGGACGGCGCCATCTGGCCCAGCGGAGGGCGACTGGCCATCGTTCCTGGCCGAGGCATCCGGCTTGGTGGGCGCGGCCGGCGTGCTTCCGCAGCCGATCCCGGCTGCGGAGGCCCAGAGCAGCGCGACGATGGCGACGCGCCTCCCCACGGCGCTGGGCAGGCACCCCGACGGCCACGGCGACACCGCCGGCCCCCGGGGAGCTTCGATGTGCAGCAGCCGATCGGAGCCAGGACGTTGAGTCATCGACATCTCCCTCGCGGTGAACGGATGCGTGTGCGCGCCCCCCTCGGGACGTCGCGGGTCGCGGCCCCTGTCCCGGCCAGTGCAACTCTCATACCGAGTCTCGCGCCAGGTCCGCTCCGCTCATACCGACGACACCGCGCCCGCCTCCGGGTCTCAGGCCGAGAGGGCGATCCCCGGCGCGGCGACCAGACCACGACAGGGATGTCATTGAGCCCGCCGCCGGCCCTCACATCTCCGAGGGGCGAGCGCCCCGCAGCAGGCGCAGCGCCAGCGCCGCGGGCGTGAGCTTCCCGCTCAAGAGCCGCTCACCCACGTCGAGCGCCCGCAGGGCACCCCGAAAGCCGGCGCCCACCCAGCGATCGGAGGGAACGGCCTTGACGTAAGCCAGCCCCGGATAGCCGAGCCACAGCCGCCGCTCGAGGCGCGCGGCCTCGCGCAGGTGGCGCCCGGCCTCGGCCCGCATGCCGAGGCGCAAGGCGGCGCGCGCGGCGTCGAGGCTGTAGTGACGCCGCAGGATCTCGACCTCGCGATCGCCGCGCCCGGGGATGCCGAACAGCTCGTCGAAGAAGCCGAGCTTGTTGATCTCGAAGCGATAGGCACCCGCGCCCTTGGCCAGGTGATCCTGCTTGAGGGACCGCGCGCCGGCCGCGCGGTCGTACTTGGTTGCCAGGGGAATACCAATCATGTTGGCAGGAAAGGCCCGCGTCAGCCGGCCGAGGAAATGGTAGTCAGCGGCGCTGCGCGTGTGGGTCGAGAACGGGCCGATGGTCTCGAGCGCGTGGCGCGAGAGGACGGTGATCGGCAACCAGTTCAGATAGCCGAAGCGCATGTGCGCGAAGATCGATCCCGTGTAGACATGGGCGTCGGGCGCACCGGCGGCCGCCGCGGCGGCTGCTCCCCAGGCGCCCACCTTCTGGCGGGAGGCGTACACCCGCAGGTAGTCGTCGGTCTCGCCGGGCGGCAGATCGAACCGGTGCGAGCCGATGGCGCGCGCGATGGCCGGGTACTGCGTGCCGATCTCGTAGGCGTCGTGCTTGACGGCGGGCCCCGTCCCCCAGTCCTCCCAGAACTCGGTGGTGACGAACTCGGCCCCTGGGTGGTGGCGCAGGAACGCGGTGGTGAGCTCGAGGAACTGCGGCGCCCACGCATCGTCGGAGTCGAGGAAGGTGATCCACCGCCCGCGCGCCTCGCGGAGCCCGAGGTTGCGCGCGACGTAGACCCCGGCGTTCGCCTGACGAACCACCCGGATGCGCGGATCGGCGAGCCCCGTCACGAGCTCGGCGGTCCCGTCGGTCGAGCCGTCGTCGATCACGAGCAGCTCGAAGTCCCCGAACGTCTGGCGCCGGACGCTGTCGAGGGCGCGACCGATCACGTCCACCCGGTTGAAGGTCGGAAGGACGATGGATACCGCGGGTGCCGCTCCCGAGGAGGGTTCGTGCATGGTTGGTGGTGGAGGCGGCAGCTCGAGCCCGGATCGAGATCGCCTCGCCGACAAAGATACACGCGAGTGGCGTGCTAGGACATGGCCAGGACATGACAACGATGAGCTCGACGCTGCGAAAGTTGACGCTGGCGGGAGTGTTGATGGGTGGGGGAATGTGTACCCTCGCCTGCTGGTCGACCACCTCACCGGCGGCGGCGGGAGGTCCGGGTGCACCGACGGGCCTCGCCCCCCTCGGCGCGGCGCCGCGGCCCTCGAACCAGGACCCGACGACGGGCCTGCGCATCCCGACGGCTCACCCGCGCCTGTGGTGGACCCCCGAGCGGCTGGCGCGCGGCCGGACCTGGGCCCGGGGCAGATCTTTGTACCGCGAGGACGAGGAATCGGGCTACGGACGGGCGTTGCAGTACGTGCTCACCGGCGATGAGACCGCAGGCCGAGCGGCGGTGAAGTGGCTTATGGACTTCACGGTCGACACCGACGGCGTCGCCAGCGACCACGCCCGCTGGTTCGGCGAGGACGCCATCCTGACCTTCGACTGGTGTCACGACCTGATGTCGCCCGCCGAGCGCCAGCGGATCATCGCCCGCTGGAACGGTTACCTTGGCACCCTGAACGAGAAGAGCTGGGGCGGGGTGGGCATGGAGAGCAACAACTACTACTGGGGGTACCTGCGCAATGGCCTCGAGTGGGGGATCGCGACGTACGCGGAGAATCCGCTCGCGCCGCAGTTCCTCGACCACGCCATCAACGCGCGCTTCCGGAGATCCTTCATCCCGTTCGCCTCCGGCCCCGGGCGGGGGGGCGTCCTGCCCGAGGGGACGCAGTACGGTCCGTACATCCCCGAGTACGCGACGACCGCCTTCACCGCCGCGGCCGATCTGGGCGTGAACCTGTGGAACGAGACGCCGTTCTTCGACGAGGTGGCGTACTACATTCTCTACGCGACCACGCCGGCCCCGACCACTCTTCGCGACCACACCCGGTTCGAGCTCTTCCCCTTCAACGACGACGAGAAGTTCGTGAACGGGGGCGGAGCCGAGGAGCCTGCGCTGGCGATGTTCATGCTGAACGTCGCGGAGCGGGGGCGATCGAGCGTGGTTGGCCAGTCGGCGCGGGCCTGGCTGGATCTGATCAAGCCGCAGCTGCCGCCCCAGGCGGAAGCCGCCGCCGCAGATCCAGTGGTGGCGCGAGATCTCTCGCGCTTGCCCCTCGACTACTACGCGCCAGGGATGCAGTTCCTCTACGCCCGCGACGTCTGGGGCCCGGGCGCGACGGTGCTGCACCTGCAGATGGGGGCCGCGACCGGGGTCGGACACGAGCACCTCGACTGGGGAAACTTTCAGCTGTGGCGCGGGGGGCGGTGGCTCACGCGCGAGACCACCGGCTACGGCGAGGCGATAGCCAACTGGGCGGGCGGACCGCGGCGCCCTGGCGAGGAAGCCACGCTCGCCTGCGACAACGCCATCGCCCACAACGTCCTGCTGTTCGACGGGCTCGGCGTCCGCGACGCGGGCGCGCGCAAGGGCAAGCCGCGGGTCACGCGCCTCGAGAGTCGCCCGGACTTCACCTACGCCGCGGTCGATCTCGGCGACAGCTACCGCTGCACCGGCGACTGCAAGCCGGAGCGGGACGACAACCCCTTTGCCGGGCGGGTGAGCCGCGAATTCCTCTTCGTGCGGGCACTCGACGCGCTGATGGTCTTCGATCGCGTCGAGTCCTCGAGCGAGCGCAAGCCCGCGGCGGCGGTGGTCAAGACGTTCGTCCTGCACACCGAGACGGCGCCCAGCTTCGAGGGGAATGGCTGGCTGGCCAGGAACGGCGATCAGGCGCTGCGGGTGTGGACGTTGCTGCCGACCCCCGCCGCGGCGCACCCCCCGCGCGTGGTTGTCGAAGGTTCGGCCATCGGGCAGTACCGGGTCGAGGAGGACACCAAGGGGGCGCCCCAGTCGTATTTCCTGCACGTGCTGCAGGGACGTGGCGCGCGCGACCCCGATCTCGAGGTGTCCTTCCAGCAAGACGACGCGACCGTGACCGCCACGCTCGTTCACCCGAGCCGGGGCACCGCGAGATTGGTGCTGCCCAAGGGGCCAGGCCCGGGCCCCGGGAAGTTTGGCTTCGCCCGCAGCGGCGCGCCGACCCTGGCGCCGCTCACCGAGGGCGTCGAGACCATTCGAATCACCGCCGCCGGTCCCGTGTGGGGGCCTCCCCGGACGGCGGCGCAGGCGCCGCCCTGACCGACGGGGGCCCGCCGCCGACCGCTCAGATCTTGACTGTCTTCCAGGTTCCGCGCCGAAAGAGTGCCACGGAGACCACCGCCACGGCCGAGAAGGCCACGGCGATGGCCACGTAGGCGCCGAGCGGTCCGAGGTCGAGCCCGCGCGACAGCAGGTAGGCGAGCGGGATCTCCCCGAGCCAGAAGCACCCGAGGTTGATCCAGGTGGGCGTACGGGTGTCGCCGGCCCCGTTGAAGGCCTGCGACACCACCATGCCGTAGGCATAGAGGCCGAATCCCCCGGCCACGATGCGCAGGCAGCGGCTCCCTTCCTTCAGCACCTCCGGCTCCGACGTGAAGAGACCCACCACCTGGCGTCCGAACACCACGAAGGCGATCCCGACCAGCCCGAGAAAGACGAAGTTGTAGAGCGCCGCCTGCCACACCGCCTTCTCGGCCCGCGCGGGGTTGCCGGCCCCGAGGTTCTGACCGACCAGGGTGGCCGCGGCGTTGCCGAGCCCCCAGGAGGGGAGGAGCGCGAACAGGACAACCCGGATGGCGATGGTGTAGCCGGCGATCGGGACGCTGCCAAAGGTCGACAGGATGCGCACCAGCCCCACCCAGCTCGTCATCCCGATGACCGCCTGAACGACGCCGCTGCGGGCGACGCGCAGGATGCCGCGGAGGACCACCGGATCGAGGGCGACGTGATCGCGGCGGACCACCAGCCGCCCCCTACCCCGGGCCAGGGCCCGCAGCAGGTACAGCACGCCGATGCCGCGCCCGATGGTGGTGGCGATCGCGGCCCCAGTGACCCCCAGCCTCGGCGCCGGCCCGAGCCCGAAGATGAGGACCGGGCCGAGAAGGATGTTGATCCCGTTCGCCAGCCACAAGGTCCGCATGCTGATGGCCGCGTCGCCCGCCCCGCGAAAGGCGGCGTTGATGAGGAAGAGGAGAACGATGGTGGCGCTGCCCCCGAGCATGGTCCGGGCGTACCCGGCTCCGATGAGCTCGACCTCGGACGAGCCGCCCATGAGCCGGAGCAACCGCGGCCCGGCGAGCGCGCCAGCCACCCCGACCACCGCCGCGAACCCGAGGCCGATGAGGATGGCCTGGATGGTGGCCCGTCCCGCCCCGTCCTGGTCCTTGGCGCCGGTCCGCCGCGCCACCACCGCCCCGACGCCCATCGAGAGCCCCATGGCCGTCGCGTAGATGACGGTCAGCAGCGACTCGGTCAGGCCGACGGCGGCCACGGCATTTGCCCCGAGCCTCGAGACCCAGAAGATGTCGGCCACCGCGAAGACCGACTCCATGACCATCTCCAGCACCATCGGCACCGCCAGCAGCAGCACCGCCCGCCCGAGCGGCATGTCGGTGAGATCGCGGCGCGATCCGCGTAGCGCCTCCCGGACGAGCGGCCAGAACCGATCGCCCGCCCCGCCGTCGCCCTGGCCCGAGGCAGGAGGAGGAGGAGGAAGGGCTGGCAGGTCCGGTCCGAGCCTGGGCGCCCGGTCGTCTTGGTTCGGTTGCAGCGACATGGCTGAGTGCCTTAGCGCACGCACCGCAGATCGGGCAATCCGGAAATCCCATCGGTGCCCTCGCGAACGCAAGCTATGGGAGCCGGCTCGAACTCCCGCGCGCCGGTGGTCACCGCTCCGCGTTCGCCCGTCTGACCGCAGGCACCGCGACCGCTCGCGTTTCCGCGGAAGCGCCGTCCCGCTCGACCCTTCCTGGCTCATGGTTCGCACCCTTTTCGGCACCTGGTTTGAACCGTATTTCCTTCGGACTTCATTTGCGCTTCACTCGCGGATCGGTGCAGATCGCCGTCACCACTGGCTACAACCCGTCGGACGCCGACCGGGCGAGGGCGCGCGAGCTCTCGGAGCGCTTCGCGGCTCCGTTGGTCCAGCGCCGGGCCTTTCACGCCCTGTTTCTGGCGGCGGGCGCCACGCATCTGTACGTGGTCGGGCGCGCTCATGAAGAGGTGCGCGCGCCTGAGGGCGCTTGCTTCGTTCAGGAAGGGCTGCTCGCGACCAAGCTCGACGAGGGGTCGCGCCATCCTTTCATGCGCGCCCTCGGCCCCTGCGCGAGTATCGTCGACTGCACCCTCGGATTGGCCAACGACGCGCTCCACGCCGCGGTTTTCCTGCGCTGCAGCGTTCTCGGTGTGGAGGGCAGCCCGGTCATCCACGCGCTGCTGGAAGAGGGCTTGCCGCGCCTCGGGGCCTCGTATGCAGGCGGACGGCAGATCCAGCTGCACCACGGTGACGCCATCGACGTGCTGCGCGGCCTCGGGGACCGGTCGCACGACGTGGTCTTCCTCGATCCCATGATGAGTCGTCCTCGAAAAAGCGCCCCGTCGTTCGCGGTCCTGCGCGCGTTCGCCGTGAATGAAAGTCCTTCAGCGGAGTTGCTGCGACAAGCGGCCAGGGTCGCGCGGGCTCGGGTCGTGGTGAAGCTCGGAAAGGGCGACCCTCTGCCCGTCGACTCGCCCCTCGCGTTCTCGCGACAAGAGCGCGGCGTTCACGTGACCTATTGGGTTCACACATTGTGAGAGCTGGTTCGCGGGCGCCGCCCCGCCCAGATACGTCAGGCGCACCGGCGTATGACTCGGCGCACTGGGCGATGGTCTCGCGGGCGCTGGCCGCGTCGCTGTGCTCAATTGGTCCCGATGCACTCGCCACACAGGTTGTGGCAGGCCCCCTGGCGGCAGCAGGGTCGGGCAGCAATGCAAGGGCAACTGCACACGATACTGTCGTTGCTCACCGGCACGAGGGCTCTCAAATCAGCAACGTACTCGGCCGCAACCCGTGCGTTCAGCGCGGCCGCTGGGCAGATTGAAGCACAGTTGGCAGCGCAAGGATCACCGGACGGGACCCCCACGCAGTCGGAATCCACCTTGCACGAGTTGTCGAATTGGCTTGCCGAGAGACTGCAAGAGAGCGCGGCGTCCCCCGTGGCACCAGCGCCACGGCCGTCTACGCCCGCGTCCAGCCAGTAGAAACCCGAATCTTCGGCGCCCGTCCGGGGAGGCTCAGCCGCGGCATCTGAACCGCCTGCCCCACTGGCCCCGCCTTCAGGGGTCGTCCCGGTGGTTCCTGCGGCCAGGGCCCCACCCGCCTGGCCCCCTTGGGTGTCGCCTCCTGTCCCGGCCCTACCGACGCCAGGACCGGGCTGGTTGCTGCACGCCACTCCCAGCAACACAGCGAGAAGGGGTGTCACGCTGCATGTAGACATCATGAACAACCCACGGTAGCGACGTCCGTGCCCACTTGTCGAAGGTATCACGGCGTCCTCGTGGATGGATGGTAATCGGTGTTTGTGCAGGCCGGCCAGGCCAGTACACCTCGGCATCAGGCGGCCCTCCGAGGTCTCCCTGCCGATGAACGAACGCGGACCATCCTGATCTTCTTGGCCGGCGATGCCGTGGTGTTCCGCAGCGACGAGCGAACGTCGCCCCGGTCGATCAAGTGCAGGGCGTGCGCGCGGAGCACCGTCGCGAGGACGAGCTTCATTTCGTAGACGGCGAACGAGGCGCCGAGACAGCGGCGCGACCCGCCGCCGAAGGGAAGGTATTCGAACGGGCCGTGGTCTCGTCCGAGGAAGCGTTCCGGCAAGAACCGATCGGGATCGGGATAGAGGTCGGGGCGCCGGTGGAGGCCGACGATGCTGATCCCCACCGAAACCCCCGCTGGCAGCGTGTGTCCCTTGAGGGTCAGGCTCGAGCGTAAGGTGCGGCCCATCAGGGGCGCGACGGGATCGAGGCGGAGCGCCTCGCAACAGACGGCGTCCAGAAACGGCAGGCGCGTCACTGCGGCCGGGTCGGTCTCCGCGCCCATCGCGCGCAGCTCGTCGAGCAGTCGCTCCCTGACCCCAGGATTGCGGTGAATGTGGAAGAAAGCCCACGTCAGGGCGCTCGCCGTCGTCTCGTGGCCGGCGCCAATGAGCGACAGGATCTGCTCCAAGATCTCCTCGCCCCCGAATGCGGTCCCGTCGTCCTTGCGGGCAGCGATCAACAGGCTGAGGAGGTCGTGCCTCGGATGGTCCTCCGCCCGCCGAACCGCCACCTCCCGCTCGAGGAGCGCTGCCGCGGCCGCGGTCCGCCGCCGAAACCGTGCCCACGCGCTCAGGCCGAGCATGGGCCGGCGCAGCCGGGGGATGAACATGAACGACGGCTCGAGTGCCCGAACCAGCTGGAGGACGGCGCCCTTGAATGCTTCGCGCGTGCCGGGCTCTCCCAGTCCGAGCACGACCTCGAGGATCACGTCGAGCGAGATGGCACGCATCGTCTCTTCCACGACGAAGGGTCGGTTGGCAGGCCAGCGCGCCGCATGCCCGTCGGCGATTCGCGCGATGACCGTACCGAAGTGGTGCAGGTGTTGACCGTGGAACCGTGGGCCGTAGAAACGCCGCATGGCGCGATGGGGCTCGCCACTCAACAAGATGAGATTGTTCACTCCGATGACCGGGCCAAGGAGCTCGGCACCGAGCGCGCTGTAGACGTCGGGGTCCGCGGTGAGGATCTCCGCGATCCCCAGCGGATCTCCGGTTACGACGACCGGCCCGAGGAACGTGCGCCAGGTGAAGGGGTCGCCATGGCGATGGGCCGTATCGAGCAAGGTCCCGCATGGATCGCGAAGGTAGCGAACCGTGGACATGAGTGCGCTCCGCGGTCCGGCGGGCAAGAGCGGTGGATCCTGTCGGCTGGCGGTCATATCAGTCCCCCGTGCGATGGGTTCGATGATGAGGCCGAGGCATTGCCCATCATGGGCCTCAACCCCGACTCACTCCAGCAAGGCACGCACTTGCTCACACGGTGAGCGGAAGAGGTCGGGCCGCCTCAGGTCGGCAGCCCCGCCAGCAATGCGAGCTCGCTGTCCGAGTACGGGCTTGGACGGGCTTCGCCTTCCCCGTAGAGGATATCCAGGATCGGCGCCCGCCAATTGCCCCGCGCTCCGAGCTTGGCCAGCACGGCGTACAAACCCCAGTTCAAACGGTAGGTGAACACCCAGTGCTTGGGCGTGGTCAGCCGGAAGCGATTTCGGTTGTCGGGCCACGACATCCGCCAGGTCCGTTCGATGAATTCCTGCGTGAAGGTGAACGGCCCATCCACCAGCCACGGCTGGTGAAGGTGCAACGAGAGCCGATGGTGGAACGCGAAATCGAACCCCTGCGGGTCGGGGATGTAGCCGCTCTCGACATGCAGCTCCGCGGCGCGCGAGAAGTCGCGCTCGAGGATCGCGCGGAGCAACGCCCGCCAGCGCCCGAGGTGCTCCGCCGGGAACCGCTTCACGCAGCCAAAGTCGAGGAAGGTGACCCCGCGTTCGTGAAACAGGTAGTTCCCGGGGTTCGGATCGGCGTTGAAGAGACCATGGCGGAAGATGGACTCGTAGGCGAACCGAAACATGATGTCGCCCGCGCGGTCCTTCCGTGCCTGGGAGGCGCGGCCCGCGAAGGTCTCGAAATCGTCGCCTGATGCGAGCTCGGTCACGAGGATGCGCGTCGTCGTCATCTCTTCGAAGACGCGCGGGATGAAGACGTCGTCTCGGCCAGCCCACAACCGCCGGAGCTCCTGCTGGTTGGCCGCTTCATGCCGGTAGTCGCACTCCTCGAGGAAGCGCGCGCGCAGCTCGGCCGAAAATACGCCGGGCTCGACCCCGCGGAAGATGAGCGCACTCGCTCGCTCGGCCAGCGCGGCATTTCTCAGATCGGCGTCGATCGCCTCGACGATCCGCGGGTACTGCACCTTCACGGCGACGCGCTCGCCGGACTTGAGGCGGGCGCGGTGTACCTGCCCGATGCTGGCGGCCGCGAACGGTTGCGGCGACCACTCGGCAAACAGCCGATCCGGGGTTGCCGCCAGCTCTCGAACGAAGATGTCCGTTACGATCGAAGGCGCCATGGGCCGGCTGCGGGTACACAAGGACGTCAACGCCCCGCGAGCCTCCTCGGGGATGGCGAAATCGAGGTAGCTCGCGCTCTGGCCGATCTTCATGGCGAGGCCCTTCATCTCACCCAGCGTCTCGGCAATGCGCGCCGCGATGGCGACGTGCGCTCCCGCCGAGAGGACGCGCGCACGCTCTCGGTCCACGAACATGCGCCCGAGCGCGAGGATGGTGGCCCGCGCGGCGATGCCCGCCGCGGTCCGGGACAGCTTGGCGTTGCGCGATATCCGCGACACGGGGAGAGCCTCGAGCGGACCAACCTCGCTTCCGCGCAGCTCGGGCGCAAGGCCCAGATCCCGCTCGTAGAGTGAGAGGAGGCGCAGCACCGGCCCGGACAGCGGCCGTGCGCCCGATTCCCACAGGCCCACCGCGCCATGCGCGACGTCGAGCTCCGCAGCCATGTCACGCTGAGACAGCCCGAGGCAATCGCGTACGCGGCGCAGCCGCGCGGCCGGAGCCCCTCCGCCGGTGCGTCGCCGCCTCGACCGCTTGACCCCGGCGTCATCATCTCGAGCGCCCGTCCCCGATCGACCGGAAGGATCGGCGGTCGGAGCACGATCGGCGGCATGAGGTGGCGCAGGATGTCTCTTCGACACGAGGGCTACGATATCACCCCGGATCAGCCGATCCGGGACCGGACCATTCAGCATGACTGGAGCACGAATGAAGCGACAGAAACCCGAGATCGGAATTGAGCAGCATCGCCTCGGCCGCCTCGACCGCCTCCGCACCGTCGAATCGAGGGCCTGGTGACGGCGCTCCAGATCCTGGCGGCCCTCGTCACCGTCACCGCCGCCTTCTCGTACATCAACCATCGCTGGATTCGCCTCCCGGCGGCGATCGGGATCATGGCCATCTCCCTCGGGGCGTCATTGCTGATGATCGCCGCGGACCGGCTCGGCTGGCTGCGGGCGGCGGACCTCGCCACCCGGATCCTCGAGCGGGTGGCGCTGGATCAGGCCTTGCTTCACGGGGCGCTCGGGATCCTGCTCTTCGCGGGCGCCTTGCACATCGATCTGGGCGAGCTGCGCGAGCAACGCCTCCCGGTGGTCCTGCTGGCGATCGGCGGCACGGTTTGCTCGACGTTCATCGTGGGACTGCTGGCCTATCTGGCATTGCCCTGGCTCGGCCTGCCGGTACCCTTCGGGTTCTGCCTGCTGTTCGGCGCGCTGATCTCCCCCACCGATCCGATCGCGGTCCTCGGGATCCTGAAGGGGGCCGGGGTGCCGAAGAGCCTGGAGATGCAGATCGTCGGGGAGTCCCTCTTCAACGACGGCGTGGGCGTGGTGATCTTCGCGACCGTCCTCGAGGTCGCGACCTCC
The DNA here is from genome assembly GCA_964540815.1 of uncultured Myxococcales bacterium. Classification (GTDB taxonomy): domain Bacteria; phylum Myxococcota_A; class Polyangia; order Fen-1088; family Fen-1088; genus CAZIOH01. The sequence continues at coordinate 19,918 of CAZIOH010000066.1, read as the reverse complement.
CACCAACCGGTCACCGTCGCGGCCGTGCTCCGGGACTTCGGGCGGGAAGCGGTCGGGGGCGCGGCGTTCGGCCTCGGCAGCGGCTACCTGGCGTTTCGCCTGCTGCGCACCATCGACCACTACCAGACCGAGCTGCTGATCACGCTGGCCCTCGTGCTCGGGGGGTACGCGCTGGCCGAGCGGCTGCACGTCTCGGCGCCGATCGCGGCGGTATTCTCTGGCCTGGTGATCGGAAACCCGGGCCGGGCCCTCGGCATGTCGAGCCTGACCCGCGACACCCTCGACAAGTTCTGGAGCCTGGTCGACGAGGTCCTGAACGCCCTGCTGTTCGTGCTGGTGGGCTTCGAGCTGGTCCGGCTCACCATCTCCTTCGCCGCGCTGGCCGCCGGAGCGCTGATGATCCCGGTCGTGCTCATCGCGCGGCTCGCGAGCGTGAGCGGCGTGGTGGCGCTGCTCGGCCGACGCTGCCGCTTCCCCCCGGGCGCGCACAGGCTCCTGACCTGGGGCGGCCTGCGGGGCGGGATCTCGGTGGCGCTGGCCCTGTCCATCGATGATCCACGCCCGATGCGCGACCTCCTGGTGACCATGACCTACGTGGTGGTGGTCTTCTCCATCCTGGTGCAGGGCCTGACCCTCGGAGGCCTGGCGCGCCGGTCGAGCCCGCGTTAGCTTAGACGTTACCCTCATGCTGGCTTCACGTGCCTCGCTGCCCACGAGCGTCCTCAATCCCCGCCAGCTCATTCGACTGGGGATGTCCCTCGCCATTCCCCGCCACCTCTTCATGGTCTCCGGACCCGCCACCAGTCGCCGCGTGGCGCTGACCTTCGATGACGGCCCTCACCCGACGCACACCCCACGGCTGCTCGATCGCCTGAAGGCCCGCAACATCCCGGCGACCTTCTTCGTCCTCGGGCGCGCAGCCGAACAGCACCCCGAGCTCGTGCGACGGATGTTCGACGAGGGACACGACGTCGGCCACCACTCGTTCACCCACGGGGAGCCACCACGAACCTCGGCCCGCACCCTCACCGCCGAGGCGCGCCAGACCGCTCAGCTCCTCGGCGGCCTGCTCGGGATCGCCCCGCCCCGCCTGTTTCGACCGCCGCACGGCAAGCTCACGGCCCCCAAGGCGCTGGCCCTGTGGGCGGCAGGCCAGAGCATCGTGCTGTGGAACCGGGACCCGAAGGACTTCGCCTGCGGCGACGCCGAGGCGTTGCGCTCGTGGTGCCGGTCGAACCGGCTGGCGGGCGGGGACGTGGTGCTGCTGCATGACACCCACCCACACGCCGCCGAGGTCATCGACGACATCGTCGGCGCGGTCACCTCGGAGGGCTTGGCCTTCGGGCGCGTGTCGGACTGGGTGCTGTCGTGAGCGCCGCCCCCGAGAGCCCATCGCCGTCCGCCGCGCGCCCCGAGGTGCCCACCGCGCCGGCCGCTGACTTTCCCACCATCCTGTACTTTGGCAACGACTGGACCGCCGAGAACCGCACCTCGAGCCACCACGTGGCGCGCTGGCTCGCCAAGCGGTACCGGGTCATCTACATCGAGAGCCCGGGGCTGCGCGCGCCCAAGGGGACCGGGCGCGATCTCAAGAAGCTCCTCACCAAGGTCGGCCTCGCCCTGCGGGGTCCGCGCCCCGCCGAGGAGGGGCTCTCGGTGCAGACCCTGATCCAGATCCCCCTGCACCGGTTCGAGCTCGTCCGCCGCTGCAATCAACTGGTGTTGCTCGCGACCTTGCGCCTGCTGATGCTACGGGAGAAGGTCAGCCGGCCCATCACCTGGTTCGTGGTGCCGCACATGGCGCCGGTGGTCGGGCGTCTCGGCGAGCGCCTCTCGGTGTACTACTGCATCGACGACTACGCGTCGCTGCCCGACGTCGATGTCGCCGCCATCCGGCGGATGGACGACGAGCTCACGCGCAAGGCCGATCTTGTGTTCGTGGCCTCGGACACCTTGCTCGAGGGGAAGCTGGCGCTGAACCCGCACACCCACGTCAGCCCGCACGGGGTGGACTTCGACCACTTCGTCAAGGCGCAGTCCCCCGAGCTCGACATCCCCACCGACGCCCGCCCGTCCGGCGCGGCCGCCGGTGGCCCGGTGATCGGCTTCTTCGGACTGATCGAGCGCTGGATCGATCTCGATCTCGTGGCGTACCTGGCGGATCAGAGGCCCGGGTGGACCTTCCTCATGATCGGACGGGTGGCCATCCCCGACGAGGAGGTGCCGAAGCGCCCCAACATCGTCTACCTCGGACGGCGCCCCTACGAGTCGTTGCCCGCCTACGGCAAGACCTTCACCGCCGCCATCATCCCCTATCGGCTGACCCAGCAGGTCCTCCACGCGAACCCCATCAAGCTGCGCGAATATCTGGCCATGGGTCGCCCCATCGTCTCGGTCAGCACGCCTGAGATCGACAAGTTCAGCGACCTCGTGGCGGTGGCCCGGACCCGCGAGGAGTTCCTGGCCCGCCTCGATCACGCCGTCACGGTGGGCCTGTCCCCGGCGGAGGTTGCCGAGCACACGCGACGCGCCTCCACCATGACCTGGAACGCTCGCCTCGAGCAGGTCATGCAGGTCGTCACCCGCGCCCTGCGCGGATGACGTCACCTTCGTCACCGGAACTTTGACGGCTCCCGTGCCGCGGGTGTCGCGGCCGGCTGATGTGCCGCCGAGGGCCTGCCACCGAGGGCCTGCCCGAAGGCCTTATCGATCGCCGCCTCGGCCAGCGGCGCCATGATGGCGTAGCCGGCTGCGTTCGGGTGCAGGCCGTCGTCGGCGAGCTGCCTCTTCAGCATGCCCCGCTCGTCGACCATCGCCGAGAAGTAGTCGAGGTACACGGCGGCACCTCCCGCGGCGCAGGTGGCCTTCAACCATCGGTTGAGGGCCTCGATCTTCTCCGGGGGGCGCAGAGGAAACGCCAGCTGGGATTGGGGCGTGTCATTGTGAACGGGAAGGATCGACGCGAGGACGACCCGGATGCCGTGCGCGCGCGCCAGCTCCAGCAGCGACGCGAAGTTCGCCTCGATCGCCTCGATGGTCATGGGCCCGGTGTTGCCCGCGAGATCGTTGGTGCCCGCCAGGATCACCACGACCTTGGGGTCGAGGTCGATCACGTCCTGACGAAAGCGGAGCAACATCTGGGAGGTCGTCTGGCCGCCGATGCCCCGGTTGACGTAGCTCTTTCCCGGGAAGGCTCGGTCCAGGTGCCAGAGATCGGTGATCGAGTCACCAAAGAACACCACCCGGTTCTCGCCGGCCGCCGGCGCCTTCAGCCGGGCGTTGGCCGCGCGATAGCGGCCGAGCTCGCCGAAGTCGTTCAGGTAGATGGCCATCCGACCTCTCCGCCATTCCTCCAATCGCTGGACCGCCAGCGATGGCTCGGCGGCCACCACCGTGGCCGCGGCCAGGCAAGGGCCGAGCCCCAGCAACACGGATGCAGCATCGAGCCAGCGACGCACCATGGGCACCCCTCAGGTGTTCGGCGCCGCCACGGCGCCGTAGAGGGCAACCACACCGCGATCGTTCGAGAAGCCGCTGTCCCTGACGTCACTACCCGAATCGACGCCGGCGTCGGTACCTGGGGAGATCTGGTCCGCGGGAACATCGGCGCTGGTGTCGGCGGCGACGTCGCCACGGGTATCGGCGCTGCCGTCGGCGGCGGCGAAGTCGCCACTGGCGTCGGCGGTGGCATCGCCGCTCGCATCGGCGGGGCGACCGTCCGGGGTCGCACCGGCCTCGAGCGAGGCGGCGTCGGCGGCTGGCGCCCCGTAGACCGGGGTGGCCACGGTCTTCTCGCAGGCGGCGCCACCGATCAGCGTGGCGCCCGCCGCCCACAAGGCGGCACGGCTCATCCGTCCGAGCGGCTTTGCCGCCTTGCCCGTCGTCCCCGCGGTCAGGCCCTGACCGGCGCCAGGCGGCGCCGAAGCGCAGGCGCAAAATGGGCACGTGGCCTCCGAAGCCCGGATGTGCCTCTGGCAGCGGGGACAGGGAAACAGACTAGCCATGACCGACCTCCTCCACGATGATCTCGAAATGGCCGCGGTCGAACGGTTCGCCCGGAGCGCGCTCCACCTGAACCAGGCGCTCGCGCAGGCCGCGGCTCTGCATCTCGAGCGCCCGGTGATGGCACAGGGGGTTGTTCCCCGCCTTGCCAAGCAAGCTGAACCCCGTCCACGTGCATCCGGCGCGACACTCGTCCGCATAGTAGCAGGTGCGGCAATAGCCCCACAGATCGTCGACCGTCCGGTCGCGCATCACCCGCAGCGGCGCCGACCGCTCCCAGATGTCCCGCAACGAGGCGTCGCGGATGTTGCCCCCCGTCCACGGCACCGTCTGTAGCGAAGGGCACCCCTTGATGGCGCCGTCTGCCTCGATGCCGAGGGTTGTGCACCCCGCGCCGCACGACCCCATGTGGCCGCGCGGCAAGTGTCCGCGCAGCGCCGATTCGTATGGACCGAAGTAGCCGACGTTGTTGCCGGGCCACAGGGAGATCCCCGCGGCCGCACATCGCTCCTTGAGGCCGCCGAGGAGCGGGAAGAGCTCCAGGAGCTCGTACGGTTGAAGCAGGAGCTCGGGGATGTCGGCCCCACGCCCCATGGCCACCGTGAGCTGGATCTGCCAGGCGTGTCCGCCGAGCTCGATCAACGTCTCCAGGATATCGGACAGCTCCGCCATGGACAGGCGATTGATCTGCGTGTTCACCGACACCGCGACGCCGGCGGCCCGCAGGTTGCGAGCGGCGGCCAGCGCCGCCCGGTACGATCCCGCGACCCCGCGGAGCCGATCGTGGGTGGCCTCGTTCCCGTCGATCGACACGCTGGCGCTCTGCAGCCCAGCGGCGGCCGCGGCGGCCGCCCGCTCCGCGGTCATCCCACGTCCCCCCGTGGTCATCGTGCATTGCATTCCGGCGGCGCGGATCGCGGCGATGAGCTCGACCCAGTCGGGGCGCAGATAGGCCTCGCCCCCGATGACCGTCACCTCGAGGACCCCGAGGTCCGCCATCTGCCGCACCAGATCCAGACATTCGGCGGTGTCGAGCTCGTCGGGGCGTTCGCGGCCCGCGCGCGAGCCGCAGTGCCGGCAGGCGAGATCACACTTCAACGTGGTCTCCCAGACCGCGTAGACGGGTCGCCACCGCCGGTCCGTCTCCCGGATATCGGACGCGAGCGGCAGGTGGCGCAGGCCCCGGGGAGCCTTCGGCACCAGCGGCAACGAGCGACCATTCGCGGGCGAAACCACGGCCAAGGGAGTATAGACCCGCCCGGGCGCCCGTTCTCGCGAGCGTCTCGGACGCAGCCGCCAGAGGTGCATGCCCGCCCCCGCATCCCACGGGATGGGCGCAGCTCCCACCTTTCGGGAAACGTCGGCCCGGCTGGCGCACACATCTCGTCGTCGCCAGTCGTCGCCAAATGAAGCAACAGGACCAAAATGCGTTACTCTCAAGCCCGAGGGGACGACACATGCAGGAACGGATCGCAGTGATTGGTCTTGGATACGTCGGGTTGCCGGTGGCCCTGGCCTTCGCACGGAAGTTCCCGGGCGCCATCGGGTTCGACGTGAACAAGGAGAAGGTCGAAGAGCTCCGCCGCGGGTTCGATCGCAACCAGGAGGTCCCGGAGAGCACGCTCAAGGGGACCTCGCTGACCCTGACCAGCGACGTCGCCGATCTCAAATCGGTGACGTTCTTCGTGGTCGCCGTGCCGACGCCCGTCGACCACAACAACGTCCCCGATCTCACCCCGGTCGTGAAGGCCTCGGAGACCGTCGGACGGGGCCTCAGCAAGGGCGCCGTCGTTGTCTACGAGTCCACCGTCTACCCGGGCGTCACGGAGGACATCTGTGGTCCGATCCTCGCCCGCGTCTCGGGGCTCGCCCAGGGGAAGGACTTCAAGCTCGGCTACTCGCCTGAGCGGATCAACCCCGGCGACAAGGAGCACACCCTCGAGCGCATCGTGAAGGTCGTCTCGGGCGAGGACCCGGCCACGCTGGAGCGGGTCGCCGCCGCCTATGGTGGCATCATCGAGGCCGGGGTCTTCCGCGCCGCCTCGATCAAGGTGGCCGAGGCCGCCAAGGTCATCGAGAACACCCAGCGCGATCTCAACATCGCGCTCATGAACGAGCTCGCCATCATCTTCGAGCGGCTCGACATCCGCACCGCCGACGTGCTCGACGCCGCCGGCACCAAGTGGAACTTCCTCAAGTTCCGCCCCGGGCTGGTGGGCGGACACTGCATCGGGGTCGATCCCTACTACCTGACGATGAAGGCCCAGCAGCTCGGCTACCAGCCCGAGGTGATCCTCGCCGGTCGGCGCATCAACAACAACGTCGGCCCATACCTGGCCCAGCGCCTGGTCAAGATGCTCATCAACCAGGGGTTCCCGGTGAAGGGGGCGCGGGTGGGGGTGCTGGGCCTGACGTTCAAGGAGGACTGCAACGATCTGCGCAACAGCAAGGTCCCCGACATCCTGACCGAGCTGCGCGAGTACGGCATCGAGGCCCTGATCCACGACAGCCGCGGCAACCCCGCCGAGGCCAAGCACGAGTACGGCCTCGAGCTCTCCCACCTCGAGGCGTACAAGGATCTCGACGGCCTCATCGTGGCGGTCAGCCACAAGGAGTACATCCAGCTCGGGCAGAGCAAGCTCCTCGGCATGCTCCGCGACAACGGCTGCTTCATCGACGTCAAGAGCGTGTTCTCGCCGGCCAAGATGGATCGCGGAATCCAGTACTGGAGCCTCTGAGGACCTCGCGCCGCGATGGCGGGAACCTCGCGAGACGCATCGTCCGAGCACCGGCCCATCGATCTGAGACGCCCGTCACGCAATTTGCCTATGGCGCATCGCGCAGCGACCTGGCATTGGATCGCCCGGCCTCCCCGGTGCTAAAAGTGGCTCGATCGGGGAAGCATCGCGGGCCGGTTCCTCCGGACCGGGGTCACCGAATATCCGAAGCACACGAAGCACGCGAAGCGCGCGCCTCGGCGGGGTTCAATCGAAGGAGGAGTCCATGTCCACCGTCCGTCGGAATCAGCAGGGCGTCGAGATGACGCGGGCAGCGACCTCGGCATCAAGGCTCGCCCGGAGGGCCCGGGCCATTGGACTCGGCTCGGCGTGTCTCTTCGCGGTCGCCTGTGGCTCGAGCGGCAGCGACACGAGTGGAGGCTCAGGCGGCTCGTCCACCGGGAGCGGCGGAAGTCTCGCCAGCGGCAGCGGCGGAAGCACGAGCTCGGGCAGCGGCGGAAACGTCAGCACCGGAAGCGGAGGCAGTGTCTTTCTGGGGAGCGGCGGGGCCACCGGGAGTGGGGGAAGCACGAGCAGCGGCGGCAGCCCCGGCTCTGGCGGGACCACGAGCAGCGGCGGCACCCCTGGGACGGGCGGGAGCAGCACCGGCAGCGGCGGGCTCACGGCCGCTGGCGGTGGCACCGCCACGGGCAGCGGTGGCGCCGGTACAGGAAATGGAGGGAGCAGCGCTGCCGGCGGTTGTCCCACCGGAGCTGCCTTCTGTGACGACTTCGAAGCGAGCAGCACGCTCGGGCCCGCCTGGACCATGGACAACACCCTGAAGGGCACAATCGGTGTGGTCAGCACCTTCACCACCACCCCGGGGCCGAAGACGGCCCACTCGGGAAAGAACGCCGTCCAGATCACGGTCCCCACCTCGAGCGGCTACGCGATGATCGTCACGAAGATGGGCGTCCCGACGCCGCCGTCGACCACCGGCTACTGGGCCCGGGCCTGGATCTACTTCGAGACCTCGGCCACCGATGCAGGCCACTGCGTGATGATCGAGGGCTCCACGGGTCTGGCTGCCGATCTCCAGAATCATGGTGCGCGCCCGCTCAACACCACGCGGGGCAACATGGAGATCAACATCGATCCAGTCGGCGCCGGAGAGGCCAGCTCGGCCGCCACGATGCCGCTCCCCCGGGGCGCGTGGACGTGCTTCGAATGGCAGATCTCCGCCACGGGCGGCACCGGTGACATCGGGCTCTATGCAGGAGGCACGGCGGTGGCCACCCTCAAGAACCAGCCGATCCAGGCCCTGACCGAGAACCGGATCGGGTACGAGCGTTACGGGAACGGGGGGGCAGGCAACCTCTGGATCGACGATTACGCCATCGGGCCGGCCCGCCTCGGTTGCATGTAGCGCCGAGGCACAGGCTCCGCTCCCGAGCGCGGGGGCGGCGAAGGCGACCCGGTCTCGCCGCTCCCACTGGCCGCTTTTCTCGACGTGAGCCAGCCCCGGTGGCTACTCGAACATGGTGACGCCGGCCAGCGGCGCCGGGGCGATCTGCTCGATGGCCCGGCGCAGGCTGCGCTCGTCGGACTGGCCCTTGCGCGCCGCGAACACCACCGCGTCAGCGGTGTCTTGCATCAGGTTCACGTCCCCGCCGGTGAGGACCGAGGGCGCGTCGATGATCACGTAGTCGAACGCCTGGCGAAAACGGTCCAGCGCCGCGGTGAATCCTCCCCAGTCGTTGAAGCTCGTGCCGAGCCCGGTCACCGCGCCGCCGCAGCGCCCGCAAAATCGCGCCTCGGCGGGCAGCGCCACGCCGCACTTGATGCAGCCATTCACCTCGGCCGCCATGATGTAGAGCGGGGGCGGTCCCACCTGCACCAGCACCCACGGCTCCTCTGGATTGCGGCGGTGCCGGAAGATCTGGGACCGGAAGCCCGACGGGATGTCGAACCCGAACAGGCCGGCGATGGCCACCCGCCGAAAATTCGCCTCGAGCAGCAGCACCCGGTGGCGCCCGAGCTCCGAGAACGCCAGGGCCAGGTTCACGGCCAGGGTGGTCTTCCCCTCGCCGACGTGGGCGCTGGTGCACAGGATGGTTCGGGCGTCCCCGCGGTCGATGAGGCGCTGCCGCAGCAACCGGAAGCTCGCGGGGCGCTTGGCCTCCTGATCGGCGAAGGCCAGCCGGGTGTCGAACGGCGGCTTCGGCACGAAGCGAACGAAGCAGATGCCGCGGTCCCCATCGCGGGTGGCGAGCGCCGTGACCGGCTGGTCCTGCGTGTGGGTCGCCGCCTCGGTCCGTCGGTCTCGCCCGGTGCCGTCGCCGGTCACGAAGATCGCGGAGGGCCGATAGGAACGGCCGCTGCCGTTGTTGTCTTCAGCCACCTTTTCCCGTCAGCCTCGGCACGACCACCACGATGTCGGCGTGAACGGCCTTGAGCAGGTCATGCGCGTCGTACACGCGGCGATCGAACAAGCCGGCCACGATGGCCGCCAGCAGCCCCAGAAGGGCCGAGCCCACCGCCCCGGCCACCGCCACCTTCGTTCGCCCACCCGAGACCGGACGCAGGGGCTTGAAGGGGGGATCGGTGATGACCAGCCCCCCCGCTTGATTGCCAGCCACCAGGGTGGCCATGAGCTGGGCCTGAAACTGCTTGCTCTCCATCTGTTGCTGCCGGTCACGCGCCTCGGCGACCGATCGCGAGAGCTGGGTGAACTCGGTGTCCACCGAGACGATGGTCTTCTCGTCCCGCTTGACCTCGACCTTGGGCAAGGCCCGCGCCCGCACCGAGGCGATCTGGCTCCGGATGGCCCCGAGCGCCCGCCGCAGCGAGGCCACCTGCGCCGAGTTCCCCGGCGCCTCCTCGACCGGCGGCGGGGCCTGCGAGCGGGCGGCGGCCGCCGCCGCCAGGCTGGCGGTCGCGGCCGCCCGTGCCTGGCGAACGGCAGCCTCGGCCTGCTGCACGTGCGCCACCGCCGCCTTCACGTCGGGGTGCTCGTTGGTGTAGCGGCCCTGCTTGTCGGCCAGATCGGCCTCCGCCGCGTGCAGATCCGCCTCGGCCCGGGCCTGGGCCGCGGCGATCGACGGATCCAATGAGAGCGGACCGGCCGGACCGGGGCCCGGGCGCCGAAGGGCGTTCGCCAGCTGGTCCTCGATGGTCGCCGCCTGCATCTCGAGCGTGGCGACCTCGCCCGAGCTCGAGCCACCCGCTCGGTCGCCGGTGGTCGCGCGGATGGTGCCACCCGTGGTGGTCGCCTCGTTGGCCAGCTCCGGGTGCCTGGACAGGAACCCGGCCAGCGCCCCTTCCCGGGCGTGCAGCTCCTCGTCGGCCCGGCGGCGCTCGCGATCGAGGAAGCCCTTGGCGTCGTCGGCGTCCTTCTGCCGGCGTTTCGCGTCGTCGTCGATGATCGACTTCAGCAAGTACGCCAGCACCTCCTGCGAGCGCTCGCGCGAGTCCATGTCGAACGAGACCCGGAAGGTGTATCCCTCGCGGCCAGCCACCTTGAGCCGCGCCCGCATCTCCTCGACCGCGTCCACCATGCCCCGACGATCCACCGTGGCCGGGTACAGCTTGAGCTCGGTGATGATCCCCTCGAGCCGCTGACGGGAGGTCACCATGTCCTGCAGCCGCGCGGCCACTTGACGAGGCGACTCGCCGACGTTGGCCGCGAGGCTCGCCGTCGCCGGCTCGTACATCACCACCGCCTCCGACCGGTAGATGCGGCTCGTCGCCAGGACCGCGGCCGCGGTCCCGAGGAGGCCGAGCCCGAGGGCGACGATCCCGAACCACTTGGCACGGAGCACGCGGGGCAGGAACGCGACCGCCACCGACATCAGATCCCGGGGAGGAGAATCGCCTGCACTCATGCGTGGCCGCAACTATACACGGGTCGCCCCGTGGGTCGTCGCCTCGACCCGGCCGAGGATCACCACGCCCATGGCCGCCAGATCTCGCGCGTCGAGCACCCGGGGATCGAAGGCCCCCGCCAGCAGGGCCGCTGCGAACAGCGCGAACGGGAGCGCCAGCAGCCCCGAGACGACGAGCCCGAGCGGGCTGCGAAACTGATCACCCGGGTACTGCCCGGGATCCACCAGCTCGAAGCGCAAGCTCTGGTTGGCCTCGAGCGCCTCCCGGGCCAGCCGCGCCCCACCCGCCTCGCGGATGGCGGACTCGACGTCCCGCTCGATCGCGGCCGAGGTCACGGGCGCGGAACCCACCTGCGGCCGGTCGCCCGGACGTGCCGCGCTCATGCCCCGCGCCCCGGCGCCAAGACCGCGCGCGGCCTCCCCGATCGCTTCGGCCTGGGCGGCGGCCCGCTCCCGGCGGCCGCGCTCGGAGCGCATGATGAGATCCGCCAGCTCGTGCGCGACATTCCAGGAGACATCGGCCACCGACGAACGAAACGTGAGCTCCATTCGCACCGAGCGCGGGGGGGTCTTGTCGTCCCGATCCTCGACGAAGTCGTTCTCGGAGATCCTGAGGGACATGGCCTCGAGGAGATCCGTCACCGGATCGCTCGCCGTCGCCCGTTTGACCGCGGGGTTCGCCGGGGACCGGGCCGAGGCACTCGGCCCATCGGCGACGCGAGCCAGGTTGGCGTGGGAGAACGCCAGGTCGAAGATGTAAGCGCGCAGGGCCCGCGACGACAGGGTCTCGGGCGCCGCACCGGCTTCCCTTTCCGAGATACGAAACACCACGGTGGTCGCGAATGGCGACGGGTGCTCGAGCTTCCAGGCGACCGTCCCGGCACACAGGAGCACCACGAGCCCCGTCCAGATCGGCCACGACGCCCGGGCCCGGGAGAGCAGCCGCGCGGTCGCCCGCCCGATCGCCCCGCGCAAGGTCGGCTCGCGCTCGGTCCACGGGATGACGGGCGCCGCCGCCGCGCTGGCTGGATCCCCGCCAGCCGGAAGTCTGTCGCGAGGCGCGCGCCCCGAAGGGGGCCGGCCCGGAGGCCGGGCCGGCTCCTCGGCCTGGCCCCGCTCGAACCCCGACGCGTAGGGATTCACGTCACGTCACCCCGGCTCGCGGCTCGCCGGCGGGATGGCAAAAAGGTGTGTGAGGCACCGGACATGGGGCCGACGATTATATCGATTGCTCGCCCCGGGAAACAGCGACAACCCTGCGCCGAGGCTCGGAGACGATGCCCCGATCGCGGCCGCGCGTGGGGCGGGGAGCGTGGGGCGGGGGCGAGGCCGAGGCCGAGGACGTCCTTCGGTCCGTGCTCAGATCTGCAGACCGAGGACGGCGACGTCGTCGCGCTCGACCGCCGCGCCGTCGACGGTCGCCGCGATCCTTCGCACAATCTCCCCGACGTCGTGGGGGCCGGTCGCGAGCAAGCTCCGTAACCCCTCCTCACCCTCGCGCCAGCTGGAGGACCCGAGGTCATGGGCCGAGAAGATCTCCGAGACGCCATCGGTGGTCAGAAGGAGGATGTCTCCCGCGAGTGCCGGCAGCCGCTCCTCCTCGTAGAAGGCATCGGCCAGCACGCCGACCGGAGCGCCCGACAGCCCGGAGATCGGCAGGACCTCGCCGCGCGCGCGCCGGAGCAGCGGGAAGACGTGTCCGGCGTTGGCGACGGTCCACTGCCCCTTGTCGAGATCGAGCGCGGCACAGACCACGGTCACGAACCGGTCGTCCCCCATCCAGGTCGGCAGCGCGCGGTTGAGCCCGGTCAGCACCTCCGCGGGGCTCGCGCCGCCGGTCACGAGGCGCCTCAGCTCGGAGCTGACCCGCGACATCATGAGCGCGGCCGTCACTCCCTTTCCCGAGACGTCGCCGATGGCGACCATCACGCGGCCCCCACCGAGATCGACCACGTCGTAGAAGTCACCGCCGACCGCGAAGGCCGGGAGGTAGCGCGCCACCACGCGCACGCGGCCCGCCTGGAGCTCCCGCACCTCGGGCAAGAGACGGCTTTGGACCTGCCGTGCGCAGGCCATGTCGACCTGGCTCCAGGCCGCGGCGCGCTTGGCCTTGCGGCGCACGCGCGGCAAGAGATTCCCGACCGCCATCCCGAGCTCGGCCAGGTGGGCGAGATCGCGCGCGCCGAAGTCGGGTGCGCCCGGACGCCGCTGGACCACGAGGAAGCCCTCGAAGGTGGCCCCGGCCGCGACGAGCGGCACCGACATCATCGAGCCACGACCGCCGCCGAGCTCCCGCGCCATCAGCAACGGGCGGAACACCATCACACCGGGTGGAGCGACCCTCGACCACTCGCGCCGCAGAAGCGCGACCACCCCGGCGGTGGCCCGGCTCTCACGCACGCTGCGGAGCCCGACCCGCGGGACCAGCGTCAGCAGATCGGCCTCGGCCATGTCCGTCCACACCAGCCCCAGAGCCACCGACAGCCGCTGGACCAGCTCGCGCGGGGACTCCACCTCTCCGAGCGCGGCCACGATCTGGTTCACCGGGATGAGACGCGACGAATCGCTCTCGAGCAGGTCACCGGTGCCCACCAGCGGTGGAGCGAGTCCCTGGACGTCATTGAATGCTCGCATCGTTCCCGCTCCCCCAAACAAGTCGATGTGGACAGACAATCCTAAGTATATGGAATTACATACGAATCACACCGACACCAGCACAGATGTACGGTGGATTACCACATATCTGGGCTGTCGAGTGTGGCCGCAGGGTCCGGGCGTTGTCAACGACATCTTGACGGGCCGGAATCAATCTTGACCGAACCTGCCCACGACCTTACGCGGGCAGGGGCCGATTTCTGACCTCGGTCCTTGGCGTCAATTCTGCGACGAGCCGGACTGGACCGGCACGGGCGGGACGCCGTCACCGTCGGTCATGACCCGGTCGAGGCGCAGCAGTCGAAAGATGGCGAGGGGCTGATCCTGGAGCCCGATCACCCGCACCGCCCCCCCCTGCGCACGCACCCGCTTGTACAGCGAGACCAGCGCCCCCACACCGGAGCTGTCGACCATCCGCAGGCGCGAGAGGTCCACCTGCACCAGCCGAGGTCGCCTGTTCACGAGCCCATCCAGCTCTGGACGCAAGTCGGAGACACTCACGGCGTCGAGCTCGCCTCGGATGGCCAGCCGTATCATTCCGTCTTCGCTCGTGGAGATCTCGAACGTCATTCTTCACCTTCCGTCTTGCGGCCAATCTCTGGTTCTTCGCGCCCGGTTCTCAGCGTCTTCGAGAGGGTCAGAACGTTCGGCTGACCGGGGCGATAGCTCATGTCCATGAATGATTGCATGATGTACAGGCCGAGCCCGTTCTCCGGCAGTCGATCGAGATCCGGAACCGGGACGGTCTTCGGGTCGAAGGGCAATCCCCAGTCGCTGAGATCGATGTCGATCCGCCCCGACGAGATCCGCACGTCGATCTGGATCAGCCCCTCGGAGTTCCCGCGATAGCCGTGCTGAACGACGTTGTTGAACGCCTCGCCGAAGGCCGAGACGACCTCCATCTGGAAGTCGTTCCACACTGGCCCAAACGGCCGCGCCGTGACCAATTTGCACGCGGCCGACACCGCCCGGAGCGCCACGTCCCGGTGGGAGAGCGAGCCGAGCAGCTCGATGCGAATCACCTCAGTGGCCGGTCTCCAAGTTTTCCGCAAGGGGTACCCAGGCGACGGGTTTTCGGTGTACCTTGGCGATGTGGACAGCTCGGTACGAATCGCCAAGCGATTGATCGACATCGTTGGATCATCTTTCGGCCTCGCCATTACATTACCCCTGTTTCCAGTGGTTGCCGCCGCAGTCTACATCGATTCCCCGGGCCCCGTGTTCTTTCGCCAGCGCCGTGCGGGCGAGCTCCTGCCCGATGAATCGGGCAGCGACGCCCGTTCCCCGCGTCCGAAGTTCCGAGAATTCTTCATGCTGAAGTTCCGGTCGATGCGCACGGACGCCGACAAGATGTCGAACGCGATCGTGACCGAAGCCGGCGACCCACGGGTGACCCGGGTCGGGCGCTTCATCCGCAAGACCCGGCTCGACGAGCTCCCCCAGTTCATCAATGTCCTGCGCGGGGACATGAGCCTGGTGGGGCCCCGCCCGGAGCGACCGGAGCTGGCCGAGCAGCTCGCGATGACCATCCCGTACTTCGAGGAGCGCATGCGCGGAATCAAGCCGGGGATCACCGGGCTCGCCCAGATCTCCCTCGGGTACTCGGGCAAGGCGCTGCCCGGCAGTCCCCTCGAGCCTTTCGAGAAGGACATGACCAATCCCTTCAAGGTCGAGGGAGCGGACGATGCGTTGGCTGATCATATGCGGATGAAGTTACTTTACGACCTGGCCTACACCGCATCGGCAGAACACCTGCGAACTTTCATCCCGATGGAGCTTTCCATCATGGTGAAGACCCCGATCGTCATGTTGCGCGCCCGCGGCACCTGACGGCGGACAGGGCGGCGGGCCTCGGGAGAGCAGGCCTCCTCGATACGCTGCCATCGTCGCCCAACTTCTGCGGTGCAGGGCGGCTTTTGTGTTATCTCAGGGGCCATGTCGACGTCCGCCTCCACGTCCATGTCCATGTCGAGCACTCCCCGCCGGTCGCGCCGCACGGGCCTGGCCTTGACCCTGGTCCTGTGGGGCGCGGGGTGGGGAATTTCCGGATGTGCCACGACCCACCCCCCGTACGACTACGCCTCCGAGCCTGACCCGCGGAAGCACGACTTCGTTCTCGGGCCTTCGGATGTGCTCCGAGTCTCGGTGTGGCGCAATCCGGACCTGTCCGCCGATCCGGTGGTGCGGCCGGACGGGACGATCACCTTGCCGCTGGTCGGGGATCTGCGGGCCGCGGGAATGACCCCGACCCAGGTGCGACAGGAGATCGAGCGGCGCCTCAAGGCCTACGTCAAGGACGAGGCGGCCATCGTCACGGTCGCGGTGACGGCCATCAACAGCTACCGCTTCGTCATCTCCGGGAACGTCGAGAAGCCCGGGGCCTATTCGGCCAACCACTACGTCACGGTGTCGGAGGCCATCACCCTCGCGGGCGGTCCGACCCGGCTCGCCACCCCGGAGAACACGCTGATCCTGCGCTCGAACAACCCCGGAGAGCCTCCGCGCCGGATCCCGGTCGACTACCCGCAGGTCTTGAACGGGAGGCGCTCACAGGAGGATCTGGTGCTGCTGGCGGGCGATACCGTCTACGTCCCGTAGCGCGCCATGCCGCCGCTCTCCGATGCGACCGGGCGTGGCCTCCCGAGGACCTGCGGCGCCAGGCTGGGCCTCGGCCTCGCCGTCGTGCTCGTCCTCGGCCTCGGTGTCGGGGTCACGTCCCCCCGCGGCGCCCTCGCCGTGCTGGCGACGGTCAGTCCGTCGGTGACCGCGGGCGTCTCCAACACCGAGACGCAGGGCCAGAGCCAGCCCGCGGCGACCAGCGGCACCCCGGCGCTCTCCGGAAACGAGGCATTCGCGGGGGTGAACGTCGCGGCCCAGCTCCAGCTCACCGGGGCCCGCTCGGTCCACCGCGTCGGGTACGGGTACCGGCTGATCCACTACTTCGGGACCCGCACCGACCAGTCGCATTCGGCGCTGTGGCTGTCGGAGCTCACCCTCGGTCCGCGCGTCACGTTGCAGGTGGGGGCCGATGGCTCGATCTATGGCTTTGGCGCGCCCATCGCGACCACCCCGGCCACCGCCGCCGTCGGGTCGACCCTGCCCGTCGACACGACCGTGGTGACCGGCGACGCGACCGAGGGGCTGACCTACCAGCCGAATGGCTCCGAGCACTACGCCCAGTCTCTGCTGGTGGGCTACGTCCGGCCGCTGCACACGGGAGGGAGCGTCCCGGAATCGCTGCGCGTCTCAGCCTCCATTCGCGGGGAGCACATCGCTGGTGTGACCGCGTACAGCCTCGGCCTCTCCGCCGAGGAGTTCCGGATCCTCTCCCAGGCGCCCTTGCTGCTGGTCGCCGGGCAGGTCACGCCGCCGACCGATCAGGCGGTGTCGCTGGAGGCGCTGCTCGGATGGCGCCGCGAGCTGTCGCTCACCACCAACGTCAGCGTGGAGGCGGGCGCCATGACCATCATCGGCGTCGGCGACCAGCCGGCCTGGGCGCCGGCGCTGATCGCGAGCGGCAACTACCGCTGGCTGCCCTGGTACACCACCCTCAGCCTCTCCCAGCAACCGCTGGTCAATCCCTACCTCGGACAGGTCCTCATCGCGGACGTCGCCAGCCTGCGCCTGCTCTTGCCGCTCGATGTCCAGGAGTCGTGGGTCGCGGTGGCGCTCGGCGGCTACACCTATACGCGGCTCATCTCGCCCACCCACGACGTCTTCCTGTCCGACAAGGCCTACAGCCTGGTGCAGCTCGGCCTGTCGCTCGCCTACCGGTTCAGGCGGGTGCCGTTCTTCGCCAGCCTCGACTATACGGACACCGATCAAAGCGGCGCCACCACGGCGGCCGGGATCTTTCCCAGCAGCCACCGGCGGCTGCTGAGCGTGAACTTCGGAGGCAACTTCGCCTGGGGCGAGGGCAACCACGGGCTCGCGCGGCCGGAGGGCCCGCTCGGTCCCTCTGGATCCCGGAAGGGCCCGCCGGCCGCGGCGGGGGGGCCATCAGGGCAACCGTGAACGCGAGATGACGGCGACCAAGAACGCGACCGTGGACGCGACCGTGAACGCCACCGTGCCGGCACCCATGATAGCGTCAGCCGCATGCCCGTCATGAGCGGCCGGCCGCCGGTCCCCCTCGCCCTGTTGAAGGCGATGCGACCCAAGCAGTGGATCAAGAACCTGCTGGTGTTCGCGGGCTTCGTCTTCACCATGAACGAGCAATGGCGACCCTTCACCCCCCTCATGTGGGAGCTGCTGGCCCGCTCGGCGGGGGCGTTCTGGCTGTTCTCGCTGCTGTCGAGCTCGATCTACCTGCTCAACGATACCCTCGACGTCGAGAAGGATCGCGAGCACCCCGTCAAGCGCAACCGCCCCATCGCCTCTGGCGTGCTCTCGCCGCGGCTGGCGGTGGCGGTGGCGCTGTTCCTGATCCCCGCCTGCATCGGGCTCGGATACTGGCTGTCGCCCCCCTTCGCCGCGGTGGCGGGCGGGTACGTGCTCATGCAGTTCGCCTACATCCTGGCGCTCAAGCAGGTGGTGCTGATCGACGTGTTCGTGCTGGCCATCGGGTTCGTGATGCGGGCCGTCTCGGGGGCCATGGTGATCGGGGCGGTCATCTCGCCGTGGCTCTACACCGTGACCCTGCTCGGCGCGCTGTTCCTCGGCCTCTGCAAGCGGCGCAACGAGCTCGTGTTGCTCGAGGGGAACGCCGGACAGCACCGCAAGATCCTCGAGCTCTACACCCCCTCCTTGCTCGACAGCCTGACCTCGGTGGGCGCCTCGGCCACCATCATGGCCTACTCCCTGTACACCTTCACCTCGCCGCACATGCCGGCCAACAACCTCATGATGTTGACGATCCCGTTCGTGATCTTCGGCATCTTCCGCTACATGTTCCTCGCCCACGCCCACAACGCGGGCGGCAGCCCGGAGGACGTGTTCCTCCGCGACCGGCCGCTCATCGTGACCATCCTGCTGTGGATCGTCACCACGGCGTCGATCCTCACCCTGCGACGGTCGTAGAGGGGGGCCGCCCGGGGGCAACCGGGGCCGGCTCCGCGGGGGGATTGCGACGGCGCCGGTTGCGGATGATCCCGAGCAGATCCCGGGTGGCCGCGGGCGACAGCACGAAGGCCGCGGCGACGTAGGCCAGCGCGCCGCCCAGCACCTGCAGGCCCAGGATCAACCAGGCCACGTGCAGCCCCGCCCCGAGGAGCAGCGCCCGGATCCCGAACACCGCCCCGGCGAGCGGCCCGCAGGCGAGGAGCGGCGGGATGAGCCGGGAGAAGAAGGTCCACATGGGGATGCCCGACACCGAGCGGGTGAGGTAGATGCCTCCCACCGAGCGCAGGAGGAAGGCGATCCCCACCGCCACGCAGGTCCAGATGGGAGAGATGCGCCCGATGGTCGCGATCAGCGCCATCATCGCCACCAGGGTGAACCACTCGAGGCCGATGAACATGCGCGGTCCGCGCTCGAGGAGCAGAAACGAGGAGGTGGCCCCCACGATGGGGCGGGTGATCGAGAGGGTCGAGAGCACCAGCAGCATGGAGCCTGCCCCCACCCACTTCTTGTTGAGGAACAGGTCGGCCAGGGTCGGCGCCACCACCCCCAGCCCGACCGCGATCGGGAAGGTCACGAGGCCGATGACCCCGAGCGAGCGCACCAGCGAATCGCGTCGTTCTTCGGAGCTCATGTGCGCGAACGACGCCTGCATGACGTCGGTGATCTGCTCCCCGACGTGGATGGCGGGGATGTCGGCCAGGTTGTAGGCGAGGTTGTAGGTGGCCATCACCGCCGGGCCGAAGAAGCGCGACACGAGCAGGTTGTCCCAGCGGCGCGAGGCGAAGTTGGCCAGGCCGCTCAGGGTGACCGCGAACCCGTAACCGGCGATGCGGCCGAGGATGCTGAGGCGCAACCGGGTGAAGAGCAACCACTCCTTGCGATCGACCGACGCCACCATCCCGACGGCCCGGACCGCCGAGCGCGCGAGGTTGCCGATCACGATCGAGATCCCGCCGAAGCCGAGGATGGCCGAGCCGAGCGAGCTCACCGCGTAGGTGATCTCCGCCAGCGACCGGATCAGGCTGGTCCGGCGGAAGGAGAGCCGGCGAATCAGCACCCGCTCCGGCATGAAGGTGATGCGATCGACCAGGGCCGAGAGGGCCAGCCCCGGCACGTACAGGTACATGTGCGGGGTGTCGAACAGGGGTGACAGGGGCTTGCCGAGCACCAGCAGGGCAAAGAATGCGATGATGCCGAGGCCGGCGTGGATGAACGTCGCGTGGAAGAGATCCTCCCGGGTGGCGTTGCGGTTGGTGATGACGTAGATGCCGACCCCGAGGGTGGTGATCTGGTTGATGGTACCGACCACCACCGTCGCGGCCGACACCTCGCCGTAGTCGTCCGGCACCACGAAGCGGATGAGGAGCAAGGTCCCGACCAGCGAGAGCCCCCGGGACAGCAGGCTCGAGCCGATGGTCCAGGCCGCTCCCCGCGCGGCGGTCGTCTCGGTCGAGGACATCTCAGCGTGACGATCCGGAGAACGGATGGACGAGCGGCATGCGCTACATTAACACGCCGGTCGCGCCGCCGGGCTGGTTTCAGAAGAGCGCGCGGAGCGCGCGAAAGTCTCGTCCGCGCGCAGAGCGCGCGGAGCGCGCG
>CAZIOH010000065.1:33924-37750 GCA_964540815.1 uncultured Myxococcales bacterium | reverse complement strand
CCCCGCGGGCCCCTCCCGCGGACGACGAGAAGCGCACCCGGATCTGCTTCGCCGATGTCTTCTCCGGTTGGCAAAGCCAACCTCCGATACTCCGCATGGACCGAGCGACCTGCATGCCGGATCTGGTTCACGAAAACCCTCACGCCTTCCGAACACGAACACGCTGGCCACCCTCGAACTCGGACTCGGACTCGAACTCGGACTCGTCGAACTCGGACGCGCTGACCCCTTCCGCGTAGCCAGATCAGCCTTCATCCCTCGTCCACGAACGGGCGACTTCCAGGCTTGTGAATCGGTGTCTTATCTAGTAGACATTCGCCAATGCCGGTCTTGACCTTGCCCAACTCGGACGCGCAGCCACTCACGGTGCGTGCCAAGGCGCTGGTGTTCGAGGACCCAGCCTCGCGCGCCCTGCTGGCGCACATCCGCCAGATTGCGCCCAGCGATGCGACCGTCCTCGTGACCGGTGAGACCGGGACTGGCAAGGAGATCGTCGCACGGCACCTGCATGACCTCAGCGCGCGCCGCCTGAAGCCGTTCGTGGCGGTGAACTGCGGGGCCTTCTCGGAGTCGCTGGTCGAGAGCGAGCTGTTCGGACACGAGCGGGGCGCCTTCACCGGAGCCCACCTGGCCAAGGCCGGGTGGTTCGAGGCGGCGGAGGGCGGCACGCTCTTCCTCGACGAGATCGGGGATCTGCCGCTCGCGCTGCAGGTCAAGCTCTTGCGCGTGCTCCAGGAGCGGGAGGTGGTCCGGGTGGGCTCGCGTCAACCGATCCCGATCGACGTGCGCCTGGTGGCCGCCACCAACATCGACCTGCTCGATGCCGTGCAGGCCGAGAAGTTTCGGGAGGATCTCTACTACCGGCTGAACGTCGCCCCCTTGAGCATCCCCCCCTTGCGGGCGCGGGTGGGCGACATCCCGCCCCTCGCCCATCACTTCATCCGGGTGTATGGACAGCGCCTCGGGACCGGGGACGTGACCCTCTCGCCGGCGGCCATCGACCGACTGCTCGCGCACCCGTGGCCCGGCAACATCCGCGAGCTCGAGAACGTGATCCACCGGGCCCTGCTGGTGTGCCGCGACGGCAGCATCTCCGACGCCGATCTGCGCCTGCCCGAGGTCCGGGGGACAATCCCCAGGGTCACCGTGGCCCGGACCGCCCCTACCTCCGCAAACCATCCGGTCAGCCCACCAGAGGTCGTTGTCTCGGGCTCGGGCTCGGGCCCCGACACCTCCGAGACCGCGCTCGAGAGCGCCCTCCTCACCCTGTTCGAACAGGGCCGTGCGAACCTGCACGCCCACGTGGAGGAGACCCTGGTTCGGGCCGCCTACCGGTTCTGCCACCGCAATCAACTGCAGACCGCCAGGTTGCTCGGCATCAGCCGCAACGTGGTTCGGGCGCGGCTGATCCAGATTGGCGAGCTGGCGGGCGCCGTGCGCTCACCGGCCACGATCCGGATCGGATACCAGCAATTCGGGCTGCTCGAGCTGGTCAAGGCCATCGGTGCCCTCGAGCGGGCCTTCTCTCGGCGGTCCATTCGCATCGCCTGGACGGCCTTTCCGAGCGGGACCGAGCTCTGCGCCGCGGTGCACGCCGGTGAGATCGATCTCGGGGTGGTCGGCGAGGGCCCGCCGTTGCTGGCCCACTCGGCCTCGGGTCCGCTGGTCTACCTGGCCGCCGAGCCTCCCGCTCCCCAGGCGGAGGCGATCGTCGTGCACACCGACGCCCCGATCTCCGACGTGCGCGGGCTCCGCGGTCGCCGGGTGGTGCTTCAGCGGGGCGCCAACGTCCACTACTTCCTGGCGCGCGCCCTCGATGAAGCCGGCGTCCGGATGGACGAGGTGGCGGTGGTGTTCGCGGTTCCGAGCGAGGCCGCGGGCCTGTTCGGTCGCGGTGAGGTCGATGCCTGGGTGATCTGGGATCCGCTGCTGGCCGCCGTCGAGCACGCCGGCGGGGCTCGCATCCTGCGCGACGCGACGGGGCTCTGCGCCAATCGCGCCTACTACGTCGGGGCCCGGACCTTCGCGGATGGCCATCCCGAGCTGGTCGAGCTGTTTCTCGAGGAGGTCCGGGCCTTCGGCGAGTCCGCCAACAAGAACGCGGAGGCCATCGCGGAGCTGCTGGCCCCGGCGGTGGGTGCCAGCCGGGGTGCGCTCGCCCGCTCGCTGCGGCGCAACCGCTTCGGGCTGCGCGCCTTCGACGCCGAGATCGAGACCCACCAGCAAACGGTGGCGGACGAGTCCCTCAAGCTGAACCTCATCCCGCGTCCCATCACCATCGCCGAGGCGCGCTGGAGCCCACCGGAGACGCCCATCCCGCCTCCGGCCGGCAAGGGCTCGGGCGTCGTCGTCCGTTCCGAGAGCGGTCGCCCTGCCCCGCCGCCCGGATGAAGCTTCAGCGCTGCGCCCGCTTCGGCGCATATTCGTTGGCCAGCATCTCCCCGAATGGCCCGGTGAGGTTGGTCTCGGCGGGCGCCCGGCGGCTCGCCTCGACTGGCAGCAGCGGGAAGAGCAGCTCGGCCGCCCTGTAGGCCTCTTCGAGGTGCGGATACCCCGACAGGATGAAGGTGTCGATCCCGAGTGCCGCGTACTCCCGCAGACGCGCCGCCACCGTCTCGGCGTCGCCGACCAGGGCCGTGCCCGCGCCTCCCCGCACGAGCCCGACCCCCGCCCACAGGTTCGGGCTCACCTCCAGCTTGTCGCGGTGGCCGCCATGCAGACGAGACATGCGCCGCTGCCCTTCGGAGTCGAAGCGCGCGAAGGCCTTCTGCGCGAGCGCGATCGAATCGTCGTCGAGGAAGCGGATGAGCTCGCTCGCGGCTGCCCAGGCCTTCTCGCTGGTCTCGCGCACGATGACGTGCAGGCGAATGCCGAAGCGCAGGGTCCGGCCATGCTCGGCCGCGCGCCGCCGCATGTCCGCGATCTTCTGTCCGACCGCCTCGGGGGGCTCGCCCCAGGTCAGGTACAGATCCATCTGCCGGGCGGCGAGCGCGTGGGCGGCCTCCGACGAGCCTCCGAAGTAGAGCGGCGGGTGCGGCTTCTGGACCGGCGGATACAGGACCTTGGCGCCCTTGACCCGCAGGTGGCGGCCCTCGAAGTCGACCACCTCGCCGCCGAGGACCCGGCGCCAGACGGTCAGGAACTCGTCGGTGGCGACGTAGCGCTCGTCGTGCGAGAGAAAGACGCCGTCCCCCTGGGCCTCGTCGGGATCGCCCCCGGTGACGACGTTGATGAGCACCCGCCCCTCGGAGAGGCGATCGAGGGTGGCCGTGATGCGCGCGGCCGCCGTCGGGGAGACGATCCCGGGTCGAATCGCCACCAGAAAGCGGAGGCGGCGGGTGAGGGGAATCAGCGACGCCGCCACGATCCAGGCGTCCTCGCAGGAGCGTCCGGTGGGCAACAGCACCCCGCCGTAGCCGAGCTCGTCGGCCGCCCGCGCGATCTGCGACAGGTACGGGTGGGTGACCGCGCGGGCCCCGTGCGCGGTCCCGAGGTAGTGGCCATCCCCATGCGTGGGCAAGAACCAGAAGATCTCCATGAGGCAGCCGCCCAAGCACGTCGCGTGCCGCAAACCCGGTCCGTCCAGCAGGACCAGGCCATCCCCCGGGACTCGACCGAGGTGGCCGGACCCAGGGACGCTGCTGCTGCCCAGGCAGCACCCCCTGCGCAACCTTGCTGTCGGCGCAACAGGACCTGGCCCGTCGACCCCCGATCGCGCCTGGCACGGACCGTGCTGCGAGCCCGGGCGGACAGCCCGCCATGACGACCCCTCCTCCCCACCATCAGCTTGCACCTGCAGCTCGACCTGTTCCTGTTCCTGTTCCTG
>CAZIOH010000065.1:0-33824 GCA_964540815.1 uncultured Myxococcales bacterium | reverse complement strand
CCTGTTCCTGTTCCTGTTCCTGCACCCGCACCTGGGCAGGGGCTCGGCTCCGCCTCGTTCGACGCGATCGCGGTCGCCGACGAGCTGGCGCGCACCTTCGCCACCACCGCCATCGAGCGCGACAAGCTGGGGGGCACCGCCAAGGCAGAGCGCGATCGGCTCCGCGAGAGCGGCCTCCTCGCCCTCAGCGTCCCCACCTCTCTCGGGGGGCACGGCGGGTCCTGGACGCTCGTCATGGAGGTGGTCCGCCGCCTCGGCCGCGTCGACGGCTCGCTGGCCCACCTCTTCGGGTTCCACCACCTGCTCCTCGGGACCGCGCGCCTCTTCGGTCCCGAGGCGCAATGGGCGCCCTGGCTCCGCAGCACCGTGGAGCGCACCTGGTTCTGGGGCAACGCCCTCAATCCGCTCGACACGCGCACCACCATCGTGGCGCGCGGCGGCCTCACCCACCCGCAAACCCATCTCATCGACGGGCAGAAGAGCTTCTGCTCGGGGGCCAGCGACTCCGATCGCCTGGTGGTCTCCGCCCTCGACCCGGACAAGCGCCTGGTGGTCGCGGTGATCCCCACCAGCCGCCCGGGCATTCACATCCTCGACGACTGGGACAACATGGGCCAGCGCCAGACCGACAGCGGCCAGGTGCGCTTCGAGCAGGTGGTGGTCGACGAGAGCGAGATCCTCCGACAACCTGGCCCCCTCGGCAGCGTGTTCGCCTCGCTCCGCCCGTGCATCGCGCAGCTCGTGCTGACCAACGTCTACCTCGGCCTCGGCGAAGGGGCCCTCGACGAAGGCGTGCGCTGGACCCGCGGGAGCGGCCGCCCCTGGGTCACCGCCGGCGTGGAGCGGCCGAGCGATGACCCCTACGTGCTTCACCACGCCGGCGAATTCTGGGTGGCCCTGGCGGGCGCGCGGGCGCTCGCCGACGGGGCCGCCCGCCAGCTCGACGACGCCTGGGCGCGCGGCGACGCCCTGACCACGGCCGAGCGCGCCGCCACCGCGCTCGCCATCGGCACCGCCAAGGTCGCGGCCACCCGGGCCGGCCTCGCGGTCGCGAACGGCATCTTCGAGATCACCGGGGCGCGGGCCACCGCCGCGCGCGCCGGGCTCGACCGCTTCTGGCGCAACCTGCGCACGCACACCCTGCACGATCCCGTCGACTACCGCCTGCGCGAGCTCGGGCGCTGGGTGCTCACCGGCGAGCTCCCCCATCCGAGCTTCTACTCCTGACGAAAGCGATCCCACATGCCCCTTGGCCAGCTCGAGAATGAAGATTCCATCCCGGATGCCCTGGCCGCGATCGCGCGCGGGGAGATGGTGGTGGTGGTGGACGACGCCAGCCGCGAGAACGAGGGCGACCTGATCCTGGCGGCCGAGAAGGCCACGCCCGAGAACCTGGCCTTCCTCATCCGCCACACGAGTGGCGTGGTGTGCGTGAGCCTCGATCCCACCCGGGCCGACGCGCTCCAGCTGCCCCTGATGGTCGCCGAGAACCACGAATCGCAGCGGACGGCCTTCACGGTGACGGTCGACTACCGGGTGGGCACCACCACGGGGATCTCGGCGGCCGATCGCGCCGCCACCCTGCGCGCGCTCGCCGACCCCGGCTCCTCGGCGGGTGACTTCGTGCGGCCGGGACACATCTTCCCGCTGCGCGCGCGGCCTGGCGGCGTGCTCGAGCGGCGCGGCCACACCGAGGCGGCCGTGGATCTCGCGCGCCTGGCGGGCCTCGCGCCGTGCGGCGTGCTCTGCGAGGTCGTCAACGACGACGGGACCATGGCGCGTCCACCGGAGCTCGTCGCCTTCGCGCGCCGCCATGGCCTGCGGATCATCAGCGTGGCCAGCCTGATCGCCTACCGTCGGCGCACCGAGAGCATCGTCCACGCGGTGGCCGAGGCCCGCTTGCCCACCCGGCACGGGATCTGGTCGGCCCGGGTCTACCGCGCGGCCGACGGGACCGAGCACACCGCGCTCGTGATGGGGGACGTGCGCGAGACCCCGGACGTGCTGGTGCGGGTTCACTCGGAGTGCCTGACCGGCGACGTGTTCGGCTCGGTCCGCTGCGACTGCGGCGCGCAGCTCGACACCGCCATGCGCCTCATCGCCGCCGAGGGACGCGGGGTGGTGGTCTACCTGCGCGGACACGAAGGACGCGGCATCGGCCTCGCGCGCAAGCTGCACGCTTATCGGTTGCAGGACCTCGGGCGCGATACGGTGGAGGCCAACCTCGAGCTCGGCCTGCCGGTGGATGCGCGCAGCTACGACGTCGGCGCCCAGATCCTGAGCGATCTCGGGGTGACAACGTTGCGGCTGATGAGCAATAACCCCGCCAAGTTCGTCGAGCTCGAGGGCTATCGCCTGCGGATCGTGGGTCGCGTGCCGCTGGTGACGGTGCCCACCGCCGAGAACGCGACGTATCTGCGGACCAAGCAAGCCAAGCTCGGTCATCAGCTCGACTTCGCGTGAGACGGGACCGGGCGAGGTGAGCCCGCCGCCCGACGGCCGGCGGCTGTTGCCGGAGCAACACCCCGGCAGCAGGAGGCTGTTTCCTGTCCCACACCGTCGCAGGTCGTCTCCGGGAAACCCACGGCGGGCCGAGGCCGGCCATCTGGCACACCCGCTGCATTGCCGCCGGGAGGGTCGCGACCCCCAGCTCGCCACGACCCCGACCACGACCCCGACGACGACGACGACAACAAGGAGCGATCGATGAGCCATCCGGGAACCACCACAGATTCACACGCGCAACCCGTGAAGTTCGCGTACTGGGTACCGAACGTCAGCGGGGGGCTGGTGGTCAGCAAGATCCCGCAGCGCACCAGCTGGGAGTACGACTACAACCGGCAGCTCGCGATCCTCGCGGAGAGCTCGGGCTTCGAATACGCCCTGAGCCAGGTGCGCTACATGGCGAGCTATGGCGCCGAGTTTCAGCACGAGTCGACCAGCTTCAGCCTGGCCCTGCTGCTCGCCACCCAGCGCCTCAAGGTGATCGCGGCCGTCCACCCGGGTCTGTGGCACCCGGGCGTGCTGGCCAAGCTGACCGCCACCGCCGACCACCTGTCGAACGGGCGCGTGGCCGTCAACGTGGTGAGCGGCTGGTTCAAGGGTGAATTCACCGCCCTCGGTGAGCCATGGCTCGAGCACGACGAGCGCTATCGCCGCTCGGAGGAGTTCATCCGTGCCCTGCGCGGGATCTGGACCGAGGACCACTACGACCAGGCCGGCGACTTCTATCGCATCCACGACTTCAGCCTCAAGCCCAAGCCTGTCCAGTCCCCGCACCCGGAGATCTTCCAGGGTGGCAACTCGAAGGCCGCCCGGGCCATGGCGGCGCGCGTGTCGGACTGGTACTTCATGAACGGAAACTCGCTCGAGGGCGTTCGGGCGCAGGTCGAGGAGATCCGCACGGCGGCCGCCAAGCTCGGTCGGACCGTCCGGTTCGGCCTCAACGCCTTCATCATCGCCCGCGACAGCGAGGCCGAGGCGCGGCAGGTCCTGCGCGACATCATCGCCCACGCCGACACCGAAGCCGTGCACGGTTTTGGCGAGGCGGTCAAGCAGGCCGGGCAGGCCGCGCCCGAGCGCGAGGGGATGTGGGCCGCCTCGAACTTCGAGGATCTCGTTCAGTACAACGACGGCTTCAAGACCGGCCTCGTGGGAACCCCCGAGCAGATCGCCGAGCGCATCGTGGCCTACCGCGCGGTGGGGGTGAACCTGATCCTGGGCGGCTTCCTGCACTACCTCGAGGAGGTGGAGTACTTCGGCAAGCGGGTGCTGCCGCTGGTGCGAGAGCTCGAAGCCAAGCAGTCCGCCCGGCAGGCGGCCTGACGAGCCAGCAAACCAGAGAGCGAGCGAGCCAGCAAACATGACCACCACCGCCGAGCCGCAAATGCAACTCGACCGGCCGCCGCCGCTGCCGCCGCACGCGGCTGAGCGTCAGCACCGGCTCCCTGGGCGCCCGGACGTCATCGTCCGCGCCGTCGGGGACGGGGCGGACTCATTGCCGGCGCTCCTCGGCTGGCACGCCAGCACCCGATGCGCCGCGCCCGCGCTCCGGCACAAGACGCGCGGCGCCTGGGCCACCTGGTCGTGGGGCGATCTCGCGCACGAGGTGGCGTGCCTCGCGCACGGCCTCGGCGGCCTCGGATTCGGCCCCGGCGACGTGCTGATTCTCCTCGGCCAGACCTCTCCTCGACAGCTCGCGCTGGCGCTCGCCGCGCAGGCGCGCGGCGGCGCGGTCTTGCCAGTCGGCGACGCCTTCGAGCCCGCGGCGGTCGGGGCCGTGGCGCGGGCCAGCGAGGCGCGCCACGCGTATGCCTTCGCCAGTGACGAGCGGCAGATCGATCGACTGCTGCTCGATCGTCTCCAGCTCGGCACGGTCCCTCTGGCGGCCATGGTCCTCGACGATCGCCGCGGCCGTGGCGACCGTGGCGCGGGGCACTCCGACCTCCCGCTCCACGCCTACGAGGCCCTGCGCTCGGCGGCCGGGCGGGATTCGGCGGGTCGCGCCGTGGATGTCCGCGAGCCGATCGCGCCGGGCCATCTCCCCCACATCCTCGCTTGCCATTCCGAGCTTCGAGCCCTCGGCGTCTGGGACCCCGCCACCGGCGGCCGCGACCTCGAGTCCGTCGACGCCTTGGAGCCCCACGGAGGGCCGTGCGCATGGCTCACCCACCGACAGCTCCTGCTGGCGGCGGCCTCGCCGGCCGTCTTGCCCGCGGGCCCCACCGCCGGGGTGGCGGGCGTCGGCGGGCCCGCGGTCGCCGGACCTGAAGACGAAGCGTTGCTCCTCGACCCCCTCTGCACGAGATCCGGAGCCGCGGTGCTTGCGCACTGGCTGCTCTCGGGCTTCTGCCTGAGCTGCCCGGAGGCCGATGGCTCGGCCGAGGAGGATCGCCGTGAGGTCGCGCCGACCTACCTGCTGGCCTCGACCGCCTGGTACACGCGGCTCCGACGCGACACCGAGGCGCGTCTGCCCCCACCCGGGAGCTGGCGACGCAAGCTCATCGCGGCGGCCCTCGGGCGGCGCGCCCGCCGGGATGCACCACCCACCTCCGCGGCGCGCGCCGGGCTCGTCGGTCGGCAGCTCGACCACCTGGCCTCGGCGCTGGTTGCCCGTCCGCTGTCGCGCGCGCTCGGGCTCGCGCGCGCGCGCGTGGCCGTGGCCGTCGGCGAGCCGATCGGCGCCGAGGACAGCGACTTCCTCGCGGCCATCGGCCTCGCCACCCTGCACCTGCCCTCCTGAGCCTCCCACGTGACCACCCTCGTCTCCATACCCTCGCCTGGCCTCGCTGGCCTCCCCGGCCCGCTCCTGCGGCTCGAGCACATCGACCTGTCGTTCGCCGGGGTGAAGGCCATCAACGACATCAGCTTCGAGGTCGCGCGGGGGGAGATCTGCGCGATCATCGGCCCGAACGGCGCGGGGAAGAGCTCGATGCTCAACGTCATCAACGGCGTCTACCACCCCCAGCGCGGGACGGTGGTGTTCGACGGCGAGCGTCGCCATCAGATGCAGCCCCACCACTCGGCCCGCCGCGGGATCGCCCGCACCTTCCAGAACATCGCGCTCTTTCGCGGCATGACCGTGCTCGAGAACGTCATGACCGGCCGGAACCTTTCGCGGCGGGCTGGCTTCCTGTCGCAGGCGCTGCGCCTGCCCAAGGCCCGGCGCGAGGACCACGAGGTCCGCGCCCACGCCGAGTCGATCCTCGAATTCCTTCGCATCCAGGCCCACCGCAACACCCCGGTCGGTCGACTGCCCTATGGCCTCCAGAAGCGCGTGGAGCTGGGGCGGGCCCTCGCCGCCGAGCCGAAGCTCTTGCTCCTCGACGAGCCGATGGCGGGGATGACCTTCGATGAGAAGGAGGAGATGTGCCGATTCATTCTCGACGCCAACCACACCCTCGGGACCACGGTCGTGCTGATCGAACATGACATGGGGGTGGTCATGGATCTCTCCGACCACGTGGTGGTCCTCGACTACGGCCGCAAGATCGGTGATGGCCCCCCCGACGCGGTCCGCGCCAATCAGGACGTCATCGACGCCTACCTCGGCGTGGTCCACGCCGAGGCCTGAGAGCCGTCCCGACCCGCGCCGCGGGCCGCCCCAGCCCCGTCGAGCTTCGTCGCGCACGCAGCCCACCTCCACCGCGCCTCCCTCCCCACACCCAACCCAAGAGATTCGAGGACCGTCATCGTGTCGTCCCTGACTTCGTGGTTCGCCAATTCATCTTTCTTCTGGGAGGTCCTGGTGGGCGGGCTCCTCGCCGGGGTCATGTACTCCATGGTCGCCATCGGGTTCGTGCTCATCTACAAGGCGTCCGGGGTCTTCAACTTCGCCCAGGGATCCATGGTGCTCTTCGCGGCGCTCACCTTCGTCAGCATCCTCGAGCGCGGGGTCCCCTTCGTGCTGGCCCTCGGGATCACCCTCGGCGCCATGTTGCTGCTGGCCGGGCTCATCGAGCGGGTGGTGCTGCGGCCCCTGGTCAACCGCCCACCCATCGTGCTCTTCATGGCCACGCTCGGGCTCAGCTTCGTCATCGAGGGGCTGGCCCAGACCCTCTGGGGCTCGCAGGTGCACGGGCTCGAGCTCGGCATCGAGGACCGGCCCTTCGAGCTTCACGGGATCATGGTCAGCCAGTTCGATCTCTTCGCGGCCGGAACGGCCGGGGCGCTGGTGCTGGTCCTCGGCCTGCTCTTCAACAAGACCCGGTTCGGCCTCGCGCTGCGGGCGGTGGCCGACGATCAGCTCGCCGCCCTGGCGGTGGGCATCGACCTGCGGCGCGTGTGGGGGATGGTGTGGGCGGCGGCCGGGCTGGTGGCCCTGGTGGCGGGGCTGCTCTGGGGTGCACGGGTGGGCGTTCAATTCTCGCTGTCGCTGATCGTCCTCAAGGCCCTTCCGGTCCTCATCATCGGCGGCTTCTCGTCGATCGCCGGCACCATCGTGGGCGGCCTGCTGGTCGGCGCGACCGAGAAGCTGGCCGAGGTCTACATCGGCCCGCGCTTCGATGGGGGGATCGAGAACTGGTTCCCCTACGTGCTGGCCCTGCTCTTCCTGCTGGTCCGACCGACCGGGCTCTTCGGCGAGCCCCAGGTGGAGCGGGCATGAGAGCGGGCATGAGAGCGGGCATGAGCGCCACGGTGCATGAGCTCGCGGCCGGTGGACGCCGGCCCACCGAGGCTCTGCCGCCGGCGGCGGCGGCCAGGCCCGACCGCCCCGGCCGACCGAGCTCGGCCCTGGCCCACCGCGGCCTCCGCCCTTCCGGCCGCGCCCCGGCGACCGGAACGCGGCGCGGGTTCGGCCCGGGTGTCGGTCTCGGGCTCCGGCTCGGGTTCCTGCTCCTCGCCTTCGGGGTGGTCCCGGCCCTCGGCAACGACTACTGGTTCAGCGCGATCCTGATCCCCTTCCTGGTGCTGTCGCTCGGCGCCGTGGGGCTGAACATCCTGACCGGCTACGCCGGCCAGCTGTCGCTCGGCTCGGCCGCCTTCATGGCGGTGGGCGCCTTCGCCTCCTACAACTTCCTCCTGCGGGTTCCCCACATGCCGCTCTTGGTCAGCTTCCTGCTCGGGGGGCTGACGGCGGCGGCGGTCGGGGTCCTCTTCGGCCTGCCGAGCCTGCGGATCAAGGGCTTCTACCTGATCGTCTCGACGCTGGCCGCCCAGTTCTTCGTCGAGTGGGCCCTGACCAAGTTCGGCTGGTTCTCCAACTTCAACGCCTCGGGCGTCATCACGGCGCCACCGCTCGTCGTGCTCGGACACGACTTCAGCTCGCCGCGCGGGCGGTACCTCCTGTCGCTCGGGGTGGTGCTCGGCCTCACGGTCCTCGCCCGCAACCTTGTGCGCGGCGAGCTCGGCCGCAGCTGGATGGCGGTGCGGGACATGGACACCGCCGCCGCCGTCATCGGGATCCCGATCCTAGAGACCAAGCTCCTGGCCTTCGCGACGAGCTCCTTCTATTGCGGGGTCGCGGGGGCCCTGTGGGCCTTCGCGTACCTCGGGACCGTCGAGCCCCACGGGTTCGATCTCGGGCGCTCGTTCCAGATCCTGTTCATCATCATCGTGGGTGGGCTGGGGAGCATCTCCGGCGCCTTCCTCGGCTCCGCCTTCATCGTGCTCTTGCCCATCCTGATGGATAACCTCGCCACCGCGTATTTCTCCGGGATCATCGACGCCGGGCACATCGAGAACCTTCAGAAGGTGATCTTTGGCGCCCTGATCATCGTCTTCCTCATCAAGGAGCCGGCCGGGCTGGCGCGGCTGGTGGAGAACCTCCGAGAGAAGGTGCGGCGATGGCCCCTCGTCGGATGAAGCGGGCACCAGGTCGGCCCTGGTCGATCCCCGGGGCCGGGGCGTCGGACGCCTGTCGCTGGCTCGCGCGCCCCTGAGCGCGCGAGCCACGACCACGCCCCGTCGGTTCCACCCACAGCACATGTCACGAAGGAAGGAACGTCAATGAAAGCGAGAGTCGGTCTGGGTTTCTCCGCCACCATCACCATGGTCACGTCCATCGCGCTCGGAGGCGCGGCCGGGCCGGTCCGCGCCGCCGGGAACGAACAGTACTTCCCCCTGCAGAGCTATCGGGTCGGACCCTACGCCGCCGGCGGCTCGGGGTTCTTCGGGGGCTTCATCGACTACCTGAAGCTCGTCAACAGCCAGGGCGGAGTCAACGGCGTCAAGCTGACCTGGTCCGAGTGCGAGACCGAGTACGTGGTCGAGCGCGGGGTGGAGTGCTACGAGCGCCTCAAGAAGGGGCTCGACGGCGCGCCCCCCGCCGCCTTCAACCCACTGTCGGTGGGCATCGCCTACGCGCTCATCGATCGCGCGACGGCCGACAAGAACCCCATCATCACCATCAACCACGGGCGCACCGACTCCACCGACGGCAGCGTCTTCCCGTACATCTTCCCGCTGCAGCTCAACCCCTACAGCGAGATCGCGGCGATCATCACCTGGATCGGACAGAAGTCGGGCGGCCCCGAGCAGCTGAAGGGCAAGAAGATCGTCACCCTCTACCATGGCTCGCCTTACGGCAAGGAGACCATCCCGATCCTGGACCTCTATGCCAAGAAGTATGGCTTCGAGATCACCCACATCGAGGTGCCTCACCCGGGCAACGAGCAGCAGTCGCAGTGGCTGAACATCCGGCGCATCAAGCCGGACTGGGTGATCCTGCGTGGCTGGGGGGTGATGAACCCGGTGGCCATCAAGACCGCCTCCAAGACCGGCTTCCCGGTCGATCACATCATCGGGAACATCTGGAGCAACGCCGAGGAGGACGTTCGCCCGGCCGGCCCGGTCGGCAAGGGCTACGTCGCCATCACCACCGGACCTTCCGGCACGAACTTCCCGGTCCTGCAGGACATCGATCGGGTGGTGATCAAGGCCGGCAAGGGTGATCTCAAGGATCCCAAGCGCTTCGGGACCATCTACTACAACCTGGGGGTGGAGAACGGGATCCTCAACGTCGAGGCGGTCCGCACCGCGCAGGCCAAGTTCGGCAAGCGACCGCTCACGGGCGAGGAGGTCCGCTGGGGCTTCGAGAACCTCGACATCGGCGACAAGCGCCTGAAGGAACTGGGAGCGTTCGGCCTGCTCCAGCGCATCAAGCTGTCGTGCTCGGACCACGAGGGTGGCGGGGCCGTGCGCTTCCAGCAATGGGACGGCGACAAGTGGGTGGTGATCAGCGACTGGGTGCACCCCGATCGCTCGCTCTTGCGCCCGATCATCGAGGCCTCGGCCGCCAAGTACGCCAAGGAGAAGGGGATCAAGCCCCGCGACTGCGCCAGCGAGGCCCACGCCTCACGGTAGTCGTCGAGGCCGCCGGACGTCGGTGACCGACGGCCGAGCCCATCGTGAGGACGCCATGACTCCCAAGCCAGAGAATGCCGCGATTCCCCGGACGCCGGAGGCGACCCCCATCCTGGAGCTGAAGGCCGTGGAGGCGGCCTATGACGACATCATCATCGCGCTGCGGGGGGTGTCTCTTGTGGTGCCCGAGGGGTCGATGGTGGCGCTGCTCGGGGCCAACGGGGCCGGGAAGTCGACCACGCTCAAGGCAGCCTCCGGCCTGCTCGGTGCGGTGCACGGGGCCATCACCCGCGGCGAGATCCTGTTCCGGGGACAGTCGCTGAAGGGGCGCTCGCCGCGGGAGCTGGTGCGGGAGGGGCTGGTGCAGGTGCTGGAAGGGCGGCACTGCTTCCCGCATCTCACGGTGGAGGAGAACCTCCGCTCGGGGGCGCTCGCCCACCGCATCGGACGGTCGGGCGTGCGCAGCGAGCTCGACCGCATCTACACCTACTTCCCGCGTCTGACCCAGATCCGCCGCGCCCTGGCCGGGTACACCTCGGGCGGGGAGCAGCAGATGGTGGCCATCGGGCGGGCGCTGATGGCGCGCCCGCGCCTGGTCCTGCTCGACGAGCCGTCGATGGGGCTCGCGCCCCTCATCGTCGAGGAGATCTTCCGCATCCTGCGCAGCTTGAACCGCGAGCAGGGGGTGACCTTCCTGCTGGCCGAGCAAAATGCGCGGGTGGCGCTGCGCTTCGCGGATCTCGGCTCGATCCTCGAGAACGGTCGGGTGGTGGCGAGCGGACGCGCCGAGGAGCTGGAACGACGCTCCGACGTTCAAGCCTTCTACCTCGGGGTGGGGGCCAAGGACGGGGCCCCTGGTCGCCACCACCCACGGCTCGGGCACCGCCACCCGGCCACGACCGCGGATCGCCCGGGGTAAGCGTCGCCGCCCGGCCTCCTGTCGTCTCGAGTCCTCGTCGGTCGGCGGCGCATGGGTGCGCAGGCGTCGGGTGGAGGCCCGGCGCGGCGCGGATCATCTGGCGTGACGGCTCGGTCGCGGGGTTCGGCCAGGCGGAGCCATGCCCATCGCCCGACACCTCCCGACGTCCTCCCGGCGTCCGCACGCGCACCATCCACAGCTTCCACGCCTCCGGCACCTTCCCCATCCAGACCCAGCCCCAACCATCCAACACCTTCACCCCTCGAAGAAAGACAGACCCTTCATGAGACGACCGCGCCCGCTGCCCTCGATTCCTACCCCTTCCTCTTCCCTTGCCATCCTCGTCCATTCCTCGTCCATCGCGGCGCACGCCCGACGATCCACCCAGGGCACGGCCCTCCGCCTCACCGTCGGCGGGGCGGCGCCCGTGCTCGTGCTCCTGTTCCTCGCGCCCGGTGTCCGGGCCGAAACGGTCGCCGCGCCCCCGGTCGCCGAAGCCACCGCGGGTCAGCCCGGCGCAGAGGCGCCGGCAGCCGCCGATCCGCGCGGAGCGCCACCCGCCGGGGGAGCACCGGCGGTGGCGGCCACGCCAACCCCCATCTCGCTGCCGAGCACTCCATCCGCCCCGCCCCAGGCTGCGGACCTCCCAGCCAACCCCGCCCCGGGGCCTGCCGCCGCGGTCCTCTCCGTGCCCGAATGGACCCGCAGCCTCACCATCGGTGGAGGGACGATCTTGTGGTACTACCAGCCCTTCCTCCCGGGGGCGAAGAACACCGTCGATCTGTTCTTCGTGAACCTGCTCTTCGACGGACACGTGGGGGACTTCGGGCTGCATGTCGAGCCGCGCTTCCGCGACACCAAGCTGCGCCCGCACTTCGCCGGCATGAACGGCGGGACCGCCTGGGTCCAGGAGGTCTATGCGAGCTGGAAGCTCCCGGGCGCCACCCTCAAGATCGGAAAGGCCTACAGCCACCTCGGACTCTTCTGGGACAATTCCTTCTACGGCAACGTGCAGGTCTACGACGGTCTCAAGCTCGACCCGGACTACGGGCTCTCCCTCGAGGGCGCGGTGTCCGAAGGCAACCCGATCGGCGCCCACTACTGGGCGCAGTTCTTCCTGGTCGACGGGCAGACCAACGTCGCGATCGACGGGCGCGAGACCTTCATGATCCCGGGGGCCCGCCGCCGCAACCAGGCCATCCTGCGGATCGAGCCGTTCTTCGACCTGCCCATCGGCCTTCCGATCGGCGTCCGGGGCGCCGCACCCACCCTCAAGGTCAAGGTCGGCTTGTCCGGCGAGTTCTTGCAGGCCGATCTCCCGGCCCCGGTGGGCAAGAAGGACGTCTACCGCGGCGCCGCCGACCTGACGATCACCGCCGGACCGTTCAGCCTCTGGAGCGAGGTCATTCGCCAGAATGGACAGACCGTCACGGATTTCCCCATCGCCGGGATCCCCGCCACGGCCACCACCCCCGCCACCCCGGGCCAGGCCTCCACGCACACCAACTACTTCCTGGTCGGGGCCGAACTGGCGCTGGGCAAGGTCTCTGCCCGCTACAATGTGAGCTACGGGGGCTACCGCGATCTGTCGATCTCGGAGTGGATGAACGTCCCGGCCATCGGGGTGGCGGTCAGCCCCAACGTGACCTTCCTCGGCGAGTACGTCTACTGGAAGCGCTACGCTCCGGCGGGGGATCTGCTGGTGGACAAGAGCTTCAACCTCACCCTGCAAGCCCACTTCTGAGCCAGAATCACCCTTCGTTCCCGAGCACCATCAAGGAGATCCGATGTCACTCATCGTCAATATCGTTGGAAGCCCTTCCGCCGACTCGCGCACCCTCGCGCTCTCCCACTCCGTGGCGGCCAAGCTGTCCGGCCAGGGCTTCGAGGTCGAGACCATCAACGTGCGGGATCTGCCGGCGCAGGATCTCCTCTGGGGCCGGACCGACTCCCCCGCGCTGCGCGACGCGTTCGCCCTGGTGGAGCGGGCGCGTGGCGTGGTGGTGGCGACGCCGATCTACAAGGCGGCCTACACCGGCGTGCTGAAGTCCTTCCTCGATCTGCTGCCGCAGTTCGGCCTGAAGGGAAAGATCGTGCTGCCGCTCGCCACCGGTGGAACCATCGCGCATGTCCTGGCCCTCGATTACGCGCTCCGACCGGTGCTCTCCTCCCTCGGGCCGACCCACGTGGTGGCGGGCCTCTTCATCCTGGACAAGCTCCTGCAGCGCCACCCCGACGGGCGCGGGGTGGACATCGACCCCGAGATCGCTGGCCGCCTCGATCTCGTGGTGGCCGACTTCGTGGCCAGCCTCCGCTCGAACGTCGGAGGCTGAGGACCCGGCCTCGAGCCCGGGCGAGGAGTCGAGGCTCGTCGCCCGGGCCTTTGCATTGGGCGATGACGCGCGCTCAGATCCCCGAGCCGTCCTCGAAGACGGCGCTTTGCGCCTGGGCCTGGGTGATGCGGCTGCGGGCAGGCACGCTGCGGGTCAACCAGACGTTGCCGCCCACGCTGGACCCTCTTCCGATGGTGATGCGCCCGAGGATGGTCGCGCCCGCGTAGATCACCACGTCGTCCTCCACGATGGGATGCCGGGAGGCCCCCTTGAGCAACCACCCGCGCTCGTCCACCTCGAAGCTCTTGGCCCCGAGGGTCACCCCCTGATAGATGCGCACGCGCTCGCCGATCAGGCAGGTCTCGCCGATCACCACGCCGGTACCGTGGTCGATGAAGAACTTGCCGCCGATCTCGGCCCCGGGGTGAATGTCGATTCCGGTCGCGCCGTGAGAGATCTCCGAGACGATCCGTGGGATCAGGGGCACCCCGAGGACGTGCAGCTGATGCGCCAGCCGATGGTGGGTGATGGCCGCGATGCCCGGGTAACAGAACACGGCCTCGTCGAGGCTGCTGGCGGCGGGATCACCCTCGTAGGCCGCATGCACGTCGCTCTCGAGGAGAGCCCGGATGGCCGGGAGCGCGTCGCTGAACGCCCCGATCACCTCGATGGCCCTCCGGTCGCACCGCTCGCAGTCATCCCCCTCCGCCGCGCACGCGAAGTGCAAGCCGCGGCGCACCTGCTCCTGCAGGGCCTGCAGGGCGGTGTCGAGGGTGCGCCCGACGAAGTAATCCATTCCCTCGTTCGTCAGATCCGACCCGCCAAAGTGGGCGGGAAACAGCGCCGCGCGGAGATCATTGGTGATGGCGACCAGGGCATCGCGCGACGGCAGGGCGTGGCGCCCGAGCGCCCCCGCCGACGAGGCGGCCACCGCTCGGCCGACCGAGACGGGCTCCCCCGCCGATCCGCCGGTGCGCACCCGGCGCAACCGCTCCACGAGATCCGCCACCGCCCAGGGTCGGGCGCGCGGCGTCGGGGTGGGGGCCCGCGGCGGCAACCCCGGCGCGACCGCCACGCCGGCGGGGGGCGCCGACACCGGGCGAGCCCCCTCCACGCTCACGACACCGACCTTCCGGTTCGTCCTCCACCACTCGCACCACCTGCGCCCGGCGAGATGGCCGGGGCCACCGTCCCACCCGCGGCCTGGACCACGCTGTCGAACAGAGGGGTGCTGAGGTAGCGCTCCCCCGAATCGGGGAGCACGACCACGATGGTCTTCCCCTCGTTCTCGCGTCGCTTGGCGAGGCGCACCGCCACCGCCGTGGCGGCGCCACACGAGATCCCGGCCAGGATGCCCTCCTCCCGAGCCAGCCGGCGGGCGTAGTCGAAGGCCTCCTCGTTCGTGACCTGCTCGATGAGGTCGACCACCGAGAGATCGAGCACGTCGGGAACGAACCCGGCCCCGATGCCTTGAATCTTGTGCGGCCCGGGCTTGAGCGGCTGTCCGGCGCGCCGCTGCGTCAGCACCGGGCTCGCGGCGGGCTCGACCGCCACCGACAGGATGGCCTTGCCCCGGGTCCCCTTGATGTACCGCGACACCCCGGTGATGGTCCCGCCGGTGCCCACGCCCGACACCAGGATGTCGATCGCACCCGCGGTGTCGTCCCATATTTCGGGCCCGGTCGTCTGCTCGTGAATGGCGGCATTGGCCGGGTTCTTGAACTGCTGCAAGAGGACGAAGCGCCCGGGATCCGAGGCGGCGATCTCCTCGGCCTTGGCCACCGCTCCGCTCATGCCCTTGGCGCCGTCGGTCAGCACCAGCTTGGCGCCGTAGGCCGCCAGCAGCATGCGCCGCTCGATGCTCATGGTGTCCGGCATGGTGAGGGTGAGCGGGTAACCCCGAGCCGCGGCCACGAACGCCAGCGCGATTCCGGTGTTGCCGCTCGTCGGCTCGATGATCTCCTTGCCGGGGCCGAGCAGGCTTCGCTTCTCGGCGTCCCAGACCATGGCCGCGCCCAACCGGCACTTCACCGAATAGCCGGGGTTGCGTCCTTCGATCTTGGCCAGCACGGTGGCGGATGCCCGGTCGATGACGCGGTTGAGGCGCACGAGAGGCGTCCGGCCGATGGACAGGGCATTGTCCGAATACCATCTTGCCGCGGGCGGCGCTGCCTCGTCCGACATGGGATCATCTCCTTCAAGAGCTCGAGACCTGTCTCGTATACCAGATAGCCAGATAGAACCGGTAACAGGGGGCCGGGCCGGCCCGGGCCGCCTCAGTCCTGGACCAGCGGCAACCCCGCGCTGACCCAGCCGCGGGTTCCACCGCTGAGGTTGTAGAGGTTCGTGCGGCCGGTCGCCTCGGCGAGCTTGGCGGCGGTCTGGCTGCGCACCCCGACGGCGCAGACGAAGAGCACCCGCTCCTCGGGCACATCGGACAGCTCGGCGGCCGGGCTGGCCTTGATCCGGTCGAGCGGGACCAGGCGTGCCCCCGGCAGGTGCCCGGTCGACCACTCCCGGGGCTCGCGAACGTCGATGATGGACAGCTCACCGCGGACGATGAGCGCATGGGCCTCTCGCGCATCCAGTGATTGAATCATTGAGTCCATTATAATGGACCCGGCTCTCTCCGCAACCCCTTTTCGATTTCGCATGGCACGCCGCCGCGGCTCGCGCGCACATCGGACCACCGCGCCGGTGTCGCGAGGCGAGGACCTCGACGACCGCCAAGGCGATCGCGGCCGCCGCCGCCGCCCGGATTCGGCCGCGGCCCTCCCGCTCCTCGAAAATTTGTTGTGCCCCGACCTGTTCCGGTCGAAGATCTTCGGCATGAAGGGTCTCCTCGTCAACCTGGGCCGCGCTCTCGCGCCGCTGCTCCTTCTCGCGGGGTGCGGCAGCTCCTCGGGCGGGACCTGCGCCAGCTCCGCGGCCTGCGGCGGCAACATCGTCGGCACCTGGACGATCGGCTCTTCCTGCGTGACCGCGAACGCGAGCATGTTCGACAGCCAGTGCCCGAGCGCCACCGTCAGCTCCTCCAATGTACAGCTGAGCGGGACCTTCACCTTCAACGGCGACATGACGTACACGTCGAACGTCACGTCGAGCGGCTCGGTGGTCGTGACGCTCCCCGCGTCGTGCCTCACGATGCAGGGCGTGACCGTGACCTGCGACCAGATCACTCAGGTGTTCCAGGCCAACCCGACGCCGGGCGTGACCTTCACCTGCACGGGCTCGTCGAGCTGCACCTGCAACGAGACCGTCGCGAACGCGACCTCGGCGATGTCGGGCACCTACACCACGACGGCCGCGGGCCTCCTGACCGAGACGGCTTCCGATGGCACGGTGAGCGAGGGCGACTACTGCGTGAAGGGCACGACCCTCACCGAGTCGACGCACGCCGACTCCGCGATGATGGGCCAGTCGGTGTCGGGCACGCTCACGCTGACCAAGAACTGACTGCCCGACGCTCCCGGGCTCAGCCGACCCGCGGGCGGCCAGACTGGATGCGGAGGAGGGCCGCCACCAGCGCGTCGATGTCCTCGCAGGTGTTGTAGGGGGCGAGAGATGCCCGCACGGTGCTCTCGAGACCGTACCGGCGCAGGATCGGCTGGGCGCAGTGGTGCCCGGAGCGCACGGCAATCCCCTCCTGGTCGAGCATCCCGCCGACGTCCTCGGTCCGGACCCCGTCGAGCACGAACGACAGGACACCGGCCTTGTGGGGAGCCGTCCCGATGAGGCGCAGGCCGGGCACCCGCGCGAGCTCGGCGGTCGCGTAGACGAGCAACTCATGCTCGTATCGGCTGATGTTCTCGAGCCCGAGCGCCGAGACATAATCGAGGGCCGCGCCGAGGCCGACCGCGTCCGCGATGTTGCCGGTGCCCGCCTCGAAGCGCCAGGGTGGCGGCTGGTAGACGGTCTTCTCGAAGGTGACGTCGGCGATCATGTTGCCGCCCCCCTGCCACGGCGGCATGTGCGCCAGGATCTCGGGCTTGCCATAGAGCACCCCGATCCCGGTGGGGGCGAAGATCTTGTGACCGGAGAAGCAGTAGAAGTCGCAGTCCAGGGCCTGGACGTCCACCCGCAGGTGCGACACCGCCTGCGCGCCGTCGACCAGCACCCGAGCGCCGTACCGGTGGGCGGTCGCGATCATCTCCTCGACCGGAACGATGGTCCCGAGCGCGTTCGACACCTGCGAGATGGACACCAGCCGGGTCCGTGGGCCGAGCAGCTTCTCGTACTCCTCGAGCACCACCTGCCCCCGGTCGTCGACCGGGATCACCCGCAGGCGGGCCCCCTTCTCGGAGGCGAGCTGCTGCCACGGCACGATGTTGGCGTGGTGCTCGAGCCACGAGATGACGATCTCGTCGCCCGGCTGGAGGTTGCGATGGCCCCAGCTCTTGGCCACCAGGTTGATGGCCTCGGTCGCCCCCCGCACGAACACGATGTCCTTCGGCGAGGGGGCGTTCAGGAAGCGGCGGACCTTGTCCCGCGCCGATTCATAAGCGTCGGTGGCCCGCGCCGCCAGGGTGTGCGCGGCCCGGTGCACGTTGGAGTTCTCGTGCTCGTAGAAGGACATGAGGCGATCGATCACCGCCCGCGGCTTCTGGGTCGTCGCGGCGTTGTCCAGCCACACCAGCCGCCGTCCGTTCACCCGCTCGCCGAGGATGGGAAAGTCTCGCTTGATGGTGTACGGGTCGAAGATGCGGGTGGAGAAGCCGAGGTCCGGGGTGAGCCCTCGCGGCGCGAGGCCGAGGCCCGTCCCGAGGAAGCCCGCCCCGCTATCGACCTCGAACCCATGCAGGAGGTCGACCTCCTCCGCCGGGGCGGGGCGCCGGTCGGCCTCGCCCCCCGGGGCTGCGGAGCGCGCGGCGTCGGCCGGGGCCGAGTCGAGCGCAGGCTGTGCCTGTGGCGCCGCAGCGTGAGCCGGGTAAGGCGGCGTCGCCGCGCCGGTCGGCGAGGCCAGCCCCGGCGCGCCGGTCCCGGGTATGGGCGGGGCCCCGCCCGCCGCGGCGCCGGGATGCCCCGCGATGTCGAGGAAGTAAAGCGGGCTGCCGGCCCCCGATGCCGGCTGCTCGGTGAGCAGCCCGAGCGACAGGGCGCCGGGGACGGGTGCCCCGGCCGCAACCGTGGTCGGGATTCCCCGCAGGTCGCTCTCCTTGGGAAAGGGCGCCGAGAGCGTCGGGATCTGGTGGGGCACCGCCGGGGCGCTGGTGGGCGGCGCCAGTCCAAAGCTCCCGGGCGTGGGAAGCTGGCCCGGCTGTGACGGGAACGACGAGGAGGACGGGGATGACGGGGATGACGGGGATGACGGGGATGACGGCGACGCCGACAGCTGCGTGAACAGCTGATTCGCCAGGCGCGCAATCTCCGCCCCGAGGCCCGCATCGAGGAGCCCGAGACCCTCACCCACACCCGTACCGGCCTCGGGTCCCGCGGTCACCGGCGCGCCCCCGCCGAGCGCAATCGCCGAGGGACCACCCACCCCCGGATCACTTGTATTCATGGTAGTCGCCGACCGACACGTTCTCGAGCACGCCGAGCGCGTCCTCGGTCAAGACCGCGGCGGAGCAGTAGAGCGACACCAGGTACGAGGCCGCCCCCCGCGCGTTGATGCCCATCAGCCGCACCGACAAGCTCGGGCTGATCTCACCGGGAATCCCCGGCTGAAACAGCCCCACCACGCCGCGCTTCTTCTCTCCGGTCCGCAACAGCAAGATGCTGGTCTTCCCGCTGTCGCCGATGCGAACCTTGTCGCTCGGGATGAGCGGGATCCCGCGCCAGGTGAGGAACGGGGACCCGAACAGCGAGATGGTGGGAGGCGGCACTCCGCGCCAGGTGCACTCCCGCCCGAAGGCCGCGATGGCCCGGGGGTGGGCCAGGAAGAAGGCCGGCTCCTTCCAGACCCGCGCGATGAGCTCGTCCAGATCGTCCGGCGTTGGAGCGCCAACCCGCGCGGCGATGCGCATGGACGGCGCCACGTTGTTCAGCAGCCCGTAGTTGGCGTTGTTCAGCAGCTCCGTCTCCTGGCGCTCCTTCATCATCTCGATGAGGACCCCGAGCTGCTCGCGCACCTGATCCATCGGGCTGCGGTAAAGATCCGAGATGCGCGTCTGCACCTCGATGGTGGTGGTCACCGTGCTGAGCGTGTACTCGCGCGGCGTGTCCTCGTAGTTCACGAACGCCGACGGGATCTCCTCGCCGTCCGAGGGGCTGCACTCGATGGCGATCTGCGCCTCGTTGCCCTCCTTGACCTTGTTCACCCGGTAGGTCCCCGCCTCGACGGGGGTCCAGGGCAGAAGGTTCACCAGCCAGCGCGGGGTGACCCCCACCCACTGGGGGGGCGTCTTGGTGGTGTTCGCGAGGTTGCGTGCTGCGCTCGCCCCGAGGGTGCGATGGGCTGCGGTGGAATCGGCCATGGTCTGCTTCTCCGTTCTCGACTGGTGACGATGACGATGCGCGGTCTCGGTCTCTCCTAGCCCCACTGGCGCATCCGTCGCAATGCGGAAGGCACCCAACGGACCACGACCGTGCGTTTCCCTCCGCGACCGCGGACGGGCATCCGCCATGTTGGAGTGTAAAGTGCGACATGCCCCGGTCGGCGCTTCTGATCTGGCTCGGCGTCATCGCGTCCGCGTGTGCCACGCCGCACGCGGTGCCGGGCGACGCGCGGGGGACTCCTGCGACCGGAGCGAGCCTGGCCGAGCTCGGTCCACCGGCCGCGGGGTACACCACCGATCCTGGACCCGATCCTGGACCCGATCCGGCAAGCGGGCTTACCGCGGGAGCGCGCGCGCGCGCCCTGCCTGGGCAACTGGTCCTCGCCGATCGGCTCGCCTCGGCGCTCGCGACCCGAGGAACGCGCGCCGCCCCCGACCAGGCCCTCACCACCATGGCGAGGGTGTTTCTCGACAGCGCCGCGCGCACCGGGAGCATCGACGCCGTCGACGTCGAGCGGGTGGCCCGGCACCTGGGGTTTCCGGGGACCATCCTGGCCGCTTGCGTGTTTCCGCTCGCGCCACCTCCGCCGGCCGGCGCGGACGACACCTGGCGGCAGTCCCTGGCCGATCTCGCGCCCAACCTGGCCGTCACCCGCTACGGGCTCGCCGTCTCGGAGAGCCTCGGCATGGCCGCGGTGGTGTTCGGGGACATGTCGGTGGCGCTCGAGTCCCCAGTGCCCCGCCACCTTCCGCGGACCGGCAACCTCCGCCTGCGCGGGGCGCTCGGCCCGCGCTTCGGCTACGGCCACCTCTACGTGACCGCCCCGGACGGCCGCGTGAGCGAAACGCTCATCGCAAAACGCGACTTCGATCTCCCCGTGGCGTTTCCGGCGGCCGGGC
Organism: uncultured Myxococcales bacterium; assembly: GCA_964540815.1. GTDB lineage: Bacteria > Myxococcota_A > Polyangia > Fen-1088 > Fen-1088 > CAZIOH01. Next base: position 13,431 of record CAZIOH010000065.1, on the reverse strand, counting down.
TCTACCGGGTCGAGCTCATGGGGGACGGACCGACCGGGCCCACCGTGGTGATGAACGTCCCGATCGCGGTGGGCGTGGACCCCGAAGCCGGGGAGGCCCTCCCCTCCTCTGGACCGACGGCGGGCGTCGCGCGCGACGGTGCCCGGACCCACGGCACCACCACCACCAGCACCGGCCCACCGCTCTCGGTGCCGGCGTTCGAGGCCCGCATGCTCGACCTGCTGAATGGCGCGCGCGCCCGCGCGGGCCTCCGCCCGCTGCTGTCCGACCCGCAGCTCGGCGCGGTGGCGCTGGCGCACGCCGAGGACATGGAGCGCGCGCACTTCTTCGGCCATGTCTCGCCGACCACCGGCTCCGCCGCCGACCGGCTGGCCCGGGCGGGGATCGAGGTCTCGACCTCGGGAGAGAACCTCTCCCAGGCCAGCACCCCCGAGGAGTCGCACGAGGGCCTGATGCAGAGCCCCGGCCACCGCGCCAACATGCTCGGGGCTCGCTTCACGCATGTGGGGATCGGGGTGGTGCGGACGCCGGAGATTCCCCCGCGCTACCTCGCGGCGTTGCTGTTCGCGCGCCGGCCTCCCGCGGGGTACGCCTGGACCGCGACCGATGCGATAACCGCCATCGCGGCCCTGCGCGCCCACCACGGCGTGCCACCTGCCGCGGTCGATCCGGGCTTGCGCACCGCCGCCGAGTCCGGCATGGCGGCCTTCCTCGCAACCGGCACGACCGCCGCCGCGGCGGCCGCATCCAACGCCGCCTTCGTGGCCGAGGCCGCCCGCGACGCCGCCCGGCGGAAGACCCCGGCCACCGCTTCCCGCTCGGCCTGCACGCACTTCTTCGAGATCGTCGATCCAGAGCAGCTCGAATCCCTGGCGGTGCTGGTGGACCCGCGCCTCGCCCGGATGGGCGTGGCGGTCGGTGCGCGTGGCGACCGTGGCGCCCCGCGCTTCGCGGTCATCGTGGTGTCCGAGGGTCTGCCCTGTGCCGGACAGTGACCCCGCCCGACGCCTGACGTATGGTTGCCGCGCAGGGGACACCGGACAGCGGAATTGCGAGATGACCTCCGAGACGACCTCAGAGACGACCTGGACCGCGAGCGAGACCGATTCCGAGACCGACCGCGCCGTGGCGGAGCACGACGCCCGGTTGAGCGCGCTCGGCCTCGAGATCTGGCTCGGCAACGAGCCCACCTTCACGGATCGCTACTCGCATGCCACCGAGTGGTTGACCGGGGCGGTCGGGGACGACAAGCGGCGCCGCGCGGAGGCCCTGGTCGCGGCCCTCGCGCGCGCGAACGCGGGCAGCGCGGTCCTGCGCAGCATCGGCCGACAGTACCCGGGCGAGTCGGAGCCCCGCAGCAGCATCGGCCTGTATGCCCGGCGCGATGGACGCCCCGCCTGGACCGGCCCGCCGGATCCCCTGCTGGTGGCCGACGCGGGGCAAGTCGCCGAGATGGGCGTGCTTCAGCCGGGCGCGTTCCAGCTGGACGGGTTCTTGCTGGACGGGTTCCTGGCCTGCGTCTCGGCGGCGCTCGCCGCCCGGAGCCTCGCGTGCACCACGTTCCTCGGTCCGGACGATCATCGCCTGCTCTTCTCACTGTCGGCGCCGGCCGATGCCTCGGGTCTCCCGGATCCAGCGGTCGATCCGCGGCTCCTGCGCCCCTCGATTCACGCCCGGGCTCTCCCGCCGCAGGGACTGCGGGACGAGCTCGCGGACGAAGGGCTGTTCCTGATCGTCCTCGGGACCGACGTGCTGCCCGATGGCCAGACGGTGGCGTGCCTGGACTTGCCGGCCGTCGGCGAGGTCGAGGTCTTCCTCGCGCTCCTCGCGGACGTCGCCGCCGCCGCCAGCCGCAGCCGGCTCCCCGCCCTGGTCCTGCGCGGGTTTCCGCCCCCGGTGGACGCCTCGGTCCTGTGGTCGACCGTGACGCCGGACCCGGCGGTGGTCGAGGTCAACGCCGCACCCTGCGCGAGCGTGGCGGAGTTTCTGCGGGCCAACCGCCGCTGTTACGCGGCCGCGGCGGCGCTCGGCCTTTCCCCTTATCGGCTCTACTACAACGGGGCGGTCGCCGACTCGGGCGGGGGCGGTCAGATCACCTTCGGGGGTCCATCTCCCGCGCGGAGTCCCTTCTTCGTGGCGCCCCACCTCCTGCCGCGGCTGGTGCGCTACGTGGCGCGCCACCCGGCGTTCTCCTATCTCTTCGCCCACGACTATGTCGGCCCCTGCGGTCAGTCCGTGCGCCCGGACGAGCTCGGCCCCGCGGTGCTCGGGGAGCTGCGCCTCGCGCTCGCGCTGCTCGAACGCGTGTCGGATCCCGCCCCGGCCACCCTCTGGCAAGCGCTCGCCCCGTTCCTGACCGATGCCACCGGCAACAGCCACCGCGCCGATCTGAACATCGAGAAGCTGTGGAACCCGGGGCAGCCCGGCCGCGGCCTGCTCGGGCTGGTGGAGCTGCGGGCTTTCCGGATGCAGCACACCCCCGAGCGGGCGGCCGCGCTCGGGGCGCTGGTGCGCGCGGTGCTGGCGCGCCTGATGACCGGTGGCGAGGCGCTGGACCGGCTGTCGCTCCTCGATCGCGAGGTGGAGCTGCACGATCGGTTCGCCCTGCCCTTCTACCTCGAGGCGGACCTGCGGGAGGTGCTGGAGGATCTGCGCGGCGCCGGGCTGGGCCTCGCCCCGGTGCTCGTCCGCGAGCTCGAGCGGGACGACTGGCGTCACCTCGCCACCTTCGAGCTCGGCGACTGCACCCTCGAGATCCGGCGGGCCCTCGAGTTCTGGTTGCTCCTCGGCGATGCCAGCCAGCAGCAGGGAACCTCGCGGCTGGTCGACGCCAGCACCAGCCGGATCGAGCTCGCGCTGCGCCCGTCCCGCCCCGATGCGGACGGCGCCCGCCTCGCCGCCTGGCGCGTGCAGGCCAACGGCGTCGAGCTCCCCCTGCGGAGCGAGTCCGAGCCGCGGGGGCCCGTGCGCGTGTTCGGCGTTCGCTACCGCAGCTTCATGCCTCGACAGGGCCTGCACCCGACCCTGGGGGTCCAGGCGCCGCTGCGCCTGGTGGTCGGCAGGGACGCCGGTCCCCGGGCCGCGCCGGCGTTGCGAACGACGCATGAGATCACCCTGCTCGAGTGGGCTCCGGACGGCCGCGACTACGCCGACCTGCCCGCGGATCTGGCCGAGGCGCGTGCACGTCGAACCGCCCGCTGTGTCCTGCGCGATCCTTCGGACAATCCCTCCTCCGATCCTTCGTGTGCGCCGGCCCCGACCCCGACTACGACTCCGGCCCCGACCGCGCGCACCCTGCCACCCGCGGCCTTCACGCCGTACTCGGTCGACCTGCGCTTCCTCGAGGTGCGCTGATCCGGCTCGGTCTCGAGGACCGATCCGGGCGAGAGGTTCGTGCGCAGGCTCTGGCACGCCGGATGCTTCGAGTTTCTCTGGAGGTTTGATCATGAAGGCATCGGAAGTCATGAACAGGGATGTTGCGACCTGCCTGAGCACGGATACCCTCAACCGCGCCGCCCAGCTCATGTGGGACCAGCGCCGCGGGTGCGTCCCGGTGCTCGACGAGCGCCGACACGTCGTCGGGATGCTCAGCGACCGCGACGTCGGGATGGCGGCGTATACACAGGGCCGACCGCTCACGGAGATCCCGGTCACCATCGCCATGTCACGCTCGGTCTGGGGGTGCTGGCCATCGGCCTCGATCGAGGAGGTGGAGGACATCATGATGACCCACGGGGTTCATCGCGTGGTGGTCCTCTCCGAGGTGGACGGCAGCTTCGAGGGTCTGGTCTCGCTCGACGAGCTCGCGCGGATCGCCACCGGATGGGAGGGCCGGGCCGAGCTCGACATCGAGCGCATCGCCCTCACGCTCGGCGAGATCGCGCTCGGGCACGGTCCGGTGAGCTCGGAGGCCGAGGCCGAGGAGATCGCTGGGGAAGATCTGGAGACCGTGGCGCAGAGCACGCTGGACGCGCTCGAGACGCTGCGGGACGAGATCCGCGTCGATCTCAACCTGGCCGGGAAAGAAGTGCGAGACCGCTGGCGCAAGGTCGAGGCGCGCCTGCACGCCGCCGAGAACAGGGTCCGCCATGCCGGACACGAGGGGATCCGGGAACTGGCGAACCTGGTGGACAGTGCGCAAAGGTTGCGCGAGCGACTACGCGTCGACCGCCGGGACGACGCCCAACCACGGCCCTAGGAGCCTGGTGTTAAACGAGCCGCGAGCCTTGGGCGGCCAGGCCGGAACGACGGCGAGGCGTGAGGAGGGCGAACACCCGAAGGTATTCAACCGACGAGCAACGAAGCCAGCGTGCCGGATCGGCCGCCCAGGCGAAGTGGGGCGTTCAACACCAGGCTCCAAGGAGGGCACGCACCTTGCTTGAACCCGCGCAGGAGGTACTCCAATGCCGAAGGTTCCAGGATCGACGAGGGGATGGCTGGCTGGTCTGACCGCGGGGCTCCTTGCGGGGTGTGTCGGCCAGAGCCAAGTGGTTCGTCCAGACGACATGAGCGCCGATGCACACCGACAGGAGGCCGCCAAGCTCGCGGCCGCGGCGCAAGCCGAGAAAGCCAAGTCGGATTCACCGGCCCTGCAGCCCAATCTCGGGGTGAGCCCCAACTCCAACCCGGAGGGTTACTACTATCCGACCGATCTGTACGACCCCCGGAAGGACGCGCTGCTGCGCGCGCAGCAGCTCAGCCGGCACGCGCGCCAGCACGAGGCCGCGGCGGCGCGCCTCGAGGCCTTCGAGGAGGCCGAGTGCCGGCAATTCCCGCCCGCCACCCGGGCCGCTTGCCCGCTCCTCTCGCCGGTGCAAGAGATCTCCGACGTCGAGGGCGGGGTGCGGGTTCACTTCAAGGCGGGGGCGCGGGTCGACGCTCTCCTCGCCCACATGCAGTGCCACCTGGCGTACGCCAAGGCGCGGGGATTCGACGATAGTGTCAGCTGTCCGCTCTATGTCCCGGGCATCGCCATCCGGCGCACCGAGGATCCGCTGGCTCTCGAGATCGTGGGCAACAACTCCAAGACCGCGAGCGAGATTCGAAACCACAGCCGGGCCGAGGCCGTGGTGGTCCACGACCCGGCTCACTGAGACGAGACGGGGTTTCGCCCGTGCGCACGAATTCGTGACACCCTCGTGCGCGGAGGGCGTGGACGTATCCGGGTTGGCAAGGGCCGCGGGTTGAACTACGGTCCGGGGATGGACGCGCTCCAGCCGACAGCCCCACGCTCCACGCCCCACGCCGCGCTCGACCGACGAGACTGGATGCGGTGGTTCGCCGCGACCACCGGCGGGCTGGCGGCCGGTGCGGCCGACGCTCCGGCGCACGGGGCGCCGGCCGGCGGCGGGAGCGGCGACGCCCACGCCGCGGGGGGCCCGGGTGGAGGCTCGCCGCCAGCCCCCCTGTCGTTCCCGCGGGATTTTCTCTGGGGGGCGGCCACGGCAGCCTATCAGGTCGAGGGAGCCGCCGCCGAGGATGGACGCGGCCCGTGCGTCTGGGACATGTTCTGCCGCCGCCCCGGCAAGGTTTGGCACGATCAGTGCGCCGACACCTCGGCGGACCACTACCACCGGATGCGGGAAGACGTGGCCCTCATGAAGGACATGGGGCTGCCGGCCTATCGCTTCAGCATCTCGTGGTCGCGGGTCTTGCCCGAGGGCGCCGGCACCCCCAACCCGAAGGGCCTGGATTTCTACGACCGGCTGGTGGATGCGCTGCTCGGGGCAGGGATCGCGCCGTGGGCGACGCTCTACCACTGGGACTTGCCGCTCGCCCTCTACCACCGGGGCGGCTTCATGAACCGCGACGTGGCCGACTGGTTCGGAGACTACACCGCGCTGGTGGCACACCGCCTGTCCGACCGGGTGCGCTCCTGGATGCCGCTCAACGAGCCGCAGGTGTTCATCGGCTCCGGGTTGCAGCTCGGGCGCCATGCCCCAGGCGATCAGCTCGGGTTCACCGAGGTCATGCTGGCCGCGCACAACACCTTGCGCTGCCACGGCCGCGCGGTGCAGGCCCTGCGCGCGAGGGCACGGCGGCCGCTCGAGATCGGGACGGCGCAGGCCGGGGTGAACCGCGTTCCGGCCACCCCGCGGCCCGAGGACGTTGAGGCGGCGCGCGAGCGGGCCCTCGCCACCGATCCCGAGACCATGTACAGCAACACCCTGTGGCTCGACCCGATGGTGCTCGGGCGCTATCCGCAAGACTATCTCGATGGGAACCGCAATCACCTGCCGCCGCTGTTCGGGACCTCGGCCCTCGGCGACGACCTGAAGGTGATCTCGGCCCCGCTCGACTTCCTCGGCGTGAACCAGTACCAGGCCGACCGGGTCCGACGGACCCGCGATGGCAAGATCGAGACCGTGCCCTACCCCGACGGCTTCCCCATCACCGCGAGCTTCGAGTGGGCGGTGGCGCCCGAGACCATGTACTACATGCCGAAGTTCCTCTACGAGCGGTACCGCAAGCCGATCTACATCACGGAGAACGGCATCTCGGTGCGCGACTGGGTGGGGGTCGACGGGCAGTGCCACGATCCCACGCGCATCGACTTCACCATTCGCTACCTGCGCGCGCTCGCCCGCGCGCTCGCCGACGGCGTGCCGGTGCGCGGCTACTTCCACTGGTCCCTGCTCGACAACTTCGAGTGGGCCGAGGGTTTCAAGCACCGCTTCGGCCTGGTCCACGTCGACTACGCCACCGGCAAGCGCACACCCAAGGACTCGGCCCGCTTCTACCGCGACGTCATCGCATCGCACGGGGCGCGCATCTTCACGGATTGAGCCAGGAACAGTCTCGACTACCGCAGCAGCGATACCGCCGCGCCCGCGACGACGCAGGCGGCGAGCGTGCGCGGCACCCCCCAGCCGAGCCGGAGCAGCACGACGGCCGCCGCCCCCGCCAGCAAGGTGGCCTGCGCATCGAAGGTGCGCCAGACCGGGCTCGGCATCCGGAGGGGACCGAGCACCTCCACCCGGACCTCGCGAAACGCCACGTGGGCCGCGAACCAGACCGAGAGGTTCAGGATCACGCCGACCACGGCCGCCGTGATCGCCGAGAGGGCGGCGCCGAGTGGACGGTACCCGCGCAGCGCCTCGATGTACGGGGCGCCGACGAAGATCCACAGGAAGCACGGGACGAAGGTGACCCACACGGTGACGGTCGAGCCGAGCAGCCCGGCCGCGAGCGGCGACAGGCCACCCGGATGGCGAAAGGCCCCCATGAACCCGACGAACTGGAGCACCATGATGAGGGGGCCAGGGGTGGTCTCCGCCATCCCGAGGCCATCCAGCATCTCTCCGGGACGGAGCCACCCGTAGGATTCGACCGCGCGCTGGGCCACGTAGGCCAGCACCGAATAGGCCCCGCCGAAGGTGACCGCCGCCGCCTTCGAGAAGAAGATGCCCTCGGTGACGAAGACCGAGCTCCGCCCGAACCTGGCGGCGAGGACCACCACCGGCAGGGCCCACAGGGCGGCGCAGGTGACCACGTACGTGACGGTCCGGCGCAGCGAGGGGACCGTGTGGGCGAGCCCCCCGGACGCGGCCAGGGCCTCGACCACCGTCGGCGCACCCGGGCCGTGTCGTTCGACGGCGGGGACCGCGCCCCCGCCCGGGGTGTGGCTCCCGCCCCGGCGGCGCGACGACGAGGTGGCGAGCCAGCCCGGCCAGAATCGATGGCCGACCAGGCCGACCAGGCCGGCCCCGAGGACCACCGCCGGAAAGGGCACGGCGAAGCAGAAGATCGCCACGAAGGCCAGCGCGGCGAGCACGAGCAGGCCGCGGCTCACGAGGGTGCGCTTCCCCAGCTTCCAGACCGCCTCGGCCACGATCGCCACCACCGCCGACTTGAGGCCGAAGAAGAGGGCGGCCACCAGGGGGAGGGTCTGGAACCGCGCGTAGAGCACGCTCAGGGCCGCGATGGCGAGGAAGCCGGGCAGGACGAAGAGGCCGCCGGCGACCACGCCCCCCGCCGTCCGGTGCATCAGCCAGCCGATGTACGTGGCGAGCTGCTGCGCCTCGGGCCCCGGCAGCAGCATGCAGTAGTTGAGCGCGTGCAGAAAGCGGGCCTCGTCGATCCACCGACGCCGCTCGACGAGCTCGGTGTGCATGAGGGCAATCTGCCCGGCCGGCCCCCCAAAACCGAGGAGCCCGATCTTGGCCCACACCCGGGCCGCTTGCCGCAGGGACACCGGCCGGGCCGATGCTGGGTCTGGCGCCGCGTCGGGCATGTCCGTCCTCGCCTCGCCGGATCCTTCAGGCACTTTGGACCGGAGCGTGACGGCGCTGGCGCGCCACCTCGTACAGGGCGATGGCGCCGGCGACCGAGGCGTTGAGGCTGGAGACCACCCCCGCCTGCGGGATGTGGAAGACTCCGTCGCAGCGGCGCACCACCGCCTCGCGCATGCCCTGCCCCTCGGCGCCGATGACCAGGGCCACCGCGCCCCGGAGATCGAGCGCGTCCACGGCGGGAGCGCGCCGGGCGCCGGCTCGGGCTTCGACCCCGGCCTCGGGGGCCGCCGGAGCCGCCGCGCCGAGCACCATGACCTCCCGCGCGCGCAGGGCATCGATGGTGCGCAAGAGGTTCGAGACGCGCGCGATGCGCATGCGCTCGGTGGCCCCGGCCGACGCCTTGACGACCGTGCCGTTGACGGGAGCCGCGTGCCGCTCGGCGATGACCAGGCCGTGGGCGCCCAGCACCTCCGCGCTGCGCACCAACGCCCCGAAGTTGTGGGGGTCGGTGATCCCGTCCAGGACGAGCACGAGGGGAGCCTCGCGCCGCGCCACCGCCAGCACGAGGATGTCGTCGAGCGACACGTAGCGGTAGGCCCCGGCGATCGCCACCAGCCCCTGGTGGGCGACCGATCGGCCGGGCTTGGCCCCCGCCAGGTCGGCCACCAGCTGGCGCGCACGAAACTCGAGCGGGACGGCGCGATCGCGGGCCAGCCGCACCACCCGATCGATGTCCGCGGAGCGGGTCCCCTCGGCGACGAACAGCACGGACAGATCCCGGTGGCGCGCGCGGAGCGCCTCCTCGACCGGATGCACGCCGAAGATCACCCGGGCCTCGTCCGAGACCGGGTCCGGGTCCATCTCGCGCTCGGGCTCGTTCTCGCGCTCGGCCTCGAGCTCGTTCTCGGGCTCGGCGTCGGCGTCGGTCTCAGGCTCGGACGGCGAACCGGAGGCGGGGCCGGAGGCGCCGCTCACGCGACTGGCTTTGCTGCCGCGTCGACCTCGTCAACCAGATCCGCGAAGGCGCGCGCCGGCTGCCCGGCGTCGCGGATGGGACGGCCGACGACGATGTAGTCCGCGCCGTGGAAGATGGCCTGGCTCGCGGTGGCCACCCGCTTCTGGTCGCCGTACGCCGAGCCCTCTCCTCCGGACGGGCGAATGCCCGGGACCACCAGCAGCAGATCGCGCGACGCCTCGCGCGCGGCGTCGATCTCCTGCGGCGAGCACACGAGCCCGGAGATCCCGGCGCGCGCCGCCACCCGCGCCCGCGCGCGCACCGTCTCGGCGACCGACAGCTCGATGCCGTCCGCCCGCAGATCCTCCTCGAGCAAGCTGGTCAGCACCGTGACCCCCAGGATCTTGGGCCGCCCGGCGGCGGCCTCGGCCGCTCGCCGCATCATCTCGAACCCGCCCGAGGTGTGCACGGTGAGGAAGTCCGCCTCGATGCGGGCGGCCGCGGTCACCGCGCGCGCCACCGTCTCCGGGATATCGTGCAGCTTGAGGTCGAGGAACAGGCGCCCGCCGCGCGTGCGCACGAGCTCGACGGCGCGCTCGCCCTCGGCCACGAACAGCTCGAGCCCGACCTTGTAGAAGGCCGGCTGCCCTTCCAGGCGATCGAGGAGCTCGCGCAGGCGCGCCAGATCCGGGACGTCGAGGGCCACGATGACGCGTTCACGGGCCGGGATACGGTGGGCGGGGGTGGTCATCGACGTTCCTCCTCAATGCGAGCGGCGACGAACGCGACAGCGTCCGCCAGTTTGATCTTCTGAACCTCGGTTCCCCGTCGAGCCTTGACCTCGACGATCCCTTCGGCGAGCCCCTTCTTCCCCACCGCGAGGCGCCACGGCAACCCGACCAGATCGGCGTCCTTGAACTTGACCCCGGGGCGCTCCTCGCGGTCGTCGTAGAGGACCTCGATCCCGGCCGCCTGCAGGTCGGCGTAGAGCTGGTCGCACACCGCCCTGAGCGCGGGGTCGTCGCCCTGGAGGGACAGCAGCGCCAGCTCGTAGGGCGCGATGGGCGTGGGCCAGACGATGCCGTCCTTGTCGTGGTTCTGCTCGATGGCGGCGGCGGCGATGCGCGTGACACCGATGCCGTAGCACCCCATGGTCATCGGCTTCTCGCGGCCGTCCGAGTCGAGGAAGTTGGCCTTCATGGGCTCGGAGTACCGGGTCCCGAGGAAGAACACGTGGCCGACCTCGATCCCGCGGTACCCCTTGAACCGGCCCACCGCGCAGCGCGGGCACCGGTCGCCCGGCGCGGACTGCCGGTAGTCTCCGGTGGCGGTGGGGGTGAAGTCGCGACCGGGGTTGGCGCCCGTGTAGTGCAGGTCGACCCGGTTGGCGCCCACGACCACGTCGTGGAGGCTCGCCACCTCGCGATCGCAGTAGATCGGAATGGACAGGCCCACGGGGCCCGCGAAACCCACCGGCGCGCCGGTCACCTCGCGCACCGCGGCCTCGCCCGCCAGCACCAGCTCGGCGGCGCCGGTGGCGCGCTTGAGCTTGATCTCGTTGACCACCCGATCGCCGCGCACCAGCGCCGCGAGCGGCTTTCCGTCGGCGAGGTAGACCAGGGTCTTCACGAACCGGGTCGGGGGAAGCCCGAGGAGCGCCGAGACGTCCTCGATGCTCCCCTTGCCCGGGGTGCGCACCGGCGTGAGCGGGGCGAGGGCGCGCGGCGCGGCGGCCTCGGCGGCGCTCGCCCCGTCACCTGGCCCCTCGGGCAAGCTCTCGGCCTGCTCGACGTTGGCGGCGTAGTCGCAGGTGTCGCAGGCGACGAGCGCGTCCTCGCCGGTCTCGGCCAGCACCTGGAACTCGTGCGACATCGAGCCGCCGATCGCCCCGGTGTCCGCTTCCACGGCCCGGAACGCGAGCCCGCAGCGCTGGAAGATGCGCGTGTAGGCGTCGTACATGTTGCGGTACTCGCGCCTGGCGTCCTCGTCGCTGGCGTGGAACGAGTACGCGTCCTTCATGATGAACTCGCGCCCGCGCATGAGCCCGGCCCGCGGGCGCAGCTCGTCGCGGAACTTGGTCTGGATCTGGTAGAGGTTGAGCGGGAGCTGCCTGTAGCTGCGGACGTCGCCGCGCACCAGGTCCACGATCACTTCCTCGTGGGTGGGGCCAATCACGAAGTCCCCGCCCTTGCGATCCTTGAAGCGCAGGAGCTGCGCGCCGTACTTGTCCCAGCGCCCGGATTCTTGCCACAGCTCGGCGGGGATCACCGCCGGCAGGAACACCTCGGAGGCCCCCGCCCGGTTCATCTCCTCGCGGACGATGCGGGAGATCTTCTGCACCACGCGCCAGCCGAGTGGGAGGAACGAGTACACACCGGCCGCCACCTTGCGCAGGTACCCGCCGCGGACCATGAAGATGTGCGACGGGACCTCGGCCTCGGCGGGGGCTTCCTTGAGCGTGGGCACCAGCGTCTTCGACAAGCGCATCACTCGCCGTCTTATCACCTTGTTGGGCCGCCGGTCGAGCACGGCGGGGCGATCCTCTGCTAGAACACGGAAACATGACCGACGGTTTGAAACCCGATGGACCCGCGTCGATCCCGCCCGTGAAGAAGGCGGCCGAGGAGAATTTTGCCAGCCTGTTTGCGGCTTCGGAGCAGGGCAAGGGGACCAAGCGTGGCCGGGGCCCTCGGTATGCAGTGGGGGACCGGGTCGAGGGGCGCGTGGTGTCGCTCGGTCAGCAGGTGGCGGTGGTCGAGCTGCCGGATGGCGCGGAAGGCACGCTCGACATGGTCGAGCTGCGCGATCCCTCGGGGCAGGTCACCCTGCGGGTCGGGGACACCGTGGACGCGCGGGTCGCCGAGGTGGGCGAGAAGGCGGGCAGCGTCACGCTTCGCCGCGCGCCCATGCGGGGGACCGACGCCCGACATGGCCTGACCGAGGCGGCGGCCGCCGGGCTGCCGGTGGATGGCCTGGTCACCGCCGTCAACAAGGGCGGGCTCGAGGTCACGGTGGCGGGCGCGCGCGCGTTCTGCCCGACCTCGCAGATCGATCTGCGGCCGGTCGCCGATCCCGCGGCCCTGGTCGGGCAGCGGCTCTCCTTCCGGATCACCAAGCTCGAGGAGGACCGCCGCGGGACCAACATCGTCCTGTCGCGCCGGGTCTTGCTCGAGGACGAGCAGCGGGCCCGCGCCGCGGTCACCCGCGACAAGCTGGTCGTAGGCGCGGTGTTGCCCGGCGTGGTGACCGGGCTCAAGGACTTCGGGGCGTTCGTGGACCTCGGCGGCATCGACGGGCTGCTCCCGGCCTCCGAGATCGGTTATCAGCGCGGGACGCGCCCCGCCGACGTGCTCTCCATCGGCCAAGCGGTGACGGTCCAGATCCTGCGTATCGAGAAGCGCGCACAAGATCCGAGACCCGATCCCGCCAGGCTCCCGAGCCGGGCCGACCACCGGCAGCGGCCGAGCGAGCAGATCACCCTGTCGCTGAAATCGCTCGAGCGCGACCCCTGGGTGGACGCCGCCCAGACCCTCGCGCCCGGAGCCGCGATGCGCGGCAAGATCACGCGGGTCGAGCCTTTCGGGGCCTTCGTCGAGCTTCTGCCGGGGGTCGAGGGGCTGATCCACATCAGCGAGCTCGGCGCCGGGCGTCACCTGCAACATGCGCGGGACGTGGCCAAGCCGGGCGCCGAGCTCGAGGTCATGGTCCTGTCGATCGATCTCGAGAAGCGCCGCATCTCGCTCGGGCTCGCGAACGGCGAGGACCGCGTCGACGACGAAGGCCGCGCCGCGGTGATCCGGGCCGCCGCCCCGACCAAGGGCATGGGCACCCTCGGCGACCTCCTCAAGAGCAAGCTCGGCCCCCCGCGATAGGTCCGAGAGCGGACGTCCGTCAGTTCGAGGGCCTAGTGCACCGCCGTCGGAATAGCATCATATTCGGCCGACGATCCGAGCCGGTCGCTTCGTTGCTCCTCCTCACAATACCTACGGGTATTCCTCGTCGTCGCGCCTCGCGGCCGGCTCGGCTTGCCGGCCTCGGTATTGACGCTATTTCGACGGCGGTGCACTAGTCCCCTGGAACAGTGAATTCTTGAAGACCCTTCACTGTTCCAGGGGACTAGCGCTCAGGGCCAGAGGCGTTTGAGGGCGCCGAGCTCGAGGTGGGTCGCCCAGTGGCGGGCGGCCTTGGCCATGATCTTGGCCTTGTCGCGCTTCTTGATGCTGATGCGCCGGGTGAAGACGT
>CAZIOH010000064.1:23920-38972 GCA_964540815.1 uncultured Myxococcales bacterium | reverse complement strand
CGTCGGTGGCGATGCTGGAGAAGTTGGCGCTGTTGAAGATCGCGCTCTGCAGGGCGCCGGTGATCGCCAGCGCCTCCCTCCGCCGGAGCTCCGAGGAGTCCACCGCCTCGTGAGCGGGATGGCGGACGGTCAGATCGGGGACGATGGTGGACATGGCAACGGGCTAGCGGGCGATACGGCCATCTGGACCGGGGCCGTCCGGGCGACAGGAGGGCGGGCCGATGTCGCGTGCGAGCCCGGGACCATCGACGTCCGCGAGATCGAGCAGTCGGGCCTGGGCCCGACCGGCGTGCTTGGCAGAATAGAGGGCCTGATCGGCGGCGCGAACCAGGGTGGCGGGCGAGCGCAGCAGGCGTCCGTCCTCCTCCGCGCGGCTCCGGGCCGACGGGTGCTCCCAGCACGGGCTCTGGTCGTCGTAGCACGCGATGCCCACGCTCACCGTGACGTGGCGTGCGGTGGGCGATGTCTCGTGGGGGATGTCGAGCGTCCCGACCGCCTCGAGGATCTCGCGGGCCACGTGCTCGGCGCCCCGCCCCGGGGTCTGCGGCAGCAGGACCGCAAACTCCTCACCGCCGAAGCGGGCCACCAGATCGGCCGGCCGCAGGCTGGCCCCCACCAGCGCCCGAGCCACCGCTCGAAGGCAGACGTCGCCGGCGGGATGGCCATATCGGTCGTTGAACAGCTTGAAATGGTCCACGTCGATCATCAGCAGGGCGATCGGGTCACCCGAACGCCGCGCGCGGCGCCATTCCCGCTCCAGCAGCTCGTCGAAGCGCCGCCGGTTGGCCACATCGGTCAAGCCATCGATGGTGGCGATCCGGCGAAGCTCGTCGGCGAGGCGCTTGAACCGCAGCTGGGTCTTGACCCGGGCGAGGAGCAGCGGTGGGCTGACGGGCTTGGCGATGAAGTCCGCCGCCCCGAGCTCGAACCCCGAGACCTCGAACGCGGCATCACCGTGGCTGGTCACGAAGATCACCGGCACGTCGGCCAGAGCGGCGTCGGCCTTCAGCGCCTGGCAGGTCTCGAATCCGCTCATCCCGGGCATCTCGGTGTCGAGCAACACCAGGTCGGGCAGGGAGTCCCGCGCCAACCGCAGGGCATCCGCGCCGCTGGTGGCGAAGCGGAGACTGCCCACGTTGGCCAGGATGCGACCCATGAGCTGGATCGCCCCCGGATCATCGTCGACCAGCAAGATGTCGTCGTTCCTCATGTCAAGCGCCTGCAGATGGAGTGGGTGCCCGTCGCACAGGGTCCCGCACCCGCATCATCGGCCCATCCGGGACGTATCTTGAAGGCGTGGGCCCGGAAGGGCCCGATGGAGCTCGCCAGACCCTGTCAAGGACAGGACAGGCACGTCCCTCCGCTCGTCAGAACGGAGGTGCGTCGAGGGCCTGCACCTCGGCGGCGTTGAGGGCGCGATCGTAGATTCGGAGCTCGTCGATGGTCCCGCGAAACGGCCACTCGAGCTTGCCGGGGATCTCCTCGATCCCGATGTGCAGGGTCCCGTTGCCAGGAAGGATCGGCCCCGACACGGGGAGCACCACATGGGCGTTCCTCCCGTCGTAGAGGATCGCCATGCGTTGCCCGTCCGGGGCCGCCCCGTTGACGACGGCCGTGACATGCATCCACGTGTCGGGCTGGATCTGGCAGCACCCGAGCGTGTTGTAGCGACTGTCGCGGTTGTAGCTGAACTGCAGCGCCGCGGTGTCGGCATTGACCGGACCTTGAAGCTCCCAGCCGCCGGTGCTGGGGATCTCGGTGGTCACGATCGTCGACAGATCGGTGCCGATGTCGGCGGGGGCATAGCGGACCCAGACGGACACCGTCCAGTCGGGCGTGGCGGCGGGGAATCCCTGGACGGTGACATAATCTCCGGACGCCAGGGAGAGCGCACCTCCGAGATGCCCTCCAGTCGGGCGCCACGTCCCACCCGTCAGCACGCCGTCGTGTCCCTGTCCCGAGCGATCGCCGACCAGGGATCCGGTCGTTTCGTCGAAGCTCCAGTAGGCGACGAGCCCCACGCTCGGATCGGGAGCTTGCACGAGCTCGAGTGGGCCGCACGCGGTCGACAACCCGAGAGTGACCGCCAGGATCAGGGTGGAGCGTGCGTCCGCGCGCATCAGAAGAGCGCCTCCATCCCGGCCGTGAGCGAGAGACCGGGGCGACCCGTGCGACCACCGTCGAGCCCGGCGATCGTCACCTGGGCCTCGGGGAGGAGCCAGAACGCGCCCGCCTCGGCCGTCAACCACCAGCGCCCTCCGAGCGCGACGCAGGTCCCGGCGGAGGCGGCGGTCGCGAAGGAGACCCTCGTGGCCCCGCGACCGAGGTAGGGTGACGCGGCCACGCCGTTGCCGGTGACGAGCAAGACGCCAGCTCCGACCGCGAGCCGCGGCCGGAGCCAGCGGTGACCGAGCGTGACGACCCAGTCCAGGGTCGCGAGATCCTGGTGGACGCTTGCAGCTCCGCCCATCACCCGCCGCGCTTCGGTCCGCGTACCGAGCCCGCCCAGGGTGACCCGCAGCGCCGACCAGCCGCCGAGCACATAGGCGGCGCGAAGCACGGGCAGGACGGTCGTGCCGAGGCCTTGCAAGCTGTGCAAGAGCCCGACCCCCATCGCGAGGTCGAAGCGCGCGGCCGGATGCCCCGAGGCTTCGGCTCGAGGCGACGGCGACGGCGACGGCGACGGCCCGCTCGGCGGAGCCCCCGCCAGAGGACCAGGCGGCCGGGGGCGGGTGGCCAGAAAATCGATGAGACGCGCCCGCAGAAAGTCCACCGCCTTCACGGCCAGGACCCCCGAGGCCCGCTCGCCGGTCTCGCGGTCCGCCGCGATGTGACCGAGCACCGTCTTGCCGGTGTGCCGATCGGTGAACCACACGTCGAGCGCCCGCGCATCGCCACCGACGACGAACGCCACGGTGGCCACGGCCGACGCCGCCCGGGCCGCATCCTCCATCTGCGTGGCCATCGCCGTCGCCGTCACGGTCGGCGAGGCCGCGCCCGGCAGCACCACCACCGCGAATCCAACCGCGCTCGCCTCGCCCTTGAACCGACTCAGTGCCTCGGTCACCGCCGCGTCGGCGTCAGCTGGGGCGATCACCGCGATGACCTTCGCGGGGGCCTCCCCGTCCGCCGGAGCGACAGCGACAGCCGGCACGGGTGTCGCCGTCGGTGTCGCCGTCGGGGTCATCGACTCCCCGGCTCCCGGGAGGATGGGCGCCGTCGGCGCAGGAACCGGTGCCCCCGTTGCGAGCACCATCAGGCATACCGCCGCCCCGAGCGTGCTCACGGAGCCGCGGGATCCGGGAGCAACCCCGAGGCCTCGCCGCTGTAGAGGCCGTGCGGATACTGTTCGAGGTATCGGCTCGCGACGCTGCGGGCGCGCCCGCGGCCGTCCGGCCGTCGCCCGAGCAAGATCATCTGACGCCCGAGCGCCTCCTCGGCGTACGAGCCGCGCGGTGACTCCTCGAGGTAGCGTGCGTACCAGTCGAGCGCCTCCTCGGAAGGCGGGCGCGCGGTCTCGTCGATGCGTGCCAGGAAGAACGCCGCGTCCCGCGCCCGGCTCGAGCCCGGGAACCGAGCGCGCAATGCCAGCAAGGTCTGGCGCGCCAGCCCCGCGCGATGGGTGTAGCGAGCGGCGTCGGCCAGCGCCGCCAGGTTCTGGTCGCCCTCGGCGGCCAGGCACGCGTCGATGCCGGTCTGGGTGGCCTCGGCGACAATGGCCTCGAACGCCCCCTTCGACAGCAATGACGCCCACGCCGCATGTCGAGGCGTCGGGCCCACCGACCGGTGCTCGACACCGACACCGCCCGCGCGGGCGCGGCTCCGGTCCTCCGTGCGCGGCCGCGCCTCACCCGTCGACACCGGAGCCGCCACCCGCGCCGGCTGCGGCCCCGTCGCCGGCTCCACCGCTGCCCCCGCCGATGGAGGCCGGGGCGCGCCGCCCGAGCCCGCCCTCGGCGGGCCCCCCTCGGTCGCGTCAGGCCCGACGGGCCTGCCTTCTTCCCCGTCCAGCAACGACACGGACTCGCCGCCCACCACGCTGCGCCACGGTCGACCGCCCGCGGGTTGTCCGAGCGCGACGCGCCCGGTGTGCATCTTCAGGGACAGTCGCCGATTGGCGGCGTTCCATCCGAGCTCGAAGGAGGTTCCCTCGACACGCACCGCGTACGGACCCGCCTCGAACGTCCAGGCCGTGTCCGATCGGTGGCGCACGTCGACCTCGACGACCCCTTCGAGGAGCCGCACCTCCGCTCCCCTCGGCGTCAGCGCCAGGACGGTGAGCCGGGCGTCCTCATGCAAGGCCACCCGCGAGCCATCGGTGAACAGGACCTGCGCGTCGCCGCCACGGGACGACACCACCTGCCCGACCGTCCCGCTCTCGACCGCTGGCCGGCGGGACGCTGCCCCTCCGTTCACCACGAATTCGAGCGCGCGCGCGCCCATCCGGTTCGCGTGCGACCATCGCCAGCCCACCGGGACGGCGACAGCCGCGACGACCAGCACCGACACCGCCAGGCCCAGACGCAGCGGGTTTCTCCCCAGCCACCCGAACCAAGACCATCCTGGCGCGCGCTCCGGTTCGACCTGCGGCCCCCGGGTCGCCATCGTCTGCCGCAGACGTTGCCAGCCGACCGCGCGTTGGCGGGCGGTCAGCGGCGGGCCGATCTGGCGAGCGAGATCGGCGAAGGACTCGATGTGCTCCTCGATGTCCCGTCCTGGCGAGTGTTCGCGGTTCATGTGGTTGGTCTTCCCTTCACCATCCTCGAGAGGCGGCCATCCCGATGCATGCCCGCATCGATACGGGCGACTGCGTGCTTGAGCCAGCGCTTGGCCGTGCTGAGTGAGATCGCCAGGCCTTCGGCGATCTCCGAGAGCTCCTTGCCTTCGACGTGCCGCAGGACGAAGACCGCTCGTTCGCGGGGGGGCAGCCCGTCGAGCACGGCCTGGGCGCGGACCACCAGATCCCGCGTCTCCGGATCGGCCGTGACCATCTCCAGACCATCGCGGTGCTCGAGGGCCGCCGCCTGCCGCCGTCGGCGCGACTGCGCGCGCCGGATCTCCCAGCGCACCACCCGGATGGTGATGGAGTAGATGAAGCTGCGCAGCGCGCTCGGCTCGCGCAGACCCGGCACCCGATCGTAGACCCGCAAGAAGACGTCCTGAAGCAGATCCTCGAAGTCGTGCCCGGGACCGAGCGCGCGGCGCAGGACCCCGTGGACCATCGGCGCGTAACGCTCCCAGACCTCCCGCTCGGCCCATGGTTCGCCCGCCACCACCGCCCGGGCAAGCGCCACGTCGGCGCTGTCGACAGGATGTCCGCCATCGGGGGCACGTCCGTCATCGCTCGCACGTCCGTCATCGGGGGCAGTGCTCATCGACGTCCTGCCAAGAGTAGCGCAAAACCGCCATCACTCGAGGCATCCCACGCGTTTCGTGTCGAGGACGATGTCGTCGTAGTACAGGTCGAAGGGATACGTCGCGGGGTGCCAGGCGTGGTACCCGAACCCAAAGGCGGCGAACCCTCCCACCAGCCCCGTCATGGACCCACCATAGCTGAACGCGTCCTCGGCGAAGTCCTGCGCGCCGTCCACGTACACCACGGCCCGATCGGGCGTGTCGCTGAGCTCCCACTCGAGGCAGAACCATCTCCCGAGGGGGATCGTGCCGCCCGAGTGGTAGTCCTCCCCGGTGACCGGCGGCACCTCGTCGACATAGGTCAGTTGCCAGCTCGAGGTGGAGACGCTCGCGATCTCGAGGTACTGGTAGCGTGGGAAACCCGTGGTCCCGGCGTAGATGAACTCGGTGTGGTTGGCGGGCGGCATCGGCGTCACCAGGAAGTAGGCCCGCCCGAAGTGGTGGCCGCCGAGCCCCGGCGGCGGGCTCTTGGTGATGATGAAGTCGTAGCTGACCACGCTCGGATTGGCGTGGAAGTGTGCGGCGTACTTACCGTGGGCGACGAGCCCGGCCTGGCTGACCAGGGCGGGCGCGGGCTGTCCACCGTTGACCTCGACATCCCAGACGGCCGGGTCGATCACGCCCTTCTCGAAGTCCTCGCAGAACAGACCCGAACAAGCGGAGGACGGCGTTGGTGGCGGGGGCGGTGGCGGCGACATGCCTGGCGCGTCGTCCGATCCGCCGTCGCGCCCGCTGCCGGCATCGGCGGAGGTCGAGCTCCCGGAGCCCCCGGATGCGCCGGAGCCAGACGTCGAGGCCATCCCGCCAGCCGCGCCGCCAGCCATCCCGCGTGCCGCGCCGCCCGCGCCGCCCGCGCCGCCGAGCGTGGGAACCGGCTCGGGCGACGATCCAGCACCACCCGCGCGGGGGCCGGCCCCTCCCAGACCGCCTCCCCCGGCATCCGCGGCGGAATCCCCGCCTCGACCCTGGCCCGCGCCCGGACCGGAGTCCATGCCGGACGCGCCCCCTCGGCCGAGCCCAGGTCCGCCCATGCCGCCGGTCGCCGCCTCAGCGGCCGGGCCACCTCTCGGAGACGAGCAGGCTTCTGCCGCCGCCATCACCGCCGCGACCAGCAAGAGCTGGGCGAGGCGCAGGTGGTGTGAAGAGGCGTGCAACGCGTGCCCTCTAGTGTCCTGTCTGAGAAATAGGTTGCATATGTCGTCGACGAGCCGGGCCGGCCGCAAGGCGCCACGACGAGGCGTACCCGTAGATACGGTGAGGAGGAGCAACGCAGTGGCCGGGCTGGATCGTCGTCGACATATGTAAGGGATCTCTCAGACAGGACACTAGGCCAGCATCTGGCCGATGGTGCCCGATCTTCCGCCCATGCTCGTGTTGACCCCCAGAGCCGCGGCCAGCGTATTCAGCATCACCGACGTCGACACGCTCCCGACGTCGATGAGCTGACCCTTCTTCAAGAAACCACCTGCCGTCCCGGCCAGGATGAACGGCAGCGGCTTGAACCCATGATCCGGCCCGGTGGACAGCTGGTTGGTGTTGACAGCTACCCCCTGGTCGAGGAGCGGGCCGCTCGGGGTCTGGATGGCCGACAGCTGATCGAGGAAGTACTTGAAGTGGTTGATCTGGATCCGGTCGATGCTCTGGCACAGGCTGTACGAGTTCGGCAGCGTCCGATGCGAGGCGGTGTGGAACTGCACGCTCGTGCCGTTGATGGTGTAGACGTGGTCGTCCTCGCGGTCACCCACCTGCAGCACCGCGACCCGCGTGTAGCCCGAGGACAGGGCGAAGACCATCAGATCCATGTGCAGGGTCTGGACGGTCTCGTGGAGGGCCGCCGCGTACGGCGTGGCGTCGGCCGTGGTCATCTGGGCGATCTGTGCCGCCGACAACCTCGCGTTGGTGATCTTGACCTCGATGTCGCGAATGGTGGAGAAGTGCTGGTCGAGGCGAGCCCGGTCGTCGGCGGTGAGCTCGGGCCTGGCCTCGAGCGCGGTGATCTCGGCCCGCAGCAGGTCGTTCACGCTCTTGCGCCGCAGGGCCAGGGGATCGGCGGAGGCGCCCGCCGACGATCCGCTGGCGGCACCGGCACCGGCCCCGGCCCCCGCGCCGAGCGCTCCGGTCATTCTTTGATACGCCTTGAGCGGGGAGTCGATGCCGGGACGCTGCTGCCCACCGGCGATGTACGAGATGTACGACGGGACGTTGAAGCCCGAACCACCCGCCGCGTACATCCCGGCGTGCAAGAACAGCGGCTCGACCCCCGGCGGGTTGACCGCCTTGGCGATCACCGTGTCGACCGAGACACTCGACGAGACGGCCTGGTTCGAGTTGCCCATCACGGTGGGCGTTCCGGTCAGGATCTGCGCGCAGGCCGACGCGTGATTGCACCCGGTAGCCGCCGCGGAGTGCCCGACCCCGCGCACGAGCAGCAACCGGTCCGCGTACGCCGACAGCTCGCCCGTCGCCCGCGTCGGTTGATCCGCGGCCATCGAGGCCGTCGTCAGCGCGCCGACCTGGCTCGGCCACCACGCCTCGGCCTCACCGGCCTTGGCCTGGACCACGCCGTTGGCGCTGCAGATGATCCCGAGAAACGGCGGCGTCGCCGCCCCCGCCGCCGCCCCCGCCCCAGACGAGGTCGCCGCACGCGCCCGCCTGGGCGACAGCGCCTCGAGCATCGGCAGCCCGAGGGTCACGCCCCCCGCCCCCACCAGGAAGCTGCGCCGTCCAAAGGTTCGGGCGGGGATGTCGGTGGTGGTCGCGAAGGTCTCGATGGTGGTCGTCCTCATCGTCGGCCTCGGCTTCATCGTCGGCTTCACCACCGTCGCCATGGTCGTCATGGGCCTCATGGTCCCTGAACCCGGGTTACGAAGGCATCGGCGGTCACCAGGGCCACCACCACGTCCACGCTCGCGAGGTTCTGGGTGAGGGAGCTCTGCGCCACCGTGGCGGCCACCGCCAGGTCGCCGACCCGCGGGATGCGGGCGTAGAGGTTCGCCGCCCAGCTGGTCACGTGGCAGGCGTGCAGCTGGGCGCTGTCGCCGAGGGCGCGGCTGAACGAGGCCGAGTCGGTGTACGTGCGCGCCCCGTCGGTGAACGGATAGCTCCCGGACGCATCCACCGGCTGTCCGTTCTCCGCGGCGTGAAAGGTCCCGAGACCATCGTCGTTCTCGAACGCGAACCCGGCCGGATTGATCAGGGTCCCGTGACAGCCAGCCCCGCACGTCCCGGGTCCGGTGATGGCGTTGACGATCTGCCGGTTGGTCTGGTTCGGCCCGATGGCCACCGGGATGGTGGGCAGGACCACCCCGGGCGGCGGCGACAGATCCCTGCACAGCAAGCGCCGGTTGATGTAGACGCCGCGGTGGATGGAGTCCTGCACGGTCCCGTCGTGACCGTAGTACGCGAGGAAGCCGAGCCGCGTCAGCACCCCCGCACGCTCGACCGGATCGAGCGAGACCTGGGTCCAGACGTCGTCCGTGGCCGCCGCCGCGTTCAGCCCGTAGAGGCCGGCGACGGTCTTGTTCACGAAGGTGATCGGGGAGGTGAAGATGTCCCGCAAGGTCCCGTTCTGGGCGAAGAGATACTGCAGGAACCGCTGGGTCTCGGCGTGCAGCATGGGTCCGACCGCGGCCGTGAACTGCGGCGCCACGGTCGGATCTTTCTCGAGCGTGTCGTACTGCCCGAGGCCGAAGAGCTGGAAATAGAAGCGATCCACGGCGGCCTTTCCCGCGTCGGTGGCGATCAAGCGCCTGGCCTCGGTCGCGAGCGCGCCCGTCGCCCCGAGCGTGCCCGTCGCCCCGAGCGTGCCCAGCGTTCCATTGTCCGCCGCCGCCGAGAGGGTCGCGTCCGGGGTGGAGTTGGTGAGCGCGTACGACAGGTTGGCCGCGATCTCGAAGTCGGTGAGGCGCGCACGGCCCTGAGTGGCCACGCCACCCAGCGCCGTGCGGTAGAGGAAGTTCGGCGACTGCAGGAAGGCCTCGAGCACCACCTCGACCCCGGCGGCAAAGTCGGCGAGCCCGGTCGTGAGCATCGGCCCCTGGTTGAACAGGGCCACGTAGGCCTGGAGCTCGGTCGACGTCAGCGGCCGCCGGTACGCGCGCCGCCCGAAAGCCTGGATGAAGGCCTGGCCCTTGCCCGCGGTGTCGGTGGGCGCGTTGCTCGGAACCAGGCGCGCGATGGCGATCGGGTCGCTGGCGACGGTGGTGGCCAGCCTCTCCGCGGCGGCCTGCAGATCGTCGTGCAGGGGCTGGTTGACGAAGAGCGCATCGGCTTCGTTGTCGAGCCGCACCACCGCGTCGGCGGTGGGCAGGGTCAAGTCGCCGGGGTTGGGCAGGAGCAACAGATCGCGCACGCTGTTCGCCCATTGCGCTTCACTCAAGCGGGCGATGGTCGGGGTGGCGATCGGGGCGCTGCTGGCCCCCGGTTGGCCGGTCATCCCGCCCGCAACCACCCCCGGATCCGGCATCCCATTGCCGTTGCCATTGCCGCCGGGGCCAGAGCTCGTGGGCGGGCTGGCGGTCGAACCCGTGTCGGCGACGCCTGCGCCGCTCGACGCTCCTCCGCCGCCGGCGCCCGAGCCGGCACTGGAGGAGCCCCCACCGCCTGGTGCCGCGGCGGGAGCGGCCCCGACCGTCCCGCGCATTCCGGCGCCGGCGCCGCCGCCGACTGCCCCGGTGCACGCCTCCTGCGCCAAGCTGGCGCCGACCACCACGCATGCGATGCGGAAGGCGGGATGGCACGGGAAGCGGCGGCCATGGCGGCATGCAGGCTTCGGGATGAGCCTGGCGGCAAGCTCTCGAGGCTCGTCGGGTGGGAACATTTCCGGAGCCGCAGTGACGGGAGCGGTGTTCGAGGCCCACGGTTTCTCGGAAATCGCAGAACTCCAGCCATTTCAATTCCTTACGCCACCGCCAGCTCACCGCTGGCGGGAAGACCCTCGGGGCATCGACGGCGCCGTGAAGAACACGCTGTTGCGCACCGAGTCCACCAGCAGGGACGGTGGATCGCGGTCGGGCTTGCCTTGCAGCCGCCGCCTCAGCCTCCAGGAGGCGAGACCAACGGACCACGCCACATCCGCCAGAGCCGCGTACCCGAGCCCGTGGTTCTTCACGAAGTAGCGCCGCCGCGAATCGAACAGGTACTGGGGGCGACGCCGGGGGGCGGCATCGCGGTCGGTCACCCCTGTGCTCTGACCGGCGATGTGCATCACCCGGCTGGCCGGCACATACCAGCACGACCACCCGGCGCGCCGGGCCTGCAGGCAGAAGTCGGTCTCTTCGAAGTAGAGAAAGTATTGCTCGTCCATGAGGCCCACCGTTTCGAAGACCTCCCGCCGGATCATCATGCTGGCGCCCGGTACCCAATCGACCTGTCGCGCTTCGTCGCCCATCTTCATCGGCACGACCCAGGGCTCGAGCAGCCTGGTGAGCGGCCCGAGTCGAAACCCAGCCTCGAGCTCACTCAGCACGCTCGGGAATCGAAAAGCCGTCGACCAGGACGTCCCGTCGGGGTTCAGCAGGCAGCTGCCCGCGATCCCCACCTCGGGGCGGCCTTCCATGAACTCGAGCAGCGCCCCGACGGCGCCCGGCTCGACGCGCGTGTCGGGATTGAGCAGCAGGAAGAAGTCGGGCGGCTGGGGAGCCTCCAGGCACGGCCTGATCGCGAGGTTGTTCCCGAAGGCGTACCCCCCATTTCGCCCGGCCTCGACCAGGGAGGCCCAGTCCCAGCCCTCGCTGGTCAAGGCCGCGCGAATCCGCGCCGCCGAATCGTCGCCCGAGGCGTTCTCCACCACCGTCACCCGCGCCCCGGGAAGGGATCGCATCTCGGTGGCCAGGGCCGCCAGGCTCTCGATGGTGAGACGGGCGGTTCGGTAGTTGACGATCACGATGACCACGGTCGGCTGGTCCGCGCTCGGGGATGGCCCTCCCGCGCTGCTCACGAGGACCGCCGCTCGGTGACGGGCTCCCGCGCCTCGCGGCCGGGCTCCCGCGCCTCGCTGCCGCTCGGGGCCGCCGCGTCGATGTAGCTCTGGATCCTCTCGGCCAGCTCTCTCACGTTCGGCTCCTGCAACATGCTCGAATGCCCACCCGGGTTGTCATGGACCACGAGCCGGTCGGCCCGACCTTGCCATCCGAGCAAGGGCTCCCGAAACAGCTCGACGTAAGGGGTGTCGTCGACCAGCGTTCCGTCGAAGGCACGGTCCTTGCGTGTGGCGCGGAACAAGACCACCTCGCCCGGGTAGGGCCGCGGAGCCACGTATTCCCGCTCGGCGGAGCGGAGGACCACCGACACCGGGATCTTCTCCAGGGCCCGTGGCAGCGGCAGGCCTCGATCGAGGTGGTAACGAAGCGCCGCGATCTTCACGGCATTCCGCGTGGTCTTGCTGCGGGTTCGCAGCTCGTAGGCGATGAGGTTCCGGGTCTTGCGACCGAGCACCTTGGCCACGGGCAAGATGCGCCCCAGCGTCCTTGCCGGCGGCGTCGCCCGTCCATCGACCTCGTTGGCCGCTCCTCCCCGCACCGACGCCGATGCGCGGCCGAGCCGGGTGGCCGCCACGCTCCTCGGGACCGCCTTGACGTGCGCGGCATCGATGAGCGCGACCAACCCCACCACCTCTCCCCGGGCGCGCAGCCGGAGCGCCACCTCGAAGGCGAGAAAGCCGCCGATGCACAGTCCCCCGAGGAAATAAGGTCCCCGTGGCTGCACCTGGCAGATCAGGTCGGTGTAGTGGCTGGCCGCGTCGCCGAGCCGGGTGTGGAGCATGGGGAAATCGCCCCGGCTGTAAGGCCGGATGCCGTACACGGCGTGCTGGGGTTGCAGCCGCAAGGCCAGGTTTCGGTAGGGCAACACCTCCCCGTCGCCGTCGTGGATGAAGAAGATGGGCGGCCGACCGTTCACGCCCGGCCGTCCGACGCCGCCCCCGCCGCCAGCGATGGCCGGTCGCAGGACCACCAGCTGCGGGTGCACCTTGCCTCTGCCCCCAGCCTCGGTCGCAGCATCCAGCCCGGCCGCCAGCTCGGCGACGCTCGGCGCGCTCAGCAGCGTGCTGAGCGGCAAGGTCTTTCCGAGCTCGCGCTCGATGCGGACCATCAGCTCGAGCGCGAGCAGGGAGTTGCCCCCGACCTCGAAGAAACCGTCGTCCACCCCGATGGGCTGCACACCGAGCACCGCCTCCCAGATGGCCACCAACCGACGCTCGAGCGGGGTTCGTGGCGGCGAGACCGTCCGCGACCGCGCGAGGTCGGCCGGGGTGGGCAGAGGCAAGGCCCGCCGATCCACCTTGGCGTTGAGGTTCACCGGCAACCGATCGAGGAAGACGAACGCGGCCGGCACCATGTAATCGGGCAACTGGGCTTGCAGGAATTTCCGCAGGTCACGGCCCCGTGGGGGCTGCCCCGGGCCTGGGACGACGTAGGCGACCAGAGCGAGATCCTCCGCAGATGTGGCGGCTCGAGCCCCGTCGCCCGCGTGGCCGCTGGTTGCCGCTGAACGTCCCAGTGGCTGCGCCGCCACCACCGCTTCCCGCACGCCGGGGGCCCGCCGCAGCGTGGACTCGATCTCGCCGAGCTCGATGCGGATCCCGCGGAGCTTGATCTGGAAGTCGGTGCGACCGAGGATCTCGAGGTTTCCGTCGGCGTGAAACCGCCCGAGGTCGCCCGTGCGGTAGAAGCGCTCGCCATCGATGTCGAGGAACCGCTCCCGGGTCAGGTCGGCTCGGTCGAGATAGCCCTCGCCCACCCCCGCTCCGCTGAAGTAGATCTCCCCGGCGACGCCGATCGGGACCAGGTTCATGCGGGCATCGTAGAGCCGAACCGCGGTGTTTTCGAAGGCGCGCCCCACGAAGCTTCGGGTCACGGTCGCGTCCCGGGGAACGGCATAGCTGCAGCCCATGCAGCTCACCTCGCTGCACCCATAGATCACGAAGAGCTCGGCCTCCCGAAAGATCGGCTTCAGCGATTCCATCAGATCCGCCGAGACCAGATCTCCTCCCGAGGACACGTGGCGGAGCCTTCGAAAGATCTCGGGCGCGACGCCATTTTCCCGCACGAAGGCCAGCAGCCGCCGCAGGAGGCTCGGCGAGGCATGCATGGCGGTCACGCCTTCGAGGGTGGGGACGAGCCTCTTGAAGTCGAGCACATGGTCCCGTTCGAGGACCACCACCCGCCCGCCGGCCACCAGAGGCAGGAGGGTCTCGAACAACGTGATGCTGAAGGTGAAGCGGGCGAAGGCCGGGAACACATCCCCTGGCCCGAAGCCGTAGCGATCTCGCGCCGAGAGGACGTAGTGCACGAGGTTGCCGTGCGACAGCATCACCCCCTTTGGCCTCCCCGTGGTCCCGGAGGTGTAGATGATGAAGGCCGTCTGCGCGAGGTCCACCTCGAGCTCCGGCCCCGTCAGATCGACGTCGGCGCAGAGATCGAGCCGCTCGGCCTCCGTGTCGAGCCAGAACATCGGCACCGCGGTCGGAGGCAGGTTCCTGGCCGACGAGGCCCGGGTCAGGAGAGCCTGGGGCGCCGTATCCTCCAAGATCAGGGCCAGCCGCTCGGTCGGATAGGACGGCTCGAGCGGGACGTAGACCCCCCCGGCCTTGAAGATCGCCAGCAGACAGACGGCCACGTCCGCGCAGGGGTCGATGCACACCGCCACCCGGCCGCCGCGCTCGAGCCCGTGCGCGAGCAGGTAACGCGCCAGGCGATTGGCTCGCCGGTTCAGCGCACCGTAATCGAGCTGTCGATCTCGGAAGCTGACGGCGACCGAATCCGGGGCGCGGGCCGCGTGATCCTCCACGTATCGATGAAGTGGCCGCGCCGCGCGCGCTCGCGCAGGTCCGCGCCAGCTCTCGATCAGGTGGTGGGCCTCCGCCTGCGAGACCAAGGCCAGGCTGGCCACGGGCTCGTCGGGCCGGCTGGCCATGGAGCCGGCCAGCCCCCCAAGGTGGTCGAGGAGCCGACGGATGGTCTCCCGCCGGAAGAGGCGACCGTCATAGAACGCCTGCCCCGACACACGCGCTTGCCGGTCGAACCCGAGGACGATCTGCAACTCGGGCCTCTCGACCCACCCATCGCGGAGCAGGTCGGGCGCCTGGGCGGGGGCGGCATCCTCGCCCCGTCCGTCGAGGAGAAACGTGAGGGACACCACCCCCGCCTCCCGCGCCCGGGGCGGACCGCTCGGCCCGGCCGCGACCAGATGGGTCAAGGTGGCCGCCGCGCGTGCACAGACCTGACGGACCGTGTGCTCGGGCGAGATCTCGAGGTCGAGATCGGCCAGGTGGCCCAGCCCCGATGGCGGATCGACCACCGCGAGCTCGAGGCGAAATCGAGCCTGCTGTGTGTACTTCAACACCAGCACATGAAAGGCCGCCACCCATCGGGCCATCTGTCCCCACGAATCGAGGGGCGCTCCCGCGTCCCTCGGCTCGGGTGATGGGAACGCAAACTCCAACCCCTCGACGGGGGGCGGGCGCTGATCGAGGCGGTGGGCCTCCAGCCTCGGGATCTCGGCCAGCCATTGCGGGTACTCTGCCCGTTCAAACGCGGCGGTGCGGGCGGTGCCGTTCGCTGTCATTGAGCCTCGAATCCTCGAATCCCGGAATCTAAGCCCGGTCGAGCTACCCGTGTATAGTTTCGTGATTAAAATT
>CAZIOH010000064.1:0-23820 GCA_964540815.1 uncultured Myxococcales bacterium | reverse complement strand
TTGAAGGAGCGGTCGATCATGTCAGAGAAAATGGACTCGCTTGGAATCCTGCGGATCGCCGCGCTCCACGTCTTCGTGCGAGATCTGGAACGAAGCCGAGATCACTATGTCGACCGGCTCGACTTCGCGGAGGTCGCGGCCAGCACCCCGTTCTTCGAGTCAGAGCATCGGGCGCGCGCCAGCGTCGTCGAGGCCGGCGGTGCTCGATTCGTCTTCATGGAGCCACTCGGCTCGAGGGGCGAAAGCTTCCGGTGGCTGGAGAAGCACCCGGAGGGCGTCGGCCGGATCGTGTTTCAGGTCGAGGACGCCGCAAGAGCCCTGGCCATCCTGCGGGAGCGCCGGGCCACCCTGGTGACGCCGCTCGAAACCCGAGCGTGGGACGGGAGCGAGGTCCGCTGGTTCGACATCACCACCGCCATCGGTGACACCCAGTTCCGCTTCTTGCAGTCGAGCGGGCCAGTCCCCATCTTGCCCGGCCTGGCGCGCTCCGAGATCCGCGCGGCGGGGGACACCAACCGCTTCGGCATCGCCGAGATCGATCACATCACCTCGAACTTCCTCACCCTCGAGCCAGCGCTGAGGTGGATGGAAGAGGTGATGGGATTCGAGCGGTACTGGGAGGTCGCGTTTCACACGCGGGACGTTGGAGAACATGCCGCCGGCGGGGGCTCGGGCCTGAAGTCCACCGTGATGTGGGATCGCCGATCGGGCCTCAAGTTCGCCAACAACGAGCCGGCCGCGCCCGACTTCGAGGCGTCGCAGATCTTCCTCTTCTGCGAGGACCACCACGGCCCGGGCATCCAGCACGTGGCGCTTCGGGTGAAGGACCTCTTGACGGCCGTGAAGGACCTTCGTGCCCGGGGGGTCCCGTTCATGCCCACCCCGGCGACCTATTACGATCTCCTCCCCGACCGGCTGCTGGCGATGGGTGTCAACGGTATCGACGAGGACCTCGGATCACTGCGTGACCTCGAGGTTCTCGTCGACGGGAGCGCGCCGTCTCGCTACCTGCTGCAGATCTTCATGAAGGAAGCGGCCGACGTGTTCAAAGATCGCCAGGCGGGCCCCCTCTTCCTCGAGCTCCTGCAAAGAAAAGGGGACGACGGCTTCGGCGCAGGGAACTTCCGCGCCCTCTTCGAGAGCATCGAGCGCCAGCAGCGACAGGCGGCGCGGCTGGCGGACCCCGCCGGGCCCTTGCCGCCCCGGTCCTCACAGATCGGCTGAGGACCCGGATCCGGGCGGACGACCCGCCTCGCTCAGTGGAGCTTGGACATGTAGTAGGACTTGATGCAGGTGATCTCCGCGGTCGAGAGCGCGGCGCCCCCGTACGGCATCCTGGTCCCCGAGCCGCAGGTCGTGCCACCGACGTAGAGGAACAGACTTCCGCCGAGGGGTGCCTTCGGGTTGACGATGCTCGAGGTCCTGTCCGCGGCGCACGCGGCCGTCTGCGCGGCGCCCACGGCCTTCGCCGCCGCCGCATCGGAGGACAGGTCGAGCGCGGGCCATATCCCATTCGGAGAATGGCACCCCGTCGCACACTTCGCCTGGAAGATGGTGCCCACGGCGTCGCACGGCGGGGCCGCGGACATGCCACCCGTGCCTGTCCCTGCCCTTCCTCCCGAGCCGGTCATCGCGCCGCCCGACCCCGTGGTCGTTGCGCCGCCCGAACCGGTGATCGTTGCGCCGCCCGAACCGGTCGTCCCCGCGCCGCCCGAGCCAGTCGCCCTCCCGCCCGCCCCACCGCCGGTCGCTCCGCCCGAGCTGCCGGTGCTTCCGCCCGAGCGAGAGGTCGCTCCTCCGAAGCCACCCGAGCCGCCTGTCGTCGGGCCCGCTGGGCCCGTTGCGCCCCCCGCGCCGGTGATCGTCGCGCCACCCCAACCGGTCGTCCCCGCGCCCGCGTCATCGTTCGCGCCCCCCGAGCCGAGCATCGTCGCGCCCCCGGTGCCGACCGACGTCGCGCCCCCCGAGCCGACCGTGGCTCCGCCCGCGTCGGCGGTCGAGCCACCCGTGTCACCTGGGCCACCGGTGTCGCTCGGGCTCCCGCCCGAACCACCCGTCGTGCCCCTCGCACCTGCTGTCGGGGTGCCCGGATCGACCGCCCATCCACCCGTGCCATCGGGCGGGGGCTCGGCTCCGGACGGGGAGCTGGCCGCACCTGCCGCGACGCCGTTTCCGCCCGAACCGTCCCCGCTCGTGAACCTCGGGTCCAGGCCACCCGCGCAGGCGGTGACCGCGAACAAGCACACGAGCACGCACGGGGACCAACCTTGGAGCTGGGCGGCCCTGATGGGCACTGGATCCGATGCGTCGCGCTGGTTCATGTCGTCCTCCATTGGGCCTGAAGCGAGCTCGGGAACGATGACCTTCCGCAGGTCGAGCATCCGTGGCACCACGGAGCCGCGGACCCGCGATGACCGAGGCCGAGGGCGAGGGCGACACCAGTGCCTTCCCTGGGCCGGCAGCTCCCGGTCGGGGCATCGGGGCATCGCACCTGTTCTGCAACCGTGATGCCGTGTGGGAGAGCCGGCGCGGGGCCGACGGTTCAGGGGAAGCGTCAGAGATGCGAGGGGGTTGCGGCGGTTGCATCGATGCAACCGCTGCGCGCATGCACGCTGCGTTTTCGGCTATCCTGCGGCCATGCCGGCCGAAGGAACGAGTGGATCACGCGGACAGACCGGGCCGGGAGGAGGCGATCTCTTCGCGGGCTCGGTGCCTGCGCTCTATGACGCGCTCCTCGTCCCGATGATCTTCGCACCCTATGCCATCGATCTCGCGGAGCGTGTCCAGCAGCGGAGCCCATCCGCGCTGCTCGAGCTCGCGGCCGGGACCGGAGCCGTCACCCGCGCGCTCGCCGAACGACTGCCCGCGACCGCCTCGATGCTCGCGACCGATCTCAGCCAGCCGATGCTCGACCGGGCGGCGCGGATCGGTACCCGGCGGCCGGTGACCTGGCAGCAGGCGGACGCGATGCGCCTTCCCTTCCCGGACGCGGCCTTCGACGCGGTCGTGTGTCAGTTCGGGGTCATGTTCTTCCCCGATCGCGCCCGGGCCTACCGGCAGGTCCGGCGCGTGTTGCGGCCCGGTGGCGCGTTCCTCTTCAACACCTGGGACCGGATCGAGGCGAACGCCTTCGCGGATACCGTCGAGCGCGCGCTCGGTGAGCTCTACCCCGAGGCTCCGCCGCGCTTCATGTCGCGCACCCCACACGGCTACTTCGATCCGCGGGCGGTGAAGGACGATCTGGCGCGGGCAGGCTTCGGCGACACGGCGACCATCAGGCCGCTGGCGGCGCGCGCCCGGGCCGACTCGGCCCGCAGCGTCGCCGAGGCCTACTGTCAGGCCACGCCCCTCCGCGCCGACCTCGAGGCCCGCGGTCCCGACGAGCTGGTCCGGGCCACCGACGCGGCCGAGGCGGCCCTGGTTCGGCGCTTCGCCGGGGGACCGGGGGCCGGCGGACCGGCCGTCGGCCGGGTCGAGGGGGCCCTGAGCGCGCTCGTGGTCGAGGTGCAGGCGCCCGGCTCGCCGTAGTCCGGTGCGTCCCCGCGGTGTCGTCCCCCGGTGTCGTCCCCCGGCCCCGACGGTTCGGGCCGAGGGCCGATGGGTCAGTTCCCCCCGACCAGGTTCTGGTGGTGCGGTCGAATGATCCACTGTTGCTCGGCCCCACCCGTCCAGCCGTATTCCTGGACGACCACGCCCGCGGCGGACGAGCCGCCCGGGATGGTCAGGGAGGCGCCCGTGTTGATGCTCGGGCTGAACTTGTAGTATCCGTCCCCGGTCGGCGTGACCATCCACAGCTGCTTGGCAGCCCCGGCGTCCGCCGATTGGATCAACGCCGTCCCATTGGCGACGCTCCCTCCGACCAGATCCAGGTAGAGCCCGCTCTGGGCATTCATGAACTTGTAGTTCTTGGGGGAGATCTGGCTGATCCGCCAGCGCATGCTGGCGTTGTTCGCGTCGTAACCGTTCTGGGCAACCTTGGCTGACTTGGCGGTGCTACCGCCGACGATGTTCATCACGAGCCCGCTCTTCCGGTTGTAGATGGTGTACTCGATGTTCGGGTCGAAGTTGCGCCACACGGTGACCACGTGCATCCCCTTGCACGAGGTGAAGCCGTCCTGGTTGTAGGGAACGGGCGGGGCGGTGCAGCCGTCGGTGCAAAAGCCCGTCCCCGACGAGAATGGGTTCTGGTAGATGGAGCTCGAGCTCACGACGCCCAGGCGTCCGGGGACCAAACCCACGTCCGAGTCCCGGCCGTTGCAGAAGTACGCCTTCGGTGGGCTGCTGAAGATGTTGCCAAAGAACGAGCCCTCCTGGTACGGGTAGTCCGTGCTGCGGCCCCATCCGACCGCGGGGTTGTCGCTGTCGAGCCAGAGGGCCACGTGCTGTCCCGAGGCGTTCACATGGGCCAGGACGCAGGCGCTGATGTACTGCTGACACGCGTCTCCGCAGGCCCCGGTCTCCCACTCGGGTGCGAGCCCGAGCTGTCCCGGGAAGGTGTAGGTCGTACCGGCGACCACCTTGGTGATGGTGTGTCCCGCCGGCAAGGCGCACCGCACGAGGTAGGACACCGTGCTGCGCCCATCGGCGCTGGTCATCAGGGCGCCGCTGGGGCTGAGGCCGTTGATGGAGTTGAGGCCGTTGATCGAGTTCAGGCCGTTGATGGAGTTGAGGCCGTTGATCGAGTTCAGACCGTTGATGGAGTTGAGGCCATTGATCGAGTTCAGGCCGTTGATGCTGCTGGTGGCGGCCGCCTCGCTCTCGTGGATCGCTCCGGTCCCGGGATCGGTCGCGCCGCACGCACCCCCGAGAACCGATGTCAGGAGGGCGAGCCCGATTGGAAGTCGATCAGAGAGCGATGCCATCGTGAGATCTCCTTGGGAACGTGGGAACCGTGAAGCGTCTTCCGAGCAGTCGACACGCAGCCCTGCAGCTTGTGTACCATTAATTTCTGTATTTTGACTTACCCTTTACCATGGACTAGTCCTCCGGGGCGTGGTCCGTGTTTGACGGCCAGGCAACAACCGTTGCACCCGGCGCAACCTTCGAAGCCGAGATCTCAAGCGATGGACCGGTGGTACCGAGGACTGCGCCGTGCTGATGGTGGGTTTGGTCGTCATCTCGGGCGTGATCACGCCTCCGCCCGGCGGTCAGGCGGACGTCTTTCCCTACTTCAAACCCGAGGTGACCACCGTGGTGCAGGTGCCCATCGAGGACTGGGAGCCGCCGCGGGAATATGGCGCAGCGCTGCCCCACCCGATCGCGACCGAATGCCCGGTCAACGAGCAGGCTTGCCTGGCCCAGCACGACAGCGACGCCCTCTCCCTGGCTCTCGCCACCGCCTCGCTGACCGCCTGCGGGCACTCCACCCGCCCGACCGCCTGCGAGGAGATCTATCGAATGATCCGGGGTGAGCCTCTTCCCTCACCGAGATGGCCCGGCCTGGACGATCCCTGCACGCTCGTCGTTCGCGTGGACAGGGGTATCGCCACGCTGTACAACCCGCTCACGACCCAGACTCGACTCGTCCCCAACGCAGGTTGGCGGGCTGGGGCCTATGTCGGCTCTTGTGACGTTGCCTCGATGAGACTGAAGACCAGCGGCTCCATCCAGACCCTTCCAAGCTTCCCCTGGCAGTCCGGCGCCGGAAGCCGCTGAAGGTCCGCCTCGGGCCGGGACCATCCTCGCTGCGAGCGGAGTGCAGAATGACCCAACCGGTTCTCGTCGAGCTCTGGCGCGGTGACATCGTCGAGTCCTTCCACCGCGGCGCCTTCGCGGTCCTCGATGCCGCGGGAGCCGTGGTGCGCCAGTGTGGCGACATCGATCGGCCGGTCTACGCACGTTCCGCCGTCAAGGGCCTGCAGGCGCTGCCGCCGGTTGCCTCGGGCGCGGCCGATCGCTTCGGCCTCACCAACGCCGAGCTGGCGCTGTCCTGCGCGTCGCACGGCGGGGAGCCCGAGCACGTGGCCACCGCCAGCTCCATGCTGGCCAAGGCCGGCCTCGACCTGGGCGTGCTCGAATGCGGCGTGCACTGGCCGGCCAACGAACAGGCCGCGCGCGCGCTCGCCGCCCGCGGCGAGATGCCCTGCGCGCTGCACAACAACTGCTCCGGCAAGCACTCGGGCTTCGCCTGCCTGGGCGTGCTGATGGCCGGCGACGCGGACGCCGCACGCGGCTCCCTGCGCGGCTACGTGGAGCCCGACCATCCGGTCATGCGCGAGGTCAGCGCGTCGATCGAGGCCGTCACCGGCGTGCGCCTGGCCGATGCGCCGCGCGCGACCGACGGGTGCTCGGTTCCCACCTTCGGCATTCCCGTGCGCGCGCTCGCGCACGCGTTCGCGCGCTTCGGCACGGGCGCGGGCCTGACGCCCGGGCGCGCCCGCGGGGCCGCGCGCCTGCGCGAGGCGGTGGCCGCCGAGCCGTTCATGGTCGCCGGCACGGGCCGACTCGACACGCGACTGATGGAACACTTCCGCGCACGGCTGTTCTGCAAGGTGGGCGCGGAGGGCGTCTACTGCGCGGCGCTGCCCGAGCTCGGGCTCGGCATCGCGCTGAAGATGGACGACGGCAACACGGCGCGGGCCGCCGAGGTGGCGCTGGTGGCGCTGGTCGAATCGCTGCTGCCCCTGTCGGACGCGGACCGCGTGCTGGTCGAACCGCTGCGCAACGTGACGCTGAGGAACTGGAACGGGCGCACGGTGGGCCGCCTGGCGGCGGCACCAGCTCTGGGCTGAGCCCGGCGTCGGTCCACCGAACAGGGGGGGTCGCAACGAACCTTCTCCGTGAACGATCAATCCCGGTCGCGCATGAGCCGCCGGAGAACATGGACGGGATCGACCACGTTGTGCGCGACGAAAACCCGACACGTTTGTCGTGTCCACTGATAGTCTGCGGGCCGCCCGCGCCCCTTTGTCTTGGGCGGCGTGAGGTGAAGTGCCGCGCCGTCATCGGCCCGCTTTTTGCTCCGAGGACGCGGTCTCGCTCGAGGAAGATTCCTGATCGATCTTCGACCTTCCGAGCGACTCCACCATCGAGCGAGGCCAGGTCGTGCAGTCGACGAGCGCCGTCTGATTTCCGTGTTTGGTGTTGCCCCCAACCGACAAAGGAGACCCCATGAACCCGACACAAGAACGTCGCGAAGCGAGACGCCGGCTGCACGGCCGTGCACTCATCGGTTCACTCGTGCTCGCATCGGCAAGCCTCGGCGCCTGCGCGGACGATCGCGGAGAAGACAGCGCCGAGCTGCAGGCCATCCTCCAGGACGGCGATCTCACGCAGCTCATGCGCACCGCCCTCACGGCGGCGCCGCCCAGCCCTGTCACAGGCACGGCCGGCGCCAGCGGCGGCGGCGGCGTCGGCGTCGGCGTCGTCGGCGTCGGCGTCGGCGTCGGCACCACCGGCCCCACCGGCACCACGACCGGGGTCGGAGCGGGCACGGCCGCCCCGGGCACGAGAAGCCCCACGGACGCGGGCATCCCGGGCTTTCCCGGGGCGGGCGGGACCGGCGTCCCGATCATGGGCACCGGGGGCTCGATCGGCGGAGGCGACAGCGGGGTGGGCGGCTCGGGGACCACCCGGAGCTTCCCTGGGGAAGCCCAGGGATTCTGGCGGTTCGACGACTGCGACATGGGCCGCACCGAGCTCAGAGACAGCACCTTCTCCGGCAACCACACGGCGTTCCGGTCGGTCACCGCCTTCTGCCGACCGGGCATCTCGAATACAGGCATCGGCTTCGATGAGGACGACGACGTCGTCCTCGTGCCCGACCAGCCGAACTTCGTGTTCTCCGAGGGCTTCACCGTCGCGGCCTGGGTCAAGCCGACCGCGCTCGGCGGCGTGCGCACGATCTTCCGGAAGCGTCAAAACGGCACGAGCGCGTTCGTGCTCGCCGAGAACGGCAACAACTTCCAGATCGTCATCAACCTCACCAACGGCAAGGCGGCCAACGTGCAGGCCAAGGCGACGCTCGACACGTTCACGCACGTCGCGGCGACCTACGACGGCATCTTCCTGAAGCTCTACCTCAACGGGACCGAGGCGGCCTCGAAGCGGGTCGTCGGACGGCTCAGCGACGGCGTGGGCCCCCTGCTCATGGGCAACGATGCCAGCAACCGCCGCATCGACGGCATCATCGACAACGTCGTCTTCGACACCGCCCCGGCCACGCCCGCCGAGGTCGCGAAGCTGACCTGCCTGCCGCAGCCCTCGTTGATGACCGTGACGCCGGTCGATCCCGCCGCCGTGCCACCGGGGACGCCGGTCAGCTACGACGTTCAGATCACCAACAACTCGTGCGAAGACGCGTCGTTCAACTTCAACGCGTTCTCGCTCAACTTCGAGCCAGACATCAACGTGAGCCCGAACTTCGGGAACGCGGTCATTCCGGCGGCCGGCACCGGGCACCTCCCGTTCACCGCGACCGCCTCGCTGGACATCGAGCAGTTCGGAACGTCGCAGATCAACGTGAGCGCCCAGCTCGCCTCCTCGTCCACCTTCGAGTTCTTCAACCAGAACGTGAGCTTCTCGGTCCTGGACAACTCGACGGCCTGCACGGTCAAGCCCCGGCGGGAGCTCGAGATCCGCGACGTCAGCGTCGTCGACGATCCGGTCCGCACCGGACCGGGCGGCGCGTGGACGTTCGGCAAGCTCATGCAGGACATGGCGCCGACACCGGCCGACGCACCCGCGATGGTCGAGGCGATGCTCTCGTCGTTCCTCAAGCAACAGACGGTCAACGGCTTCATCCTCCCCACGCGAGCGGGCGCCCAGCAGGTCCTGGACAGCCTGCGGGGCCCGGACGGGAAGCTCGATCTTTCGCGGCAGGCGTTCCGCCTGCTGGCGATCGCCAACCGCATCGACCTCAACGAAGTCTCGGCGTCCACCG
The DNA here is from genome assembly GCA_964540815.1 of uncultured Myxococcales bacterium. Lineage (GTDB taxonomy): Bacteria > Myxococcota_A > Polyangia > Fen-1088 > Fen-1088 > CAZIOH01. The sequence continues at coordinate 14,939 of CAZIOH010000064.1, read as the reverse complement.
CCGGCGAGGGTCGCTTCGTGTTCGGCTTCGCGCCGTTCGGTCAGACCCTTCAGGCAACGCTGATCATCGAGTACAACATCCCCGCGGCCTCGCAGGCGGACGTCGTCGATCTCGCGAACGCGTGGCATGCCCTCCGCGCTCTCCCCTTCCCGTCCGAGGAGTACAACGCTGCCCTGCAGAAGGTCACCGAGCGCTTCACGGCGCGCAACGCGGCGCCGGGACGCACGAACGGGAGCGCCCTCGGCCAGCTCCGCACCAACGACTTCTTCGCGCTCTCCTTCGCATGGGAGTTCCGGGAGTTCCACCTCGACGCCACGAGCGGCATGCTCGTGCCGGCGCCGGTGGCACTGACCCCGGATCGGAGCTTCAACTTCTCCGATCGGCTGGGGCGCTTCGTCCTCGCCAACGAGCCGGCGATCCTCGCCGAGAAGCACACCGTGCCGCTGACCTTCGAAGGCGCGCCGTTTCAGGGCGGCAACGTCGACGCGTCGGACTTCTTCACCTGGCAGGTGCCAGGAGTGAGCCCCGAGACGCGTCATCGCTTTGCGCGCAACACCTGCAACGGGTGCCACACGCAGAGCGAGACGGGCGGCTCCCAGTTCCAGATCAGCCCGCGCTTCCCTTTCCAGGAGGCGCAGCTGTCGGGGTTCCTCCTCGGCGCGGATGTGCCCGACTTCTCGGCCGGCGTGACCCGCCACTTCAACGAGCTCGGCCGGCGCGCGCGCATCCTGCACGACCTCGTCTGTCCGGACGAGATGCTCCCGCCCCCACCACCCGACACGACGCCGCTCGGCGCCCAGGGTGACAGCGGCGGCAGCGGCGGCGTCCTCCCGCCGCCGAAGGGCGGTGGCGTCGTGGTTGCCGGGGCTCCGGTCGGCCCCGCCGTCTCGCCGGGAGCCGGAGGTGCGCCTGGAAAGTAGACCCACCAAAGAATGACCGGCGATTGTCCGGCGAGGCCCCAACCCTTCGGGCGCCTCGCCGGCCGACCGGCCCCCGGGGGTCCGCTACGACGATCCGCGATGGGCTGGGCTGGTTGCCCTTGGAATCGACGTCGGCGGGTGGTGAGCCCCCCGGACATCTGGCCTGGCGACGGACCGCGACGCCCTTGTCCGGCCAGCTCACCTCGATTCGCCCGGCCTCCCTGGCGCAAGGCCGCTGCCCGCGCTGGTGCGCCACCGTCGGAATAGGGTCAACACCGAGGCCAACGAACCGAGCCGGCCGCGAGACACCCACCGGCGCTCGTTGCTCGCGCAAGGACTGCGGCCCGCGCCAACGCGGCGAGCGGTTCTTGGCGGCGTTCGCCGAGATCTGCTCAGCGGTGCTGCCGGAGCACGTCGCGACCTGGGTGAGCGACGCCCGGGTCGTGATGTTGGAGAAGGGCGTGATCGCGGGCGTCACCCTCGTGATGCACCGCAATGGAATGGCCTCCGTCTCGGTGGACTTCGCTGATGACGGCGTCGCGGGAAGAGGTGGCGGGCCGGGCGGTGGCGGCGGGGCGGCCGGTGGCGGAGCGGCCGGTGGTGGCGGGGCGGCCGGTGGCGCAGGCGGCGGCGGGGGGGTGGGAGGGGGTGGGGTGACCGGCAGCGGCGGCTGTCAGGTGGCAGCGCCGATCGTCGACGTCGGCGCGCTTGCCGCCTTCGGGATCAGCGACGCCGGGGAGGTCGTGATCCAGGCGGAGACAGGGGTGTGGGCCATCTACCGAAACCACACCATCGACCCGCTCTCGGGAGGAAGCTTCGGCGCAGTCAACGGCGCGACGTACATCAACGGACCCGGTGACATCGTCGGCTTCGCCGGCCGAGGGATGGTCGTCTGGCCCGCCGGTGCGCGCTCCACCCCGAAAGAGCTGCTCGTGCCCTCGTCGGCCGACATGGAGTTCGTCGACAAGATCGGCAGCGGAGGACGTGCGATTGGTCAAGCCCGGCTCGACAAGAGCTGCCCCTCGTGCATTCACGCCGTCCGCTGGGCGACGGCGGGTCCGTCGTCGAGCATCGAGATGCTCGACCTCGGCACCATCGACGGCATCAGTGCAACCGGGAGCTCCGCCGGTGCCGTCAATCGTCAGGGTCACGTCATCGGCCTCTCGGGCGGTCATGGTTTCTTCTATGGTGATCACGGAATGCAGGATCTCGGCGAGGGAATCGTTCCCGCGAGCATCAATGACTCCGATCAAGTGGTTGGGTCCAGCTTGACCTCGATTCGTGCGTTTCTTTGGCAGGCCGGTGTCATGACGGATCTCGGAACCCTGGGAGGCAGGGTCAGCACGCCGGAGGCGCCCAACGATGCCGGCCAGGTGATTGGTTACAGCGAGACCGCCAGCGGCGCGACCCATGCCTTCTTTTGGCAGAGCGGAATCATGCGCGATCTCGGGACACTGGGCGGCTCGATGAGCTCGGTATTCTTCATCAATGCTTCGGGCCAGGCGCTAGGGAATAGTTCGACGCAAGATGACCGCGTTCACTGGTTCTTCTTCGGCCCTTCCGCGTGTGCGTCCCCGTGACCAGGACGATCGTGCTGCTGGCGAAATGGTGTTGCTCACAGGGAGCGCCGCCGCCGCTCTTGACCGCGAGGTAGCGCGGCGCGAATCTGACCGCATGGAACTGAGCGAGCTGAACGCCGACGAACGCATCGCCCTCGTTGGATTGATCAAGGACGTGGTGGTGTCGGCGGGCAGGCCGTCGGAGGAGGAAATCGAGGAGGTCGAGGAGGTCGTCGAGACCTTCGGTGAGGGCGCCTATCAGGAGACGCTCGACGCCGTCGAGTCTCGTTTCTCGACCGAGGAGGCCTTCAAGTCCTTCCTGCTCACCATCCGGAGGCAAGAGGCCCGCGATCTCATCTACGGCACCATCCTGCAGGGCGCCGCCTCCGACGCGATCGAGGGTCACGAGTCCGAGCTCCTGTCGTGGCTGGCCGAGGCTTGGAGCATCGAGATAGGCACCCTGGAATGACCATGCCGACGACGGGCGCACCAGGGAATCGAGCTGCGAGTCGCCGGAGGCGAGCCGCCGCAGGCCCGAGCGCCACCATCGCGAAGTGCTGCGGATGCGATCGCGAGCTGAGCCAGGCGCGGGTGGCGCTCCGAGGGTGCCGGACCAGTCCGGCTGCAGCGGACTCGGCGCGCGACTCTGTCACCTGACGTCATCGAGGCCCGTGGCGTCCCGGCATCCATCGCGGGCGCTCGACGGCGACTCGTAGCTCCTCTGGCGGGAAGAATCGACCCGGCCGCCGTTGGACATCGTGTGGCTCGCGGTTCGCAAGGCCAGAGGTCGGTGGACGGGCGCAGTGGTTGTCGCCGGTCTGCTGGCGGGCGTGCCCTCCGGGGCAGGCGCCGACGACGGCGGTGACAACAAGAACAACAAGAAGCCAGGGCTGTTCGACTTCCAGCCCTGGCGCACGCCGGCTGGACACGAGCGTGCGGCGGCACGGCAGCTGGTTCCCGGTCGGTTCGACCTCACGCCAGATCCCGGGGTGCCCAACGAACCGCGCGCCGTGCGCGTGCGCGTCTACGCGGACCGCGACTATCGTATGCTGGTGTTGCGCTGGCAGTGGCACCTGCGCGACCAGATCAAGCGCATCAATGCCGTCGTCGAGCCCGTGTATGCGGTCCGCTTCGAAATCGAGAGCCTGCACGATTGGGATCGCGCGCATTCAGGCGTGTCGCTGGATGCGATCCTGGCCGAGATCGAGGCGCTGGATCCGGCGAAGGACGTCGACCTGGTCATCGGCTTGGTGACCCCGATGCAAGGCGTGGCGACGTCGATGCACCAGGCGGGGCTGGCACGCATACTGTCCCATCATTTCGTGCTGCGTGGAATGGACAGTGAGGAAGAGATCCGGGCACTCGATCGCGAGTTCGCCCTTCTCGATCCGGGTGAACGACAGGACCTGTACGGCGTTCGCAAGTTGCACAAGGAGGTCGCGCTGTTCCTGCACGAGTGGGGGCATACCCTGGGCCTCTTGCACCACGAGGACCGCGCCGCGCTCATGAACCCGATCTACGACATTCATCAGTCCGGCTTCAGCCCCTTCGAGCGGCAGGTGATCTCGCTGGTGATCGATCGGCGCGCCGCTGACCCCACGCATCCTTTTCCCGAGAGCAGCGCGCTGGAACCGCTCCTGGCCCTCGCGCCCACCGATGAGGGGACGGACAGGGAGCGGGCGGATCTGCTGGACATCGTGCGCCAGCGCGGGCGAGCGCCGGCGCGGGGTGGCGACGGCGGTCCGGCCAATCCCGGTGCCGGTGCCGGCCTGACACACGATGAGATCGACCCGTACAACCGCGCCGTGGAGGCTGCCAACGCCGACCGCGCCGAAGAGGGCTGGACCGACTTCGCCCCCATCGCCCAGCGGTTGGCGGCGGTGAAGGCGCCGAGCGATCCAGCCGTGTGGCGCCGAGCCGCTGCGCTGGCAACCAACCTGGGCGCGCTCAGCTCCGCCGAGGCTCTGCTCGCCAACCTGGATCGCAAGGAGGCCGAGACCAACGGGCTGGCGGTCGACATCGATACCCGTCGCCACCGCGTGCTGTTGCCGCCCGATGCGGAGAAGCTCGGCGTGCCCCCCGCTCGCGAGGTGGCCTACGTCGCCGCCTATCGCCAGGCGGCGCGGGCCCTGGAAGGGACGGACGGCGACGCCGCACGCGCGCGCGTGCTGACCCTGGCCGCCGCCTTCCCCGACACGCCGGCGGCCAACGTCGCCGCCTGCGAGCTGGACCTGCGCGCGCGGAGCGCCAAGAAGCGGGCCGACGCGGTCAGGCGCTGCGAAGCCGCGCAGGCGGCGTACCCGGGCGCGACGCGCCCGCTCATCTTGCTGGCGGCGGCGGCGGCCAACGAGAGGCGCGATGCCGTCGCCGAGAAGCACCTCAAGCGCGCGGTCCTGCTCGACCCCACCGATCCGGTACCCTGGCAGATGCTCGCGCGGTTGTATCGCGCGACGCACGCCACCCTGCGCCTGACCGAGCTCGAGGGCCAGCACCAGGCGCTGTTCTCGACGCCGCTGCCGGAGTAGCATCGGGAGTACATCGTGACCCGACCCGTGGGGCAAAATGGGCTACCCGGCTGGCCGTCGATCCATCCCAGCCGGCTCGCACGAACCCCGGTCTGGGAGTACGCCGACGCGTTGTAGGCCGCCCACGCCGCATCGAGTGGCGGATTCCACCGGCTGCTCGACCTCGGTCGTTACGAAAATCGCTGAGACGATCGCGACGACGGCACGGCCGAGCCAGCGCGTCTTTCGGTGAGCCCGTGCACGACGAATGCGTGACCGGCGTGTGCGTGATCGCCAGATCGCTCCCTTCAGCTTCCGCTCGGAACTGACGAATCCCCGGTGATGGGGGATACCCTTTGCATGTCGGTACCAGACCCGATCCTGGAGGCATTGGAATTGGAGTCCGGGAGCGCTTACGTCATCTCCCAATCGCTCCGGTTGACCTACGCAAATTCGGCGTGGTCGCGCTTTGCGACCCTGAATGGGGCACCGTTCCTGGCCTCGGCGGCCAACAGTTCCCTGGATGTGATGCTGGCCACCAGTGCTCCGCTCAGGCCGTACTACCGCGCCGCCTTTGCGCGTCTGCTCGCGGGGGATGAGGCCTGGACGCATGTCTACGAGTGCTCGAGCTCGGCGCTCTTCCGGATCTTTGCCATGGACGTCTACTCCCTCCCGGACCACGCGGGTCTGATCGTCACGAATTCGCTGGTTGTCGAGCGCGCCCACAATCCAGAGAACCGAGAACCTCACCTGGGCGTCGTGAGCACCTACGCTCAAGACAACGGACTCATCATCCAGTGCGCGCATTGCCGTCGAATTCAGCGCCCGGGCCTGCTTGACACGTGGGATTGGGTGCCGGTCTGGGTCGACTGCTGTCCACCGACTCTCGGCCACGGCCTTTGCCATCCGTGTTTTCAACATCACTACGGGGCTCCAATGGGGCTCGAAACATCGATCGAGGAGAGAGCCGACCTCCTGTGCAAGATGGACGTCCGCTTCTGAGCAGGGCCGATCACCCCCATGCCGGCGAGGAGATCGCGTGCCGCTTCGATCCAGCCTCCGCTGGCGCCGTCGGCCTAGAAGCCTGGTCGGTTCCGACGCCTCACGGTCCCTGCGCGAACGCCCGCAGCAGGACGTGCCCTTCCGTCGCGGAAGCTGGGATGGGTTGCGGCACCCCACCGATCGGCGCTCCTGTTGCCCAGGTGCCGCGCGCGAAGTCGGTGGTCGTGGCGGCGCCGAGCGCGAACAAGATGGTCGCCGGTAGGTCGGCTGGTGCCGCCGGCTGTCCGCTGACCACGCCAGCCCGCACGCCGGGGCCGAGCAACAGCAAGGGCACGTGCCGCGAGGTGCCGGGGCCGTAGAAGTCGGGCTGAGGATCGTCGATGGGGGTTGCCCCGCGGCTGGTGACGACGATCAGCGCGCCCGACGCCTGCGCCGCGACGTCGGCGACGACGCCCGACAGGGTCGCCAGCTCTTCGAGCGCCGGCCCCGCGTGCCGGTCCGACGTCCGGGCGCCAGTACCAACCGCAACCACCGCCAAGAAGCGCGGATACGACGCCATCAAGGACGCCAGTCCGGCCTCGACCGACGGTCCCACTTCGGCGCCGGCACCCATCGATCCTACGGCGCCCGCGGCCCCCGCGGCGCCTCCGGCGCCTGCCGCCGGTCCGACGTCGATGGCGGCCCTGCCCGTATGGAGGGCGTGAAAGTCGCTGTCGCCGAGGAGCGCGGTCCCCAGACCGAGCAGGTGGGCCGCGTCGAAGACGCTGTCGCCGGGAAAGATCACCGGGGCACGCCAGGCGGCGAGACCGTCGGGATTGGCCACGAATCCTGCCGCCGGCGGCATCGCCAGCAGCCCTGCCCCGGGCGCGAGCGTCTGACTCGGGTCGTCCTCGGCGGCGGCCACGAACGGATAAACCGGGTAGCCGCCCGTGATCATCTGGTACTCCGTGACGGGCCAGTCCCGGCTGCGGGTCCAGCAGTCCTCGAAGCGGGTCCCGCGCGCGGCGAGATCTCTCAACGGCGCCGCGGCTGCCGCGGTGGCAGGATCGCTGAACGCTTCCTCGTCGTAGAGGCCCGCCACGTCGATCACCACGACCGATGGCGCGAGCATGGTCGGAGCCTTCGGCGCGGCCGGGTCGGCCAGGAAGCCGCTCCCCTGCAGCACCAGCTCACGCGCGGACTCCGGCGGATCTGGCACCGCGATGGTTTCGCCCGGATCGCCGGTCAATGCGGCCTGAATCGGCCCGCGCGCCGCGGTCCGCAGCCCGAGCCCTCCCCCGATGGCGGCGAGCGCGGTGGGCGCCACGTCGGCGTGCTCGACCGGATGAGGCAGGAGCACGCCGCTCTTGAAGGCAGGCCCGGCCATGATCAGCGGCACGTACAGCTCGTCGACCGAGAATCCGCCGTGGCGGCCATAGGGGTACTGGGCGTGCTCTTGGAAGGGCCCGGGCGCGGTGTTGACGGGATCCACCTGGTTCAAGGTCCAGTCGTCTTGCGGGAAGACCACGACGTCCGCCTGATTGGGGCCGTTGACCCGGAGATCGTGAAAGCGGCGCGTGCCGAGCCACCCATCGGCCGTCATCGTGCGGGTCGTGTCCACGCCGGTCAGGGCGCCGCTCTGGATCAGGGAGACCAGCTTGTGGGTGACGTCGGCCTGGTCGAGCGCGCCGGCCACGGTCCCCGCGCCGGCGACCCGCGCGTAGATCAGCGCGTCACCATCTTCATTGAGGAGCGCATAGCTTCCGGCGCCGACGCCAAAGGTCGCCCCTAGCGCCGCGACGACCGCCCCGAGCTGTCCGTCGGCCGAGCCCGATACGGCACCTCCGTGGGTGCCAAGCGCCGCCTGGTTGTGCGTATCGACCTTGCCGTGATCCAGCGTGAACAGGAGGTTGGTGCGATCGAGGAGCCCCTTGTCCGACAGCGCCGATAGGAGCTCCCCGAGCCCCGCGTCGTAGTCCTCGACGACCGCCGTCAACTGGGCGCCATCCGCGCCAAAATTGCCGGTCGGGTCGTCGTCGAGCGCGATGAAGTCCCACACGAACATGAACGCGGGCAAGGGATGCGCGCCGTCGGTGGCGCGCACGACCGCCGCGGCGTCCCGCAGGGTGAAGCGCATTCGGCTCTCGGAGGGGGTCGGTGGCCCATCGAAGTGGTAGGCGCTCACCACATCCGCCGGATATGCCAGCAACCCCTCGAGGATCATGGGCGCGGACTCGGCGCTCACCTTGATGGGACCGAACGTCGTCCCGACAATCGACAGGTGAACCTCGTCGGCGCCGGCATCGAACGGTGGCAACTCACCCACGTAGGCCGACCGCTGCCCCCTGGCACGCAGGGCCCGGTACACGCTGTCTCCCCGGGTGAGCAGAGGGTTCGTTCCGTAGAGGACGTAGTCCCCGACGGAGAGGCCCGGAATGCTGACGGGGGACGCGAACCCCTGGGTCCGCGACAGCCATGAGTTGGAGGGCACGTTGGTGCCTTCTGGGTATTGCCCGGTCAGCAAGGTGATGTTGTTCTGGTTGCTGTGGGTGGGGACGTCCACCCGAGAGAAGGCCAAGGTCCCGCGCCCGATCAAGCCCTTGAGATTGGGCGCGCGCGCCATCCACAGGCCCGCCAGGCCGTGATCGTCGATGTCGATCTCGATGACGTGCGTCGCCCCGTCGACCGTGGGCCCTTCCGCGCCGCCACGTCGTCCTCCCCCACAGGCGGCGACGCCGATCGCCGCCAGCCAGGCGAGCTCGAGCACACGACGCACCATGCGTGAAATCTAGCCCGCCTTCGGTCCGCGGGGAAAGGGCCCGTGCGCCGTGGCGGTCGCCGCCGCCGCAGGTCGGGGTGAAGCGTTCGGCGAGGGTCTTGGCGCAGCTATCGTACGTGAACGGAGGGCGCGCGCTCGCCCCACCAGGGACGGCACCTGGAACAGTCCTCCGGTTCCGACGGTGACCTCTGGTTGGCGTTCCTGGGCTCTCCCACCGAAGGAGCTGCGCCAAGGCTGCACCGAAATCGGTGGGGAGCGCATAGTCTGCGTTACCAGCAGGAGGTCTTGTGACACGGGTGCTCGGACTTGAGCCACTTGAGCCGCAAGAACCCAAGGCTGAAGGCGGACGTACGGGTACGGGGAATCATCGTGGCGCGGCACCCCAGCGGTGCGCGCGGGCGCGACAACTCCTCGAGGCGTGACCCCCGGGGCATGTTCGAGGCCTCGGCCTATCCACGACCTCTGGGTGAGCAGGCGCCGCAGCTCATGCGAGGGCGCCCTCGATGCCAGTACCAGGGGTCGATCCCCCCCCACCCCAGGTCAGGGGTGAGGAGCAAGTGCGCGGCGGCGGCACAACATCTGCAAAGTGATCCCCCCGAGGGTGGACATCATGAGCCAAGGCCATCGGTCGGTTACGTGCTGCGTTGGCTGCCGAAGCGCAGGATGCGGACCTGGCGTCGGCGCGTCGCGAGGAGCGCGCACTCGATGGTCGCCCTCGTTTGGTTGGTGATCATCGCCGTGGCGGCCTTGCTCGTGGTGCGTCTCGGAACGACGGCCTTGACGTTGACGGGCCTCGCGCGTCCCACCGCCGAGTTCCAGGCCTACTCGGCCTTCTTCGGTGTCGGCTTCACGACGCGCGAGTCCGAGCAGGTGGTGAACCACCCGGTGCGAAGGCGGATCGTGCAGCACCTCATCCTCGCCGGACACGTCGGCTTGACGAGCGTGATCGTGCCGCTGGTCGTGACGTTCGTGAACGTCAAGACCATGCGGGCAGGGATGACGCAGCTGGCACTCATCGTCGGGGCCCTGGCCGTCCTGTGGTTCGTCGTGCGCACGTCGTTCGTGGAGAATCTCGTCGAGCGCTCGATCAAGTTCGCCCTCCAGCGCGCGGGCTCGCTCGCCCTACCACCCGACCACGAGGTCCTCGTGCGGCTCGACGCGGGCCATACGGTCTCCGAGGTCATCCTCGGAATGGGGCATCCTTTCGTGGGCCGCCGACTCGGTGACCAGGCGCTCGCGGAGCGCGGCATCGTCGTACTCAGCGTGGAGCGTCAGGACGGCAGATACGTCGCCGCGCCGGGCGGTGAGATGATCTGCCGTCCATTCGACATCCTCACGGTCTACGGCCACGAAGATGAGGTGCGGAAGATGAGGAGCGGAAGACGACGACGCCACCCCCTCGGCGGGTCGCCGCCTCGCCGCACCGGCCCGATCGGCTCGCGCGCCACGAGTCGCCGCCCACCATTCGAGCTCATACGGCGCCGGCGTCGCCGGTCGCACTGGTGCACCGCGGCCGAAATAGAATCAATGCTGCGCCGCAACGTTGTCGCTATTTCGCGGGAAGAGCACCAGTCCGGCCTGGCACGGCGGGTCCCCCTGCGACCCGCCCTCCAGCCACACCGTCCAGGCGCGTTCGCGATCGGTGCGCTCCGCCGGGCGCGGAGCTAGCCGTTCGCCCATCCAGGTGAAGGCGGTGCGGATTCTCGGCAGAAGGGTTGGGCCCAAGTGATCGGCGTCGGCGAGCAGGCGGTACCCATGGGCGATGTCCAGATCCCACCGGCGGCACATCACGTCACGCGGTGGATCCTGCTCCTCGAGGCCTGCCAGGCTTCGGGTCGAACGTGGTCAGTCGCCACGCGGAGAGCGCTGAATCTTCGCGACGCGCGTGCGCCTTCAACCGTTGCACGGACTCCCACGGTCTCTGCCCGAACAGAGCACCCGAGATCGGCCTCTCGAACCCCAGGCGCGATGCCACCCTCGGCGTGAAACGGTGCCCGGCGGCCTCTCAGAGCCGTCGTTGAATGAATCGGCTAGACTGAACGTCGTGAGAGTCATGCCCCTGTCAAGACATGGTCTCGCGGCGTTGGTCTTGGTCATGCTCGGCCACACCGGCCCTACGCGGGCCCAGGCGCTTCTCGGCATCGCGGAGGATCCTCCCGTCACCGGCGCGGATCTCGAAGCCGCGCTCTCATCCGACGGGGAGTTCGAGGAGGTTCAACCCTGGGGTCGCGTCTGGGCCCCGAGCCCGGAGATCGTCGGCGAAGACTTCGTACCGTACCTCAGCAATGGCCGCTGGATCTTCGGAGCCTACGGATGGACCTTCGACAGCACCTATCCATGGGGCTGGGCGGCGTTCCACTTCGGGCGCTGGATCTACCTCGCAGACCGCGGTTGGGTGTGGACCCCCGCAGGAGGGTCAGGGGCGAGCCGGGCGGGGGGTCAGGGGAGCCAGGCGGCGCAGACCTGGGGACCAGCCTGGGTGGCCTGGCGCAGCGGGGACGGCTTTGCCGGCTGGGTCCCCCTGCCGCCGGGCGGGGGAAAGCTCGATCCGCACCAGTACGCCTCGCTGTGGTCCGTCGTGCAACTCGAGGACATGACGCGTCGCGATCTGACCCGGTACCTCTCATCGCCCGACCTGATTGCGTCAGCCGCCGCCACGGCGCCGCCGGGGATTGGTGGCCCCGCGGCGCCCCTTCCGGGATGGCGCGGCTATCCCAACCTGCAGTCGGCGCTGGCCATGGCCAGCGGAGCCGCGTTCTTGACCGCGGCACTTGGCTCCGCATCCAGCGCAACTCTCTGGACCGGACCGGGATCGTCGGTCCACGCCCCGATGGAGATGGGTCGCGCCGCCGGGGCGAGCCCGCTTTGGACAGGACCTGGCTCCTCGGTGTTCGCATCGCCCGGATTCGGGTCCTCCGCCGTCGGGCAGCAGACCAGCGGTCGGATGGTGGCCCCGAGGCCGCCCCGCGGAGATCGATAGTCCGCGGTCATCAAACTTCCCGCGACCGTGGCCTTCGGCGTACCGGGGAGCGGAGGCGTCTCTGGCCTCGGCGTTCGCGGCACCGATCGGCGATCGGTGATCGGCTGTCGCTGTTCGGTGATCTGCGCGCGGTTCACCTCTCGAACGGGCAGGGGCTCGGCTCCTTCAACCCGGCGTTCACCGGCGAAGGTGGGAAGGGGGAAGGTGGGAAGGTGGGAAGGTGGGAAGGTGGGAAGGTGGGAAGGTGGATTGATCGGCGCGGCCTACACGCTGGCGCCGTCCGGTCCCGCCCCCAACCCAAACCGGTCGTCATCGTCTACGAGGCACGCCCAGGTTGGCCCCCAGGCGCCACGGTTGATGCCGTCGTCGGCCACACCGCCGCGGGGAACTGAGCTGGCCGTCCGCGATCGCGTCACGCGCCCTCGGCCCTGGTCATTCGGGGCGCACCGATCGACGCCGCGATGGGGACCGCCAGGAGCCAAGCATCGCGTATCCTCCAGCGAACATGATCATTCGCGGTCTCTTTTCAGCTGAGCTCGTGCTCGGCCTGCGCTGGATCGAGCTCGTGACCGCGCTGTTCATGACCGGCCTCATCTGGTTCGTCCAGGTGGTGCACTATCCGCTGCTCGCGCGCGTCGGCGCGGGGTCGACGGCCTACCAGAATGCGCACATGAAGCGGACAACCGGGTTGGTCGCCGTGCCCATGTTGGCCGAGCTCGCGTCAGGGGTCGTCCTCGCGGCGCTGCGGATCGGTCCTGCGTGGCAGCGTTGGCCCGCCACCGTCTTGCTGGCCGCGGTATGGCTGGCGACCTTCACGCTCCTGGTCCCAGCCCACGACTCCCTGACCCGGGCCTTCGATGCGCGCGTCCACCGGCGCCTGGTGGCGGCCAACTGGCTCCGAACCGTGGCCTGGACGGTGCGCTCCGCTCTCTGCATCGCCGCACTCGGCCGCTGTGCATGACGAGCAGAGCCCGAGGACGGGCGGGCCGATGCCATCGGACCTTCCCGAGCCCCAGGCCGACACGGTTGACCCTGGGTCGCGAATGGAGCCAGTCGGAGTCCGTCTTCATGCGGTCGGATCCCCAGCCCTGCTGCGAGCAGAACGAGGCCCTCAACCGCCTTGGCGGCGCCGCAGCAGCAGGTTCCCGAGCATTCGGACGCGCCCGCGCCCCCGGCGCGAGAAGGATGAGGACGAGGAGGACGGCAGCGGCAGGGGCCAGGCCAGGAGCGATTGCACCAGGTAGGGCACACTCTCCCGCGCGCCTTGTTCTCGCGCGGCGATGGCAGCGCTGACCAGCAAGCGGGCGTCGACCACCCGACCCCGCCGCCAGCCGTCGAGCCCGTGTGCGTCGCGCTGGATGGAGGCGGACACGCGGCGCGCATTGTCGAGCACCGCCCGGAAGTCGCGGGTGGAGAGGCTCGCGGCGTGCTGCCGGTAGTACGTGGTCGAGCGCTCGATGAACCCGAAGCGACAGCGCCGGGACAGCCGGTAAAAGAAGTCCCAGTCCTCCGAAGATCCGAAGGCCTCGCTCCACCGCACCTGGCGCACGAGCTCGGTTCGCGCCACCACCGTCGACGGAAGAATCGGACACTCGAAGCGCAGGCGGTCGATGGTGAATGCGGGCGGCCCGGCCAGCGTCTCCACCAGGCTGCCGTCCGGATACAGACGGTGCAGCCCTGTGTACACGAGGCCGATCTCCTGGTCCGCCGGGGATGCCTCGATGAGGCGAGCCTGTCCCTCGAGCTTGTCGGGTAGCCAGACATCGTCCGCGTCGAGGAACGCCACGAACGTTCCCTCCGCGCGATCGGCCCCGAGGTTGCGCGCCGCGCTCGGACCCTGGTGGCTCTGGGACAAGCACACGACCTTCGGGGCGAACGACGCCGCGATGGCGCGGCTGTCGTCGGACGAGCCATCGTCGATGACCAGGATCTCGGCGACCGGGTAGGTCTGGGCGAGCGCGCTCCGCAAGGCCTCGGCGAGGTAGGCCGCCCCGTTGTAGCAGGGCATGACCACCGTGAAGCTCGGGGCGGCCGCCCTTTCGATTCGATCAGCCACGCCCTCCCCTAGACGGCGGATTCTACGCAGACCTTGACTCGTCCGGCGACATCCTGTCGTGATCCGTCTGACGACTGCTTGTCCCCCTGACTCCGACAGCCCGACGGCACCGGTCAGCGAGCGCTCGCACGTGATGCACGCGCTCGGGCGCCTCGAGGACCTCGAAGTCGAGGCCCGTCACCCCGACGTAGACCGCGCGCTGGTCCAGGGATTCGGAGCCTACGTGTCGCACCCCAGCACCCCCGTGTCCTTGCTGCACGCCTCGACCTGCGCCGCCGCGGCGGACACCAGGGCGCGAACCTGCCCCTGTCCCCCCCGAAGTCTCCTCGGAACCCGGCGACGGGTGCCATGGACCCGAGTCCGGTTTTGCCTTGCGTCAACGGCAGTTTAGGTCGCCTCCAGCGTTCGTCGATGCGTGACCCGGGCGTGGGCGTAGTAGATTCCACGCATGAGCTCAGCAAAGTCCAGCACGCGTACCTCGCGTTCGGCGGCCTACGGTACCCGGCATGCACTCCTGGCGGGCGCGGCGGTCATCGCGGTCGCGGCGGTCGCCGCGGCGGGCGGCTGCTCGGGCGGGTCCAGCTCGAACGGCGCAACGAATGCGAGCTCAGGCGGTGGTACCGGTAATGCGGCCACTGGGTCGAGCGGCGTCAGCACGGGCGGGACCAGCTCGAGCGCGGGTAGCACGACCGCGAGCTCCGGTGGCGTGAGCGGCAGCTCCAGCGGCACGAGCTCGAGCTCCGGCGGCACGAGCCCCAGCTCCGGCGGCGCGAGCGCAAGCTCCGGCGGTGCGAGCGCAAGCTCCGGCGGCGCGAGCGTCAGCTCCGGCGGTGCGAGCGCAAGCTCCGGCGGCACGAGCCCCAGCTCGGGATCGGGCGGAGGCGGCGGGATGGCCGGCGACTCGGGCGTCGCGGGCGGCGGCCGCGGCGCGTCTGGCGGCACCCGCGGCGCGCCGGCCGGGAGCGGGGTTTGCGACATCTTCGCGTCGGGAAATACGCCGTGTGTCGCCGCGCACAGCACGGTGCGGGCTCTTTTTGGCGCGTACAAGGGGAACCTCTACCAAGTCACGCGCGCGTCGGACAGCACGACCAAGGACATCGGGGTTCTGGCCGCCGGGGGCTTCGCCGACGGCGCCGCGCAAGACGCGTTTTGCGCAGGCA